>CALRPI020000018.1:0-76384 GCA_943370025.1 Phormidium lacuna HE10JO | reverse complement strand
TTGCGGGCGCGGAGCGCCCGCAACAACGTCTACAACTCTCGATAATTTGTTGGCAGCGCGTAAGTCCTACTGATAACTGATTAAAAGGATCATGAAAATTGCTGACTTGATACCAATCTTTGATGCTGAGCCACAAACTTGGGCAAAGGAGGCCAGACTGCTATGGTGGTTAACCTTCCTCTGGTTATTTGTCGGGTTGGTGGTACTATTTTCTGCATCCTACCCCATTGCTGATATCCAGAAAAGTGACGGTTGGTTTTATGTAAAACGGCAGTTGATCTGGGTAGTCGTGGGTTTAGGCTTAATGAATTTTGTGGTCCGATCGCCCCTCTACCAAAACCTGCGGATTTCTCCCCTAGTCATGCTGATTCTGCTGGGATTAATGTGTGTCACCTTGATTCCCGGACTAGGGAAATCTGTGAACGGAGCTTCTCGGTGGCTGGCGATCGGCTCCTTTGATATTCCTATCCAGCCCTCAGAATTGATTAAACCTTTCTTGGTGTTGCAGAGTGCCAGAATTTTTGGTCAGTGGCAACAAATGAGACTCGATCGCTTCCTGCTGTGGATGGGGATTTTTTCTAGTATGCTGCTGGTGATTCTCCTGCAACCTAACCTCAGTACTGCTGCACTTTGCGGTATGGCTCTGTGGTTAATTGCCCTAGCCGGAGGATTTCCCTTCTACTACTTGGGGCAAACCGCCGCCGTAGGCATTTTATTAGCAGTAGTCAGTATTAGCCTGAGAACTTATCAACAACGACGGATTATGTCATTTCTCAATCCTTGGGAAGATCCTACGGAAAATGGCTATCAACTAATTCAAAGTCTCCTCGCGATCGGTTCTGGCGGTTTTTCTGGAGTCGGCTTTGGTCTATCTCAACAAAAATTATTTTATCTGCCGATTCAGTTTACAGATTTTATTTTTGCGGTCTATGCTGAGGAATTTGGGTTTTTAGGCAGTGTTTTATTATTAGTGCTGTTAGCTATCTACGCTACCTTGGGGCTGCTGGTGGCAAGAAAGGCAAAAACTCCCGTCCATCGGCTGGTGGCGATCGGGGCGATTATTTTTCTGGTTGGTCAATCCCTGTTGAATATTGGGGTAACCACTGGCGCTCTCCCTACCACCGGGCTGCCCCTGCCTTTGTTTAGCTATGGCGGTAGCTCTATGATTTCGAGTCTTGTCTGTGCTGGATTGTTGATTCGAGTTGCCAGAGAAAATAATACTGCTGAGGTAGTTTCCTTGAGCGATCGACGTCAAGTAAAAGTTCTCCAGCCTTAATACCGCAGTTTGTGTAATTAAAACCTCGCACCTTATCAAAAATTTCTTGGATAGGGTGGGATATATTTGCCGAAAAAATCGTCATTTCTTGAAGATTACCCATATTCCTAAGTAATTGTTGTAACATAAATTTACATGTAGCTATAATATCCAACAGGTATCCCATAGGCTGCTTGAAAGAATCGTTACTCAGCGAAGCTAGCAAACAATTTTCTCCCGAAAAGTATTTGCAGTGGAACCCTTGCGAAGCAAGGGTTCCACTGCTTAAATTATCCTAAACTCCTTGGTGATTGCCATGGCATGGAAATCATAACGTATTCTATTCTCAGGTGAACTGCTGTACATACAGTAGTTTGAGAGTGGGTGGCTACAGCCATCCACTCTCAAACCCAACATTGATAGAGCTTTCAATATTTGTGACGTGTCTCAAAGGGATCCAATATAGATATCTTAAATATCCAACTATCCAACAAAAAATAGAAGGTAGGTGAAATTGTGACTTTATACGCTGAATTGCATCGTCATTTGGGTGGTTCTGTGGTTCCTCGTGTTCTCTGGCGCTATTTCCACCGGAGTAATCAGGATCTAGCAACCCGATTCCCCCATTATCCAGAGTTTGAAGAATTTTACACTCGATCGCGCAGTACTCTTGATGAATATCTAGAACTACACACCCTTGTAGAATCAGTCCAAACTGCCCATGCCTTACCCTACTTTATTTACCGCCTAATTCGGGGGGCATACATTTTTGAAAATTTAGCCTATTTAGAACTGCGCTATACCCCCTACCTGCGGACTCCAGAACATCTAAGCCAGAATCAACGGATCGAAGAAATGGCGAAAATCGTTGATATTGTAGGGCAAGCCAGCCGAGTGGTGGAATACCCGATCGTCACTAGCCAGATTCTTTGTATGCACTCCCGGCTGCCCTACGAGGTGAACAAGGCGATCGTCGATTTAGCCGCCCAAAAATCGGAGTACGTCTGCGCCATTGATGTAGCTGGGGGAGATGCCCACTACCGCGAAAGATTAGATGAATTTGTCGGGTTATATAAATATGCTCGATCGCTTAACCTGAAGACCACCGGACATCTTTATGAAACCCAAGCTGGCTGCTACCCAGAGCTACTGCCCTACCTGATGCGTATTGGTCACGGCATTCAAATCCCCCTCCTGCACCCCGAACTTCTGCCCCAAATTCGCGAACAGAAACAATGTCTAGAAGTCTGTCCCACTACATACTTCAAAACCGGAACTTTGCAAGATATAGCCCAACTAAAGCTGGTGTTCGATCGTTGCTTCGATGCTGGTGTAGACATTGCCATTTGTACTGATAATGCTGGCTTACATAATGTCCGCCTCCAATTTGAGTACGAAAACCTCCTTACCCAAGACATTATTGATTTCCCCCAACTCCAAGCTTGCCAAGAAGCCTCCTTCCGCCATGCCTTTGCTTGGCAGCACCAACAACAACCAGTTTCTTTGTTGAACAACCTCCTCAAAACTCCAGACCCGGCAATTGTGAGGTAACAATCTCCACCTTATTTGCTGTTGCCTTATAACTAAAATTTACATCCAGAATAGTAGCTTCAGGATATACTGGTTTTTACGGAGTCCCTAGGCTATAGCAATCATGGTAACTATACCTAATCTATAGCAATCTGGCTATGGTCTTGGGCTTCAAGCCTGCTTATGTTTATTGATGTGAAAACTTAGAGGGTAGGGAGATTAATATACTACACCTCGAACGATATGCTATGGCGATTGCGAATAATTTCACTCGCCGGTTATTCACCTCCGGCGAGTGAAATTATTCACCATCAGAAATTTGATTTAGAGTTCATTTAGAAGGTAGCTAAAAAGTAACTATAAAGTTTCTAAAAGACATGATTTTTCGCCTCCATGAGGGGTAAGGAATCATTCTTTGTAAATACCTTCTTATCCCATTTCACCAAATACTTAATATATCACTTTTCAAGTGTATGGGGCACAAAGTTTTTATTGAGAGCCGCGCGGAGCAAGGCTCTCAATAAAAACTTTGGCTCTCTTAAAGCGCAAAGAACTGTATACATAAAGCATTGAGTCTCTCGCTGCAAAGATTGTAAATCAAAGAAAAGGTTTCACCCTTTCTTTGATTTCGTATTGGCAATAAAAAGTAACAAGTTTAGAGTGATAATTGAAATGTTGACCAATATAAATTATACCTTTTCTTCCATTTTTAAAGACAAAAAGATATTGCAAATATTAATTATTTTGGCTATTACAAATTGGATAGCCCATTTCTGGGACTACAGAGAATTTGGGCTTTATGAAGATGATTGGTATAGAATTGCCCCAGCTATAGACATGACTTTTCCTGAATTAGGCAGTTATGTTATCTATAACTTCACAAACTTAGCTAGTAGTCAAGGTAGACCGTTGCACTCCATTCTAGTTTCTTGCTTGTCATCTATTGCCTATAAACTAGGCGGATTATCTATTGCCTATTGTTTTGGATCCATCATCCTGACTATTAACTCTTTGCTCTTTTATATCTTATTAAGATGTTTGTTTCAGATTCAAGGATTTGCCATTTTAGGAGCTTTGGCTTTTTGTCTATTCCCTGCTGATACTACACAACCTTTTCTCACCCATTCTTTAGGAGTTCAACCATCTTTAACTATTCTGCTCATTGCGATGCATTGCTATATTGCTCAGAAAAAATATATAGCCTATGGGACTATTTTTCTCTGTTTAATGTGCTATGAACCGATATTTCCTGTTTTCTTAATTGCTCCATTTCTACAACATAAATGGAACAATGATTCGATCAAGAAAATATTGCAACATACCTGCATTATGAGCATTATGGTAGTGGTCATAGTGATTCTGCGGCGCATTTCTGGCGAAGGTTATATTACCAACCCTAATCCCTATGCCGCTTTATTGTTGTTCACCAATCCCATCACTGGTCCAATCACAGCAATGGGGATGTTTTTAGTTCGCCCCATCACAGCATTGATCACCTTACCTAAGGAGTATTGGGGACTACTACTCCCTTATTTCGGGGGTTTGGCTTGGTTGTTACACCGATATAATCTTAGTGAGATGTCAAGCCTATTCTGCGGGGATGGAGAACAGGAAACCAGGGAATTTGCTCAAAAACATTGGTGGCTCAGTAAAATTCCTGATGATTTTCGTGACCTAATCAGACCAGTTGCGATCGGGCTAGCCATGTTAGTTTTAGCCTATCCTTTCACCCTCACCACTATCGGGGTCTCTATAAGTGGCAGGGGAACTAGGGTTCATGCCGCTGCTGTTTTTGGCGCATCGATCCTATTTGCCAGCGTCGGCTCAATGATCATTCGCTGGGGAAAGAGGTATGGAAGGCAGCGTTTAGTAGTTATCTGCCTAGCTGGCTATTTTACTCTCCTCTCAGGGTTTGGGCTGACAGTGCAGCAGGATTATAAAATGAGTTGGCAGCATCAGCGGGCATTTTGGACTGAAGCGATCGCCCTCATCCCCGACATCACCAATGAAACTGTCATATTTGTAGAGCCAACAGGATTAAGGGATAGTAGAAGTTTACTATTTCTGAGGAAGGAGCTAACAGGCATTCCTGATTCTCGGCAAATTAAGTCCCTTGACTTTCTTTATCTAGTCCTGCCAATTATCTATAAATTTCCTCAGCAGTGGCAATACCCACCCCGCATTTATCGCTTACCCAAGCAATGGCAAACAAGAATTCTCGCCCCAGATCATCTCCTGCAAACAGCTAGCACAGAAGAAGAATGGTCTGGCATAGTGGAAGGAGTGCCCAGAAGAAGTGTGAACAGCTCCAATGTGATTTTCCTAGAGACTAGCCATGGCAAGTTAACCCGCAGAACTGAGCCATTGGTCTTGGGAGGCAAAATTTTTAAGCTAAAAGAGCAATCAGCCACTGGCTTGCCACCTTTTGCCAAAAAGTCAATATACAATTACTTAGTTCGCCAACCCAACGAACCACCCATTTCTTACCTCCTGCAATAGGACTTACTCATTTAGACGTTGTGGCGGGCTTCGACTATGCTCAGCCCGTCACAACGCCCACAAATCTCGATAATTCGTTGGCAGCGCGCAAGTCCTATTCAATAGCTGTTAGATACAGTTATTAGAGTTGTTAGCCCTAAAAAGTTCATGATATTTAGAGCAATGATATTCCCCGCTGCGTAGGGAATATCATTGCTTGTTTCAGCATCACCCAATAGTCCCATTCGTAGTAGACTACAAAAAAGTTAGTGCTAATGTTTTTAGCTTCTAAGTAAAGCCAAGATTTACCCATTGGAAAAATCTTGCCCCCAATATTTAGTTCGGCATTAGTTCGGCACTATAAAAAAGGAGTTTTTAATGGATTTAACGCGTATTCCCCCCCAGCCTAAACCCGGTCTGCTGAATGTATTGATTGAAATTGCTGGCGGCAGTAAAAATAAATACGAATTTGACAAAGACTTGAATGCCTTTGCCCTCGATCGCGTCCTCTTCGCCTCAGTGCAATATCCTTGGGACTACGGTTTTGTACCCAACACCCTTGCTGATGATGGAGACCCTCTAGATGGCATGGTAATCATGGATGAACCAACCTTCCCCGGCTGCGTGATTGCGGCTCGTCCCATCGGAATGCTGGAAATGATCGATGGTGGCGATCGGGATGAAAAGATTCTCTGTGTTCCAGACAAAGATCCACGATATAGTCAAGTAAGGTCACTAAAAGATATTCCCCAGCACCGTCTAGATGAAATTGCCGAATTTTTCCGCACCTACAAAAATCTAGAGAAAAAAGAAACTAAAATCCTTGGTTGGCAAGATATTGATCAAGTTATGCCCCTAGTAGAAAAGTGCATCAAAGCTGCTGGCAAATAACTTAGAGAAGATTTTTTACTAGCTAAGCTGTGACCCAGCTCACAAACTGGCAACTATACTAGGGATTATGATGATACTCATTATTGGGGTATTGACAGACTTTGCAGAGATTATAGTCACTATTATTCGAGGAAAATATAATCCGTCACCTCTAAATGCCACCAAAATAATCATAAAAATGCTATAGTTGCCTGAATTTAGTGTATTTTCTAGTAAATCTAGTCTATGGGTGTTGCAGACTGCATACTTCTACTGAATACCTCCAAGGTGGCATTTATGGGCTTAACTCAAAGTTTCTCAACTAGCCAATGCGTTAGTGAAAGTAGATTCTCAATCAAAACAGATCAGCTTACTTTCATTTTCAGTAGTATCATTTAGAGAAATTCCATTGGTTTCCCGAACTTTGGGTCCTCAGGCTAAGGTCTATAATCTAAGGTTTACAATATTCAAGCTCAAAGATACCTAGTACTTAAGAGGTTATGGCAAGTAACACCACCGCCACCACTGATTTTATTATCCAATTTTGGGGAGTCCGTGATGGCATATCTACACCGGGCAAAGACACCGTTCGCTATGGTGGAAATACGCCATGTGTAGAAATATGCTTAGGAACTAAGCGTCTAATTTTTGACGGCGGCAGTGGTCTCAGGGTTTTGGGAAATTATCTCCTGCGCCAAATGCCTGTAGAAGCACACATATTTTTTAGTAACTGTCATTGGGATCGTCTCCAAGGGTTTCCATTTTTTGTTCCCGCCTTTATTCCCATCAATCATTTTCATCTTTATGGAGCCCCTACTTCTGAGGGAGAATCCATGCAACAGAGATTATCCAATCAAATGTTGCCCCCTAATTTTCCTGTGCCGATCCAAGTTATGGGAGCAAAACTAGAATTTTATCAAATCACCCCAGATAATCAGTTATTTCTAGATGATGTTGTCATTAAGACTAATTATCTTAACTATGATCAACGCTCCCTTGGCTATCGCATCACTTGGCAAGGTTGTAGCGTGGTTTACGCCACCGCATCTGATAAATATGTTGGTCATGAAGATTTCCGAGAATTAGTTAAGGATGCCGATTTATTAATCTTGGCTGCTCCACGTCTAACTAAGCAGGAGACTTCCTTTACAGTTCTAGAGTCTCTATGGTTAGAGAGAGTAAATTTAGCTAAGGTATCAGGGGTCAAGGCTCTGGTGCTTTCTAATTACGATCCAGAATACGATGACGATCTATTAGATAGTTTGGCGGTGGCGGTAAAAACTGAGTTTGCAAATAGTTCCCTAGCTCAAGAAGGGATGATAATTCCGATGATTTGCTAAGCTCTCGCAGTTTTCATTTATCGCTATCGCTCACTAAATTTGAGTCTCACAAAATTCTCCTCATGGTGACAGCCGTAATTTTAGTGGAGTGGCTCTAGCTTTCTTTGGAGAATCCCTAAGCTAATCTCTGCAATTAGAGCTAACAGGGCTACGGGGAGAGCGCCGAGGAGTAGGATGGAATTATCGTAGAGAGAAAAACCTAAGACAATGAATCGTCCTAAGCCTCCTGCGCCAATGAAAGCTGCAAGGGTGGCACTGGCAATAACTTCTACGGTGGCGGTTTTGATCCCGGCAATGATCACGGGGAGGGCGAGGGGAATTTCTATTTCTCGAAGCACCTGTTGGGGGGTCATGCCCATGCCGATCGCCGCTTCTTGGAGATGGGGATCGATTGATCGAAACGCCACATTTGTATTAATTAAAATGGGGGGAATCGCCAAGATAATTAGGGCGATCGCAGCGGCGGTAAAACTTAACCCTAGGTAGGGAATTGCCAGAAACAGAATGGCGATACTGGGAATTACCCGCAAACCATTAAAGCTATTAATAAATATTCCCTCAATTAGGGGCGATTGGGCTGTCCACCAGCCCAAGGGCAAAGCTATCACCAAGCTGATACTTAAGGGCAAAATCACTAGAACAAAATGTTGCCCTAGGGCAGTAGGTAGGGCATAGGGGTTACTTGCAAGGTAGGCAGAGGCTCCGCTAAAACTGATCATAAGCTGATCATAAGAGGTCATTTATAAAGTGGCTAGAAGGTTTAATTTCGCACCCCCGGAGAGGGCACAAACTCAGACTTTATTGTTTAGCTAATTCTTGGGCGATCGCTGCTATCAACTCTGGGTTATCGGGCTTGACACTGCTGCGAAATTGGCGGACGACTTCCCCAGTTTTACTAATTAAAAATTTCTCAAAGTTCCAACTCACAGCCCCTTGGGGTGCTGCTGTTAATTTGGCATAGAGAGGATGTTGGTCTGCTCCTTTGGCATGAACCTTGGCAAATAGCTCAAAGGTGACTCCATAGCTAGTGGTGCAGAAGGTCTTGATTTCCTGCTCAGTGCCCGGTTCCTGCGCCCCAAAGTCATTGCAGGGGAAGCCCAAAACTAGTAATCCTTGATCTTTATAATCCTGTTGTAATTTTTCTAAGCCGGGGTACTGGGGAGTATAGCCACAGTAGGAAGCGACGTTAACGATCAATAAAACTTTCCCAGCATAATTAGCCAAGGGTTGGTCAGAACCATCGATCTTCTGAACTACGATATCTTGAATTGTATTAGCCATGAATTTAAGTAGAATTTCTCAGTAGAATTAATATTCTTGGGTGATTAGGCAAATGATATTATTCAGGAAATTTCCCCAGCCGGATTTCTTGGGAGTAGTCTTGGAAAGCTTGAGTCATCACCTGTCTCAGGTTGGCATAGGCTTTGGCAAAAGGGGGCATTCGCTCCGTCATTCCCAAGAGGTCGGCGGTAACTAGAACCTGTCCATCACAATGCTTTCCCGCCCCGATGCCAATGGTAGGGATCAGCAGTTTCTGGCTAATTTGTAAAGCCAACTCGCTAGGAATATGCTCCAGAACTAGGGAAAATGCCCCCGCCTCTTGGAGGGCGATCGCCTGTTGCAAAATCTTTTCCTGAGCTTCAAGTGTTTTACCCTGTTGTCGATAGCCTAGTTGGTGAACTGATTGGGGAGTTAAGCCCAGATGTCCCATGACCGGGATGCCGATCGCCGTTAATTTAGCCACGGTTTCGATCATCGCCGGATGTCCACCTTCCAGTTTCACCGCTGCTGCTCCGCCTTCCTTGAGGAGCAATCCGGCGGAGTGAATGGCTTGGGGAATGCTTTCTTGGTAGCTCAAAAAAGGAAGATCCGCAACCACCAGAGCTTTTTTCACCCCCCGAACTACGGCTTTGGTATGGTGGAGAGTTTCCTCTAGGGTCAGGGGCAGAGTATTCGGATAACCCAGTGCCACCATCGCCAAAGAATCTCCCACCAACACCACGTCTACTCCGGCTTGATCAATAATTTCGGCGATCGCCCAATCCCAAGCTGTCAAGACGACAATTGGGCGTTGTTGCTGTTTCCATTGGAGGAGGTGATTGGGAGTAAATGCCATAGTTAAGGTTGGGAATCTAGGATAATTTGTACATTCAACTCCTGATTTACAGGTACACCCTGCTCAGTTTCGGGTGGTTTTAAATTTAGCACAACGCTAGAGCGAGAAGAAAGGATTGATCGCTGGGGCAGCATCTGACCTAACTGGAGGGTCATTTCTCCTTCACCCTGATTACTGAACGATCGTAACTGAACCCTAAACCCAGCAGGAATATCTGGACTAGGAGGTAGTTTCACTTCTTGGGACTGTGCTTCCTGCTCCACCAGCAGCTTGAGCTGCAATATATTGTTCTGATTGCTAACCAACTCATAAATAGCGCTTTGGGTTAGTTGTATCCCATTAATATTTAGCTCCTGAGAGGTGCGCCACCTTGCCCCCAAGCCCACAGCTTCTTCTGGTAGAGGGGCATAGAGTTGTCCTAGGGAGCTAGAGAGTTGCTCAAAGATCTGTTGGGTGGCGCTATCAAGTTCCTGAGGCAATCGAAGATTAGTACTCTTAGTTTGTCCTCGGCTATCTACCACCACAGAGCCACTCAAACCCACTAAAGAAGCCAAGGAACGGCGAATTGGATCAATTACCACTGGGGGAATACCGGGTTCTGCCACAATATCTATATTTTTATAGGTAAAATCAAAGGAAATATCTCCATTAGGGTCAATCTGGGTGACTACTATTTCCATAGTCAATCTGGTTGCCGGGATTGCCGCACCCAAACCTCTGTCATCTACTTTTAGGGTTAGGGTACTAGTTTGGCGACTATTCACAACAGGAGTGAAGCGGAGTTGTTTTTTGTCTCCTGTCCCTGCCGCAAGGAGGACTACCTTCGTAACCGGAGTAATCGGTTGATTATTCGTTGCTTGACCAGTAGGTGGGATTGCAATTTGGTTAGTCCGCTCAGTAGTCTGTGGCAAGGGAGAAGTCTGAGCCATCCCAAGGGAAGGGAAAACTAGACTACCGGGACAGAGCAGACACAGGGAACCCAAAAGGAGTAATTTTTTCATGATTTTTGCCTAATCAGGTTAGGCTAATTTTTCTATCTATTAATATTCTAAACATTCTAAAGGACTTACGAGTTTGAACGTTTTCGCAGGCTGAGCGTAGTCGGAGCCCGCAAAAACGTCCAAACTCCCATAGCAAAACCAATTTGAGTTTAGAATGGCGCACCCGATCGGTGCACCATTCTAAACTATTTACAGTTCTCATACAGCACTTTGCGTTCAAATGAGACACGCTACAAATATTGAAAGTCCTATCAATGTTGGGTTTGAGAGTGGGTAGCTGTAGCCACCCACTCTCAAACCACTGTAAATTAATTAAGATCGCTATAGATAATTCTTGATCTTAAATGTGTAAGTCCTATTCTAGCTGTTACCCAGAAATGCGTAAGTTCCGATTGAGTTTTATTTCCTGTGTGAGTGGGGCGATCGATAAAATGGCTTCTTCACCACTGTTGCTGGATAGGTTTTTCCCCGAATCTCCACAGCTAACTCTTGACCAATTTTTCCTAATGCTGGCGGCACGTAGGCTAGGGCAACAGGTTTGCCCAAGGTGGGGGATAGGGTGCCGCTGGTGACAACTCCCACCACCTGCCCCTCGGCAAGCACCGGGTAACCATGCCGGGCAATATTTCTGCTCATCATCTCCAGACCGACTAATATTTTGGGTTTGCCGCTATCTCGTTGCTGTTCGAGGGTCGATCGCCCCAAGAAATCCCCCTTATCCCAATGCACCAGCCATCCTAAACCCGCCTCTAAAGGGGTAGTTTTTTCATCAATATCTTGACCATACAGAGACATCGCCGCCTCTAAGCGCAGGGTATCCCGACAGCCCAAGCCACAGGGGGTAACTCCCGATGCTACTAAATCCTGCCATAGTTGAATTCCGATCGCTGGGGTGGTCATAATCTCAAACCCATCTTCCCCGGTGTAGCCTGTACGAGCCAGAAAAACTGGAGTTCCCCCTAGGTTGATCGTCCTATGCCCAAAAGGTTTAATTTGGCTTAAATCCACATCTAACAGGGGTTGTAGGTATGCCAGCACCTTTGCCCCCTGCACAGCCAAAAGAATTTGGGAACTAGAGACATCCTGAAGCGTCACGAGGGAAGACTCCAAATTTCCTAATAACCAAGCCTTATCCCTAGTTTTAGTTGCCGCATTCACAATCATCACTCCCTGCTGCTGTCCCTGATCTGTCTCCCCTTGGTAGTAAAAGATAATGTCATCAATAATCCCTCCTTGGGGATTGAGGAGCACACTATATTGAGCATCGCCCGATCGCAGGCAGTGCAAATCGCTAGGTATCAGGGGTTGGAGGTGAGAAATTAATTGCTGACCAGACAAGAGAAATTTCCCCATGTGGGAAACATCAAAAATCCCACACTGTTGGCGGACGGCATTGTGTTCAGCAGTGATACCCGTGAATTGAATGGGCATTTCCCAGCCAGCAAAGGAGGTCATTTTGGCGGATTGGGCGATCGCTAAATCAAAGAAGGGAGTTCGAGCAAGGGTGGGAGGATTATTCACAGGAGGATTGACCTAAAATTTCGCAATATCTTGTCCTAGTATAGCAACCCTAAATAGGTTGAGAATGGCTCCCTCTAAAGTTCTCAACTCAATTAGGATCGCCATGTAACAATTGCGAGTACGGTGCCAGCGACTTTTAAACTCACTTCCCTAATGAAAGCCCCCTAATGAAATCTTTAGATGCAGCAATTCTTCTAAGGAAACACACTTTCCTTTTTTGGGGAATAAGTAGAGGGCTTCGCACCCCCCACTTATAAGATGCTCATTTTCCATTGGTAGGTTGGGTAGAGTGAAGCAAAACCCAACTTAAGTCTCTGCTCTTGTTGGATTTTCTTGCGTCAACCCAGCCTACAAGACTCAAATCTAGACTTGAAAACACTCCTTTATCGAGCGTTTTTTAAAAATGAGAATTGCTGTTCTAGACGAGGGGGACTTTACAAAAAGTCACACGTTGTGATTATCTTGTAAACTACTGGTGATTTCTGTCACCTCCTTGAAAATATCAATATCGATGCTACATAAAACTGCTCCTCACACACTTGAGGGTTTATTTACTATAGGACTTACGTAAAGGCTACAGGTTTAGCAGGGGTGCTGAGCCTTGTACCCCTACTAATGGCGGCTAAAACTAGAAGTTGCCTCAGTTCTAAACTAAAAATTCTCAAGGGAGTCAGTCCACTGGATGCAGATACCAAGTCAATTTCTGAATTAGCTCTTGAGTCTTAGCTTTCAGGCATCAGAGCGATCGCAGATTAACTAACTAACTAATCATTATCCGTGAACAAACTAACTTTAGCTTTTTGTAGTGGCTGTTTATTGCTGGGTTTAACTATCCCACCAGTACAGGCACAAATTAACCCACCTACAATTCTCAGTCAGAGAAATAGCCCCAATCCTCAAAATGCTCAGCTTAATGATCTCCTGCGCCGGGGGCGGGAATTAGTCGATACCCGAGATTTTCCGGGAGCGATCGCTACCTACACCCAAGCCGCTAGTTTAGACAGCCAAAATCCCCGAATTTTTGCGGGACTAGGATTTCTCTACGCTCAACAAAATAACTATCTAGAGGCTGCCAGAGCTTATCAACAGGCGGTTAGTCTCGACCCGAATAATGGGGAATTTGCCTACGCCCTAGGGTTCAGCCTTGCCAGTGCTGAAGACTATCGCGGTGCCGCCAATGCCTACAGCCGAGCCATTCAAATTAATCGCAATCATCTCAATAGCCACCTAGGTTTAGGAATAGTCTTACTGCGGCTAGGAGACTACAACGGGGCTCTGGAAGCTTACAAGACTGTTCTCACCCTTGACCCCAATAATCCTGATGCCCCCAAACTGGTAGGAGCAGCCCTGCTGCGTCAAGGTCGCGCTCAAGAAGCCCTGCCAATTCTTCAGCAGGCATCTCGCCTTGCCCCCAATAATGCCAATCTCCAAGTGAATCTGGGGGCGGCTCTGTTGGCAACGGGGAATTATGATCAGGGTTTGTTGACCTTGGAGCGATCGATTCAGCTTGATCCTAGAAATGCCGGAGTTCAATTACAGGTAGCCAGAATTTGGCAAGAACAGAGGGATTTTCCTCGGGCACTTCAGGCTTATCAAGGAGTCGCCGATGTTCAACCCAACAACCTTGAGGCGCAAAAAGGGATTGGCGATATTTCTTTGCAAAATCGAGAATACCTAGATGCAATTATTGCCTACCGCCAGTGGACGGAGCTGTCTCCCCAAGATGGTAATGCCCACTACAGTTTGGCTCTGGCTCTGCGGGGACGAGGCAGAAATCAAGAGGCGATCGCCTCTGCCCAGACTGCCCTAAATATTTTCCGCCAGACAAGGCAAACTGAAGGGATTAATAAAGCTCAAGCTCTAATTCGAGAAATACCGACCAACCCCTAATCCTAAATCAAGGAATACGTTAATCGCCATGTTAATCATTGACGATCGCTATGGCTCAAGAGAGGAATCTTGCCCCCTAACCCTTGATAATGGATCCTAAATCAGGACTTATACAAAAACCACGGACTTGATAGGGGTGTAATATCTTTATCAGTGTCAACTTAAAGCTAAAGGTATTCCCAGCTTACTGTTTGATGCTTAGTCCTCGATCCCCCTAAATCCCCCTTAAAAAGGGGGACTTTAAGAAGAGTAGATTCCCCATGCCCACGATCGATCCCTCCCCACCAAAATTGACGACCCCCACCAACAACCAAGACTGGCAACCCATAAGAGATTGGGGCTTGTCTGGAGTCAAGGCAAACTCTCCAGTTCCTCTACTTACGCCAGGAACTTGGCAGGAAATGGCACAAATTATCAAACAAGCTCACCAGCAGGGACAGAAAATTTTGCCCTGTGGTCAGGGGAGCAAGCTACATTGGGGTGGATTGCTGGGGAATATTGATCTGGTTTTAGGGACAACAAACCTGAATCGGCTCATTGACCATGCGGCAGGGGATATGACGGTTACCGTGGAAGCAGGGATGGGTTTAGCAGAATTGCAAACCATTTTGGCAGCCGAAGATCAATTTCTGCCCCTTGGTCCGAATTTGCCCTCAGGAACAACTATTGGTGGGGCGATCGCTACAGCCCTGACGGGAAGTTGGCGGCAAAGGTATGGCGGAGTCCGAGATTTGCTTTTAGGTATCTCTTTTCTCCGGGTGGATGGAGAACTGGCAAAAGCCGGGGGCAGAGTGGTGAAAAATGTGGCGGGTTATGACCTGATGAAGCTCTTCACTGGTTCCTACGGCACGTTAGGCATCCTGACTCAGGTGACATTCCGGGTTTATCCCCTGCCAGAATCATCCCAAACCCTCCTCTGTACCGGCAATTTAGCGGGTATTACCCAAGCAGCCCAGACTCTTTTGAGTTCTGCCCTGACTCCGACAAGTTTTGATCTGCTCTCTCCTCGTTTGGCGCAGGAGTTGGGCGCAGAGGCTAATTTGGGTTTGCTAGTCCGGTTCCAGAGTATTCTGGAAAGTGTCCAGCAACAGAGCGATCGCCTCCACCACCTAGCCACGACCTGCAACCTGCAAACCCAGACCTACCAAGACCAAGACGAGGCTGCTCTATGGCAAGGCTTAACAAATCAAATCTTCCCCAACAACCAAACACCGACCATTACCTGCAAAATAGGAATCATCCCTACCGCTGCTGGGCAACTATTACAGTCTTTGCATAACTTAGACAACTCTAGTCTTGGCTTAATTCATGCTGGTAGTGGTGTCGGTTGGCTCCATCTGGATCCGCTGGCAACTTCCCCGGAAGTTATTACCAAGCTCCGACAGCAATGCCAAAATGACCAAGGTTATCTGAGTTTGCTGGCAGCACCGACGGAATATAAGCAAAAATTAGACGTGTGGGGTTATAGCGGCAATGCTCTAGAAATTATGCAAAAACTCAAACAACAATTCGATCCCCAAGCTATCCTCAGTCCTCAACGCTTTGTCGGAGATTTATAAACCATGCAAACTGAACCTAGACCCCTAAAGCTCCAAACTGATCTTCAAAGTAATGATTATTCTCCTAGCTTTGATGCCAGTCATCCCCCCGATCCGAAGCTGATTGATACCTGTGTTCATTGTGGGTTTTGTTTATCTACCTGCCCTAGCTATCGAGTGATTGGCAAAGAAACCGATTCGCCACGGGGCAGAATTTATTTGATGGATGCTATTAATGAAGGCGAAATTCCCCTGTCTCCAGCGATCGCCGAACATTTTGATACCTGTCTGGGTTGTCTGGCTTGTGTCACTACCTGCCCTTCTGGAGTGAAGTATGACCAATTGATCGCTGCCACGCGATCGCAGGTGGAGCGAAACCATCCTCGCAAACCCTTGGATAAGTTATATCGCAGTTTTATTTTTAATTTATTCCCCTACCCCAATCGCCTCCGCTTTCTCCTTGTCCCCTTGTTTATCTACCAAAAATTAGGCTTGCAAAATCTGCTCAAGTCTACGGGACTACTCAAAAAAGTCTCGCCTCGATTAGCTGGGATGGAAGGCAATTTGCCCAGCTTGACCTTTGATGCTTTCCAAGAAAAATTACCCGGTGTTTTTCCAGCGGTGGGAGAGAAACGCTACCGAGTCGGGATGATTTTGGGTTGTGTGCAGCGGTTATTTTTTAACCCAGTGAATGAAGCTACCGTCAGAGTTTTAACTGCCAATGGCTGTGAAGTTGTGATTCCTAGAAGCCAAGGTTGTTGTGCTGCCCTGCCAGAACATCAGGGACAGCGAGATCAAGCTCAAGATTTAGCGCGGCAGATGATTGATAGTTTTGCTGAGAGTGGAGTGGATGCAATTATTATCAACGCGGCTGGTTGTGGTCATACCTTGAAGGAATACCACCATATTTTGGCTGACGATCCAGAGTATGCCGATCGAGCCTTAGAGTTCAGCAAAAAGGTTAAAGATGTGCAGGAATTTTTAGCAGAAATTGGTCTGACCGCCAAACTATCCCCTCTTACGGCAGTCAATGAGGCGGGAGAACCAGAAAAGTTGTCGATCGCCTACCAAGATGCCTGCCATCTGTTGCACGGTCAAAAAATCAGCGTCCAGCCCCGCCAGTTATTGAAACAAATTCCCGGTGTCCAGCTCAAGGAATCGATCGACGCAGCTCTCTGCTGCGGCAGTGCGGGGATTTATAACATGCTCCAACCAGAGATAGCGGATGAATTGGGGGAGCAAAAGGTGACCAACCTGTTGAATACGGGAGCCGTGCTGATTGCCTCCGCCAATCCCGGCTGTACTCTGCAAATTAGCAAACATCTCCAAGAACAGGGTAGCAAAGTAGCGATTATGCACCCGATCGAACTTCTCGATCGATCGATCCGAGGGATCAAGCTAAACCTTCCCTAGGGTGAGTTCGATCGCTCTACCAAGGATTGCCGATCATGGTGAAGGCGCTCCAATAATAAGGATGAGTGAGTTGTCTGTCTCCCAATTCTTTCAACTCGGCATTGAGGTCAAACTTTCCCTTGGGGGTGACTAAACTGCCGTTTTCTAGGCGCACTTCTCCCCGGAGCATTGCCAGTTGTGCCTGTCGTAGTGCTTCGGATTTGGTGGTGGTGGTTTGGAGTTGTTGATAAAACTCAGCCATCAAGCCCATTGTGCCTTCATCGCTGACTTGCCATAAACTTGCCAAAGCAGATCTGACTCCAGATGTGATAGCTAACCCGGCAAAACCTAGCTCGGCATCGGTATTTCCTAGGGCGGTTTCACAAGCGCTCAGGACTAATAAATCTACGGGGGGAGTGCCAAAACCTGTGGAGCGAATTTGTTCTAGGGTGAGTCTTTCGGTTCCCCAGAGTTGGATGTAGGAGTTGACTTTATCGCCGTAGAAGGAACCATGAGTTGCTAGGTGGACGATTCTTTGGTTTGGACTGCGGTTTTGGCGGAGGTTGCTGAGGGTGAAGTTTTCATTGAGAAAGATACTTCCACCCCGGATTTGGTTGATGGCTTTAAGTTCTACGGGAACTCCGGGTAGGGGGGAGAGGCCATCAACTACGAAGCGATCGGCTCCCATCGCCATGACTTGGGCATCTTGGAGGGGGCTGTAGGTGGTATCGGTGAGGGTCAGAGAAGGCATCAAAGCAACGCTGTAGTCTTCGATGATGAATCGATTATCTTTGCTCTGCATGGCGGCGATCGGCATCGACCTCAATCCTCTATCCATCAGAAAGACTAAGTTATCAATTTTGAGTCTTTTCAGGTCTTCTTCTAGGGGGGCAATAATCAAGTCATACATCCGCCTAGAGCCACGGCCATACACGCTTCTCCGGGCAACGCTTCTGGCAAGTTCTCCGGCGATTTGAATAACTTCGGGGCGGGTTAAGCCAGAATATCTGGCTCTTACTAGGTCGCCTGTGGGGGGGACGAGGACAACTTCCAAAACATCTGTATTGCTGGGGTTGCGGAAGAGTTGGCTACGGGCAGAGTTAGCAGTTCTGGTGCTTGAGTTGGGATCGTTAGCTGGAGAGAAGAAGACGTAGATCAGGGCTGGTTTGACGTTGGTATCTCTTGTAATCCGGTTCAAGATATCTTGCCCTCGGCTAACATCTAGGGTAGGAATTTCATCGAAAATGCCAGTGAAGGCTTGAAATTCTTCTTTGAAGGGTTGGTCTAGTAATCCTATACTGCCATCATCATAGGGAGCCGGAATTCTTTCAATGATGGGGATGTTGTAGTTGGGAATGCCAAGGGAGAGAAGGGATTGCACACCGGGGGAAGAAGCATCGAGGTTGGGGCGAGTTAGTTGAGGATTGGGGGGTGAAGGCGGGAGGGGTAGTGGAATAGGAAAGAATGTAGGAATATCGGGGAGTAAAGGTAGGGGGGGTGGGAGACTAGGAAGAGGTGGGAGGATATTAATGGGAGGAGCGGGGGTTAGGTCTGGAGGGGGTGAGGGGGGGATACCAACAATTACAGGGTCTGGGGTTGGAGGCGCGGCTGGATTCTGCAATAGTCCCAATACTTCTCGAGGGATAGGTGGAGAGGCTGGTGGTGCAGTTGTTATAATTTGCACAATGCCTTGGGTATTGGTGGCAGGGGGAACAGGAATTATTGTTGTGATGGGGATAACATTTCCAGTTCCGGCATCGATCGATCCTGCTGTGCCATTAATAGATGCATCGCCAACAGTAAAAGGTGTATCGATCCCGCCACTGTGGGTAATAGTTATTGCACCATTACCAGCACCACTTCGTCCCGCACTACAGATGCTGCTGCCGCTGAAAAAACAGCTAATAGCAACATTAAAACCAGGTACTCGGAATAGATTCCCCGCATTAATAGTAATATCTCCGCTTCTGTTTCCCGGATTTGACCCATGAGAGTCAATCTCATTGATAACAATACTACTTTGGGAAGTAATATTAATAGCCCCACCATTGCCATTCCCACTAAAGGACCTAACCAGCGGAATAACAATAGCTCCTTGAGAAGTAAGATTAATGGCTCCACCAAAGTTGCTAATACCCCCAGTTGTAGTAATATTTCCTTGAGAAGTAAGATTAATGGCTCCACCATTGCCATTGCCATCAATATTCCCAGTTGTAGTAATATTTCCTTGAGAAGTAAGACTAATAGCTCCACCATTGCCACTCCCAGTAGTACGGCTATCAATATTCCCAGTTGTAGTAATATTTCCTTGAGAAGTAAGACTAATAGCTCCACCATTACCGCCACTGCTATCAATATTCCCAGTTGTAGTAATATTTCTTTGAGAAGTAAGACTAATGGCTCCACCATTGCCAATACCAAAAAGACTGCCGCTGTCAATAAGCCCAGTTATAGCAATATCTCCTTGAGAAGTAAGACTAATGGCTCCACCATTACCCGTAACACCATTGCTACCAATATCCCCAGTTGTAATATTTCCTTGAGAAGTAAGATTAATGGCTCCACCACGGCTTTCAATACCCCCAGTTGTAGTAATATTATTTCCTTGAGAAGTAAGATTAATGGCTCCACCACGGCTAACAATATCCCCAGTTGTAGTAATATTTCCTTGAGAAGTAAGATTAATGGCTCCACTACCATTATTAATACCCCCAGTTGTAGTAATGTTTCCTTGAGAAGTAAGATTAATGGCTCCACTATTGCCACTCCCATTAGTACGGCTATCAATATCCCCAGTTGTAGTAATATTTCCTTGAGAAGTAAGATTAATGGCTCCACTATTATTGCCACGGCTGTTAATACCCCCAGTTGTAGTAATATTTCCTTGAGAAGTAAGACTAATGACTCCACCATTACCTATAACACCTATGCTCTGAATATCCCCAGTTGTAATAGCTCCTTGAGAAGTAATACTAATAGCTCCACCATTACCAAAAACACCGCCGCTGTTAATACGCCCAGTTGTAGCAATATCTCCTTGAGAAGTAATACTAATAGCTCCACCATTACCAGTCCCAGCACCTCTGCTATCAATATCCCCAGTTGTAATAGCTCCTTGAGAAGTAAGATTAATGGCTCCACCATTACCAAAAACAACATTAACAGAACTAAAAATAGTCCCAGTTGTAATAGCCCCTAGGGGAGCATTGAGGGTAATATCTCCAGCATTGACATTATTGTCAGTACTTAAGTTTCCTAGTCTTATATTTCCATTACTTGCAGCTTGAATAGTTCCAGAACGTACACCCAAATCTTGCGTATTGATAGATAGATTTGTCGCATCAATACTATCTGCTGCTAGTGTTGCGTTGCGACCAAAAGTATTGAGAGTAACTGCACCTAATGAAGCAGTAATGGTTGGAGCAACAAAAGAGAAGGTTCCTGTTCCCGGAGTGAGGTTAACATCAGTTTGGAAATCAATGTTATTAGTCGCAAAAAGATTTATAGCTGTTGCTGCGGGAATCGCACCTAAAGCGCCTGCGGAGATAGTCATATTTGCTGGTGTATCAGCACCAAAAATTGCTCCATCTACATTTACCTGACCATCATCAGCTTGGCTATTATTTGCACCCGCAACAATGGTAATATTCGCCGGATCAAGCAATAAACTTCCCAATAATCCATTAGCTCCCGGTATTTCCACCCTCCCATCAAAAGCTAAATTCTCCCTCCCAGATATTTCTACAAATGCCCCCCTACCCGTAGCACCCCTGCCCGTAATTCTGCCAAAATATCCCGTATTCTGATCCGCCCAAACTATCACCCTGCCCCCTTCTCCCGTGACAGTAGCATTAGCTCTGATCAACGAATTTCTATCTACCAAAGTCCTCTGAGAATTAAACCGCAGCGCCGGAGCAATTCCCGTGTCTCTTCCCCCTAGATATTCCCCACCCAATCGCACAGTTCCCCCACTCGTAGCTCCATTAGCATTAATCCGAGCATCAAGTGCCGCTACCCTGTCCCCCAAAACCTGCACCACTCCACCATTCCCCGTAGCACTACTCACATCGATCCTGCCCGAAGCCACAGCTATCCCCTGCTGATTCGGCAAACTCGTCCCCGCTACTTGAACTTGTCCAGTTGGATTAACCCCAATCCCCGGCAAATCACTACCCGTTAGCAAAGCTGGTAAATCCACAGCCCTCAGCACCCCATCCACAGGCGGCACAATCTCCAAACTCAAAACCTGCCCCGGCTGAGATAACCTCACCCGATTCGTTCCCGGTACTGCCAACACCTGAATCTCGCCACCGGGAGCAGTTAATCTCCCTGTGTTGATAGTATTCCCCCCAATCAAACTAATATTCTGACCATTACCTACCGCCAAATTCCCAGCATTAACAATACTTCCTGCTTGGTTAGTCGTAAAAATAAAACTATCAGGATTCCCCACTAAAGCCGAGAAATTATTATCCCCAAAAGCATTAAATAAATTATTCCTAAACCCAATTTGATTTGCTGTAGTCGCCGTAAAACTTGCCGGGATATTTAAACTTGCCCCCTGCCCAAAAACAATCCCCGCCGGATTCATCAAAAATAAATTAGAATTTCCCCCCGTAACTTGCAATAAACCATTGATAAAAGAAGGATTTCCCCCATTAATTCTGGCAAGAATATTTTGAATCTGGGGATTGCTCAAAAAATTAGCAACTTGGGCAGAATTAACATTAAAATCCCGAAAACTATGAAAAAGGTTAGCCCCTGCCTGAGTTCCCCCAGTGATATTGATTTGGTTTCCTTGGGAGTTAACTAGAGTTCCCGCACCATTGGGGGTGATCTGCGATCGAGCAGGAGCAATAAAGGTAACCACAAAACCCAAGCCTAGACAGGCTTGCATCAAGGATTGGCGGGAAAACATAGGTATAACCGGGGTTTATAGCTGAGTGAGTGATACCAGTATAGCCGCCAGTTTTTGCTTCTGGTGACAAATATTTACTAGTTAACCTCAGTTCGGGTTAAGCAAAAGCTCTGCCCCTAAGTCTATAGGCGTTCCCTGAAAAAGAAGAAGACAATTTAGTTCCCTGAGCGAAGTCGAAGGGACGGCAAACTTAGCAGGAAATGCTGGTGAGGTTTTGGCTACTTCGACTTCGCTCAGCATAAATTCGACTTCGCTCAGCCAGCGGTAATTGTTGTGATTTTCGCAAAATGGTATTAGGGGTCTTTCTTATCCCAAACTGAGGTTAGTTACTAGCCGTGTCCATAACCAGAACCAGCCTTACCCCGCCGCCGGGGATCAATGCGGGGGGAATCGATCGCCTGAGCCGGATTTTCTCTGTCCTTAATTTTTAGGGATTGGCGAGGAGTGGGCGAGGAAGAACTAGCAGAGTTGCCAGAATTAGGGGCTGGTCGATCGCGTCTTTGTCCTTGCTGATTTTGGCGACCATTTTGCTGCTGCCGACCATTTTGGATCGGTTCAGCCCGCACCCTTGGGTCTACCTCAAAACCATCAACTATTTCCTTAGGGATCGATCGCTTAATTAGCCTTTCAATATTTCTCAGCAAATCTAGTTCATCCACACATACCAAAGATACCGCTTCCCCTTCCGCCCCGGCTCGCCCCGTCCGCCCAATGCGGTGAACGTAATCTTCTGGAACGTTGGGCAGTTCAAAATTCACCACATGGAGCAGTTCACTAATATCAATCCCCCGCGCCGCAATATCTGTTGCCACTAATACTTGCACCTCGCCTTCCTTGAATCTGGAGAGGGCTTTGGTTCTGGCAGCTTGGCTTTTGTTGCCGTGAATCGCTAGGGCAGAAATGTCATCTTGGGTAAGTTGCTTCACCAATCGATCGGCTCCGTGCTTTGTCCGGGTGAAAACTAGAGCTTGATACCAATTATTAGTCTTAATTAGGTAGGACAATAATTCTCGCTTGCGTTCGCGATCGACCGGGTAAACCTTTTGTGCCACCAGATCCGGGGTGGCATTGCGCCGCTCCACCTCGATCGTCACTGGTTGGTGGAGCAATCCCGTAGCGAGAGATTTAATTTCATCAGAAAAAGTAGCCGAAAATAATAGGTTTTGGCGTTGCCGGGGCAGTAGTGTCAGGATGCGGCGAATATCCCGAATGAAGCCCATATCCAACATTCGATCGGCTTCATCCAGCACCAAAATTTCCACTTGGGATAAATCCACAGTGCGCTGTTGTACATGGTCGAGAAGCCGTCCCGGAGTGGCTACGAGGATATCAATCCGACTCTTCAATCGCTGAATTTGGGGGTTGATATTCACACCGCCGTAGACAGTCATGGAATTGAGATTCAGATATTTGCCATAGTTCTGGACACTTTCTTCTACTTGGGCAGCCAGTTCCCTCGTGGGGGTGAGGATGAGCGATCGAATCGGGTGTCTGCCACCAGAGGCTCTTTTGACAACGGTGGTATTCGACCTAAAAGCCGGATTGGTGTTGACGACTATATTGGATTTGACAACGGTGGTGGATAGCTGATGCAAAATCGGCAGAGTAAAACCAGCAGTTTTTCCGGTTCCAGTTTGGGCAGCAGCAAGGACATCTTGACCGGCTAACACGGCGGGGATTGCTTGTAATTGAATCGGGGTCGGTTGGGTATAACCTTGTGCAGTAACGGCACGGACAATTTCATCCGACAGACCAAGGGCAGAAAAAGACATAGAACTCCAAGATTTTAAAGTGTAGATTTCGTATCGATCTTGTTGGCAGTGCCAGTCTTAGCCAGGGGGGATAGATGAAATGGGAATAGCAGGGAATAGATAAATTTCTTGCTGGGGCAGCAACATTTCTAAGACTGGGAGAAATATTGTGATACTTGATTGTAACCAGCACTTAATTGTAACAGGGTTTTTGGAATATTCTGTTAGGATTTACGCACTGTACAGGGCTACCGCAGGAAAAAATTGTGGAAAATATACTATTTGCACCACTTTAAGCCAGAACCAGTTGATATGCCTCAATATAGCCCATATTTTTGAGTGCCACCTGTCCCAATCGTTCCACAATCACCCCGTCAGGTAAGCAATCCTTCACAGCTTCGTACACTGCTTGGGAAATACAAACACTCCCCGGAGCAGCCTTCCCCTCTAGCCCTCTTCAAATGCACCAAGAGCATCGTCAAACTTGTTAATGATGGCAAGTAATTGCGCCACGACCCGATCGAAGATTTTTTTGCGCTCTAATAGTTTTGGTTTTTCGTTACAGGCATTCAAAACTGTATCGCGTAACGGTTCCTTGCCTGAGAATTTGTAGTCGGCGATCATTTGGTTGACGGCTTCGAGCTTGAGATTTTCCTTGAGGCAGAGTTCCTCCACGGCGATCGTGCGTTCTTGATTCCAGAAGTTCTGAAAAACGGTGGTGATCGCCTCTTCTGGCTTAATTGTGGGTATTTGCTCGTCAATGAATTTTTCAATGAGATCGCGTTTACTCCGTAACTGCACTTCTTGCCCAACAAGTTCGAGAATAGATTCTTTTCTTTTCTGATAGTCTTCTTCCGTGGTTTTGGTGTTTTGTCGGAGTTCTGCTAGGAGTTTGAGAATGTAGGAGACATTGATTTCATCCCGTTGAATGAGTTCTAGTTCAAAATCAACTTCTTCAATTATGGATTCAGGCTCCTCCTCTGGGCGCGATCGTGTGCGGTCGTAGATGTCTAGGTATTTGCTTTTGTAATCTTCAAAGGTCTGTTCGTCCATGTTGAGGTCTGTAAAATCAAACTCGGTGAAGGATTTACTAACGTTGAGGAGACGGATTAAATTACGAAAGGCTTTGACGAATTCAACTTGGTCATCTTCACTGATGAGTTTATTAACATCCTTGGGGATGGCGGCGATCGCCCTCAATGCCTGAACGCCTTCATTAAACTCTTCAATGTAGTGTTCGTAGGGTTCGATAAATATCTCTTCTTTGGCGTTGGGATCAGAGAAAAGGGCGACGGCTTGGTCGGTGTTGTCTTTGAGGTTACGGAAACAGACGATATTGCCTTGGGATTTGAGTTCCCCTAAAATTCGGTTAGTGCGGGAATAGGCTTGAATTAGTCCGTGATACTGGAGGTTTTTATCGACATAAAGTGTGTTGAGCTTTTTGACATCGAAGCCCTTGAGAAACATATTGACGACTAACAAAATATCGGCACGTTCCCGATCCTGAGCATTTTCTCGATCGCGGTCTTTCATCCGTTTAGAGATGTCTTTGTAGTAGGTGTAGAAGGCTTTGCTGTCTCTAGCGGAATGTTGGGTTTGATAGAGGGCGTTGTAATCGTTGATTATTTCAGCGAGTTTGTCGCGGCTGTGGGAATTGTTGCTGGGGGTTAAATCAAAATCTGGTTCACCAATTAAGCCATTTGCCTCTTCGTCGTCTTCGTTAATGCTGGGGGTGAAGATGGTCACGATCCGCAAATCATGTAAACCCTGTTTTTGTTTATCTTTAAAGGTTTCGTAATAGGTCAGTAGGCTATCAATATTACTGACGCAGAGGATGGCGGAGAATTTTTTATTGTGGGTTTTGCGATCGTGGTTGGCGATGATCCAATCAACGATTAGGGAAATGCGATTCTCGTTCCGAGAGGCTTTGCCAACGGGGTTTTCAAAAAATTCGCGATCAAGTTTAGGTTCGGTGATGAGGCTGCCGTCTTTGCGTTTGATTTTCCCCCAATATTCAACGGAGAATTTAAGCACGTTTTCATCGGCGATCGCATTGGTGATCACATACTTATGCAAGCATTCTTGAAATAAATCTTTGGTGGTGCGTTTGCCATAGGCATTACTGGCAGCGTTGTCAGCGAAGATGGGTGTGCCAGTGAAGCCGAACATTTGAGCATTGGGGAAGAATTTGACAATATTTTTATGGGTTTCGCCAAACTGGGATCGGTGACACTCATCGAAGATGAAGACAATACGCTGATTCCGCAGGGATTCCATGGCAGATTCATGGCGAGGGTTTCGGATGGCGTTATTTAGTTTTTGGATGGTGGTGACGATAAGATGGCTATCGCCTGTCATTCGATCGACGAGTTCTGTGGTGCTATTGGTGGTATCTACGCAGTCGGGGCTAAAGTAGTTGAATTCTCTGCTGGTTTGGTAATCGAGGTCAGCGCGATCGACCACAAACAACACCTTATGAACTTTGGGCAGGGCGGTGAGAATTTGGGCGGCTTTGAAGCTGGTGAGGGTTTTGCCTGAGCCTGTGGTGTGCCAGATGTAGCCGTTTTTGTCGGTGGTTTTGACGCGCTCAATGAGGGCTTCGACGGCGTAGTATTGGTAAGGGCGCAGCACCATTAACACTCTGTCGGACTGGTGTAGAACAATGTATTTGCAGATTATTTTGGAGAGGTGGCATTTCTCCAGAAAGGCGGTGGCGAAGTCATCGAGCTGAGTAATTAGGTTATTTTCTGAGTCTGCCCAGTAGAAGGTTTGTTTGTATTCTTGTTTGCGGTTGTTGGCATAGTAGCGAGTATTAACCCCATTGGAGATGACAAAAATTTGTACATATTGAAATAGCCCAAAGTTGAAATAGCCCAAAGTCTGCCTTGTATGAGTGGCGTTGGTAGCGGTTGATTTGGTTAAAGGCTTCTTTGAGTTCGAGTCCCCGGCGTTTGAGTTCGATTTGGACGAGGGGCAGTCCGTTGATTAATAAAGTTACGTCATAGCGGTTTTTGTAGCTGCCTTGTTGGGTGATCTGGTTAGTGACTTGGTATTGGTTTTGACACCAATGTTCGATATTTAAAAATTCTAAATAAGTGGCTGTGCCGTCATCGCGGATGAGTTCCATTTTGTCTCGGAGGCGTTCGGCGCGATCGAAGACATTGCCTTTGTCGAGGTGGTTGAGGACTCGTTTAAATTCTTCGGGACTGAGTTGGGTTTTATTATGTTTTTCGAGTTGGGTTTTCAGGTTAGCGGTGAGGTCTGCGGCGTTGCTGATTTTGACTCTTTCGTAGCCGAGTCGGGTGAGGCGATCGATCAAATTTTGTTCGAGTTTTGTTCGAGTTCTTGTTCCGATTGACTCATGTTTTTGGAAATGGGGAATAAGTAATATTACTCAACTCATCCAGCTAGTTTTTTAAGGCTTTCTAGAAATACTTGAAAGCTACGAGATTTGTTTTCGGTCAGGGATAAATGGGGTGCGATTGCCTTGGAGTGAGTTCCTGGATAATATTCATTGACGAGATGTTTTAGTTCTTGCTTGGCGGAGTTAAGCCGATCGGGATTGCGGAATTTCTGTTGCGTTTGTTTTTTGCTAAGGCTATTGGGTTTGAGGTTATAGGCTTTTTCTACGGCAGCCAGATCGCCTAGGAACCATGATTCGAGTTCATGGCAAATAATACGGATCAAGACCTCGGTTTTTCCAGCTTGTTGACAAATTTCTAATAATTTAGATTTTAGTATCTTACAATCATGGGAGTCTTGGTCATGGACAATGATGAATTTTGTCTTGGGAGCATATTCAAAGGCTTTTATTTTTTTGGGGATCGAGTTGGCTAAATCTTGTTTACCATCGTGGGGAATACAGATATAGGTGATTTCGGTGGGAATCACTTGTGGTAAAAGTTGATCTAAAACGTTCTTAATGGAAGGTTCTTCGAGTAGAAAAATTAGATCGTAACTCATTAGGGGGCAACCCCCTCAAACCAGTTTTGATTCCAGAGATAACCCGGAAGATCGCCTGCTGCAACTAAGTTTTTCAGGGTTTCGTTGTCGGTAGCTTTTTGGATTTTGGTGACTCCTTGTTCTTTAACGAGCCAAAAAATACTATCTAGGGGAACAGCATTTAAAAAGTCAGGGGAATGGGTCGAGACAAAGACTTGTCCACCTCGATGGGCATAGCTGGCAAATTCTTCGGCAAGTTCATGTAAGAGGCTGGGATATAGTTGGTTTTCAGGTTCTTCAACGCATAATAGCGGATGGGGTTTGGGATCAAACAGTAGGATTAAATAGGCAAACATTTTCATTGTGCCGTCGGAAACGTAGCGATCGATAAATGGATCTTTAAAGGCTTGGTCTTGGAATTTGAGAATTAGTCTGCCATCTTCGGTATTTTTGGCTTCTACTTTGGATATGCCAGGAACTCTGGCTTGCATTCGCTGCAAAATTTGATTAAATATTTCGGGATGTTCTTGATAGATATATTGGGCAACTACTGCCATGTTATCGCCTGTCGCAGAAAGATGTTCGGCATAGAGTGCGTCTTTGCTGCCTCTAGCATCACTAATATGGAAGTCGGAAACGTGCCAATTTTCTATTAATGAGCGGAAGGCACTGGCGGCTTTAAATCGTTGAAATTGTCCTAGCCCTTTGATGGCTAAAATGTCGTTGGATTCCAGTTGTTGATCTTCTCGTTCTAGATCTTCATCAGCTTTTTCAAAGTTTTCCTCGTTGACAATGGCGTAGCCTTTGCCCTTTTTGAAGTCGAGAAAATGAAAGGGTTTACCTTGTTCACCCCGCTTATAGCGCAGGATTTCCCTTTTTATAATAGGTTTTTTTTTGTCTTGTCCAATTATGAGGCTATAGGTGACAAGGCGTTCTGTTTCTAGAATTTTCATGCGAAATTTTAGTTCTATTTCGATATCTTCCTTTTCTTTGCCTCTGGTGACAACTTCGTTAAAACCGCCTCTAATTTGCAGGGCTTGGCGAATATTATTCGTCAGGGCATCGCGCAGAAAACCAAAAATATCGAATAGGGTTGATTTACCTGTACCATTGGCTCCGATAATTACGCAAAGGGCTGGAATATTTTTAATTTCTATGTCTTCAAAGAGGCGATAGTTTTTGATTCTTATGGATACAATTTTCATTTTTGATTGGGGGAATGGGGTTTAGGGTAATTTAGTTGGTTCAGGTTCTGGGGTGAGGTCGAGATTGCGATAAACTTGCTCTATGGGAAAACTGAGGTTAATACTTTTTAGTTCGATCTTGTCGCCCTCTTGGTAGTTAATAATTAACCAGTCTCCTGCTTCATTTTTGTGATACAAATCCATTTCAATGCTAGTGGAACTAACTAATAAGTAATCTTGTAAGTTTGGATTTTTGCGATAAAGTCTAAATTTGCTGCTTCTGTCGTATGTCTCAGTGCTAGGAGATAGAACTTCAACGATGAGGCAGGGATAGGTAATGTATTGGGGGGTAATTTTATCTCGATCGTCGCAGGTGACGCTGACATCGGGGTAAGTGTAGTTATTTGTACCAACAATATTAACTCTTAGGTCTGAGTTCCCTGTTATGCAACCACTAGCGTCTAAGTGGGTATCAACCATAGTTACAAATCGAATTGCAATGCGGCTATGATTAACGCTGCCGCCGCTCATGGCGTAAACTTGACCGTCGATCAATTCATGTTTTTCCAGTTGTTTTTCTTCCCATACAAAGTATTCTTCTGGGGTCATTCGAGGCAAGTTTTCTTTAGATGCAATCATGGGGTATTACTCCCTAGCTGGTTTTGGTAATATTTTAACGATTTATATCCGTCGCCAAGCGGAGATTCCACAACCAAAATCATCTCAACCCCCTTGGCGGTTGCTATAGATTGAAATCTGTAGTGGAGTCGCTACAGAGCAGCCCTATTTATGTTAGGATAATTATGAGAAGAAAATGAAAGCAATGTGAAAACAAAATGAAAACCTTGGGGCAGCAGTTCGGGGCGATCGCACTCCTACTATCCATCCTATCTATCAACACAGCTTGCACCCAAGCCTCAACTCCAGTGCCAGTCAATTCTCCTATCTCTGCAACACCGGGAGCTAGTCGCACAAATCAAGATCATCAAAGCAAGAACCAAGGCAAGAAAGTTATTCTGACTACTTTCACTATCATTGCAGATATGGCGCAACAGGTGGCTGGAGACAAGGCGATCGTCCAATCCCTCACCAAAACTGGCGCCGAAATCCATGGCTATGAACCCACACCCAGCGATCTACAGCGAGGACAGCAAGCAGATTTAATTCTCGATAATGGTTTAGGCTTGGAGCGGTGGGCAGAGAAATTCTACAGCAATTTGAAAAATGTCCCCCGCATCACCCTCAGTCAAGGTGTGGAGGTGGTGAATATTAACCAAGATAATTATGCCGGAAAGCCCAATCCCCATGCTTGGATGTCACCAAAAGCTGCCTTGATTTATGTAGAAAATATCCGTAAAGCCTTAGTAGATTTAGACCCAATTAATGCCGATAGTTACAACACAAATGCGGCTAATTATAGCCAGAAAATTAAAGCTTTAGACCAGCAACTTAGGGATACGATCGTCACAGTTCCCCCAGAGAAAAGATTCATCGTCAGTTGTGAAGGAGCTTTCTCTTATATTGCTCAAGATTATGGACTGAAAGAGCTTTATCTCTGGGCTGTCAACTCCGAACAACAGGCAACCCCAAAGCAAATTCAAAATGTCATTCAACAGGTACGCAGTCAAAAAATCCCGGCAATATTTTGTGAAAGTACCGTCAGTGCTGATGCCCAGAAACAAGTGGCACGAGAGACCGGGGCAAAGTTTGCCGGAGTATTTTATGTCGATTCCCTTACCCCCGCCGATGGAGTTGCCCCAACCTATTTAAGCTTACTTACCTACAACATCAACACTTTAGTAAAAGGGCTAAAGGACAAATAAATGATCACTAACTAAACCTACAAATAAATGTCTTTCCTAACTGATAACTGATAACTGATAACTGATTTATGCAAAACCCAACTATTGAATTAGAAAATGTCACCGTTAGCTACGATCGCACCGTTGCTCTCCACGGAGCAAACCTGCAAGTTCACCAAGGAAGTATCGCCGGGATTGTCGGCATGAATGGTAGTGGCAAATCGACCCTATTCAAGGCAATTATGGGTTTAGAAAAACTCCAATCAGGTAGAGTTTTGATCCAAGGTAAGTCTATTCAGAAAATTAACCAGAAAAATCTACTAGCTTATATTCCCCAAACAGAAGACGTGGATTGGGATTTTCCGATTAGTGTCTATGATGTGGTGATGATGGGGCGCTATGGCTATATGAACTGCCTGCGGATACCGAGGGAGCGCGATCGCCAGATTGTGAACCAAAGTCTCGATCGAACTCAGTTAATCGGCTTAGAACATCGGCAAATTGGAGAACTATCAGGAGGTCAAAAAAAGCGCACCTTCCTCGCTCGAACTCTGGCACAGCAGGGAGAAATCATTCTTTTAGATGAACCTTTCGCTGGGGTTGATGTGAAAACCGAGAAGGCAATGATTGAGTTATTAATTGAGTTGAAAAATGCCGGGAAGACTATCTTAATTTCCACCCACGATCTAGGCAGTATTGCTACTTTCTGCGATCAGGTAATTTTAGTTAATAAAACCATTCTTGCCTACGGATCGATCGCTGATGTTTTCACCCCAGAAAATATCTCCCGCACCTTCGGCGGCTCAATTCCCCAAGGATTATTTTAATAGTAAGCTAATTTCCCCCCTTTTGAAGGGGGGCTAGGGGGGATCATGTTAGTTTGGCAGTGGTTTACGGCTCCTTTACAATTTCAATTTATGGTGCAGGCTCTATTTATCAGCATTCTGGTAGGAATAGTCTGTGCGGTTTTGTCTTGCTATCTCACTCTCAAAGGTTGGGCTTTAATGGGAGATGCCGTATCCCATGCGGTGCTGCCGGGAGTGGTCATTGCCTACGGTCTGAAGATTCCTTTAGCCTTGGGAGCTTTTGTTTTTGGCTTGGGTTCCGTATTGTTAATTGGGCTAATTAAAGCCAAGACTAGAGTTAAGGAAGATGCAGCGATCGGTCTAGTTTTTACCGGATTTTTTGCTCTGGGATTAGTCTTAATCTCCAAGCTACCCAGCAACATTGACTTGATGCATATTCTATTTGGTAATTTACTCGGCATCTCTCCAGAAAACTTAGTCCAAACTATCGTCATCACCAGCATAACTATGGTGGGATTATTGATTTTTAGAAAAGATCTATTACTATTTTGCTTCGACCCAATTCATGCCAAATCCATTGGCTTAAATACAAACTTTTTATACTACCTACTCTTAACTATTCTGGCTTTGACGATCGTTGCTGCCCAGCAAACCGTTGGTATCATCTTAGTAATTGCCATGCTGATCACCCCCGGCTCCACCGCCTACCTGTTGACGGATAACTTCGATCGCATGACCCTCCTCGCCATCCTCAGTTCCACCTGTTGCAGCATTCTGGGAACCTATGTCAGCTACTATCTAGATGCTTCCCCCGCCGGATGTATCGTGGTTTTACAAACCCTATTATTTATCATCACCATGATCTTTGCTCCCAAGTACGGACTGCTGGCGCGGCGCTAACATTTCCAAGAAGGCAAACACCGCCGGCAGGTGTAATGCTCCCGCCAGAGCCGCCAGACCAATAACCCGAAATAAAGGTACTGGCAGACTAAATGCCTGTAGCTCCGGAGGCAGGGGTTCGGCAGCAAGGCGAGGAATAATTGCCACCCCCAATCCTTGCGCAACCATACTGACCATCGTGGAATCTTCCTTGACATGGAAAGCGACCCGAATCTGCTTGCCTAAGGATTGGCAATGGTTAATCAAAATTCGGTAGGTAATTTCTGTAATTGGAGGCAGGAGCAGGGGATGATGCAGAAGTTCATCCCAAGTTAAGGCAGGGGATTGGGGGCAGAAGGTGGCAGGAAACAATGCCACGTATTCATCTTGGTACAACTCCCAAGTTTCAAACTCGTCGCTGGTGGGCAGACAAACAAAACCCAGATCGGCAATGCCCGATCGCAAAGCCTGTTCCACTTCTGGATAGTCGTGATACTCTTGCAAACTCAAGGCAATCTCTGGGAAACGTTGGCGAAACTTGGCAATCACTCCGGGCAGGATATGGGTGGCAGCACTCCGAAAAGAAGCAACCCGGACAATCCCGCCCCGCAATCCCTTGGAGCGATCGACAATGGCGATAATTTCTCCCAACAATGCCAAAATTAGCCTCGCTTGGCTGGTAACTTCTTCGCCTACGGGAGTAAGGCTAGATCTGCGTCGATCTCGTTGTAGTAAAATCACCCCCAACTCTGCTTCTAATGACGCGATCGCATGACTAATCCCTGATTGCGACATCCCCAATTGCAGCGCCGCCTCGCTAAAAGTCCCCCAATCCGCCACCGCCACCAAAGCCCGGAGTTGAGGGAGTTTCAGGTTCAGATCAGAATAATTAGCCATAATTTGTTGCTGCTAACCCTGATTAAATAGCATTGCGGGATCAGAAACTTCTGCTCCGAGTCCACGCAGGTGGACTTTGTTCCTGTAGCTGCGGTTTCAACCGCCTATTCTAGGAAACTCAAATTTCTGTATCTATCGATTTTACTCATGGTAGTGATTCTAATTCCCTTTTGCCCTTCCTGCCAAATCTCCCTAAGCTAAGAGGACAATAAATTTGGGATCGCCTTATGCAGAAAATTAAATTCTTTCAATCCCAACAGTTTGGTTTGGGACTATTACTGATGGTCATGGTGATGTGGGGGACGACCTTTCCCCTGATGAAAGATGCCATCACGACTATTTCTCCCTCTGCCTTAGCCGCCGTCCGGTTTTCGATCGCCGCCGCTGTCCTCCTGCCTTTTCTCCGCAAACTCAACCCCCGGCTAATTTGGGATGGAGTGGTGCTGGGCATCATATTTTTCCTGAATCTATTTACCCAGCTCAAAGGCTTAGAAACCATTCCCGCCAACCGGGCAGCTTTTATCTGTGGCTTTAATGTGGTGCTGGTTCCCCTATTGTCACCTTGGTTTCGTCACTGGTTTGGCAATTCAGGACGTACTTTGCACCAACCTCAGAAATGGATTGCTGCTCTTCTTGCCCTGACCGGATTAGGGATTATGTTTGGGGGAGCCGCCAGATGGAGTATTGGAGATATGTGGATGATATTGTGCGCCTTAGCAATTACCCTGTATTTACTTTATCTAGAGCTAGTCAGCAATCGGCATCCGGTGATGGCTCTGACGGGAGTGCAGTTATTGGCGATCGCGATAATTAGTCTAGTTTGGGCAGCTCCCAACTTAGGAGAACAGGCAGGGGCGATCGCTAGTCATTGGTGGTTACTCGTTTATCTGGGGGTAATTGTTAGTGTTGTCAGTACCTGTATGCAAACGATCTCCCAGCGCCTAGTTTCTGCCCAAGATACCTCCCTGATGTGTACCCTAGAGCCAGTTTTTGCTACTATCTTTGCCTTCTTGCTATTGGGGGAAAAACTAACCATCCAAGGTTGGGTCGGAGCCGGAGTAGTCTTAATTGCGATGTGCTACAGTCAAGACCTCTTGCCAACCTTGGGCGATCGCACCTTGAGAAATAATTAAGAACAGCGCACCCTCTCGGTGTGCTGTTTTTAGACTCAATCCATAACAGGGGATTTTGCTTTTGTCGGGTTGCTCTGGTCGGCGTGAGTGCGATCGTCAACAAGCGCAACCCTCAGCCATAGGGTATAAGGCAGTGAAGGAAATGAGCAAGTCTGATAAAATGCAAAAGTGATGAAGAATTATTACTTGCATCAGGTAAAGCATACTTGCATTATGTAGAGCATAAAACCCAAAACCCTAGAGCAGTTCTAAGATCAGTTCCTAGATCAAATTATTTCTAGTCAACGATTTTATCCACTCGCGGTGGATAAAATTATCTTAGGATTGCCCTAGCAGTTATTGGGTAATTATTGGGACTAAGAGGGGAGGGAGTGAATAAACCAGATTTTGATGGTGGTATCCGCCTAACTCATCAATACCTTAAAGGAATAGAGCTTAAGGGTATAGAGTCAGCCAATAGTCAACAAACACAGACAGACCTGAGAAAAGCTGATCTCAAGGGAGAAAGCCTCAGGGGTGCCAATCTACACAAATTAAACCTTGCTAAAGCCAATCTCAGTTATGCAGAACTGATTGAAGCCGACCTCAGCGAAGCCGACCTCAGTGGAGCGAACCTGAATGGAGCATGTCTAAATTTAGCGAATCTCAGTCTGACAATCCTGCGCTATGCTGACTTGAGTTGGACTAACATGGTGGGCACAGAACTAAGTAATGCGGATCTCCGAGGGTCAAACCTGAGAAAAGCTAACCTAGTTGGGACTAGTCTCGAAAATGCAAACTTATCGGGGGCAAACCTCAGTGAAGCTGATTTAAGCGGTGCTGATCTGAGTGTCGCTATTCTGCACAAAGCAGTTTACACAGTTAATACTAAATTTGGTTTTGGTTTTGACCCTAAAGCTGCTGGGGCTTATTTGATTAGCCCCCATGCAGTTTTGGCTGGAGCAGACCTCAGTGAAGCTGCCCTGATCGGGGCTGATCTTCGCTTTTCGGATCTTAAAGGGGTCAACTTACGCAACTCAGATTTATCAGGCGCAAATTTAGATAACGCGAACCTGACTGGGGCAAACCTCATTGGTGCAGATCTCAGTAAGGCAAAATTACGGGGTGTGGTGCTTCAGAAGGTAGTCTACAATCAACAGACCATTTTTCCAGAGGGCTTCGATCCTACTCTAGGAGGGGCATATTTGATTGCACCGAGAATTCAATTAATGGGGGTAAATTTAGGGGGAGTAGACCTCAGCGAGACGGATCTGAGTGAAGTTAATCTGCGGGGAGCCAATCTTGAAGGCTCTAACCTCCGGGACTCCGATCTCTCTGGAGCCAATCTCCGCCAAGTCCGGCTGGCAGAAGCGGATTTGAGTGGAGCTGATCTGAGTAATGCGGATCTAACTAGGGCAGAACTGCATAAGGCAAACCTCAGTGGCACAGACTTGCGGGGGAGCGATCTGACTAGAGCCAATCTGAGTAGTGCTGACCTGCGGGGGGCTGACCTGCGGGGAGTCGATTTAACCAGAGCCGATTTGAGTTTGGCAGACTTGAGTGGGGCAGATTTCCGGGGAGGAGATTTAACCAAGGTTGATCTCAATGGGGCTAATTTAGTTGGGGCAGACCTAGATGGTGTGAATCTAAAGCGGGCCAACCTCGCTGGAGTCGACCTAACTGGGGCAGATCTGCAAGGAGCTATCTTACCTGCGGGAAATAGGTGGGAGGTAAATATGCTCACTCCTGCGTCTTATCAAAGCAAGTTGCTGGCTGACTAATTGCTGGGTAGTGATGCAAACTAATCTTTGTAAGCATTTTTGGTTGTGCTCCCCTCGCTACCAAAACTATCCTCCTAGAGGTGTTGACAGCGATCGCAATCCTAATACAGCAGTTTGAGAGTGGACTTCGACGACCCTCAGCCCACTCTCAAACCCAACATTGACAGGACTTTCAATATTTGTGGAGTGTTTCATTTGAATGCAAAGTGCTGTAAATGGACTAAAAACAGCGTAACCTCAGGGTGCGCTGTTTTTAGTCCTGCGAAGGCTAAACTAATGATTGAGGATTGCCATCTCAAAAGTAATCCATAATTCCAAAGGCGTTTTATTTTATAATGATGAGACTGTAACTGTTGAGAACATAACCCCTGTGACTACATCAAGCCCTTCCTCCCCAGATTCCTTAACTGCTTGGCATACGATCGAAGTTGAGAAAGCCATCCAAGCCCTAGGTACCGATCGCACCACTGGCTTAACCTCTCAACAAGTCCAAGAGCGACTTAGTTCCTATGGCTCTAATGAATTAGAAGAATCGGCGGGTAGGTCTTCTTGGGATATTCTGTTGGATCAGTTTAAGAATGTGATGCTGCTGATGCTGATTGCGGTGGCATTGATTTCTGGGGTGTTAGATGTTGTTAATTGGCAGGCAAATATTGATAAAGGGGATATTCCCTTCAAAGATACGATCGCGATCCTGCTGATCGTGATTCTGAACGGTATTTTGGGCTATCTCCAAGAAAGCAAGGCAGAACAAGCTCTGGCTGCTCTGAAGCGTCTCTCTTCGCCTCGGGTGCGGGTAATGCGGGATGGTAACCCCTTGGAAGTAGATGGCAAAGACCTAGTTCCGGGAGACATTATGTTTCTGGAAGCGGGGGTAGCGGTATCCGCCGATGCGAGATTGGTGGAGCAATCCAATCTGCAAATTCGCGAAGGTGCTCTGACGGGGGAAAGTATGGCTGTCCAGAAAAATGCTCTGGCAGTTTTGGCGATGGATACTCCCCTAGGCGATCGTCTGAATTTGGTGTTTCAAGGTACAGAAGTGTTGCAGGGCAGGGCAACGGCGTTAGTCATCAACACGGGGATGAAAACCGAAATTGGCAAAATTGCCACCCTGCTGCAATCGGTGGAAAGTGAACCCACTCCGCTGCAAAACCGGATGACTCAGTTGGGAAATGTCTTGGTTACAGGGTCTTTGATCCTCGTGGCGATCGTAATTATCGTTGGGTTAATTGCTGATGGTGGTTTTAATCGGTTGCAAGAATTGGTCGAAGTTTCCTTAAGTATGGCGGTGGCGGTGGTTCCTGAAGGATTGCCAGCGGTGATTACCGTCACCCTAGCTCTGGGAACCCAAAGAATGGTTAAACGCAATGCCCTAATCCGCAAATTGCCCGCCGTGGAAACCCTCGGTTCTGTCACAAATATCTGCTCTGATAAAACTGGAACCCTGACCCAAAATAAAATGGTGGTGCAACGGGTCGAGGTGGGCGATCGCTCTTTTCAGATTACTGGGGAAGGCTACGTGCCAGTGGGCAACTTTCTCCTCGATGGGCAAATTACTGAACCGAGTAACTATCCCGAACTTCAAGCCCTACTCCTTGCCTGTGCGGTCTGTAACGATGCCGTTTTGCAGTGTCAGGCTCAGGCAGCCACCGAAGGAACTGGTGGTAATTGGATAATTCTGGGGGATCCCACCGAAGGAGCTTTGTTGTCTTTAGCTGGCAAGGGACGTTTTCAGAAGGAGAGCTATGCCGAGCTAATGCCTAGGGTGACAGAAATTCCTTTTTCCTCCGAGCGGAAACGAATGAGTGTGGTTTGTCAGATGCCCCTAGATCAGGGTGGCTTGTACCAGATGTTTACTAAGGGTTCTCCAGAATTGATTCTGGAGCGTTGCACAGGCTACCAAGTCGGGCAAGATACCGTTCCCCTAACCCCGGCAATCCGCAATCAGATTCTCGATCGCAACAATCAAATGGCAGCCAAGGGACTGCGGGTGTTGGGTTTTTCCTACAAACCCTTAGATAGCATTCCTGTCGAAGGTCAGGATGAGAAAACGGAACAGGATTTGGTCTGGTTGGGGCTGGTGGGGATGTTGGATGCCCCTCGTCCGGAAGTCCGGGATGCGGTATCCCGCTGTAAACAGGCAGGCATCCGGGTGGTGATGATCACCGGAGACCATCAATTAACCGCCCAAGCGATCGCCCAAGATTTGGGTATTTCCCAAGAAGGGGATCATGTGCTGACGGGCAGAGATTTAGAGAAATTATCCCAATCTGAACTAGAGCGAGAAGTAGATCACATCAGTGTCTATGCCAGAGTTGCTCCAGAGCATAAGCTGAGAATTGTTCAAGCCATGCAAAGCCTAGGTAAGATCGTGGCTATGACCGGGGATGGGGTCAACGATGCTCCCGCTCTGAAACAGGCTGACATTGGCATTGCCATGGGGATCACGGGTACGGATGTCAGCAAAGAAGCTAGCGATATGGTGTTGCTGGATGACAACTTTGCCACCATTGTGGCGGCAACGGAAGAAGGGCGGGTGGTTTACACCAATATTCGTCGCTTTATTAAATATATTTTGGGTAGCAATATTGGGGAAGTATTAGTCATTGCTGCTGCCCCCATCTTGGGTTTGGGAGGAGTACCCCTGAGTCCGTTGCAAATTCTCTGGATGAACTTAGTTACTGATGGTCTACCTGCCCTTGCGTTGGCAGTGGAACCTGCCGAACCGAATGTAATGGAGCGTCCGCCCTACAATCCACGGGAAAGTATCTTTGCGAGGGGTTTGGGTGCCTATATGGTGCGATTTGGGGTTGTCTTTGCGATCGTCACCACGATCTTGATGGTCTGGGCTTATAACTACAGCCACGAAACCGGTTTCCGGGATCCAGATGTCTGGAAAACCATGGTATTTACCACTCTTTGTATTGCCCAGATGGGTCATGCGATCGCCATTCGTTCCAACTCCCAATTTATCTTCGAGCTAAATCCTCTCTCGAACCCTTACGTGATCTGGGCTGTGGGCGGTACGACCCTGCTGCAACTAATGCTGATCTATGTCCCCTTCCTGCGAGATTTCTTTGGTACCCATTTCCTGAACCTAGAGGAATTAGGCATTTGCTTTGGTTTCAGCTTGATCATGTTGGCATGGGTAGAACTAGAGAAATTATTCATGCGCCTTCGACGCAAAGCCGTCGATTAATGCGATGCTCAATATCCCTTTATAGTTCTCTAGAGAAGCTTGCTTTCTGGCTAGGTTAATAGTGCGGCGATCGCCACCGACCATCCATGCGCCAAACTCGCTTCATCATTGGTTTTCTCGTAAATGGTGCCGTAGGTCTGGGCAATGGTTCCATAGAAACCTTCCACAAATTCGATCGCCCGTTGGGGTGAAATTTGTTGGAGTGCCAGCGCCACAAAGTAGGCAAAATAAGGGGTAACTCTTTTATTGATGACCTGTGTGGCGATCGCCTGTTCTAGATAAACTAAACATTCCTGTTGATGGTGCATCGCCAGAGATGCATTCAAAGCTGTTGCAGTGGCATGGGGACTGGTACAGGTTTTAGCCGTTGTCAGGGCGTAGGCAGTTCCCATCCAAAAAGATTGCTCAAAAACCGTGGGGTGAATTGCTAACTCCGGCTGCATAAACACACACCAGTCACTCCACCAGGCATTGCAAACTGCGTTGGGTAAAACCTCTCCGTTATCTCTGCCCATTGCCACCGGGTCGCCATAATCCCAATCGGTGAAATACCAACCGGGCATTCCCTGCACCAAACCCTCTCGATAATAATATTGCTGCCATGCAACGAACGATTCTTGTACTACATGCCGCACCAATGAGTCCCGTTGCAGGGTCGGATCGTGCTCTAAGGCAGCGAGGCAAAAAGCCAGATGAAAACCGGGAATGGGTAACCTGTCCTTGGGTTGCATGGCGGGCCAAACGCCGCTAACTAGAGCAGTTTTGGGATCGTAGGACTGAGCGATTTGATGCAACGCTAAATCAATGACTTCAGTATTCTCTGTGAGCGATCGCAATGCCAGAGCACTCATGCGCAGATCGCCCGTCCACTGTGCTCGTTCGCGCCAGCAGGTATCCACGGCACCACCATCAATACAAGCCACTAAATTGGCACGACAGGCGGCAAGAATAGACTGAGATGGCTCCTCAGAATGAGAAACTAATGGCAGCGATCGCCATTGCAAAGGATATTCCCGTCGCCATGCCCGCACGGTTGGCAACCCCGGCTGGCTATCACTGACGGCATTGTCGCTAGCAGGATACAGCACATGCACATAGCGACATCCACGGGCGCCAAAGGGTGCGGCGGCTTTGAGATGGGGCGAGATCGCATCTGCCAACCCGACTTTGGCACGAAAACGAGTACTGGCTACTTCTAAAAAATCTGCTACTTCGCTGTAATAAAGCACACAGGCAGATGATCCCGCATCGACCTCAAAGCGATGCAAGGCGATCTGCCCTAAATCGTAAGTATCGCATTGCAATGGGCAGGGGCGTTGTTCGCGCACATAGATAGCTAAATCTTGGGAGTTCTGCGGTTGAAAGGCATCTGCTGTGATTTGAGAGGGTAAAATCTGAGTTTGAGTATGCTTGGGGATTACGTCAATATATCGGGCAGATTGCAGGGGCGATCGCACTACCTGCCAACGGGAACTGAGTTTTGCCGGTTGGAGAGAGACGGGTTGGCGATCGTCTGAATCTGCTAGCAGAATAGTTTGTCTAGGTAATTGGGCAGAACACTGAGATGCAAACTGAACAGAATGATCAAGATAAGCCATCCAGGTGCCAACAGCAGCAACTTCTACAAAAAAAGGATCAGGGAAAAGGCAACGATATAAAACCCGAGTTTGATTTAAATTAACCCAATGCAGGCGCACTTGAATCGTTGTGGCCTGAGCCGCCATCTCCCAGTGATCAGCCAGGGCTTCACCGGGCGCGCAACGATGCCCACCATCCCCCACAAACCGACCATCCAGCCACAGTTCATAGGGAAAATTACTTGCCAATGTCAAGGCACGTCCCCCGGTGGATTCAAACCACAAAATCTGCTCCGCTCGATCGGCCAGCAAAGCAGATGATTCCAGCCAGAGCATAGTTTCAGGTGGCACGTTCAGGGGTTCCATCATAAGGTTCTATATAAATGTTAGAATTCTTAGCCATCATCCAACTCAGGTAATGCCTGCCCTTGTAAAATTGCCTTAGCCGCCGCGATTTGCCATTGGTGAGCGATTTCTACGCGATCGCCTGCTGCTCTCAGGGCATAACTTGTGGCATGAATGGCATCGTTAGCACCCGCAGCTTCAGCCGGGGTCAAAAAATAAGGGGAGTAGTCAAAATTCCTTACACCACCATCTATTGAATCTAAAACAGCGGCAACACTCGCTTGCTGTGCATTTTCGTCAATGGGTTCGGCAATCCAGTACTGAGCATGTGCAATAAAAGTTCTCTCGCCATCATCCTTGTCCTCAGCCGGAAGGTGTTGGGTAACGTAATGAATCGTCTGCTGCACAATGGCTTGCTTAAAGCAGAGCCTTTGCTCTAATGTCATCCGAATAAATAATGTTTCTAGGGTATTGCTGGGTTCAGTACTACGCCCTTCACGCAGTATCTCATCAGTGAATTCGCAAACCTCTTCCCACCGCTCCCAGGGGCCATAACTATGACCTAGTAATTCGACTTCCTCATCGGTAAGTTCACATGGATGAGGAAACACGATGCAGAAAGAGTAGTTTTGCCATTTATCTATGCCCCTCTTGATGGCATCATCTATTTGGGCACGACAGAAATACAAATACCCACTGCCAAAACCATCCCGTTGGGTGGTCACTTTTAATGCTCTTCGTTCTACAACTGCTAATTCAAATATCTCCGTATCTAGGCTCTCTGGTTCGAGTAGAGAGCCATAACGGGTAATCAAGCTTTTCCAGACATGACCTGCATTTAAATCCATCGGTGAACTCCTAAAGAAGTGAGTAAGTGGAAATGAGAAAACAGAGATTTTTACCAGTTGGAGCCAGCCCCACCACCATCACTGCCGCCACCGCCAAAGTCGGAACTGCTGCTCGAAGTATCAGGATAGTAATTGGGTTCGTAGGTGCTGCTGGATGAGGAATTTCGAGAGGAAGAGCGCGATCGCCCACTTGATTCAGAATCGGAAGATGGAGATGGACGATAGATCCGAGCGATTTGCAAATGGGTGCTTTCCCGATTGATTACCGCATTGCAGGCTGGGCAGTGCCAGCCACAAATTTTGATATCTTTAGCGGTTAAAGCGGTTTGTTGCTCTGATGTGAGCAGCGGTGCCAGTTGTTGGGGCTGCAACAGATTAAGAGCAGTGTGGTGGCGATCGCAACCAAACGCTTGATGTTGCTCGCGATCGCGTGAACTATCCCATTCAAACTTTTGCAACAGCTTCCCGCTGAGTAGAATGCTGCATCCTGCCGTCAGCCCAGCCGCCTGCCCTGGCTGCTGAATCCACCATCCGAAGTCCCGGAGAGGAACCCAACCTAGGCTACTAGCAAACCCCACTAGGATAAACAGTAACACCACCGAGGCTAGGGAGGATGACACTAAATCTTCCCATTCAGGCTGAATTACTTCTTGCAGTGCAACCAAGAAATGCTGCTTATTTATCAGCAAATTAATGAGGAACTTCAAGAGACAGCCCAAAATCAGCAAGGCGGCTAAGATCGGAATTAGCAAGCTGAAGTGAAAAATCGAACCACCCCAATAGCGGGTAGCGGTTAAGAAGATAAAGGTGAGGCTATAGAGCACAAAGGCTATGGTCGTTAGAGTTGGAGCCAAAAATAGCCCTGTAAATTGATACTCTGGATGCTCACCAACCCAAGTTTGAACATCTTCCTGACGAAGATCACCCCGTCGTGTTTGCTGTTCCCCCATTTTGAGGGGCGTAGGTTGGTGCGATCGCCAAGTCAAAACTCCCCATATTCCCAGCAAGCCCGCAGTTCCCAACCCCAGTAGTTGCCAAATCACCCTGGGGATGACAAACTGCCGGAGGCGATCGGCATTGTTCCGAATCTCGTCCGCGAGTTGCTGGGTGACCTGGATGATTCCACCCGCATAGTTTTTCTGGCGGAAACGGGGTACTACCACCGTTTCAATCAGCGCGGCAACCTGGGCATCTGGCAGAATTTTGGCGGTTCCTCGTCCTGTGGCAATTTCAACCCGACGCTCATCGCGGGAAACTAGGATCAGGAGTCCATTGTCCTGATCAGCTTTGCCAATTCTCCAGGTATTAAATAATTCCGTAGCAAAGGCTTTAGGCGAAGCCGCTGGATCGGTCGTTGGCACTGTGACGACAGCTAATTCAGCTTGTGTATCGGCTTCCAGCTCGGTCGCAATTTGATTAATCTGGGCTTCAGCCTCAGGCGACAGCAATTCCGCCATGTCAGTCACCCAGCCCCCGGAGGCCTGGCGGGGGTTGGGAACCTCTTGAACCGTAATTGCAGCAGCAATAGGAACCCAACTCAGCCACAGCGGTATTATTAAGCAGATGCCTATAAATAGAAGAACGGATTGCTTAAATAGACCCGACAATTTTGTGGGTAGCATAAAAATAAATAGCCGGTTAATGTTTGCTATTTTTTGATTTTGGCGATCGCCACCTATCAGAGAATTAATTTACAGCACTTTGCGTTCAAATGAGACACCCCACAAATATTGAGAGTCCTATCAATGTTGGGCTTGAGAGTGGGTTGCTGTAGCAACCCACTCTCAAGCTGCTGTATCATTCGCTTCTAGCATAACTCACCTGATTAGTCTCAAGAAAGCGTCACTTGAAGCAGAAATCAATAACTCTCGACAATTCGTTGGCAATGAGTAAATCCTCATTAAAATAAATTTAATCCAGAGCCTGTAGACTGAAAACTAGGAAATACTTGGGCAATTTCCTCTGTGTTTAAGCCTAGATGCTGGAGCAGAATTTGACTGAGGAGTTCCCGGAAATCTGTAGTCACAGCCAAATCGCGGTTTTGGAATAGCTGGCTGGGGTCTAACCCCGGAAACTGTCCGGCGATCTTGCCCCCTTGGACTCCTCCGCCCAACAGCCAAAAGACATTGCCATGGCCGTGGTCGGTGCCGCCATTGCCATTTTCTTTGACAGTGCGCCCAAATTCAGAAATCACCACGATCGCCGTATCTTGATAAACATCGCCTAAACTCTGGACTAGGGCAGCTAAACCATCTCCTAAACTCTTCAGGCGAGTGGCTAATTGTCCTTGACTACTGCCTTGATTGACGTGGGTATCCCAGCCTCCCAACGCTGCAAAGGCTAGTTGAATGCTAGAATCTTGCCCCATTAGCCGACCTAGCCGTTGGGCATCGCTGGCAAAACCATTCGGCAGTGGGGATCCATTGTTGGCAGCCTGCATTTCTGCTTCTAGGGCACTGCGGATTTCTTGACGCGCTTGGCGGCCTTCTTGGTAAGCCTGAGTGATGGTGCTGTGATGGGAACTATTGGCATTATTGGCATAGAGGCGATCGAAGTATTGGGCAACTTGGGGATTGTCTAGGGCAATCCGGCTGGTGGAGTTCCGCCCGTTGGGGAGACTAGCTACAGCTAACTGCCCTCGGAGAATTCGTGGGGTGACGGAGCCGAGGTTTAAGGCTTGAATGGGAGTCCGGTTGGGGAGCACAGCTAAGAGTCGATTCATCCAGCCATCTTCGGAGTTGCGGGGAGAAAGATTCGCCGTTTCCATCTGGTCTTGGGCTTCAAAGTGCGATCGACTATTTGCTGGAGAACCACAGGCATGAATAAAAGCCAAACTTTTTTGTTGCCAGAGGGGTAGCAGAGAACTCAGGGCGGGATGGAGGGCAAAATTTCCATCCAAATCTAAACCTCCATTAGCACTGCCGGGGTGAGGGATAGCAATATTTGGACGAGCTTGATAGTAGTTGCGATCGCTATAGGGAACCACCACACTCAACCCATCTACTGCCCCCCGGAGAAAGACGACAATTAAGCGTTTGGGGTCAGGATTATCTGGGGCTTGATTAGCCTGAGCAACCCAAATTTGCTGCCCAAATTGATAGCTTAGGGGCAGCAGCATTCCTGTAGAAAATAATCCGGCAAGAAATTTACGTTTATGCATAGTTTTTGTGGATAGGTAAAAAAATCATTAGCGATACATAAATTCTGGACTGCCTAGTAGGAGTGCTGCTCTGAGGGCTGGAGGACTGGCGGCGATCGCCGCTTGGGTTTGACTAGAGAAATTATTTCCCAAGGTATTCGCCAAGCGGGTGGCATCCACTGCTACCGGAGAAGAGGCATTCTCAGGCAACAAGGGCGATCGACCCCTCGTGAAAACCGTGGCAAAATTAATCCGCCGGGTGATGGCATCGGGGTTTAGCCAAGCCGCTTGGGTTTGTCGATAGCCGTCGGGGGTGAGGCAGCCATAGACGGGCATTCCCATCTGGGCGAGGAATCCCCGCAAAACTTGCCAATTGCCGGTAGTCACTCCCAGCGATCTGGTCACCGAAATCACATACTCGTAGGGAGTTTTAAACTTTTGCCGATAGAACTGAGGATCATTAAACTCTGGGCTACGGATCAGGGTGGCTGTCAATTGACCAAGGTCTCCGTCGGTTTCCAGAAAATTCTTCGCCAAGCGATCGACCAAACTCTCTGGCGGTTCATCAGCGACAAAATATTGCGCCAACTTATAGCTCAGATGACGAGCTGTTGCCGGATGTTTTGCCAAAATATCTAGGGCTTTCTCTCCTTCTTCTATGCCACCGCCAGCAATACTCTGCCCCAGAAATACCTTATCACTGCGATCGTGCCGCTGAGGGTCAAAATAAAATCCGTACTCTTCACTGCTCCGCTCCCTATTCTGTCCCCTAGGAGGAAATCCCCAGCCTGTAAAGATTTTCGCGAGGGTAATTACATCGGCTTGGCTATAGCCACTGTCCACTCCTAGGGTGTGCAGCTCCATAAGCTCCCTAGCATAGTTTTCATTCAAGCCCTGAAACCTGCCCCTTGCCGCCGGATTGGGGGCTGAATTTTGCCAGTTATCAAGATAGAACAGCATGGCGGGATGATGGGCGGTGGCGCCTAGTAATTGGCGAAATTTGCCGAGGACGTGGGGACGAATTGCCTGCTGTTCATAATCTCCTGTCCAGATAGTCGTCAGGGATTTATTGGCAAAGACATTGAAATGGTTAAACCAAAAGTTAGTTAATACTTCTTGGAGTTGGCGGTTACTACTATTTGCCCTCAGTAACCGGGCAATTATGGCTTGGTTGAGGATCTGATTTTCCTTTTCCCTTGCTGCGTTCTGCTCCGCTGGGGTGGGTCTGCGCCCAGGGGAGTTCTGGGGGCGGGTATCTCGGTAGAGTTGAGCCGGGGATCTGTTGAGGGTTTCGAGCTGATTGAGCTGGTTGAGGAGGGTGGGGTTTTCCGGGATGGTTTCTGGCTGGAGTTGGCTCTGGAGATAGCGATCGATCCCTAGGGTCTTGATTTGCTCCAGTTCTCCGGGACGCAAGCCGTAGCTGAGGCGATTAATCGTATGCAAGAGATGAGGTTCGGCTGTCTCTGCTGCCAAAGCTGGCATGGCGAATCCCAGCCACAGGATTAGGAGTAGTCCCCAATACAAATATTTTGGTTTCATGGCTAGTGATGTTGTACTAAGTCCGACCCAACTCTTCTAGGGATCGGTTAGGATGGCTGTATCTGTTGCTAAGAGTCCATTTATAAAGTGGCTAGGATGGCTGATTTTCTGTGACCGATGGAAGCAGAAAACATAACTCTAGCCTCTAAGACTTATTCTCTCCCTAAAAGTTCTTAATCTCTATTCTTCCTATCTCAATATTTATGATTGAACCGCCCGGCTTTACAGCTAAATCGATCGCTACCTCCCTCGGCAAAATGGTCTACTACACAGCCACCGCTGTTCCTTGGGTAGAGGCAGAAAATCAGGACAACTCCCACCTACCGACTCTGGTATTCTTACATGGCTTTGGGGGCGGCTCTTCTGCCTACGAATGGTCGAAGGTTTATCCAGCTTTTGCCACAGAGTATCGGATTTTGGCACCGGATCTAATTGGCTGGGGGCGATCGGCTCACCCAGAGAGAAACTATCAAGTAGAAGATTACACCAAGACCATCATTGAATTTCTAGAGGCTACCTGTACTGGGGCGACGACGGTGATTGCCTCTTCCTTGGTCGGGGCTATCACTGTGCGTTGTGCGATCGATCGTCCCGACCTCTTCAAATCTTTGATCCTAACCACACCTTCGGGCTTGTCGGATTTTGGCACAGATTATTCCCGGAGTGTCTTTGCCCAAATTATCAGCACTCCGGTGATTGACAAGTTCCTCTACAGTTTGGGCATTGCCACAAAAGATGGGATTAATAATTTCCTGACGACTCGGCAGTTTGCCCAAGCTAGCCGGGTGTTTCCAGAAATTATCGAGGCATATCTCGCTTCTGCTCAACAACCTCATGGAGAGTATGCGGCTTTGTCTTTTGTCCGGGGCGATCTGTGTTTTGACTTGGCACGCTATGTCCCCCAACTCACCACCCCCACGGGGATTATCTGGGGCAATAAATCTCAATTCACTGCCCCAGAAATTGGTAAGCGCCTAGCCGCCCTCAACCCCACGGCAATTAAGGCTTTTCAGATCATTGCCGATGTGGGGCTGACTCCCCAGTTGGAACTGCCAGCCGTAACCACTGGTTTAATTCGCCAATTCTTAGCAATCTTGTAGTTGATCCCCCTAAATCCCCGTGCTAACGCACCACTTCGCTAGAAAAAGGGGGATTTTGAATATTCCCCCCCTTTTTAAGGGGGGCAGGGGGGATCGCAGTTCAATAGTTTACCAGCTAGCTATCTTATTGATTGGCTAGCAGTTGCAAGAACTCATCAAAATACTTCACCGCTTCTTGATAGTTCTTTTTGGCAGCCGGGAGATTATTTGCCTCTGCTGCTTTGTTGATCGCTTCTAGGCTGACAAATATTTTATCGGCAATCTTATTGGCGGCGGCTGTTTCGGTTTTGGGCAAAATATTCCGAATGGCGTAACCAGTTTTTTGGCGAAGTTCGCCGAGAGGTCCATGAATAATGGTTCCCACGTCTACCCAGTTTTTTGTGGCGATCGCCTCAGCCAACATTGGGAAGCGATCGCGGATGCCCTGAAGGACTGTGGTATAGCGTTGAGCTTGTTCCATTTGGGTGGGATTGAAAGCTGGAGGTGTTGTGGCGACAGGGCTGCTGCAACTAACGAGGAAGACGGTAACTAGAGCAAAAAATACACTGAGGATCGATCGATAATTTTTCATAATTGCGTTGGAGTTAATCATTAATTTGTTAAAGATGTCCCGCGCATCGCGCGGGACATCTTTCGTATTCCCAATGAATGGGTAAATAAATTTCGGGGCAATGCCTCTTCCCAACTCAGTTATACCATTTTGCTTAATGTTTTGTTACAAAAAAGCTCTGTTTTTTGTATGGGTCAGATGCCAGAAATATTTGATAGAGATGTAATCTTCTTGTTTCGTAAAGTTTCTCTAAGTTTTCAGGAGACATAAGATATCCTAGGGTTAGATATCTATAGACAATAGAAAGGTTTCAATATGAAAGGAGATGTACTCAAGCGATTATTTCGAGCTGTTGCCAGCCAAGATTCGCAGGCAATACAAGGTATGTTGTCTATAGTTGTTGAAGAAGAACGGAAGCAAGGGCATACTAATCTTGCTGAACAGCTTGAAAACATTGTTCAAAAAAGTAATCATCTTAGCAAGTTAGAAACTTCATCGGGAATAGATCATGATGGCAGAAGTTTATCAACTTCTAATTTTGCAGTACCTAAAAATTCTGATCCTCGCTCATTAACTCTATTATCAAGTAAACACCGATTCAATCACCCTTTTATTGTTACTGTTCCTCGCGATCGCTTACGGCATCACATGGTTCTTTCCGATGCTATGGAAACTAGATTTCGTCGGATCGAACGGGAATATGCTGCTCGTGATCGCCTTGCTCATCATGGTTTGCGTTATCGCCAAAAAATATTACTTTACGGTTCCCCTGGCTGCGGTAAGACTATGGGAGCAGAGAGAATTGCTTGGAATACGGGCTTAACTTTGATTAAAATTCGTTTTGATGCAATGGTATCTTCCTTTTTAGGCGAAACTGCTACAAATTTACGTGAAGTCTTTGAAACTGCGGCGGCAACTCCTTGTTTACTCTTCATTGATGAATGTGATGCTCTTGCCAAGTCGCGTGAGGATAATCAGGAGGTTGGTGAAATAAAACGTGTAGTTAATACTTTTCTACAACTCCTTGATGAATATGAAGTTTCAAATGGTTTACTGGTAGCTGCTACTAACTTAACTAAGTTCTTAGATGAAGCCGTGTGGCGAAGATTTGACGATGCTATTGAAGTGCCAAAGCCAACAGAATTAGAAGTTAGGGCAATATTAAAGCAAACTTTATGTTCTGTTGCAGTTGGTTCAATTGATTGGAACTTAATTGTACAAAAAATGAATGGTTTCTCGGCGGCTCAGGTTGTGCGAGTTGCTCAAGATGCAGCCAAACGGGCAATTCTAGATCGAGAAGAGCTTGTTATTCAAGAACATTTAGAAGAATCAATACAGGATATTGTAACTGCTCATGTCTGATAGCTCTCAACAGTTTAAGCATATTCCATTAAGACTCACACTTACAGATTTTGCCCGTTCTGGAACTCCACCTCGACGATCAAGCCGTTCTACTAACAATCATGGGGATGCAGGTAATCATGGTCGCAGGCTCCAGTCTTCTGTGTTCACAATTATGAGTGATTGGAAAACTAGATTTGAAGAACGTCAGCAAGAAGGGTTGCCAGAAATTCCCAATATTCCATCATTTATATTAAAAATAGATCCCAAATCATTTGATGCAGACGATCTCAAAAGCTTTGGAATTGAGGTTATCCTAGAGATTGAGGATGGTTACATCCTTGGTACGGCGGCTGATACTGATGCTGAGTTAACTAAATTGCAACAAAAAATTGAAAAATTTATTTTTGAACAATATGGTGGTGGCAAAGTTGCTGAAATATGGGAAATTCTTGAAGGCAATTTTAAACGTTTGGAATATATTTTATCTCCCGATCTGCTTAAGCGATGGGATCAAATTCTAGACGATCAAATTTATACAGTTGATGTCAGTATTGCTTGTGTCGGACTAAATCCAAAATTTTCTCTACATCCTTCTCAAAACGAAAATGAAGATTCTGCAAAATATGCACTTAGAGTTGCTAAATGGACTGACAAACGTGATCAGACTCTCCAAGAATGGGATGATCTACAGTGGAACAGACAATTAGAATTTGAAAAATTTATCTCAGACATTAGCGGAACTATTTTACAAGAAGCCTCATATGATGATCGTTCTCGCCTTGCTCTTTTACCAGATAGTTTCTCCTGTCGCGTTGAAATCTCTGGCAAAGCTTTAAAAGATTTAGCAACTAACTATCCATATGTTTTTGAAATTAGTGAACCCGATCAAATTTCAGAAATCTTAGCTAATCGGACTTCAAGTATTCAGGAATCTGCTTTTACTCTTGAACCTCCATCGCCAATAGCCCCAAAAGTCTGCATTATCGATAGCGGTATTCAAGAAAGCCATCCTTTATTACGTGTTGCTATGGATAGCAATAATTCACGATCTTGGGTTCCTCATGAGATAGATCTAACGGCAGATTATGTAAAAGGTGGAGGGCATGGGACAAGAGTTGCAGGAGCAATTTTATACCCTCAAGGAATTCCTAAAGCTAGTCAATCAGCAATCTGCTGGCTTCAAAATGCTAGGGTATTAGGAGGTGATTGTAGATTAAATCTCTATATGCCTGAAGTCCTTAAAAAAATTGTAGACTTCTATCACCAAAGAGGTACTCGTATCTTTAATCATTCCATTAATAGCTCTAGTCCTTGTCGAACAACTTATATGAGTGCTTGGGCTGCGGAAATAGATAACCTTTGCTGGCTAAATGATATTCTTTTTGTTGTTTCTGCTGGAAATCTATCATTAAATCGTGGCTTAGGGCTTAGCATAACTCGAAAAACACTCACAGAGCATTTTCAAGATGACTGTCCATATCCAAGTTATTTGTTAGAAAAGTCATCTCGTGTTGCCGATCCTGCTCAAAGTTTTCAAGCCCTTACAGTTGGCTCAATTGCTCATATTACTTATCATCAACCACCACTAACTTCAATTGCATCTAAAGATCATCCATCATCATTTTCTTGCACTGGTTATGGTATCTGGGATTCGATTAAACCAGAAGTTGTGGAATATGGTGGTGACTTTATTAAAGATGAAGGCGATCCACCTAGTTTTACAACTAATAACGAGGTTTGTCCTGAACTAGTGAGGACAACAATGGGCGGAACACCAGCGATCTCATCAGACGCTGTGGGGACATCGTTTGCAGCATCTAAAGTTACCTATATTGCCGCCGCATTAGCTGCTAATTTTCCACAGGAAAGCTGTTTGCTTTATAAAGCCTTGATTGTTCAATCAGCAAGATTGCCTACATGGACAAACAATGAATCAGACCTCTCACCAATTATTCGGATGATGGGCTACGGTTTACCTAATCTTGATCGCGCAATTGGTAATGCTCCTAATCGTGTGACATTAATTACTAGTGGTGATACTTACATCAAAGCTAAACAAGCAGATATCTATCAAGTAGTAATTCCTGAAGCTTTGCAATCACCAGCAGAGGATTTTGATATTCTGGTTGAAATTACACTTGCCTACAAAGCTGAGCCACGCCGAACAAGGCGTAGTAAACGCAAATATTTATCTACTTGGTTACATTGGGAATGCAGTCAAAAAGGAGAATCTCCAGATAAATTTCTAAAAAAAATTCTTGATAAATATGAGGCTTCTGAAGAACAAGAAGATGGCTCAGGTTTATTTGACTGGACTCTTGGAAAAAACAAAAATCATGGGAGTCGTGTTAAGAATACATCTAGAGGAAATGGAACAGTCCAGAAAGATTGGGCAATTGTAAAATCCTTTGATTTGCGTGATGCTTTCTGCATAGCAGTTGTAGCTCATAAAGGCTGGAATAACGATCCGACTACTCAAGTACCTTATGCTTTAACTGCTAGTTTTGAGAGTATTAATTCGGAGATACCCATCTATAGTCCGTTTGTCCAAGCTCAAGTAGCTTTACAAGTAAAACAGCAAATACAATTAAGTAAATAGTCCACTTTTTTCTAAATTGATGAAAAAATAATTAAATTTGCCCAAAGCAGTTATTTCTATCTTACCTTTTGCGCCCTCCTCGGAATTTTTGCCCTCCCCTTTGCCCTCCTCTACCTCACTGCGATCGTCCTCTTCCGCCTCCGACCCTCCTGCCTCGATTGCCCCTAACTGAATTCATCTATAAAATCCGAGTTATAAATATAGCAACCGCTAGGGAGGTTGAGATGATTTTGGTTGTGGGAACCCCTGCTCTGTAAGGGTTCCCACAACATAACCTGCTTGGCGATGGCTATAGCTCTAGAGTTTTCTGGCTGTGGCTAGAAAGCAACCTTTTGCGCTAGCATTTGAAGACTGATTCCCCCAGAAACTCTCTGCAAAACTATGGCAAAACTCCAACAGCGCCGAGCTGAGAATATTAGTGGTGATTTTTTTGTTGATAGTACCTGCATTGATTGTGATACTTGTCGGTGGATGGCGGCGGAAGTGTTCGATCGCCAGCAGGGACAATCGGCGGTATATCAACAACCCACGGATACTGCTAGCCGGCATCGGGCAATGCAAGCTCTCCTCTCCTGCCCCACAGCTTCGATCGGCACGGTAGAAAAACCTCAAGATATCAAAGATGTTCAGGCTCAATTTCCCCTATTAGTTGCCGAAAATGTCTATCACTGTGGCTACCATGCCGAAAATTCCTTTGGAGCAGCCAGCTATTTTATTCAGCGACCAGAGGGGAATATTTTAGTAGATTCGCCCCGGTTTGCACCGCCCTTGGTCAAGCGTCTAGAAGCTTTGGGTGGGGTGCGTTATCTTTATCTGACTCACCGGGATGATGTGGCGGATCATGCCAAATTTCATGAGCATTTCCAATGCGATCGCCTCCTGCACCAAGATGATATTACCTCTGGAACCCAAGCAGTCGAAATTAAACTCCAAGGTACAGACCCCTACGAGTTAGCCCCAGATTTATTAATCATTCCCGTCCCCGGTCACACCAAGGGACATACGGTACTGCTTTACCGAAATAAATTTCTATTTTCAGGCGATCATTTAGCATATTCAGAACGACTACAACAACTCTATGCCTTTCGGGATGCCTGCTGGTATTCCTGGGCAGAGCTGGGAAAATCTATGGCAAAGTTAGCCGCCTATGATTTTGAGTGGGTACTTCCCGGTCACGGCAGGAGATTTCATGGCGATCGAGCTACCATGGTGCAGCAAATGCAAAAATGTCTAGAATACATAGCTCAATCCTAATCATGCCAATACAACTTGCCCAGAGCGATCAAGAAATTAGTGCCTGTTTCCCAGTGATGCAGCAACTCCGTCCCCATTTACACCCTGAGGAATTTGTAGCAAAAGTCCGCAGGCAACAGCAGGGAGGCTATCAACTAGCTTTTTTAGCTATCGAAAATACGGGAGTAGAGCAGGTTAAGGCTGTGGCGGGATTTCGGATCTCTGAGTCTCTATCTTTTGGGAAGTTCCTGTATGTGGATGATTTGATTACTCAGGAGAGCGATCGCTCCCAAGGTTACGGCGAAGAAATTTTGCAATGGTTAATGAACTATGCCAAAACCCAAAACTGCCAAGAGTTTCATCTAGATTCGGGCGTTCAGCGCTTTGCAGCCCATCGTTTCTACTTTCGCCAGCGTCTAGAAATTACCTGTTATCATTTCGCCCTCAAACTTTAAATCAGTGAACAGTAAACAGTAAACAATGATAAATGCTTATGGAGAGTTCCCAACTGATAACTGAGAACTGATGCTTCGACAAGCTCAGCACAAGTAACTGATAACTGTTAACTGATAACTGTCCCAAGGTGTTGCTTGACTAGTTGATGGAAATGTTGGATGGGGGGAATTTCTAGGCGATCGCTCGTGGTGACTAAGACAACTTGACGGCTAAAGGGGATGGCTTGAAGATTTTTTATCGGTTCCGTGATGATCGATCGCACTGCCAGGGTTGGGTCGTCCAGAGCCTCTAACATTGCCGATCGGGGCAACAGGGCAATCATTTTGCTCTGGCGGACTACTCCTCGAAAGGCATCGGGGGTGTTTAGTTCCAAGGCGGCATGGAGACTAACTCCCAGTAAAGAAAACTGCTCTTGAATAATCCGCTGCATTCCGTAGCCGTGCTTAAAAACTACTTGGGGATAGGGGGCAATTTCTGCCCAAGACACTAGCTGAGATTTTGCTAAGGGGTGATCCGCCGCCATCAAAACTTCGATCGGCTCATCAAACAGCTTTTCCACCACCACTTCTGCATTGTTGGTCAGGTAGCGATTATGCATGACGATCGCCAGATCCACCAGCCCATCCTTAAGAACCTTCAAAGCTCGATCGCTTCCCAAAGCTGTCACCCGTAACTGCACTTGGGGATAATCGGCACAAAACATTTGTAACACTTTGGGCAGGTGGTAGGCACACACAGAATGAATCGCTGCCACACACAATTCTGGCTGCTTACCCTCCCGGAGTTCCAACAATTCTTGGGTAGCATTACGCCAGTCTTGGCAAATTTTCCGGGCATAGCGGAGGAGGCGATCGCCAGCGATCGTGGGTTTAGAATAATTACTTCGATGAAACAAGGGCAGCCCCAGTTCTGTTTCCAATGCTTGAACTTGTCTGCTAATAGTCGATTGGGTTACTTGGCACTGTTGTGCTGCCTTTTGAAAACTCCCAGTTTCTGCCACCGCCAAAAAAGCCTGTAACTGCTCAATTCGCATTAATTCATTAGCCAAATTACAAATAGGGTGTAGTTGAATCTACCGAATTTAGTTTCCCCACTTTGTAGCAGAACGTACTGTTGGAGACTCGCGTTAAATAATACCTGCTGCCGTCGGGCTAACCCTTCAAATAGATGATTAAGCAGAGAAATCCCTTCTAGCTACCCCAAAATGGGATATTAAGCAGAATTTTTTCGTATAATATCTTCCATCGGGTGATTAGTCAGAAACTTGACATTCAGACTATATACCTTGTGGTCAGATTAGACAAAAAATCTCCGTCTAATCCATATTTATTTGTCAAAATTCAGGTGCAAGATCAATTGTATCCAAAAGGAAAGATGAGAGATTATAATCTTGGCTTTATAAGTAACGAAAATATCTATCATCATGTCAAAGAGACTGTAAGGAAATACAGATTTCGCATTGACTTAGCTGAGTTCAATAAGAATTTATTAGACCCAATTAAATTGACATTCGATGCAAAAGTTTATCGTAAGAGCATCGAATTTGTGATAGAGAGTGAAGTTCTTAGGCAAATAGATAAATCTAACACAAATCACATCGGCTATTTTCATCAAAATATCTTTCGATACCTGAGTGATGAATGGATAGTACCAGCGCAAGGATATGACGTAGTAAATACCGCGCTTATGTATTATGTTGAGATAAAAAACAAACATAACACCATGAATTCATCATCTGCCCAAAAGACTTACATGAGAATGCAAAATACCTTGCTGTCAAATCCACAGGCAACATGTATGCTGGTAGAAGTGATTGCGAAAAGAAGCCAAAATATCGTGTGGAGGGTGAGCTTAGACGGCCAAAGTGTATCAAATGAAAGAATACGTCGCGTTTCTATTGATAGGTTTTATGAATTAGTGACCGGCAGCAAGTTTGCATTCAAGAAACTATGCGAAAAATTGCCTTTGATAATCCAAGATATTGTAGATAGCAGTGATATTGAAGCAGAGTCAAACTCTGTATTTAGAGAACTAAAGGATATTGATCCTAATTTATTGAAAAGTATTTACTTACTTTCTTTCAAGAACTATGAAGGATTTGAAGATTTCAATGTTTGATAAAATGACAATTTCAGCAGAATTACTCGCAGATATAGTCTCCGTCTCCAAAGCTACATTATTGAAGTGGGAAAAAAGTGGGAAGCTGATTTCTGTACAAAATCCAGTTACAAATAAAAAAGAATATACAATATCTCAACTAATTCAGTTTGAAGAAGTAAGAGATATGATTAAGACCGATTGGAATCAAGAGCTAAATATAAAAGCTGTAAGAGGATTTTCATCTATCGAACTTTTTGCAGGTGCAGGTGGGCTTGCTCTGGGGCTAGAGAAAGCTGGATTTAGTGCTGTTGCCCTGAGTGAAATTGATAAAGATGCCTGTAAGACTTTGCGGACTAATCGACCTAGATGGAATGTCATTCAAGGTGATATAAAAAATGTGGACTTTACGGAATTTAATGATATCGACCTTATTTCTGGTGGATTTCCTTGTCAGGCATTTTCTTATGCAGGTGAGAAATTAGGGTTTGAAGATACTAGAGGCACATTGTTTTTTGAATTTTCTAGAGCCATAAAAACAGTTAGGCCAAAAGTTTTTCTTGGGGAAAATGTACGTGGTTTACTAAATCATGATGATGGAAAAACTTTATCCGTGATCAGGTCTATCATTTCGGATTTAGGATATACGCTGATTGAGCCAAAGGTTTTAAAAGCATTATTTTACCACGTGCCTCAAAAAAGAGAACGTTTATTTCTGGTTGGGATTAGAAACGATTTAGTTCGATTTTCAACATTTAAATGGCCATCAAAGTATTACAAAATATTAACTTTAAAAGATGCTTTAAAATCTGGTGAATTGTATGATACTGATGTGCCCTCATCAGAGGGACAGACTTATCCAAAAAGGAAAAGAGAAATATTATCTTTTGTTCCTCCGGGTGGTTACTGGAGAGATTTACCTGATGATCTTCAAAGAGAATACATGCAAGGTAGTTATTTTTTAGGTGGAGGGAAAACTGGGATGGCACGTCGGCTTTCATGGGATGAGCCAAGTTTAACTCTCACCTGTTCTCCTGCTCAGAAACAAACAGAAAGATGTCATCCAGAAGAGACAAGACCCTTAAAAATTAGGGAGTATGCTAGGGTGCAGACATTTCCAGATGAATGGCTGTTTTCAGGTTCTGTGAGTAGTCAATATAAGCAAATTGGTAATGCTGTACCTGTGAATTTGGCTTTTGCGGTTGGTCGCAGTATGGTTGCTTTATTAAACAGTATTGATGCAAAAGTTGATCTAAGCGTGAATTCTTTAGTATCTGACGAGCCATTTCAGCCAAAACAATTGACTTTACTAAACACATGACAATTCAAATGCAGTGGATGAAAGCCGTTATGAGGGTTTCAAAGATTATCTGCCACTGCTGATTTGAGTCGTTAGCTGGCTGCATACAAAGCCTTTGCACTTGCACTTTGGATCGATCGCTAAGTCCGAAAGCACCCAAGGGTGGAGCAGTTATAGTATAGGAATAATGCCGTAAAATTGAAGTGGTAAAACTAAAGGAGCAAAGTCGATGCAGCAAGATATAGGAACCAGCCATCCGCCTGTCACGCCCGATCGCTTAATGCAGTTGGTCATGCATCAAAAAGAGGTGGGTCTGATAAGATAGAGTATCAACGAATCACAGGTTGAATCTATGGAATGTAAGCTCTGTGGTTATCTTAGCACTCATAAACACGGCAAAGCCCCGAACGGAAGCCAACGCTACTTCAGCCCCCATTGCCAGCAAACGTTCAATGAACGGTTTGACACAATGTATTATCACCGCCATGTAAGTGAAGAACAAATCCGGCAAGTTTTACAGGCTCATAGTGAGGGCAGCAGTCTGCGAGGTATTAGCCGCACCAGTGGGCTTGCCTATAATACGGTGGTGAGCCTTATTCGTGCCGCCAGTCAGCAAGCTCAACTCGTTCATAATGCTCAGATGCAAGCGGTACAAACAGAAGAAGTGAGTGCGGATGAATTGTGGTCATTTGTGGAAAAAAACAAAAGCAATGTCTCCCAGGAGAATTAGAGGTGGGGGATTGCTGGATTGGGGTGAGTTTGGCGAATTCCAGTGGATTGATTTTAGCTGCAAGAGTTGGCAAACATACCGATGAGTTGATTGAGGAGTTGGTGGTCAGTACGGAAGGAAAGACAGAGTGCAAGCAATGGAATAGCGATGATTGGGGAGGTTACGAACGGGTCTTACCGCCTGAAATTCTCCACTACATCGGCAAAGACAAGACGCAAAGATTAGAGCGAACTAACGGCATTGTCAGGCAGCAAACTGGGCGTTGGCATCGTAGGCAGAACAAGTTTGGCAAAGTATGGGAGCAAACGAAGGTGACGGCTCGATTAGTAGTGAATTACTTTAACTGGATTTGGCGGCATAGTCGGTTTAAGACAACAGCAGCCCAGCGAGCAGGATTAGCATTACAGCCCTGGACATGGCATGATGTAATCACCTATCCAACCATTATCTGAGGCACGACCCAATCTTATTGTCCTCCGACAGAAGGAGCCAATCGGTGACTTGAACCCAATCCGTCTTCAAAGTAATAGAGGGTTTAGTCGCAGAGATATTAACCGCATTCAAAAACTTGTTGAAGAACATCAAGAGCAATTACTAGTAGGCTGGAATGAATTCTTTAACGATTGAACTGCTTGAAATAGCCAAAATTCAGCAAGTGACCGTCACTGATGATACCATCTCTATGGATTTATCTGATGGGCGTACCATATCTGTGCCATTAGCATGGTATCCTAGCCTCTTGCATGGCTCAGTAGAAGAACGTAACGACTATCGCTTCATTGCTGGCGATAGCGGAATCCATTGGAATCAGCTTGATGAAGATATTAGCCTCAAAAACCTGATTCTTGGGCAACCATCGGGAGAAAGTCAAAAATCGTTTCAGCGGTGGTTAAATAGTCGGGTAGCGACGGTCTAACCCGTGCTTGCAGCGGACTGACGAGGGTTTCTGGTTGAATTCCAAGGATATTGGCAGCTGCTGACCAGAGTCTTTAGCTTGCCAAGCTTCCAGAGGTACTGGTATGAGTTGCGAAAGTGAGAGTTAGCGATCATTCAGGGGAGAACTAGGCCATCCGAGGAAGGCTTTTTATCGACCATCAAACTTTTCAAACAGCTCTTACGCAGGAGTTAAGCATCAATAATGTCACCTGAATACGCAGTTGCTGGGTTGACGGGACTACATGGAGTTCTTATTGCTAAAAGCGCTCTTAAATATCACAGACAAACACAATCTAGCAAGGGAATTCTCCTCGTAGAACTCACTTGTTCAAGCTTGCTCGTCTTGGCTTGTCTAATCATGGTGATGAGTATAGTGTTCAACGTAGCACCAGTTATCTCTTTTTTCTGTGGTTGGCTTTTAGCTACGATCTCGACTCTACCGCTTGTTATTACAGGAGTGATGAAGGTTATCATAGCAGTTAGACGAAAACAGCACGTATGGCAAAAGGTATTAAGGTTGGTACTAAATTGTTTTGCTCTATCAATCTATTTAATGCTTGTAGTTTGGATAAGTATGCTTCTCGTGATCCTTTTATCAGGAGAGCCTTATATGGGTGAATAAGAATGGATTTCTCTAGCTAAGGTGGCGAGCGACAGGGCGGTTGCTAACTGCACCCTCGGAATAAGCTAAGGTTCCTGGTTTTGTGCGCGTGATGCGCATATAAAATTAGACTTTTTGAGGAGCGACACATTGCGCCACCCCTCAAAAAGCCCTTAACCCGAACTCCTCATTAAAGAAACAGCTTATAAGCCGGATTCTGACTCTCATCCCAGTATTGATAGCCTAGGGTATCGAGAAATGCTTGCCATTCTGTCATTTTTTGGGGCAGGACTTGAGTTCCCAAAACCGTCATGCGTGATAATAAAAGAGGTTAGTTTAATCTGTCATACCCTAATCCTTCATGCAATTTGAATGGGACGAAGCAAAAAATCTTGAAAACATCCGTAAACATGAGATTGATTTTGCTGATGTTCTCTCAATGTTTGATGGTGAAATGCTGATTGAGCTAGATGATCGTTTTGATTATGGCGAAGATCGCTGGATCGGGATCGGTTTTCTCGGTTTTGGGATAGCGGTAATAGTCTGGACAGAACGTCGAAAAGATATAATCCGAATCATTTCAGCACGAAGAGCCAACCGTCATGAGCAAAAAAGATTTGAACAGTACCTCTCGTACTAATTGGGCAGCTTTAGAATCAAGGTCAGAAGAGAATATTGATTATTCAGATATTCCACCGCTGACAGATGATTTTTTTGAACAAGCGACTTTACGCATTCCAGCAGATAAAGCCCATAACCTAGTTCAGCTTGATCCTGACGTGAAGCAGTGGTTTCAGGCTCAAGGAGAACAGCATAAAACTCTAATTAACAACGTTTTGCGCCAATATATAGAGAGCAAAAAAACTCAGCATCAAGCATAACAAGAGCTTGAACTCAGAACGGCGGTATCTGCTATTGGTTGCGTAGCAAGCTTTGTTTTCTTCCGGTGAAGCGCAAGCCGTTAGCCATCTTCATCAATAATAATGATCAAACCAGATACTTATTTATTCCCTTACCTCCCTGTATCTCCCGGTACTTTCCTCCTTAAAGAAATAGCTTATAAGCCAGATTCTGACTCTCATCCCAGTATTGATAGCCGAGGGTATCTAGAAAGGCTTGCCAATCTGCCATTTCTTGGGGCGGGACTTGGGTTCCCACCACTATCCTGCCGTAGTCTGCGCCGTGGTTCCGATAGTGAAATAAACTAATATTCCAGTTGGGACTCATGGAATTGACAAACAACCGCAAAGCCCCCGGTCGCTCTGGAAACTCAAACCGATAGAGCAATTCATTATGTGCCAAAGGCGATCGCCCCCCCACCATGTGACGGAGATGGAGTTTAGTGAGTTCATCATCCGTGAGATCAATAGTTTTAAATCCACAGGACTCGAAGCCTTGCACCATCTGGGCGGCATCAGCTCGGTTTTTGATTTGCAAGCCGACAAAAATATGTGCCGCTTGGGAATCGGCAATCCGATAGCTAAATTCGGTTAGATTGCGATCGCCCAAGCAATCACAAAATCTCCGCAGACTGCCCGGCGATTCAGGAATATTCACAGCAAATATCGCCTCCCGCCGTTCCCCCAGTTCAGCTCGTTCAGCGACGAATCTGAGGCGATCGAAATTCATATTTGCGCCACAGGCGATCGCCACTAGGGTTTTTCCGGTGATCTGTTCCCGTTCCACGTAGGCTTTTGCCCCAGCGATCGCCAATGCCCCAGCCGGTTCAAGGATCGATCGAGTATCTTCAAACACATCTTTAATAGCCGCACAGGTATCATCGGTATCCACCAAAATAATTTCATCCACGTACTGCTGACACAAACGGAAAGTCTCTACTCCTACTTCTCGTACTGCCACTCCATCGGCAAATAAACCCACTTGGGGTAAACGAACCCGCTTGCCTGCCGCCAAAGATTGATACATCGCCGCCGCATCCACTGGTTCCACACCAATAATTTTCACTTCCGGGCGTAATCTCTTGATATAGGCAGCGATCCCAGAGATTAAGCCCCCACCGCCGATCGCCACAAAAACCGCATGGATCGGCTGCTGACACTGGCGGAGAATCTCCATCCCGATCGTCCCCTGCCCGGCAATCACATCGGGATCATCAAAGGGATGAATAAATGTCAAGTTTTTCTCCTGCTCCAACTGGCGGGCATGGGTATAGGCATCATCGTAGGTATTCCCGTAGAGGACTACTTCTGCTCCCCTTGCTTTGACCGCATTCACCTTCACCTCTGGGGTAGTGACGGGCATGACAATGATCGATCGTGTCCCCAGCCGACTGGCTGCCAAAGCCACGCCTTGGGCATGGTTCCCCGCCGAAGCAGCAATAACTCCTTGTGCCAATAGATCCGGGGGCAACTGAGCCATCTTGTTATAAGCCCCCCGCAACTTGAAGGAAAATACCGATTGCATATCTTCCCGCTTCAGGAGCAATTTATTCTCAAGGCGGGTGGAAAGATTAGGGGCATATTCTAGGGGAGTTTCTTGGGCAACATCATAGACACGAGCCGTGAGGATGCGTTCGAGGTAGTCACAATACATATATAAAGATTAGTTGGCAGTAAATAATTAAAAGTCAATAACTGACTATGGTAATCCTAATTATTGAGTTTAGGATTTTAGAGGGTTGAGAACGTCTCCCCCGGAGGGCTACGGTGTACACACAAGTCCATTCCGATTACGTTTCAGGAGTTGATCCCCCCAGCCCCCCTTAAAAAGGGGGGAGAATTAATTTAAGTCCCCCTTTTTAAGGGGGATTTAGGGGGATCCTCCCCATTAAACGAGATGATCAATACTTGTGTGTACACGGCAGCCCGGAGGGGAAGCCGTTCTCAACCTATTTAGGATAGCTATATATTCTAGAGGAGAATTATCCCAGACTCGATAGGAAGGATGAACAATTTCCACCCTCCTGAAAAAACGAGGATTCTCCAGTCAGGTTTTCTAAACTTGATTAGAAAAAATCTGTAATTTGGCAATTTAGTCTTTAATTATAATGATCCCAGCTAAGTTAGCTGACTTTTGCGATCAGAACTTAGTTTATGTACTAATAGTTGATCTAGGAAATAATTAAAATTTTCTATACTAATGTTGACTAAGTTAATTAGAGCAGTAGATTAAATTCCTTCTGGTAGATAACTTGACTTATATTCAATAAATAGCATTAAGTTAGTCTCCCCATCAGATAAAGATTTCGATGTCTGGTCAATTCGTTATTACTAAAAACGTAACTGAAGACACAGCGATTTATCTATCTCTACCCAATTTACTACCCTGTAAGTATATACATAATCCAAGGAAATGGAGATAAATCAAATCAGGAGAGATTGTATCATAGGCTACAAAAATATTGCTAACCTAGCACTACTATCAACGGATTGAATTATTTCGATATGAAATCGATATGTAAGGAGTGAGGTTAGAAATACCATGTCAAAGCGCATTAATAGACGCAAATTTTTACTTTACGGTGGTGCTACCGTAGGTACAAGTATTTTTCTGAAAGCCTGTGGTGGTTCTCCCACAGCAAGTAGTAGCCCAGCGGCATCCCCTACAGGTTCACCCGCAGCATCTCCCGCAGGCTCCCCCGCAGCATCTCCCGCAGCAGGCGGCGGTGGCACAATCAAAGTCGGCATTCTCCACTCCTTGAGTGGCACGATGGCAATTAGTGAAAAAAGTGTAGTAGATGCTGAACAGCTAGCGATCGAAGAAATTAACGCTGCTGGTGGTGTTCTCGGCAAAAAGATTGAGGCAGTTGTGGAAGATGGGGCATCTGATTGGCCCACTTTTGCCGAGAAATCCAAGAAATTAATCGACCAAGACAAAGTGGCTGTGGTCTTTGGTTGCTGGACTTCTGCTAGCCGGAAAGCAGTGTTGCCAGTATTTGAAGAGAAAAAACATATGCTTTGGTACCCCGTGCAGTACGAAGGTCAAGAATGTTCCCAGAATATCTTCTACACCGGAGCTGCTCCTAACCAACAAATCGAGCCTTCTGTAGATTGGTTGCTAGAAAAGAAAGGCAAGGAATTTTTCCTAGTTGGTTCTGACTACGTATTCCCTAGAACTGCCAACACCATCATCAAAGCTCAATTAGACGCTAAGGGTGGTAAGACCGTGGGCGAGGATTATCTTCCCCTAGGCAACACTGAAGTTACCGCAATCATTACCAAAATCAAAGCCGCTCTGCCCAACGGTGGTGTCATCTATAACACCCTCAATGGCGATAGCAATGTGGCTTTCTTTAAGCAAATGCAGGGAGCAGGACTAACCGCAGACAAGTATCCAGTTATGTCTGTGAGTATTGCTGAAGAAGAAGTGAAAGCGATCGGCGTGGAATTCCTCAAGGGTCACTACGCTGCTTGGAACTACTTCATGACCGTGGAAAGCCCTGCTAACAAGAAGTTTGTTGATGCTTTTAAAAAGAAATATGGTAACGATCGAGTCACCAACGACCCCATGGAAGCCGCTTACATCGCCGTTTATCTCTGGAAGGCTGCCGTAGAAAAAGCTAAGACCGCTGACGATCTAGAAAAAGTTCGGGCTGCTGCCTACGGTGTTACCTTCGATGCTCCCGGCGGCATGGTAACCATGAATCCAAATCACCATATCTCCAAGATTGTCCGCATCGGTCAAATCCGCCAAGATGGTCTATTTGAGATTGTCCAAGCTACTCCTCAACCAGTAGTCCCCATTCCTTGGAATCAATTCGTAACTGAAACCAAGGGCTTTGCCTGCGACTGGTCTGATTCTAAGAAGGGTGGCAAGTACAAGACCTAATTAGTCAAGAATAATGCCGCGCATTGCGCGGCATTATTCTTAATTCCATGCCTAAAAAACTAGCTATTAGGAGAAGATAGTGCTGATTGTTCAAGGATTATTGGAAGGCTTATTTAATGGTGTTAGTATTGGTGCTGTATTGCTTATAGCAGCCCTAGGTTTGGCGATCGTCTTTGGGCTGATGGGCGTAATTAATATGGCTCATGGCGAATTTATGATGCTGGGGGCTTACACTACTTTTGTGGTGCAAAATATCTTCAAAACCTTTGGCAGTCCTTGGTCAGATACTTATATCATTTTTGCCTTGCCCGTAGCTTTTTTCTTGACGGCGGGGTTTGGGATTCTCCTCGAACGAGGCGTAATTCGCTACCTCTACGGTCGTCCCCTCGAAACTCTTTTGGCAACTTGGGGTGTCAGTCTGATTCTGCAACAGTTTGTTCGCAGTTTGAATGGTGTAATTCTTATTGGTTTAGTTATCTTTTCTACCTTATTTTTTGGCGGATTATGGTTTATTTCTAAGCGGGCAGATTACGATCGCATTAAAACCATCGTCTGGTCAATCATGCTCCCAGTCTGTCTAGGGATTAGCGGTGCTACAGGTTTTATTCTCGCTCAAACTTTCAAACTGACGGTGACAAAACCTTGGTTTGGGGCGCAAAACGTCGATGTGACGGCTCCAGCTTGGCTCCGGGGCGGGGTGAAGGTCTTCGGCACTTTTCAAATTCCCTACGCTCGCCTATTCATTATTTTTCTGACTGCTGCCTGTATGCTGGGGATTTATCTATTCTTACAAAAATCCCGGTGGGGCTTAAGAATCAGGTCTGTCACCCAAAACCGCACCATGAGTGCTTGCCTAGGAATACCTACCCAACAGGTCGATTCTCTCACCTTTGCCCTCGGCTCAGGTTTAGCCGGAATTGCTGGTTGTGCAATTAGTCTCTTGGGTTCTGTGGGACCTAATACGGGGCAAAACTACGTGGTAGATACTTTTATGGTGGTGGTGGTTGGCGGTGTGGGCAAGCTGGCGGGTAGTGTGGTAGCGGCGATCGCCATTGGCACCCTCAACTACTTTGTCGGTTCAGGAACGATCGCCCTCCTCGTCCAACCCATCAAACCCCTAGCCGATTTCTTTACCTTCTTTGCCACCGCCAGTATGGCAAAGGTGATGGTATTTTTCTTAATTATTAGCTTCCTACAATTCCGTCCAGGGGGCATCTTCCCCCAGAAGGGTCGGACTGTGGACGCATAGACAGTGAACAGTTACCAGTTAACAGTTAAGAAACTATTTATAAAATCAGATTTTTTGTCCCCGGAGGGGACGAAAAATTAAACCCTCTAGCCACTTTATAAATGACCTCTAACAAAAATAACTGATAACTGCTAATTGCTAAAATTGCTAACTGATAACTGATAACTGATTAAAGGGGGAGTTATAGCGATGAATCTGGCTAGTAGACTGAAGGAAAAATCTGGGAATAAATTGTTGTTGGAAGTAGGGATTGTGGTGGGAGTTGCCCTCGTTCTGATTTTGCTTGTGCCTCTGTTTGTGCAGGGGTTCCGGCTGAACTTACTGGGGAGATTTCTGGCACTGGCGATCGCTGCCCTAGCTATTGATCTGATCTGGGGCTACACGGGGTTATTAAGTTTAGGTCATGGGGTATTTTTTGCCTTGGGAGGCTATGCGATCGCCATGCATCTTCAGTTGGCCCCCCTAGAACCGGGAAAAATGCCCGAATTTATGAACCTCTACGGAGGTACAGAATTGCCATTTTTCTGGCAACCCTTTAGTAGTTTTGGGTTTAGTGCGATCGCAGTTCTTTTGTTCCCTTTGATTCTTGGATCAGTATTGGGTTATTTAGTATTCAGGAACCGGATTCGGGGTGTATATTTCTCGATTCTCACCCAAGCGGCGACGATCGTCTTTTTCAACTTCTTCAACGGGCAACAAAAGCTATTCAATGGCACCAACGGTTTAACCAACTTCAAAACCATCCTCGGCGTATCAGTTAGTGATCCCCAAACCCAGTTTGTCTTTTATACCCTAACGATCGTCGTTTTAGCTGGGACTTATGCCCTGTGCCGTTGGTTAACCAGTGGCCGATTTGGCAAACTACTCGTGGCAATTCGAGATGACGAGAGCCGGGTGAGGTTTTCGGGCTATAACCCTACGGGATTTAAGGTGTTAGTATTTGGCATTTCTGCTGCTCTTGCTGGATTATCAGGGGCAATGTTTACGGTGCAAACGGGTTTGATTTCTCCTAAGGCGATGGATATTGCTTTTTCTATTGAAATGGTGATCTGGGTTGCTGTGGGGGGTAGAGCCAGCTTAGTGGGGGCAATTTTAGGGACTTTGGTAGTTAATTTTGGCAAGAGTTTGTTGAGTGAACAATTTCCCGATATTTGGCTATTTTTCCAAGGAGCATTATTCCTAATTGTGGTGACGGTGTTGCCCGATGGCTTGGTTGGTTGGCTCCGAACTGAGGGTTTAGCTCAAGTCCAAAAACTCCTCGGCGGCAAGAAAATTGCCACCTATCCTAGCTTAGAAACAGACCCAGAAATCCAGATGGAAAAAGAGACCTTAAGTAAGTAGGTTAACCCTAGAGCTAGTGCGAATACTTTGACTATTGTGCAGGATATTTTTACCCCCAAATTATTAACTCCATGGCAGATAAAATCTTAGAAATTGATAATCTTACAGTAAGTTTTGATGGTTTTAAAGCTCTGAATAATCTTAACTTCAGCATGGAACCCGGAGAACTACGGGTAATTATTGGTCCCAATGGAGCCGGAAAAACTACCTTTTTGGATACCATCACGGGGAAAGTTAAGCCGACGATCGGCAAGGTTTCCTTTAAGGGGCAAGATTTAAGAAAATTCTCAGAACATCAAGTAGCTCTCTTAGGCATTGGGCGGAAGTTTCAAACTCCAAGGATCTATCTCAACCTGACCACGAGAGAAAATTTTGAGATTGCTTGTAACCGTAATAAAAATGTTTTCTCTACCCTATTTGGTAAGGTTCCTAGCCAAGAAAAACAGACTATTGGGGGCTTACTAGAAACCGTTGGTTTAACTGCCAAAGTTGATATGCAGGCAGCATTGCTCTCCCACGGAGAAAAGCAGCGCCTAGAAATTGGCATGTTAGTGGCACAATCTCCGGATTTATTACTAGTAGATGAACCGGTGGCTGGGTTGACCGATGAAGAAACCGAAAATGTGGGCAGTTTATTGTTAGCTCTAGCGGAAAGTCACTCGATCGTAGTTATTGAACATGACATGGAATTTGTCCGCCAAATAGCAAGGAAGGTGACAGTTCTCCATGAGGGAACAGTCCTCTGTGAAGGAAACTTCGAGGAAGTGCAAAATGATCCCAAGGTTATTGAAGTTTACTTAGGCAGTCAAGAAGAGCATGAATAGAAGTAAAAAAAGTTTAGTTGTTCTTAATTTCAGTTCTTAAGTCAATAAGGTACAGCCAATTTTACGGGCACAAGGCTTTGCGCCCTCAAGGTACATGACCGCAAACGAGAAATCAAAATATCAAAAATCCTATGTTGAAAATTTCTAATTTGGATGTTTACTACGGTGAAAGTCATATCCTCCGGGATGTGGATCTAAGTGTTCCTGAAGGGCAGATGATTTGCTTAATCGGTCGGAATGGAGTGGGCAAAACTACTCTCTTAAAAACTATTATGGGATTGATCAAACCCCGCAAAGGTAGTGTGGATTTTCTCGATCGCCCCATCAATCATCTTTCGCCAGATAAACGAGCCAGATTAGGCATTGGCTACGTTCCCCAAGGGCGAGAAGTTATTGCCCGCTTGACGGTCAAAGAAAACCTGATTATCGGCTTAGAGGCGCTAGATAATCCCCCGAAAAATCAAGAAATTCCTGAAGAAATTTTCGATCTATTTCCTGTCCTGAAAACTATGCTCTGGCGAATGGGCGGAGATTTGAGTGGTGGACAACAACAACAATTAGCGATCGCTCGTGCCTTGATGGGCAAACCCAAACTATTAGTCCTCGATGAACCCACCGAAGGGATTCAACCTTCAATCATTCTGGATATTGAATCGGCAATCAAACAAGTAGTCAAAGCCACAGGCATCTCGGTTCTCTTAGTGGAGCAACATCTGCATTTTGTCCGCCAAGCTGATTGGTACTACGCCATGCAAAAAGGCGGCATCGTCGCCTCTGGAGCAACTAGCGAACTCAGCCAAGATGTCATCCAACAATTCTTAGCTGTATAGAACTGAGTTGTTAAAAGAATCTAGTTTAATTCCACTGAAGATTGACCAAGATAATAATAAAGTAGCTAGTCAAGGTTTATATGACTCTTTTGAAGTTGCTGTTTTGGCAAAGACATTGATCTAAAAAAATATTAATCATCTTCGAGCATTAGTAGTTGTCGATCGAGTTCCTTGAGACGATCGCTCACAATTGCTTCCGAGAGAATACGCTTGCGGATGGCTTCGTTGAGGGCAGATTTTTCGGCTAGTAATAAACGGCGACGGATGGCATCAAGTTTTTCGATCGCTCCCCGCTTCGGATCAAAGTCATCTAGACGGCGATTGTAGATTTCCCGGAGGGATTTTTCTGCCCCTGCCACTCGTACCTGATAGCCCGATCGCATCTCTTCATAGACCGCCTTGGGTAACACCCCCGATTTTAATAAAGTATCTAATTCATCTTGGGCAGCCTTAGAGGTGATTAACTGAGCTTGCAATTCTTCGATCTCCTGCTTACCTTCAGAAAGCTTAGCTAAATTTAAGCGTTTTACAACCCAAGGTAGGCTGGAACCCTGACCCACTAGGGATATCAACACACAGCCGTAAATTAAAGCAATCAAACCTTCTCGCCCCGGTAGTGCTGTGGGTAAGCTCAACGCCAGAGCCATAGAGAGGGAGCCTTTGATATTACCCAAGAAGAGGAGATGTTTCCAAGGGCGGGGAATGGGGCGATCGATCCACCGCATTCCTGCCATAAGCGGATAGACGGTCAAAATTCGCCCAGTTTGAAAAGCCAAAACTGCCAACAGAATAGCTGGCAAAGTATTCCATAGGGTACTCAGGTTTATTTCGACACCAATCAACAAAAAAATAAAAGTGTTGACACTAAAGCTGGCGTACTCCCAGAAACTTAATAAAGTGATCCGGGCAGAAGCAGAAGCAGTCCGAGCTAGTCCGAGATTCCCAAAAATTAATCCAGCTACAACTACCGCCACCGCCCCAGAAACCCTTAAATATTGTCCTACCTGAAAAGTTCCTAAGGCAACCGCCACGGTCAACAATAGGCTACTGAGGGGATCATCTAGACGGGTGAATACAGGAATACTTAGATAACCCAAAATTAAGCCGACAACAATACCTCCTAGGGAAATAAATAGAAAGTTTTGCACTACCTCTAGAAAAGTTAAGGAACCAGTTGCATAGGCCTTTAAAATTAAGTTAAACAAAATTAGAGCAGTCGCATCGTTGAATAGGGTTTCTCCTTCCACGATCGTAGACAACCGGGAAGGGACAGGAATATTTTTAAAAACGGCAATCATAGAAACTGTATCGGTGTTTGCCAGCACAACGCCTAGCAGGAGTGCTGGAATCCAAGCTATTCCCAGTCCAAATTTTAATAGCAGAGCAATAATCCCCGAAGATGCCATACTCCCCGGTATAGCTAAGATAGCGATGGGCTTAAAAGTACTACGGAGACGACTAATATCTGTATTGATTCCAGCTTCAAAAATTAAAATGGGCAGGAAAAGATTTAACACCAGAGCAGGGTCTAATCCTGTGCGGTGGGGTAGGATATCCGTGACTACAAACCCAGCTAAAACTAAACCTGTGACGTAGGGAACTCGCAAACGTCGGGTGAGCAGCGCAACACCAGTAGCACCCAGGAGCAAAATGATCAGAATTATCACTAATTCTGCTACAGGTTCCTGACTGTTATTAACTACAGGATCAAGATTGATAGAATTAATATTTGCGGGAAGGTACTGCTCTAGAAAATGTGGAATTACTGGGATCACAGGAAATAAACTCCAAACGCTATTTATGGGTAAGTTGTCAGTGAGTTGTAGGTAAATTGTCAGAAAATCTCTTGATTAATCTTGATCAGGTTTGTCAGGTTTTAAAACTCCTAGAAACTTGAGCATCTGTCGGACTAATTCCGGTTTGGTGACCACTAGAATAGTTGATTCTTTTTCTAAGACGGTTTGACCATTAGGAATCATCAGAGGTTCATGGGGATGGGGTTGATAGCCAATAATTAATGAACCTGCTGGAAAATTTGGGTCTTGGGCAATTTCTGCAACGGTCTTCGCTGCGGCGTAACAATTGCCCGGAATAGAGAGTTTTAAAACTTCGATTTGTCCCTGTTCAAAGTGCATCATCGATTCAATTTCTGGATATTCGATCGCATTTGCCATAGATGCCACCGCTAGATCGATCGTACTGATCACATGGTTTGCTCCAGCAATTCGGTAGGGTTCCGTAAAATCCGTATCAATAATCCGAGTGACAATATGGGGAACTTGGTAGTGCTTGGCAAGAGTAACTAAGGCTAAATTCAAGGCATCACTGCTGAGGGTAGCAACAACAAACCCAGCCCGGCGAATCCCTGCTTCAATCAACACTGTCGTACTAACAGCACTACCTTCAAACGCCATCACGCCTACTTTCTCACGAGCATATTGGCAGACCGAGGAGCTAATATCAACTACAGCCACAGTATGCCCCATCTCTAATAATTGTTGGGCTAAACGCAATCCTAAAATTCCTGCACCACCCACTACAACATACATAGTTAGCCTCTCTTAGAATAATTCTTAATAGTACATGGGATAGGCTCCCTAAGAAATTGGGATAGAATACTTTCAGGTTATGGACAGGAATTTACCAGGGGATGAGTAATTTGCTAGGAAAGCGATCACCATTGAATATCACCGGGATTTTATGAAGAGAATATTTTTAATATTTTTAGTTTTGATAATATTTATTAGTGGCTGTGATGTAAAACAGCAGAGAGAGAAAAATACTGAGAATACCAAGCAAATTACTTTTAAGAAAATTGTTTTAGAACCAAACTTCAAAGGGAAAATGGGGCAAACAATCTATGTACCTATTTATTCCCATATTTATTATGAAACCTCAGAAAGAAGTTTCGATTTAGCTGCAACTTTGAGTATTCGGAATATAGATTTAACTAAACCGATGGTTGTCACTGCTGTTCGTTACTATAATAGTGCAGGTAATTTGGTGAGAAATTATTTAGAACAGCCTATCCAACTCGATCGCCTAGCCTCTGTAGATTTTGTTGTCAATAGGACAGATAGAGAAGGCGGATCGGGAGCTAATTTTATTGTAGAGTGGCTGAGTATCGAAACTATTTCTGAGCCGATCGTGGAAGCAGTCATGATCACCGCAGTAGGCAATCAAGGAATCTCCTTTGTTAGCAGGGGAAAGTTGATTAAAGGTTATCCTTAAGGCTTTCAAGAAGCGTCAAGTTTATGATAAAAATCTAGTTAGTCTTTGGCATCACCAAGACCAATTTTACTGTTCTTTGGACTCGATCGCTCCCTGCTTTAACCTCTTTTGAGTCAAGTCAATTCCCTCAAGATTTGTGCGCCTGATCTAGCACATACTTCAAATCATCTAACCGGGGGCGCGAAAATAGATTGCGATAATGATGAGTCATGCTTGGTAATTGCTCTAGCACCACCAATTCGGTGAGTGGCCAGCCTACTGGTGGACGGTACTGCACCCCCAAGTCTTCTTGTATGGCTAATATACAATTGCTGTGTTGATCCATTACCGTTAGCAATAATGCTGGATACTGATAATTTCGCTTACCTACTAAGCCCATAAAGTAAGAGAAATGATACTCTAAAGGCAATGTCCAAACGTTGACTCGTAAACTATGACCGATCATTAAACAAGTTTTGCCATCTGTCTGCTTGACTAAGCAAATTTGAGTTTGATATTTGCGAAAGATTGCGATCGCCAGTGTGGTTAACAGCAGGGTAAGAATCAGTAAACCCAAACCCCAATTGAGTAAATTGATAGATTTTACATACCAACCAATGCCTAAAAATGTAAAGGTTGTGAGTGCCCCCATTGCTGCTGCAATGAAGAGGTTAATCTTCGGTACTGGGAATATTTTTGCCTGATATAATATCTGGTCAGGGGTTTTACTGTTCAACATAACGGTTGATGTAAATAAGTTTGTGCAAAATTATAACAACATTATAACAACCGTTATAACACACCGCGTTCTATCTCCTGTAGGTAGATAAAATTTGGTGATTTTACACCAGCTTTCTTCCTGATCTCTACCAACTCGCTGGACTCAAAAAAACTGCGGGCATTATCGATCGAAGACCACTCCGAGAAATGGACGATGTTGTTTGGATCATTATCGTATCGCAGTAATTGATAGCTGATTTCTCCAGCGTTTTTTCTGATATCTGCGGCTTGGTCAAAAATGGCTTTCCAAGCTGGATAAGCCTCAACTTCATGGATGATTAAAACATACTGCATATTTTTCTTCGCTTAGAGGTCATTTATAAAGTGGCTAGAAGGTCTGGTTTTGCGCCCCCGGAGGGGGCACAAGCCTCTTAGGGTTTCTTTTGCTAATTGAATCAATGAATTTGTCAATGAAAGCTAATTAAACTCAACTTGTTTTTTGTCGAGACTATCGATAGTTAACAGGTTATTCACCTTTGCAATCAATCGCCAATGAGCAACCCAAAAAGTCAGAGCAATAAAACTAGCACCCTCGCCAATTGATGAGGGAAAAAGTGAGGCAACCTGAGCGATGCACCAAGCAAAACCTGATACCCTACCAAAGTTATTCATGTCTTTTAAACGCTCATTTATTTGCGCTTCTTGTTCAAGCGATCGCGTAACATTCTGGATGATAAAAAAGTCCTCAACGATGTTGTAAAAAGGTACAAACATCAGCCATACCATTTTTGGTTTCATGGCTTGACAACTCGGCTGGACTAATGACAGACATTTTTGCAGCGATCGACAATATAGGGCAACACCAACAATAAAAGTGGCAACAATTTCTGAAGTAGTAATCCAACCCATTGTGCCAATCGATGATAAAACCCCATTATTTCCAGCTTCATTTTTTGTGGCTCCCCACAGGGGATAAAGCATGACAATCGCAATGAGGATGGTTGCTATAACTTTGAAGATAACTTGATTATTTGGGATTTTTAGCATGGCTTCTATCTAGAGAATCAATTCGTTGACGACGGCGGCGCTCCCAAATCTTGGGAATTACTTTCATGTGGCGTTTAAAACTACTCCACTCTTCTAAACTTAGCTCAATTTGTCGCCAAGTAGGACGCAACAAGAGTCGATCGGACCAAGCCTGCAATTTTGGATAATTGATTAAAGGAATTCCCAGAGAAGGCATTCTATAAACAAATGTTCCTGCAACAATCTCCGCCATGGTCAGTTGTTCGCCAGCAAAGTAGAGGGAATCACCCAATAAGTTCTCTAGAAAATCTAAGGTATTGATTGCGCGTAGTCGAGCCAACTCATAGTCTGCTGATTTTTTAGTTTGGTTTTCATTAATAATCAACTTAATGACCGCAGGTAGCAACTCATTGAGTCCAACCAGTTGTGCCATCCGTACCCTTGCTAAAGCGATCGCATCGGTAGGAAGTAATGCCGGAGTGGGATACTTTGCTTCTAGATAATCCAAAATCGCTAAGGATTCAATTACTCGAAAATCACCATCAATCAAGACTGGGACATGGCTAAAAGGATTCAGGGCAAGAAATTCTGGCTCAAATTGTTTGCCGCTTAAATCCACTGGAATTAATTCAAAAGGAAGTTGCTTTTCTAGTAACGCTAACCATACGGGTCGAGCATAGGCAGAAGGACGAGCGTAGTAAAGTTTCAGCATGGATATTTTGTATTAAATGGGTTTAAGTAAAAGAGACCGATCGGTCTCTTTTACTTAAAAAAACTATAGCACTGTTTTGATCGCAGCCCTAATTCATTTACTGCTTTACAGCAGTTTGAGAACAGGCAGAGACAGCTATCTGTTCTCAAACCTAACCATAACAGGCACTTCGGAAATTGTAGTATAGTTTATTGGGATGCAAATCGCTGTATGAGATTAAGTGGCTTGCTATAATAGTTGCTGTTGAATGTAAAGTTTCAGATGTTTTAATCCACGTTCCATATGGGAAGCATCGTCATATAGTTTGCTGAGCATGACAGACCCTTCAATGGTGGCAATCAAAATTGTGGCAACGATATCTGCATCAACCTCGGCGTGAAATTCGCCGCGCATTACGCCTTTGCTAACAATCCGTCGAATCAAATCACGCCAAGCATCCATTGCTAGTTGCGCTCGTTCACGTAAAGCTGGATGAAAATCATCACTCTCTACGGCTGTATTCAAAATTGGGCAACCGCCCTGTACTGGTGGATTGTCTAGGATATTTTCGTAAACACTAAGGATGGCAATCAGGCGATCAACTGCATGACGTTTTCCTTTTAAAGCACCCATGAATTTCTGGCGCACACAATTAACGGCAAAGTCGAAGGCTTCTAAGGCTAATTCATCTTTGCTATGGAAGTGGTTGTAGATACCTCCTTTCTTTAACCCTGTGGCACGCATCAAATCTGAAACGGATGTCCCTGAATATCCTTGCTGATTAAACAGAGTCGCCGCCTGCTCGATAATATGTGTTTTGGTTTCTTGGGCTTTTGACATCTGGAAGAAAAGACTGTTCGGTCTTTTTAAGACTAGCAATAAAATGTGGTCCATGTCTAGGAAAATATGGACAATTGCGAAACTAATTCGATATACTTCTAATTAGATGTTTATCGAATTAGTTTTATGACCTCTCAAAATTTACAAACTCTATTGGATTTTTTTAAAGTCCTCAGCAATGAGAGTCGGCTTAAGTTGTTGGGGGTTCTAGCTCAGCGCGAATGTAGTGTGGAAGAGTTGGCGGCATTGCTCCGTCTGAAAGCTCCAACTGTTTCCCATCATCTCGCCAAGCTGAAGACCCTCAACCTAGTCAGCCTCAACCCACAGGGGAATACGCACCTTTATCGTCTCAATGTAGAGCAACTGCAATATTTCAGTCGAGACTTATTGACCTCAGATCAGATTAAGTCCCTAGCCGAGGATTTGCAGCCAAAGGATTGGGAAACCACAGTATTGCAGTCTTTCATTACAGACGATCGCATTACTAGCATTGCCGTTAGTCGCAAAAAACGGTTTGTGCTGTTGAAATGGCTCGTGGAAAAGTTTGAGGGCGATCGCGATTATTCTGAGCAAGAAGTGAATACCCTATTGAAGCAACACCATGAGGACTGTGCTACCCTGCGACGGGAATTTATTGGGTATCGGCTGATGAGCCGCGATCGCAATGTTTATCGTCGTTTACCTGAGACGGAATGGTTGAGTGAGATTGGGAACTTTAACTAACATCAGTTCGGGATAAGCTAACGTGAATTCGGGTTAAGGGTTTTTGAGGGGCGGCACACATAAATTAGGCTTCTCTGGTTGGGGTATAACAGAGAAGCCTAATTTATGATTTTAGTACGGAGGTGGGGCAATCACTCTCAATGCTCAAAGAATCTTTCTATGAGTTATGCTTCTGCCGCCACAACGGGGTATACACTAATTTTCTTTCGGTTTTTGCCTCTTCTTTCAAAGGTGACAATGCCATCTACCAGAGCAAAAATTGTATAGTCATTGCCTAAACCAACGTTATTGCCGGGGTGGAATGTTGTTCCCCGTTGACGAACAATAATATTTCCGGCTTTAGCAACTTGACCACCATAAAGCTTGACACCCAAACGCTGGGCATTAGAGTCGCGACCGTTACGGGTACTGCCTGTTCCTTTCTTATGAGCCATAGTTTTAGTTTTTTTAGTTGAATTAGCTTAATTATAGGACTTACGCGCTGTGAACAAATTATCTAGGGTTCTGGAAGTTTTTGCGGGCTTCGACTTCGCTCAGCCCGCAAAA
>CALRPI020000017.1:0-77272 GCA_943370025.1 Phormidium lacuna HE10JO | reverse complement strand
CAAAGACCCTTCTTTGCCTTGATATGCTGAAATGATTCTTTGTCTTAAATCTATTGAGAGTGGGGCTGGCATTATTGATCCATTAGTTTTTACTTATTTCTGTTTATACTAGCAGGCTACGGCTTATTCATTTGAAAATCGCTGTAAGTGCTGCCTAGTTATGGTGGCAGGGACATTCTGGCGATCGCAACTGTTGCCATCCCCGGTTGATCGGCTAATTTATAAATCTGTTTGGAAAATAATTTAGGGAAAATCCCAGTAAATGAAGTGGGGCAATATCCTTGGCTGATGATTGCCGCTGCGATCGCCCCAGCTTCTGCCACACTAGGAGTTCCCACTATTTGGGCAACTTTCTCTGAAGGATCATAAACAGACACTTGAGCTAATATTTCGGCGGGAATTGCCATTAGAGGTAGATTCCAGTTAGCTACGAGGGCAATTAATCCCGGTTCTTTGGCTTTGCGATCGATCGTGACGAACCCAGCGATCGCCTCCTTTTCTAAACCACTACTTGCCAAAGCCTGCACCACCGCCCATTGCAACAGCTCCTCAGAACTACCCCGTTTGCAACCAATCCCCACCCAGAGATTATTAGGTAAATTAATATTCATTAGGGCTTACCCAGATTCTGGCATTAAACATTATTAGTAGGGGCGCAAGGCTTTGCGCCCTGTAGTTAAACATTATTTAGCGCCCTAAAGATGGGGAACGGAAATTCTAGTTCTGAGAACCAAAGCGGTATGATAGCATCAGAAATTAGACACGAGCAAATAACTATGCAAGATTTCCCCGCCCAGCTTTTTCAATTTTGCCAAGCCTTGACCCAGCGCTTAGGACACCAGCTATTAAAAGACTATGGCTGTATTACTGCCACCAAAAAGGCTGATGGTAGCTTGGTGACAGCGGCAGATAAGTGGGCAGATCAAGAAATTCGAGAAGCGATCGCTGCCACTTTTCCTAGTCATGGGGTTCTTAGCGAAGAAGGAGAGCATATATTCCCACCTCAAGACTGGTGTTGGATTATTGACCCGATCGATGGCACAACCAACTTTACCAGAGGCTTACCCATGTGGGGGATTTCTCTTGGCTTGCTCTACCAAGGCATCCCTGTCTTTGGCTATGTCCACTTTCCCCCCTTGAGCCAATCTTTTCATGGCTTTAGTCCAGATTTTCCGAAGGATAGTGGTTACGATGTCCCATACGATGTTCCAGTGGGAGCTTACCTCAACAATCACCCCATCCACACCAGCACTGACGACCCCAGCTCTAGCCATTTCCTCAATATCTGTGCCAGAAGTTTAGCCATTCTCCAGCAACCTCTGAAGATTCCTTGCAAGGTGCGGATGTTGGGGGTGACGACCTACGATTTCTTGGCGGTGTCAATGGGGGCTGCCCTCGCGGGAGTGGAGGCAACCCCAAAGGTATGGGATATTTCGGCGGTGTGGGTGATCCTCAAGGCTGCCGGAGGAGCGTGGGTTTCTTTGAAATATGACCCGGTATTTCCCCTAGAGGTAGGCAAAAACTACGGCTCTCTTTCTCTACCGACCTTAGTGGCAAGTAATCAATCCGTTGCCGACAAGTTTCTCCCCTTGGTGGATTTTCTGGCTAGTTGATGGGCAATTATCCTCCGTGAAAATTAAATTCCTTGCACAAATCTCTCAATGCAACATAATGCTGTTATGAACTTGGTAGGTTCGAGTTAACTCTGCAAGAAGTCTATTTTCTCATTTGTTGGAGTATCTGCTGGGTGAGGGGATGGGAGGAGAGGGAGTCAGTGCTGTTATTGGCTAGGGCTTGTTGAAGGAGATAGTGGAAGCTATTCCAAGTTATTTGGGTGTTGGGATGATTTTCTCCTAAAATTTTTGTCCAAAGCTCCAAAGTCCGCAAATATAACGGTTCCGCCTCGCTGTAGCGTCCCATAGCATAGTAAAGATTTGCCAAATTGTTCAGGCTGGATGCAGTGTCTGGATGGTCATCCCCCAGTTGGGTTTCATAGATTTGGAGCGATCGCCTTAACAATGGTTCCGCCTCGCTGTAGCGTCCCATAGTTCCGTATAGTTCCGCCAAATTGTTCAGGCTGGTGGCTGTTTCTGGATGGTCTGCTCCCAGTTGGGTTTCTCTGATCTGGAGTGATCGCTCATACAATGGTTCCGCCTCGCTGTAGCGTCCCATAGCTCGGTAAAGATTCGCCAAATTGTTCAGGCTGGTGGCTGTTTCTGGATGATCCGCTCCCAGTTGGGTTTCACTAGTTTCTAGGGATTTTTTGTACCAATGTTCTGCATCTTGCCAGCGGCTCTGGAACTCTGCCACTCGTGCCAATCCTTTACATGGCCATGTTTTATCATCATCTGGTAGTAAGTGGGTAAAGTCATTGGCAACTATTTCCAGGTGGGGCAAGGTTTCGGCAAATTGGGGAATATCTTTTTGAGTTAAACTAGTGCCGATAGTTTTTGCCACAGCCGTCAAGGTTTCGGCAAAGCTGCGCTGTAGTTGGCTGACAAATTCTTCCGTATATTCTTGATGGAGTTTGATCGCAAAAAACTCTCGAATTAGAGAGTGTATCTGATAGGTTTGCTCATTCATTCGTCGCAGCAAATTCAGATTAATTAGTTCATCCCTCAAATCTTCTAAGGTTTCTGCATCTGGTTCTGATATACACACTTCCACTAATTCCCAAGGAATAGGTGCCAAGGCAAACAAACTGAGCCATCCTGCTAACTGTTGCGCCGACTCACTTAACCCCTCCCAACTCAACTCGAATGTTGCTTCTACGCCTAGTGCAGCCGTCATTCCAACTTCAGGTCGCTCTAAAGCTCTTGCTGCCAAGCTTTTTTCTTGTAGCCGGAATAATAATTGTGACACAGTTAAATCTGGTTTGTGTACTAAATAACGTGCTGCCAATTCCAAACCCAAAGGTAAATAACCTAACCATGCACATAATGCTCGTACATCATCCAATTGCTGGTTAATCCGGTCATCAGTGATGATAGAACTTAAAAATTCTAATGCTGCGTGTTCTGGTAGCTCGTCCAGTGCTAACTGATTCACTGATGCCCCTAATCTCAATCTTGTTGTTAGCAAAAGTCTGAATCGTGGCTCTGGTGGTGGTAGGAAAGGCTGGATAACGGCATAGCTGCTTACATCATCGAATATGACTAGAACTTCTCCTTGGTACCAGTGCCACCAGCACCACTTAACTTGAGTAATTAAATCTATATCTTCTGGTACTTCTAGATCCAAGTACACTCTTGCAAATGCTAAAATTTGCGTCCCTATATCTTGATGTGCGCCTATCCAGCAAATACCACCGGGATAAGTTCCATCACGTAAATGTTTTTGTGCATATTGTAATGCTAATTCGGTCTTGCCAATACCTCCCATTCCAGTAATAGCAGAAATTGCTATGCGATCACTGCGCTGAAGCTGTTCATGCAAATGTATCAACTCAGCTTCTCGTCCAATGAATCGAGGGGTTCCACTATAGGGCAGGTTATTTGGGATACTTAACGATTTCTGTTGAAGAAGGGAGGTTGCTTCTGCATAGCGTCCCTGTAGCACATAGCTGACTGATAAGTTGTGGAGTGTATTTGCTACAGAGGGGTGATTGGAACCCAACTGCTGCTCCAAAATTGTCAACGCTTGTTGAAGAATTGGTTCTGCTTCTGCATAGTTCCCCTCTAATTCGTAGAGATATCCCAGCCAAGATAGATTCTTTGCTAAATCAACAATTATTCCCAGGGCTTCTTGGACTTTAGTAGCTTTCTGAAAACACTCGATTGCCTGTTCGATTGTTGCCAGTGATGCTTCAATTTCATCTATTTTCACCCGACTTACATAAGCCCTTCCAAGCTGTGAATACAAGGTTGCTAATAGCGAATCGTTTCCTTGTTGTTGATCAGTTTGATTGATTAATCGCTGCAAATCTTCTGGTGGAATTGAATCATTTTCAATAGTTTCTGGCAGCACCAATGTCTTAGGTAGTGAATCTGCCTTATTAGAGAAGTGAATTTCCCCAATATAAGCCGTACCGCCATCAATTTTGGTTTGCCATCCTCTGCTCTGATCTAAGTTGATCTGCGTCATCGAACTGGAAGTTTTATCGCTACCTACCCTATCACCATTCACCAGTCCAACGTGGATCTCATCTGAGCTAAACCTGAATACATCCTTACGCCAGCTCCAAAAATCAGGAGCCTTGCGGCTTAGTTCTATGAGTAGTGGATTGGTCAACCATAAAATAATCGGATAGGGATATTCCCGTAGGCTTTCTCTTGTCCACTGCAAGTAACCAAAAAATATTTCCTTTTCTGACCGCTCTTCCCCTAATCTGCGAGACAACAAACGATCCGCCCCAGTGACAGTTATCACAGCTCTACCACCTGACTGCAAATACAAGTTATTCTTCGCTACCTCAGCAATTGCCTCGCGTAAACTCGGCTCCTTCCGTGATAATGCCACTTGGTAAGGACGGATGCTTGGCTGAAGTTCTGCCTCATATCGTTGGATAATTTCATCCCGCAACTGTGGTTCGTCACACACAGCCAGCAGCAAACTTAGTACCTCATCACTGGCTTCTACTGCCACAATCAGGTCATCATATACCCTTTCATTATCCTCATCCAAGTTGAGCGACTTAATTGCTGGCATTGATCAATCCTTTGCGCTGCAATAAATCCATCACAATTGGATGAACATCATACCAAACTTCGCTATTGCGGTACTCTAATACATCCAAACCATGAAGCAAGTCTAGGAAAGCTTGCTCTTTAGGATCTTCTGGCAAAAACTTTTCGTAGGTTTCCTTGAGAATTTTGTAATCTGTTTTACCTAAAGTGGTTTCAAAATCAAGCCGTAGATCTTTGATTGCTTCGTCTAATACAACAGGAGTAACTTTAAAGGAAGTCTGCTCAGGAGTACGTCGAATTTCCCGTAAACAAATTCGACAACATCGATTGGAAATCCGCATCAATTCTCGTAAAACGCCTCCACTGTGGAGCACCATCTGCCTTGCGACATCTGATTCTAAAATTTCCTTTGGAATGCGTTTGTTCAAGACCTCACACAAAACTTTAATGGCATCATCTTGATAAGTAGGATTTGGTTTGCGGCACTCTCCTTTTGCTAAAAGCTTTGAGACTGGCATAATCACAATTTGATCATCAGCCTCCGTCCGCAAAGTCGCAGACAGAGAAATATCTCGGAGGGAAGAGATAGGAATTGTATAGATAATATTGAATCCTGGTAAAAATAAAGCCTTGATATGCTCTTGGAAAATGCTTCTAACAACTGCCAGATCAAGCTTATCTAAATCATCAATTATAACTAAGACCTCTTTCTTGCTAGCACCTTGAATGGCTGCTGCAATCTCATTTAGTTTGGCGACAAGTTCAGAAATATTCCGCTCAAACTCCTGTTTAAGTTCATTTCGGATAGATGCCTCTGTCTTTAGCTTTCCAGTAATAATTTTAAAGAGGTCAAACCCTACTGATAGTTCCGCACTTTTAGGGATTTCGACTTCAATTTGTGTTCGCTTCGCAAACCATTTATAAAATGCATTTTTAATAGATTCAGGAATTCTAATTTGCTCTTTTTCTGCTTTCAACATCAAGTTGACAGCGATCGCAAACAAAATATTAATATGGTTTACGTCTGACATCTCGATCGTCTCAGAGATCGAGAAAAATGCCACGAAATAGCGATCACTGAGATTCCGTCCAAATTCTGCTAATAATGTTGATTTTCCGCAACCACGATGCCCAGAAAAGATAATTTTTGCATCACGGGATGCATTGTCTTCTACTAGCTGAACTAACTCTTCTAATGAAGCACTACCATATTCGACCCAAAACTTAGCCAACTGCTCAGGCTTAAGTAGAGGAGTTAAGTCCGTATTTTGATAGGACTTTTGAAAAGATTTCAACAGAGAATCATCAGACATATTAGTATCTATACTGTTTTATGAAGCTTCTCTATAATTGTACCTGCGATATTGACAAACTCAACATTACGAAAATCCGATTTGAGAATACTCCTAGCAAAGACTTCTGCGACCATTTATTCTAATGGCCATAGATAACCTCAAATTCTTGCCCTGACTGAGTAATGAGCAACATAAAGTGTAGTTAAGCCGCAACTGCAAGCAATTCCGCTCACATACACTGTAGACGGAAGTTTTCTGATTAATCACTTATTTAGCGTGTTAGCCTAACAACATTAGGTAGTGTTTATAATGTAGGTTCGACGGTTTTCATAAGACTACTGATGACAAGCGAGTTATTTTCTCCTCATTTCTAATGCGGAATTTCTAATGCGAACGTTTTTGAGGCTGAGAATAGTTGAAGCCATCAAAAATGTCCTGATCAAAGTAGAACTTACTATAAACTCCTTTTGAATAGGGCGCGATAGACTGGTTCACCCCGCGCGAGGGTGGATTTTTCTCTTTCTGTAGGGATGGGGAAAGGATTGGGGGTTGAGAGGAGTCCGGGGTATGGCTCCCCTACGTTTGACTGATCTGTTAGATTGGTGTCTAGATTAATAGTTGGATTGATGTAGGCAAAAGCTGGGTGGGCGTGGAAGCGATCGCACATATCCCGCTCCACTAATTCCACATCAGATTGCAAAAATACCATCCCCCCCGGCTGGAGATATTTCGCCAAAATTTCCACCACTTCCGGCTGGACTACTCGGCGCTTGAAGTGACGATTTTTGAACCACGGGTCAGGAAATTGGATACTCACCCTTGCTAAACAATTGGTGGGCAGGGATGCCAGAATCGGGGCGAGGGAATTGTTGGCATTGCAGAATAGGTAGCCGAGATTATCTAACCCGGCTAGCTTCTGCTGCTGAGAAGCAATATCTACAAGGGGTTGACGAATTTCTAAGCCTAAGAAATTCCAATCTGGCTCTAGTTTTGCTAGATGAAACAGAAAATCTCCCCAGCCACAGCCAATATCTAGATGCAGGGGACGGCTGGGGTCGCCATAGACCTGTGACCAATCGGGGGGGGCGATCGCCTCAGCATATTTATTTGCTAAGGGATTAACGTGCTGGCGGACTCTAACTCTTGCCACTGTGATAAATTCAATCCATAGGTTAACATCTAATATTATCTCTATATCTTAATTTATGCCAAAAATCCCTGTTTCAGTGTTGATTCCTGCCAAGAATGAAGCGGCAAATCTGCCTGCTTGTTTGGCGAGTGTGGCAGTGGCTGATCAGGTGTTTGTGGTGGATTCCCAGAGTAGCGATCGCACGCCAGAAATAGCCAAGGAATTGGGGGCGGAAGTTGTCCAATTTTATTTTGATGGCAACTTTCCCAAAAAGAAAAATTGGTCATTAGAAAATCTCCCCTTTCGGAATGAATGGGTCTTAATTGTCGATTGTGATGAACGAATTACCCCAGAGCTTTGGCAAGAGATTAGTCAAGTAATTCAACAACCAGAACCCACGGGTTATTATCTAAATCGGCGGGTATTTTTCCTAGGAACTTGGATTCGTCACGGCGGCAAATATCCGGATTGGAATTTGCGTTTGTTTCGCCATGGATTTGGACGCTATGAAAGCTTAGGAACAGAGCATATTCCGAATACGGGAGATAATGAAGTTCATGAACATGTGGTCTTAAATGGCAAGGCAGGCTACCTGAAACAGGATATGCTCCATGAGGATTTCCGGGATATTTTTCATTGGCTAGAGCGGCATAATCGCTATTCTAATTGGGAGGCTCAGGTTAGATTAGATTTGTTATTGGGCAAAGGAGATGAGGGATCGATCGGTTCTAGTTTTCTGGGGGATGCGGTGCAAAGAAAAAGATTCCTGAAGAAAATTTGGGTGAGGTTGCCCCTGAAACCTTTGATTAGGTTTTTGCTGTTTTATATCCTGCAACTAGGTTTCTTAGATGGGAAAGCGGGTTATATCTACGGGCGGCTGTTGAGCCAGTATGAATATCAGATTGGGGTGAAGCTCTACGAGTTGCAAAAATTCCAAGGGCAGTTAAATATCAGGAAATAAATATATAGCCATCCTAAATGGGTTGAGAACGGCTACCCCTTCGGGGTAGCCGTTCTCAACCCTCAAAAATTCTAAACTCAATTAGGATCGCTATAGCAAGAACCATTCTATCTAGGGTTACAAAATTTTTGAGAGCTTCGACGACCCTCAGCCCTCAAAAATTTTGCCAGCTATGGGGTAGTAAATTTCCAGAATTTCGATCCTAGCTTTGTAGCATTTCCCTATGAAACTAACGTAGGATTTTCCTATGCAACTACTCCAGTATTTATTACTCCTGCTACCCTATAAAGTTACTACTATTTCTACTTCTATATCCAAGCCAGAAGTAATCGCGAGGTTGAGCGATCGCTTTATTCCTGAAGCGGTTTTGGGAGAGGATAATTTTTGGAATTTCTCTACCCGTTATGTGGGTCATGATCTGGGCAGTCACGCCAGTACTGGGGAGCCATATCGCTTCCAGATTGATGGACCCTTTGGCAACAAAAAATGGACTCTTAGCACTGAGATTAAAATAGCCCCAACTTCCCAAGGCAGCAATCTCAAGCTCCGACTGACCCTCTCTGCATTTGCCTGTTTCTGTGCTGTTTGCGGACTTAGTTTCTACGGAATTGGGACTATATTCTTCATGAAATTCCCCTTTTGGAAAATAATTATTCTTCAGGAATTATTTTTGTATGGCGTTATTATTTTTGTTTTCAACTATGAAGTAGAAGTATTGCTAAAGTTGCTCAAAGATACCTTACAAAAACCAACATAGACGAGAATTGAACAAACAAGACGAGGACTGAGGGTCGTCGAAGTCCGACGTGATGGGCTGGTTACTTCGGCTTCGCTCAGCATAAATTCGACTTCGCTCAACCAGCCTTATGGAATCCTGTACAAGATGAGAACTGAGTAGACAAGGTGAGGACTGAGGGTCGTTGAAGTCCGGCTTCTCTCAATTTGCGCCCCTAAAAACTTCTGAAACTTTAGATGAGTTGTTTGTAGTATAGATTTGACATAGATATTGATTTTAGGAGGTGTCAGGATGGCAAGGTGCTGGGTGAATCTGTTGGGAGTGAGTCCTTTGTTGCTGGGGATAATGATTGCTGTGCCGCAGATGGCGGCAAGTCCTTTAGTCTTGGCGCAGAGTGGTCAAACTAACCAGAATAGCCAAGCGATAGAAGCTCAAAGGTTATACAACGAAGGGGAACGGCTCCGCCAGCAAGGAACTAGGGAATCTTTACAACAGGCTTTAGCTAGGTTTCAGCAGGCTTTACCCTTGTTTAGGGCAAATGGCGATCGGAGCGGGGAAGCGGATAATCTTGATAGTATGGGCATCGTATCCTCTAGGCTTGGACAAACCCAACAAGCCCTTAACTTCTATCGACAAGCCTTGCCACTTTGGAGAGAAGTAGGCGGCTCGATCGAGGAGAGGCTTCGCCGACGCGAGGGAGAAGCAGGTACCCTTTATCGCATCGGGATTGTGTACAGCAACATAGGACAACCTCAAGAGGCATTGAATTTCTATCAACAAGCTTTATCAATTAGGAGGTCAATGGGCGATTCAACCGAGGTGAGGCTACGCCAACGCCCCGCAGAAGCAGGAATCCTCAATAACATCGGGGTTGAGTACAACAATATAGGGCAACAGCAACAGGCATTGAACTTCTACCAACAAGCTTTATCAATTAGAAGAGAGGTAGGCGATCGCGAGGGGGAATCTATCACCTTAAATAATATTGGTAATGTGTATGCCGATACCGGACAACTCCAACAGGCATTGAATTACTATCAGCAAGCTTTACCAATTAGAAGGGAAGTAGGCAATCGTGCTGGAGAAGCAAATATTCTCAATAATATGGGAACTGTATACACTGATATAGGGCAAGCTCAACTTGCCTTGAATTACTTTCAACAAGCTTTATTAATTAGAAGGGAAGTAGGCGATCGATCGGGTGTAGCAGGAGTCCTGAATAACATTGGGTCTGTGTACAGAAACATGGAACAACCTCAACAGGCATTGAATTTCTATCAGCAAGCGTTACCAATTATTAGGGAAGTAGGCGATCGCAATGGGGAAGCAAAAACTCTAATTAATATTGGGAATATATACATCGACATAGGGCAACCCCAACAGGCACTAACTTACTATCAACAAGCCTTACCAATTAGAAGAGAAGTAGGCGATCGAGCTGGTGAAGCAAGAACCCTGAGCAATATGGGGTCTGCTTACAGTGGGATCGGGCAACAGCAACAGGCATTGAATTTCCATCAACAATCTTTGGCAATTTTTAGAGAGGTAAGCGATCGCGCGGGTGAAGCAGCAACCCTGCATAACTTAGCCTCAGTTCAAAAGACTTTAACCGATCTACCGACAGCCTTAGCAAATATTCAAGCTGCGATCGCCATAGTTGAAGATATCCGAGGGCAACTAATTAGCCCAGAATTTCGCACCTCCTACTTTGCCACCGTTCAGGATTATTACAAGCTGCAAATTGATCTATTGATGGAGTTGCACCAAAAAAATCCAGATCAAAGCTATGCTGCCCAAGCCTTCAACGTCACTGAGCGATCGAAAGCCCGCACCCTCCTCGAACTCCTCGCTGAATCCAAAGCCGATATCCGTACCGGAGTTGATCCTCAACTATTAGCAAAGGAAAAAGATATTCAGAGCCAGCTAGTAGCTATTGATAAACGTCGGATTCAACTAGCTAGCTCTACAACTAAAGAACAAATAACCGCTCTTGAAAACCAACGGCAAACCCTGCAATCCCAATACCGCGATCTGCAAACCCAAATCCGCACCACCAGCCCCAAATACGCCGCTCTTAAATATCCCCAACCCCTGGCCCTTGAGCAAATCCAACAACAAATCCTCGATGACAACACCCTGATCCTTTCCTATTCCCTCGGCAAAGACAAAAGCTACCTCTGGTTAATCAGCAAAACCGAGATGAGCAGTTATGAACTGCCGAACAAAAAAATTATCGAAAACCTGATCAATACCAAAGTGCGATCGCAACTCACCAATCCCCGCACCAGCCGTAACACATTTCTTAGGGAAACTTCCGAACTAAGCAACATTCTCCTGAAACCCATCCTAGAGAAAACTAGCAACAAACGCCTAGCCATCATTGGTGATGGAGCTTTACAATACCTCCCCTTTGGGGCTTTGCCAGACCCTAGAGCCGCAAACAATCAGTACCAACCGCTGCTAGTCAATAATCAGGTAATTTACTTACCCTCAGCCTCCACTCTGCAAACCATCCGCAACGAAAACCAAAGCAGAACTCCTGCCTCTAAAACCTTGGCAGTCATTGCCGATCCAGTTTTTACTACCGATGATCCGCGAATTAGTCAGAGTTCTATATCTGCAACTAATCCTGCTGAGTTACCCTTAGCTGCCCAAAACCTAGAGAGTGCTGCCCGTGGTGCTAGGGGTGACTGGGATCGTCTCCTCGGTACTCGTCGAGAAGCTAACACCATTCTCAATCTAGTCCCAGAAAATAGCCGTTTAGCCTATTTTGATTTCCAAGCTAACCGAGCCAATGCCCTAAGTAATCTACTCTCCCAATACCGTTTCATCCATTGGGCAACCCACGGTTTTGCCAATCTCGAAAAAGCAGAGCTATCAGGGATAGTCATGTCTCTAGTCAATGAAACTGGTCAACAGCAAGATGGTTATTTATTGTTGGGAGATATTTTCAATCTCAGCTTTAATGCCGATCTAGTGGTCTTGAGTGCCTGTGAAACTGGCAAAGGAGAAGTGGTCCGGGGTGAGGGATTGATTGGTTTAACTAGGGGATTAATGTATGCCGGGACTCCTAGAGTTGTAACTAGTCTCTGGGCTGTGCCGGATAGTCAAACCGCTGACTTGATGGGCAAGTTTTACGAAAAGATGTTGCAGCAGAATCTCAGACCTGCCGAAGCATTAAGAGCAGCGCAGTTGGAGATGTTTAATTCTCGCAGTTGGATGGCTCCCTACTACTGGGCGGCTTTTACCCTCCAAGGAGAATGGCTGTAGGGATCGATCGCATTTCCCCAGGATTAACTCCTAAGGCTTAACATTACGTAATTTCCACAGGACAAGTTTCCCTACTTTGGCTATGCTGGAGCCATTGGAGATTGGGAGCTATAGGCTATGAAAAGAAGTTGGTTGAAATTAAGGACAGTTACTCCTTTGATGCTGGGGATGATAGTTTTTGGTTCCCAGTTGACAGTAATGAATTCTGTAATGTTGGCACAGGTCATCCCCACCCAAGGAAGTGAGGATTTTCAAAATAAGCAGAATAATCAAAATAACCCACCAACAGAAGCGCAAAGACTCTATGCAGAAGGGGAAAGGTTGCGATCGCAAGGAACGAGAGAATCTTTGCAACAAGCTATTGCCAAATTTCAGCAAGCCTTAGCTTTGTTTCGATCGACAGGCGATTCTCCCGAGGAGAGGCTACGCCAACGCTATTCCGAAGCTGCCACCCTGAATAATATTGGCAACACCTATAGCAATCTTAGGCAACCCCAACAGGCTTTAGATTTCTATCAACAGTCTTTGATCCTGACCCGTGAATTGGGTCTACGCAATGAAGAAGCCACCAATTTGAGTAGTATTGGCAGGATTTATGCTGAGATCAGACAACCACAACAGGCATTAAATTACCTGCAACAGGCTTTAGTAGTCATCCGAGAAGTGGGCAATCAATCTTTAGAAGCAAATACTTTGAATAGTATTGGGTTTGTATACAGCACCATCGGGCAACTGCAACAGGCATTGACTTACTATCAACAAGCCTTATCGGTTATTAAAGAATTGGGCAATCGATCTTTAGAAGCAACTAGCCTAAACAACATTGGCGTTTTGTCCAGCGATATCGGGCAACCGCAACAAGCATTGAGCTACCTCCAACAATCCTTAGCGATTATTCGGGAATTAGGTAATTCGCCCGAAGAGAGACTCCGCCAACGCCCTAGAGAAGCAGGCACTCTGAATAATCTCGGACTTGTATATGGGAGAATGGGGCAACTGCAACAGGCATTGACTTACTATCAACAATCCTTAGTGATTATTCGGGAATTGGGCGATCGATCCAGTGAAGCAACCAGCTTGAATAATATTGGTCTTGTCTATAGCAACCTAGGGCAACTGCAACAGGCTTTGACTTACCTGCAACAATCCTTACCAATTCTTCGGGAAGTAGGCGATCGAGCAAAAGAAGCAGCCACCCTCAGTAATATTGCAGTGGTATATACCAACATCGGACAACCCCAACAGGCTCTTAGTTTCTATCAGCAAGCCTTACCCCTTAGCAGAGAGGTAGGCGATCGCTCTCTAGAAGCAACTACCCTCAATAATCTGGGTAACTTATACAGCAGTATCGGGCAGCCACGACCAGCCTTGGATTATTTTCAACAATCTTTGCCAATTCTTCGGGAGGTGGGTAATCGTCCCAGAGAAGCAGGCACCCTGAATAACATTGGCGATGTGTATAACAATCTAGGACAACCGGAGCAGGCTTTGGACTATCTCCAGCAAGCTCTGCCGATTACCAGAGAAGTTGGCGATCGATTGGGAGAAGCCACCACCCTCAGTAATATTGGGGGTGTATATAGAAATATTAATCAACCCCAACAGGCATTGACTTATTTTCAACAAGCCTTTGTGATTTATCAGGAAGTAGGCGATCGCTCTAGCGAAGCCAGAACTCTGAGCAACTTAGCTCTAGCTCAAGAGACCCTAAACAATATCCCTCTAGCTCTCCAATCTATTCAGGCTGCGATCGCCATAGTTGAAGAAATCCGGGGGCAACTAATTAACCCAGAATTTCGGACTTCCTACTTTGCTACGGTGCAGGAATATTACCAAATAGAAATTGACCTGTTGATGCAATTGCATACTTCGACAACGCTCAGTAACCCCCAACAGAATCCAAATCAAAGCTATGCAGCTCATGCTTTCAATGTCACCGAGCGCTCTAAGGCGAGAACATTGTTGGAGTTGCTCACAGAATCCAAAGCCAATATTCGCACCGGAGTTGATCCTCAGTTACTAGCTCAGGAGCAGGAACTTCAGAGGCAATTGGGAGCGATCGACAAACGCCGCATCGAACTAGCCAACACTAGAAATAGCCCCAGAAATCAAATCGCCGATCTAGAAACCCAACGCACCACTCTGCAAAACCAATACCGAAATCTGCAATCCCAAATTCGTGCCACTAGCCCCAAATACGCCGCCCTCAACTATCCCCAGCCCCTAAATCTGGCACAAATCCAACAACAAATTCTAGATGACAACACCGTGATTTTAACCTATTCCTTAGGGAGAAAACGTAGCTATCTATGGTTAGTCAGTAAAACTGAGATGACCAGCTATCAACTGCCCCCTAAAAAGATCATCGAAGATTTGGTCAACAAAAAAGTCCGCCCCCAACTGACCAATCCCCGTGCCACCCAACCTAATTTTTTCACCAATACTGCCGAACTCAGTAATATTCTCCTGCAACCAGTTTTAGAGAAAATTGGCAATAAGCGCATTGTCGTCATCGGTGATGGGGCATTACAATACGTTCCCTTTGGGGCTTTGCCGGATACTAGAGAAGAACAATACCAACCCCTATTAGTTAATAACGAAGTTGTCTATCTTCCTTCGGTCTCCACTCTGCAAACTATTCGCAATGAAACCCGAAACCGCCCCCCTGCTCCGAAAACCTTAGCGGTTTTGGCTGATCCAGTTTTTTCTGCCGATGACCCGCGCCTAAGCCAGCGCCCCTCTAGAATCAGCACACCTCCCGCCCCAACGCAGGCAATTCCAGCCCCACCTCTGCTCCTCGCCACCACGATCGAACCTGAAGAATTACCCCTAGAGGCACAAAATCTCGATCGCGCCGCCCGCAATACCAGAGGCAACTGGAGCCGCCTCCCCGGAACGCGCCGGGAATCGGATACTATTCTCAATCTAGTGCCGACCGAGAATAGACTGGCTCTGTTTGACTTCCAAGCCAACCGAGAAAATGCCCTAAGCAATCAGCTTTCCCAATATCGATTTATTCATTGGGCAACCCACGGCTTTGTTAATGCTGAGAAGCCAGAACTATCGGGAATTATTATGTCCCTTGTGGATCAAAATGGAGTCGGGAAGAATGGCTATTTACTTCTTGGAGATATTTTTAATCTCAGTTTCAATGCAGATATGGTAGTGCTAAGTGCCTGTGAAACTGGTTTAGGAGAAGTGGTGCAAGGGGAAGGTTTGATTGGTTTAACGCGAGGTTTTATGTATGCGGGTACGCCAAGGGTCGTGACTAGTCTCTGGGCTGTGGCAGATGAGGAAACAGCAACTTTGATGGGGAATTTTTATACCAAAATATTGCAGCAAAATAAACCACCAGCCGAGGCTTTGCGAACAGCCCAGTTGGAGATGTATCACAGCAAAAGTTGGGTAGCTCCCTACTATTGGGCTGCGTTTACTCTTCAAGGTGAGTGGCGATAATTCTACTCTCAATTAGTTGGCATCTTCTTCTATTGCTACGGAATTTTTTCCCCAAGGGGCAACTAGAGGCAGCATGAGCAAACCGGGGATGGCGGCAACAATACTCAGAATCATGAAATTAGTCCAACCAGTCATTTCCGCAACCTTCCCGGCGGGAGCGATCAAAATATCCCGACTCACCGCCATCAGACTAGAGAGGAGGGCATACTGGGTAGCGGTGAAACTAGGATTACATAAGCTCATCAGGTAGGCAACGTAGGCAGCAGTGCCCATGCCCCCACAGAAGTTTTCGATGTTGATACTCAGAACTAAAAGATCGTAATTTTTCCCAGTGAGGGCGTTGGCAGAGCCTCCTGCTAGGGACATCGCCAAATATCCCACATTACTCAAGCACTGCAAAGCTCCAAAAACCCAGAGGGATTTATAGATGCCCAATTTTGTCATCAAGGAACCACCCACGAGGGTTCCCACCAAGGTAGCTATAATACCCATACCACCTCGAATCACACCTAGGTCTGTTTGAGAAAATCCAGTTTGCAACAGAAAAGGAGTGGACATATTATTCAGCACCGCATCCCCGAACTTATATAAGGTGATAAATAATAGGCTCAAAACTCCTAGGGAGATGCCATGACTTTGGAAAAAATCCTTAAAGGGCAAAACTACTGCATCCACTAGACTTTCTGGGGCGTGGATTGGTTTAGTTGGTTCTGGAGCAAAGAAAGTACTCACTAACCCGACCAGCATTAATCCCGCCATGAATAGATAGACGACATTCCACGGTAGTTGATCGGCTAGAACGAGAGCAAGGGAACCGGTGATCACCAAAGCCAAACGATAGCCCAAGACCGTAATCGCCGCCCCTGCTCCCATTTCTGGCTCATCTAAGACATCGGTACGGTAGGCATCAAAAGCAATATCTTGGGAAGCACTGAAAAAAGCAATGGCGATCGCATTCACCGCCAGTAGTTGCAAAGCCTGTTTGGGTTGCTGAAAAAACATACAGCTAATCGCCAAAATCAAAGCAATCTGGGTGATCACCAGCCAGCCCCTGCGCCTGCCCATAAAGGGGGGAACGTAGCGATCGAGCAGGGGCGACCAAAGGAATTTGAGGGAATAGGGCAGAGCCACAAGGCTAAATAAACCAATGGAGGCTAGGCTCACTCCTTCTTTGGTCATCCATGCCTGAAGTGTGGTGCTAGTCAGGAATAGGGGCAAGCCGGAGGAGAATCCCAGTAGCAGGATCATGAACATTTTCCGGCTGGTGAAAACTTGCAGATAGGATTGGGTATTCAAGATGAGATTTTGGGTTGATTCAATAAACGGTAATCATTGTAATGGTGTTTGGGGTGCGAAGCTCCTCAAACACCATTACCCACATCATTACTTTGCAGCACCACTTAATAAACTAGTCAGTTTTTCTAGGATAGACGATATCGATCGCCTCGATTCTACTTTAATGTTGATCCCCCCTAGCCCCCCAAAAAAGGGGAAGAGTAGATAGATGACCCCGGCTACGTTTAGGAGTATTCAAATTAATTAGCCTTTTTAGTGTTGATCGCTGAGGATGTTGCCGATGACCTAACAGATGATCTGCTGGAATCTCACCAAGGACTAATGAGCTTAGGAGATAGTAATGATCTGACTGAGGTTTTCACTTGTTGCGATCACAACAAATACCCAGCGTTTATTCGGGGCTTTGGCATGGGCAGAGGAAGAGGCAAAATCAGCAGTGGGAAGGTTCGGGCTGGGTTGACAGTGACAGAGTTTCAACAGGAGTTGGGGAAACGGGGGTCGGGCATCAATGGAGACAGACACTCTACTTAGTTTCCTTCTAGCTTCTTGATATCATCTGATGATTGCGAGGCTCCTTCTGTATTTCCTTGACTAAGAAACAATTCAAACGCCTTTTTAAAGTTTTTCAAAGCTTCTGCTTTTTCTCCTTTGTCTTTGTAGACAAGACCCCGGTTGCCGTAAGCTGCGGCATTTTTAGGATCAAGACTGATGGCTCGATCAAAATTCTCTAGGGCTTTATTATAATCTCCTTTGTGTTTATAGGCATTACCGCGATCGACGTAAGCAATGGCAAGTTTAGGGTCAAGTTGAATAGCTTTGTCATAATCAGCGATGGCTCTATCTATTTCTCCTTTGGCAGAGTACGCATAACCGCGATTAGTGTAAGCAAGGGCATCTTGAGGGTCAATTTGAATAGCTTTGTCAAAATCAGCAAAGGCTCTATCTTTTTCTCCTTTGTCAGAGTAGGCAGCACCGCGATTGTAGTAAGGCTTGGCAAGTTTAGGGTCAAGTTGAATAGCTTTGTCATAATCAGCGATGGCTCTATCTTTTTCTCCTTTGTCAGAGTAGGCAGCAGCTCGATTGAAGTAAGCCATGGCATCTTGATGGCCAAGTTGAATAGCTTTGTCAAAATCAGCGAAGGCTCTATCTTTTTCTCCTTCTGTATAGTAAGCATAACCGCGATTGGAGTAATTAAATGCATTTTGAGGGTTAAGTTGAATAGCTTTGTCATAATCTACAATGGCTCTTTCATAATCACTTTTGGATAGATAGGATGTTCCACGGTAAAAGAAAACACTACTTTGGCTTAAATCTGATATGGGTGTAGTTTTCACTTGATCCAAAGCATCTCTAAAACGCTCAATCGCCTTATCCCAGTCCTTTTGAGAATATTGCACCATTCCCAGCGTAAATAGAGTTAAATAACTCATCTTATTGGAGAGCTGTGTTTGCAGCTTAAATCTATCCAATTGAGCAATTGCTGCGGTTTGGGTTTCACCCCTATCGGTTTGACTAAGTTCCGGGAAAAAAGTTGGTGATTTCAGGAGTTCAAAATAAGTACTAATTTGGACATCAGTAGCACTAGCTGTATAGTTACCCCAAATCACAATGGTTGCTTTTTTGCTTTCACCTCTGGCGCGAGCTACCTTACTGCTTTGTTGTTCAGTAATCGCCTCGCTTAGTGCTTGCACCTCCACCTCCCCATAGGATTCTGTTGCTTTGCGTAGGTTCCGAAGAATAGTTTCTGTTACTTGGCGATCGTCCCGGTAGTCAGGATATTGAGAATTGGCAAAGTTAGCCACCAGAATCCGCACCCCCGGCGGCGGCAGCGATTTCCAAAAAAAGTATCCCCCCCCGGTCAGCAGGGGAATAGCAAAGATCCCCACTAGGGCTAAACGGCGAGTTAGTTGACGAGTTTTATGTTTTTTTTGCTGGGTTTTCTCCGCCTCATCAGAACTAGGGCTATTTTTATCCTCTATTTCCGGTTTCCAAAACCCAACATAGTACAGACAAGTCAGCGTCAGCAAACCACTACCAACGATCAACAGTAGGTACGTAATCAGATCAGCGCCTTCCTGCCATAAACGAATAAATCCCCCTATCACACAGGAGAGATATCCCAAGTTTGCCACCAATTGCCCAAAGCAAAGGTGACGACTATGCAACGGCAACCCCAGATACACGATTGTCTGCATGATCTGCCCAATCTGTATATTCCGAGCCGTAACCTTGCTCAAGGCAGACTGCGAAAACGTAGGATCAGTCCGGTTTACTTGAGCATCATCGTCATCTTGCAACATAATAGAACCCCAGAATAAATACCGAACTAATACTATATTTTCTGATTCAGATTACCTAAAATGATATTTTGCGCCTTTATGTCCGTCAACATTTCCTGCTCCACCGAACCGCCACGACTTGCCTCTTGCGTCATATCCTTAGCTTCCAAATTACCCGAAACCTCAATCCCCTTTGCCATCACCTGACGCACCACCCCCGCCGCTTCTAACTGCCCTAATAAATCTTTTAACTCCGCCGCAAACCCATCATCCTCTTGCAGTTGTATTACCAATTCTTCCTTCACCTTATCTATATTTGCCTCCGTGGGCTGCTTCTCAGTTCGAGTCAACAATCCTTCAGTTCCCGCCACCTTGAACTTATTCCGCACCACCATAATCAGTTGGCTCACCATTTTAGAAGCCCCGGCTCCCAAGGATTTCCCCCCTTCCTTCGCAGCTTCCGAAAAGAACAGATTAGTGATCGTTGCGGCAGTCAATATAATTGCTTCCATGTTATGCAATCCTCTAAGAAGTTATGTACTTTTACAGACCGAACAGGTCGATCGTCATAAAAAAATCAGCAAAATATCCGACACATCAAGCAGAATAAACACCTTGAGAAATATTTTAGCTCATTCTACTTGTCCTTAATTACGAGAATTACGAGCGATCGCACTCCGTGGAGATGGAGAAGGTTGATCGCTCTTTATTTCTACTCTCAACAAAAGTACGATCGCTTTTTCTAGGTTGAGTTTTGGGCGTTGGCGTTAGCCTTGCAGAGCAATATCGCTATTCTTGGGAGGGCGATTCTCTTGCAGAGACACTTCGTGAACGCTTTTTATTTGGGGTGGGGATGCGATCGCTTTTTCTGGGTTAAATTTTGAGCGATCGCTTTCTTCAGAGAAACTCTATATGATTCTGCATATCTGATGGTTCAAGTGCCTCCCAAATTAGAATCAAACCCCGCACAATTTCACCAATTGAACGACTATTTTGATGACAATAAACAATTCCATAATGATCTAAACCTCGCTGATGCAACACCAGAAAATCATCATCTTGGGTAAATATCACTCGCTCTTGAGAAATAGCAAAAGCTAATTGTTTTTCATCAGTTGCACCTAACAGCCCTACTTCCGGCGTAGTCGTGATATCAATATTTCGCCTTCTTAGGGCTTCAGCGATCGCCCGATCAACTTGTTCATCAGTGTGAAATCGAATCTTGTCCAAGACCCTATCCTCTTAATTTCTGCTGTAACTTAGAAGGAATTTTTGCTTGTAATTCCTGTACAAAAACTTCGCTTTCTCGCATTTGTTGACGAATTTCCGCAAAATGATCGTGATAATAAGCCAATGCTGCGTATACATCCGCTAAAGTAATAGATGGATACCGGGACACAATTTCATCCACAGACATGCCCATTTGTTCATGCCAAACAACAACATCTTGAACCCTAATCCGATGTCCAGCAATACGTGGTTTACCACCACAAACACCCGGGGTAATTTCAATATGCTCTGCAATCACTGCTGTCATAGAATTTCCTCAAACTATCCTCTACCTTAGTTTATCCCAAAATACGAAGTAGGCGATCGCTTTTAGTGGGGTAGGGATGCGATTTTTATTGGGGTGGAGAAGGCGATCGCTCTTGATGGTTTCAGATCGAGAATACAACCCAATAGACGGGATTTTCTAGGTGTGCGGTAGACTAGAGGCATGGATACTTCTTGGCATCTATCCTAATTACCCCGTCTTAACAAACACAGTTTTGGCAGATCATTCATTATTTCCCCAAATATCTAACCAAAGCGCCCAGGCAGGAACCCTCTACGTGGTTGCCACACCCATTGGTAATCTTGATGACATGACATTTCGGGCGGTGAAAATATTGCAGACAGTCGATCGCATTGCCGCCGAAGATACCCGCCACACGGGGAGATTATTGCAGCATTTTCAGGTAAAAACCCCCCAAATTAGCTACCACGAACATAACCATCAGCAACGGGTGGGGGAAATGGTCGCCAAACTCCAGCAGGGGGAATCGATCGCCCTTGTCACCGATGCCGGGATGCCGGGAATTTCTGACCCCGGCTATGAGTTGATTGTGGCTTGTGTTGAGGTGCAGATTCCGGTGGTGCCGATTCCGGGTTGTAGTGCAGTGGTGACGGCTTTGAGCGCGGCGGGGTTGCCTACCGATCGCTTTGTCTTTGAAGGATTTTTGCCCGTCAAAGGGCAGGAACGGGCGACTAGATTGAGTGCCTTGGCAGGGGAAACTCGGACGATCGTGATTTATGAATCTCCCCACCGCCTCCGACAAACCTTGCAAGACTTGGCGGAAATCCTAGGGGCCGAACGTCCTGTAGTTTTAGCTAGGGAATTAACTAAGCTCCACGAAGAATTTTGGCGGGGGAATCTAGCCACAGCCCAAGAAGTTTATCGGACAAGGGAACCCAAAGGCGAATATACTCTTGTTCTGGGCGGGTTTCAATCCCCAGAAGTGAACCTATCTCCCCAAGTAATTAGGGATGAATTGAGGGATTTGCTGATCAAAGGGATGTCTCGATCGCAAGCCAGCCGCCACCTCGCCAAACTAACCTCCCTGCCCCGGCAACAAATATATCAAATGGCTCTAGAGATTGATTTGGAGGTTGATCTAAAAATTAACTTAGAATCAGAATAAACCTATTTACCCCAAATTATTTTTATCCATGTCATCTCCCACCTATCCCCAAACTCGACAAGTAGATCAAGTTGATGATTATCATGGGACGATTGTCTCAGACCCTTACCGTTGGCTAGAGGAACTAGACTCCCCAGAAACTACTGAGTGGATTGAAGCCCAAAATCAAATTACCAACCGCTATCTAGACCAAATTCCTCACCGAGAGAAAATCAAAGAACGCCTGACGCAACTATGGAACTATGAACGCTATAGTGCCCCTTTCCGGGAGGGCAATCGCTATTTCTATTTCAAAAATGATGGCTTACAAAACCAGAGCATTCTCTACACCCTAAAATCCCTACAGGATGATCCTAAGGTCTTGCTGGATCCCAACAAACTTTCAGAGGATGGCACGATCGCCCTAGGCGGAATTTCCATTAGTGACGACGGCAGACTGATGGCTTATGGACTTTCCCAAGCTGGGTCTGATTGGGTGGAGTGGAAAGTGCGGGATATTGAATCTGGGGTGGATCTGCCCGATCGCCTCCAATGGGTGAAATTTTCGGGAGCCTCTTGGACAAAGGATAGCTTAGGTTTTTACTACAGTTGCTATGATGCCCCCCAAGGTGATGCTCTTGCGGAGGTGAACTACTACCAAAAGCTTTATTATCACCAAGTCGGCACACCTCAAAGTCAAGACCGGCTGGTGTACGATCGACCAGACCAAAAGGAATGGGGTTTCTCGGCGGGAGTCACCGAAGATGGTAATTATCTGATCATTAGTGTTTGGAAAGGGACGGATTCTAAGAATTTAGTTTTCTACCAAGACTTAACCAAAGTTGGTAGTCCTGTAGTGGAATTAGTTAAGGACTTTGATGCTAGTTATAACTTTATTGGTAACCAAGGTTCAAGATTTTGGTTTACCACAGACCTCGATACTCCTAGGGGTAGGGTTGTGGCTATTGATATCACCCAGCCAGAAAGTTGGTCAGAAATTATTCCCGAGACAGCAGAAACCCTAGAATCTGTAGGCATCTTAAATAATCAATTTGTGGTCAACTATCTCCAAGATGCCCACACCGTGATTAAGATATTTAACCTTGATGGCAGCTTAATTCGGGAAGTTGATCTGCCCAGCATTGGTTCTGCCGGGGGATTTGGCGGCAAACAACAGGACACGGAAACTTTTTATACCTTTACTAGTTTCACCACCCCGAATACTATCTATCACTACGATATGCTGACAGGAACTAGTACGCTTTATCGCCGTTCCCAAGTAGATTTTCAGCCAGAACTATACGAAATTAAACAGGTATTTTATCCCAGCAAAGATGGAACTAAAATTCCGATGTTTATTACTCATAAAAAAGGCTTGGTTCTAGATGGGAATAATCCCACTTTGCTCTATGCCTATGGCGGATTTAATGTATCCCTCAGCCCCTACTTTTCAGTAAGTAATTTGGTGTGGATGGAGATGGGGGGAGTGTACGCGATCGCTAATCTCCGGGGTGGTGGCGAGTACGGGGAAGAGTGGCATGAAGCGGGGATGAAGTTAAATAAGCAAAATGTCTTTGATGATTTTATTGCTGCTGCCGAGTGGCTGATTAGTCATCAATATACTTCTGGTCAAAAACTTGCCATTAGCGGTGCCAGTAATGGGGGCTTATTGGTGGGGGCTTGCATGACCCAGCGCCCAGATCTATTTGCTGCTACCTTACCTGCCGTGGGGGTGATGGATATGCTCCGGTTCCATAAATTCACGATCGGCTGGGCATGGTGTTCAGAATACGGCTCTCCCGAAGATACTGAAGAGTTTGCGGCGATCTATGCCTATTCGCCTTTGCATAATCTAAAACCTGGCACATCCTATCCGGCAACGATGATTACCACTGCCGACCATGACGATCGCGTTGTCCCCAGCCATAGCTTCAAGTTCGCCGCCGCCCTCCAAGCTGCTCACCAGGGAGAGAATCCCGTGCTGATCAGGATCGAAACCAAAGCTGGTCATGGAGCCGGAAAGCCCATTAGTAAGATGATTGCCGAAATTGCCGATGAGTGGGGTTTTTTGACCAAGGTTTTAGCGATCGAGAAATAAATAAAAGATTTAGCGGGCGCACAGCGCCCGCTAAATCTTGCAAATACGTCAGTCATGTTCCATAGAAAAATCAAGGGGTAACTAGCAGAATTTCCTAACTCTTTGTATTGACGGTCAACCTATATTTAGTGTTCTATAAGGGAATAAATCAATTACCTACACTAAATCCTCCCCAACCTTCTTTAACTCCTGTACCTTCCCTTACCTCCCTTTACCTCCTCCCTTCCCCAACTATGATCGTCCAACTCGAAACTCCCAGTAACAATACGAGTGAAAACACCTCAGCCCATTACCCAGCCTCATCGATCGCCGGGATGGTGCAAGTTTTCACCAACAGCAGTTCTGTCCAAGACCCTCAGCCTGAGCGGAAATTTTTCACCAATGTCCTTGCCCAAGCCTTGTGTATTGCCCAGCAGGGAACCAAGGTGCTGGTAGTCCAGTTCCTCAAGGGCGGTATCAATCAAGGCTGTCAACACCCCACCACCCTAGGGGAAAACCTTGATTGGCTCCGGTGCGACCTGCAACGCAACCTAGAACAAATTACCCAAACTAATGCCGAAGCCCAAGAGATTAGTGCCATCCAAGAACTATGGCAGCACACCCAACAACTCGCCCTGCAAGGGGGCTATTCCTTAGTGATTCTGGATGAGTTGAGCCTAGCCATGAAGCTAGAATTTATCCCGGAAGCTGAGGTGTTGGGTTTTCTGCGCGATCGCCCCAATAGCATCGATATCATTTTCACTGGAGCCGCCATGCCCCAAGCAATTTTAGATATCGCCGATCAAGTAACCAAGATCCGTCGCAGCCACTATGTTTGAGGCATAACAATTGCGATTAAAGTTGGTATTATCTTAGTCCGCGACGGCGGACTTTGTTCTTGTAGTTGCGGTTTCAAACGCCACTCTAACCGCCACCCTACTGGAGAGGCTGATAACTAGCAGCTAAATCTTCGATCGTCATGAGTTCGTAGCGCTCGAAGGGTTGATGTACCCAAGGATTATCTACTAGAAACTCCACACAATAATCTGGAGTGACCACAGAATGAGACTTGTGCCAGAGGACTGCGGTGCGAATCTCGACAATTTGTTCTGAGTAATTTTCCTTTAGCCAAGGGACGGTTTCCTTGAGGGTGACTCCTGAATCGAGGAGGTCATCGACCAACAAAATATGACTGCCCATCTGAGCTGCCGTGGTGGTGACGTGGCGAGCAAAGGTGAGTTTGCCCCGGACGCGATCGCCATCCCCACCGTAGGAAGAAGCCGCCAAAACCCCCAAGGGCTTGCGATACAGACGAGAGAACACATCCCCAATTCTCAACCCCCCACGGGAGAGACAAATGATCTGGTCAAATTCCCAGCCGGAGTGATGCACCTGCACGGCTAACTTTTCAATCAGTTGATGATACTCAGACCATGAGACAAAAATTTCTGGCATAAAATGAGGGCAGATAAGCGCACAATGAATTTAGAAACAAAGAAGTCATATTACTTCTAATAAATGGTTTCCCTCGCCTTCGGCGAGGGAAACCATTTAGGATCGCTATATTGTATAACAAATTATTAAGAAAATGACAGATAGTCCAGAACTAGAAAAAGAGTCAACAGCAGCATCAGAAAAACTTAGCTTTGGGACTAAATTAGCTTATGGTGCAGGGGATTTGGGACCCGCAATTACTGCCAATATTTTAGTATTTTACTTAATGTTTTTTTTTACTAATGTAGTTGGGCTAAATGTGGGTTTAGCTAGCGTAATTTTATTAATTGGCAAAGTATGGGATGCGGTTAATGATCCCTTAGTTGGGGTGTTGAGCGATCGCACCAAATCGAAATGGGGCAGACGGCATCCGTGGATGTTTTGGGGGGCAATTCCCTTTGGAGTATTTTTCTTTTTACAGTGGATCATTCCTAAATTTAGCGATGACCCAGCCACCAACCAGTGGGGACTATTTTGGTATTACGTAATCATTGCGATTATCTCTCAATCTTTCTATACGATCGTCAATTTGCCCTACACTGCGCTGACTCCAGAACTGACCCAAGATTACAACGAACGCACTAGCTTAAATAGTTTTCGGTTTGCCTTCTCGATCGGCGGCAGTATCTTCTCCCTGCTCTTAGCCCTAGGAATTTTCTCCCTCGTCAAGACCAATTCCGCAAACCAATACCTAGTTTTAGCTGGAGTTTGCACGGTTTTCTCTGTTCTACCCCTCTACTGGTGCATTTGGGGAACCAAAGACCGGGTGACAATTACCGAGGCACGGCGGCAAGCAACAGAAATAGAGGAAATTACCCCCATTCCCGAACAACTAAAAATTGTTTTTAGTAACAAGCCATTTCTCTACGTGATTGGGATTTACCTCTGTTCTTGGCTAGGAGTGCAGGTGACGGCTTCGATTATTCCCTACTTTGTGGTCAACTGGATGGGCAGAAAAGAGGCAGAATCTCCCCTGGTGGCTCTGGCAGTCCAAGGTACAGCCTTAGGAATGTTGTTTGTCTGGAGCCGAATTAGTGAAAAGGTCGGCAAGAAAGCTGTCTACTACATGGGCATGGGGTTGTGGATTATTGCTCAAGCGGGTTTATTTTTTATTCAGCCGGGGCAGTTGGGGTGGATGTATTTCTTGGCGGTGATTGCTGGGTTTGGGGTATCGGTGGCTTATCTGATTCCTTGGTCGATGATGCCGGATGTGATTGAGCTAGATGAACTCCAAACGGGCAAACGGCGAGAGGGAATTTTCTATGGATTTATGGTGTTGTTGCAAAAAGTGGGTTTAGCTCTGGGGCTATTTTTGGTGGGGCAGGCTCTCCAGTGGTCGGGTTTTGTGGAGAAAGTTTCGGGGCAACCTACCCCCGTGCAGCCAGCTTCTGCTTTGTTAGCGATTCGGATTGCGATCGGACCTCTGCCCACGGTGGCACTGATCGGTGGAGTCATCCTCGCCTATTTCTATCCCATCACCAAAGAAGTTCATGCAGAAATTCTCCTGAAGTTACACGATCAGCGAATGCAAAGGAATAGTGATTAGAAAAAAGACATTTTGAGTACTTCAGATAGGGACAAAAAACTCCTAAATAAACATGAATTCGAGTTAAATAATACCTAAGGTTATCGGGCTAACACACCAAATAGGTAATTAGTCAAAAACAATTAGTCAAATCAACCAAAAATGAGACATTAGTCCGAACTTTTTCGTATAATGTCTTGTATAGATTATGTAGAAAAAAATATAATATTAAGCCCGAATAATTTACACTCAGATTAGGCAGAGAAATTCTGTCTAGTACATAGTTTGGAAGCTTGAACAATGTGTAGTGAATTTTACTTCTATGGGGATGGATATGGCTGAGATACCAGGTTTTTGGGATGTAGGTTCGCATGATAAGTTACTCGTTGAAGAGACATGGACTGAATTTGTCACTACTGTTGGGGGCAAGCGCATTGCGGATATTCTTTCAAAATCTCCTGACTTTAATAACGCTGACTATTTATTTGAAGAAGTGAGTACGGTATTAGAGTTAAAAGAAATCAAGACAGAGTTCCTTCAGACTGAAGCTGCAAATAGCGGACTAGAAAAATTATTTAAACGCTTGGTGAAAGAGGAACCAGAATGGAGACCGTCACTTTTGGGAGGAGATGGTAGATATCCGATGTGGTTCCAAATAGAATTTGTCCGCTTAGCAAGACCAGCTATTCTTCGGATATTGAAGACGGCAAATCGTCAAATTCGAGAGACAAAAGAATTCTTTAAGCTTAATAAGCCCCATGGAACACTAATTTTTGTTAATGATGGTTTTACTAGCATAGCGCCAGATTTGGTTCATGCGCTGGCTTGTGATGCGCTTATCCATTCATACTCCTCAATCGACTGCTTTTTATATATGACAATAAATCGCTATGTGGAAATATCTGGATCAGACGAGCCTAAACTGATTTGGAACCCATCCTATAGTGATCGTGCGAGCGATCAACTTGTACACTTCATCGATAATTTAGGTAGAAAGTGGTTCTTATTCTTAGAACAAAAGATTGGACCTTTTACCTCACCAATCGAAACTGAAGATAGGTCGATACTCTCTCGTTCTAAGGCAATTGTCTTGCCAGGGGAAACTCGAAGTTAAATCAATCAAACTGCCGGATCGGGTCGAGAAGGGCGATCGACCCTTCCCTATTCAGATGTAACACCAGATGGTTAAGCAGATGCACAGCAAAACTATCGACTGTACTTGGGTATCGCTCGGCAACGGGCAGTTGACGCTATGGCACCGTCCCGGAAGCAAGACTGCCTCAAAGCTCAAGGAGTTCGGCTGTGACTGTGTGGTTACTCTCCTGTCTTCGAGAGAGGGTGCGGAGTCCATCGGCAATTTGGTCGAGAACGTTGGGATTGAGTGGTTTTGGCTACCGATTGAGAACGGTCAACCACCGCAAGGTGAGGCATCCGATGCTCTCGTACTGGCTCTACCTGCACTTGCCGATCGCCTCGAAGCTGGTCGATCGATGCTGATCCATTGCTCGGCGGGCATCCATCGAACCGGAATGGTGGCATATGCTCTGTTGCGGTGGTATGGCCAGAACGAAGAGCAGGCTCTGGCTGCGATTGGCGAGATGAGACCCCACACCCGCAAGGGTATCCAGAGAAAGCAAATTGACTGGGGTAACAAAGTGGTTCAAGAAACTAGCATAGATAAACCTGCGATTCTCAAGGGGTGATCGATCGCCCAGCAAAAAGCGATCGCTCCCCCCAACCAAGAATCGATCGAACTATGCTGGAGCATTGGTAAATGTATTAGCGATCGCCTCGCCACCAGCGAATATTGCATCTCCGTCTAATCACCCCAAAATGAGACATTAGGCTGAATTTTTCCGTATAATACTTTCTCTAGTTATAAAAGGCAGTATCGCTCCTATTAAAGACTATTCCCCTTCGAGTGTAGGAACTATCTATGCTATCTCAAGAACTGAAAGCGCAAGTCTTCAAGTTATCACCCAGCGATCGCCTTGTGCTGATCGCCATGATTGTTGAATCTTTGCAAGAGAAGACAATTACCCAGTCTGACCGCTCTGGGGCAATTCAACGGATGAGGGGGTTGTTAAAAACAGAACAGCCTGCACCAACAGATCAAGAAGTGGCAGCAATGCTAGAAGAGCGGCGTGTGGAGAGGTATCTTCAGTGAGAGTTTTAATTGATACCAATGTTGTTTTGGATTTTCTCTTGCAGCGAGATCCATTTTTTCAGGATGCAGAACTGTTGTTCCAAGCAATCGACAGCGGGGAGGTTGTCGGGTATGTTACGGCGACAACGCTAACGGATATTTTCTATATTTCTCGCAGACAAACCCGTAGTGTCGAACAAGCACGACAAGCCGTTTCAGAGACACTAACTGCTATGGAGATTTGTCCAGTCGATCGAGACGTTCTGGAATCAGCCTTTGACTCCGGTTTGGTTGATTTTGAAGATGCTGTTCAGATATTTGGTGCAGTTGCTCAAGAATTAGAAGTAATTGTGACCCGTGATGCTCAAGGTTTTTTGAACTCATCTGTACCTGTGTTATCTATTCAGGAGTTGTTGCAACAATTCAGGCAGCAAAATAGTGGTTAAGTTCGTTCAAAATTTGATCGGCTTGGCTTTTGACTGCTAGGGCGATCGCTTCTGCTTCTCCGATATCAAGTTCGTTGCTCAGAGCTTCGACAAGGGTGCGGTCTCTAACAGCACGGGTTTGAATCCAGTCAAAGGTTTGCACTTCGATCGCACCCGCCACCGGGAAATTGGGATCAGCTAGTTCTCGATAAACGGCTTCGGGAATCAGCACCATTCCGTATAGTTGATGAAGAAGATGGAGATGATTGATGGCAGCGAGGTTATTAATGGGTGATGTATCACTGACAATAATCACAATCTGCCCATCTCCCACAGGTTTTGAATGTCCTGTTCAAAATCTTCCACCCCGTAATGTATTGGGATGTGACGGCTAGCCAGTAGATGCTGAAATGCAACACGGTGCATTCCCGCAAATCGGCTAGACTGAGCAAGGGTCAGTTTTTCTCTCTGAAAGAGCATCACAGCGATTTCTTGACGCATTTCTATCTCAGTCATGCGAGTTGTGGTTAAAATTTCATCAGGGACAATAACACTCATGGCTAAACTCCTTGCTAACCTAACTAATTAAAGTGTAACGCACCTTACTTTGTTTTTATTAAAGAGATGCCGTTTTAGGGAATGGGGGAATATTGGCAAAGATGGAGACTCAACTATACGAGAAATTCATACAACAGGTAACTATTTTAGGTAAACAAAAGGAATTTTCCTTAACCTCTTCGATCGACAACTATTTAATAATGAATTATCAGCTTAAATTAGAACAAATCGATAAACTAAAAGCCTGGCTAGATGGGTTCAGACCGATCGATGCCACCCTCGTTGCCGAACTCAAAAAGCTCTATGATGTTCGCTTTACTTATAACTCAAATGCTATTGAGGGTAATACCTTAACCCAAAGTGAAACCGAATTAGTTTTAACTAAAGGGATTACAGTGGGGGGCAAAACCCTTGACGAACATTTAGAAGTGATTGGACATAAAGAAGCGATCGATTATATTGAAAATTTAGCCCAAAGAGATACAGAGATTAATGAATGGGAAATCAAGCAAATTCACAATCTAATTCTCCGCAAAATTAACCCAGAAGAAGCGGGTAGTTATCGCACTCTAGATGTCATGGCAGCAGGAACAAATTATCGTTATCCTCCCCATTATTTACTATCTCAATTAATGAGCGATTTTGCGCTCTGGCTGAATTCGGAATCTGCTTTAAGGCTCCATCCAGTCGAATATGCCACCATGGCTCACTATCGTTTTGTTTCTATCCATCCTTTTCGCGATGGGAATGGTCGAACCGCCAGATTATTAATGAATTTACTCTTAATCCGGGCAGGCTATCCGATCGTAGTAATTAATAACCAAATCCGCAATGATTATATTAACGCTTTAGCCTACGGACAACAAAACCAAGACGACCTCAGCCAGCTTTTGGCATTGATTTTTGATTCTACAACTAGTTCGCTTGTAGAAGTTTTAAGGTTATTGGTGACTGCAAGTAGCAGTAGGGGAAAGGGACAGACTTTTTATCAGGAGATTACGGATTTTCTCGATTGATATAGAATCTAGCGGCATCGAGGATGAATACCGCCTTGAGTGCAAATATATTCTAGTTGTCTGGGATCCAGATTCTTGACTTGACTAAAATCGACTTGTTTGACGATCGTAGAAGTTTCCTTAGGAATAATTGCTCGAATAAATTGATCGGGATTTACACCGGGGGCAGTGAAAAATACCACACCTTGAAAATTTGCCCCAGCTAAATTCGCTCCCCGGAGATCGGCAAATCGTAAATCAGCAGACTGGAAATTTACATTTTGCAGGTTGGCATTAGTAAATTTTGCCCCGACAAATCTGGCATTACTTAAATCCGAGCCTTGAAAATTTGCTCCTTGAAAATTGGCTTGGGAAGCATCCGCCTCCTGCCAGTTAGTTTTGGTTAGTTTCGCCGAACTAAAATCCGTATTCACCGCCCTAGCCTTGCCTAGGTTTGCTTGATGCAGATTAGTTTGGCTAAATTGAGATTCTCCTAGATTAGCTCCAGTCAAGCTGGCTCTCTCCAAATTCGCTTGGAGAAATTTAGAATTAATAATCTGCGCTCCACTAAGATTAGAAACCGCAAGATTACTATTACTAAAATCCGCCTTATTGATCGCCGACCAACTGAGATTACTCTCTGGCATCACTGCCCTAATTAAAATTGCCCCAGTAAAATCTACTTGCTGTAAATTTGCTTTAGTAAAATCTACAAAACTATCATCATAGGTGCCATAAATGTCATCTTCTCCGGGACTAGAAAAGTCACTGTAACGCAGACTGGCATTAAATAAATTGCCCTCCCGGAAGTTTGCTCCAGCTAGATCTAATCCTTCTATCACAGCCGGAATGACACTAAAATCTACCTTGCCGAGGTCAATTTTCTGGGGAGATTTGGCATAAATAGCGAGGATTTTGGTGATCGATCGCACCACTGCTTTTTGTCTTAAAATCACCAAATCCTGCTCCTCTTTCTGCGCTCTACGAATAGCGGTTTGCAGGTCATTTTGTAGGGATTGATTTAGCTTTTGCAGGGGCGGTAATGAGAGTAAACCATTGGCGACTAAGGCTTGTTCGATCGCCTCAATGGAATTAGCCGTCTTCTCCCGTGACAGAGTATCTACTAATAGGGGAACCACGCGATCGTCGGCAATTCTCCCCAAGGCTAAAATCGCTCCCTGCCGCTCTTCTGGGCTAATTGCCGTATTTAACTGCCGCACCAAGGACAGAAACACTTCATTTTGTTGCTGTTGCAGATTGCGTTGATTAGTTTGCCCTTGAATATAAATTTGAGTAGCCACAAAAGTCCCCAAAACCAAGGACATACTCCCTAAAAGAGCTGTTAACAAAGTAGCTCCCGGATAGCGGCGCATCAGTCCCCAAAGGCTGAAGGTTGAAGTCCGGGGTAAGCTGATGGTAGTTAATTCGGTGCCTAGAATCTTGGGGTTATCTTGCTCCTCTGTCAGTTCTTCCTCTACTTCTTGCCCCCAACCTTGTTCCCTTGTCCAGTTGCCGACCTGTTCCACCACAATATTTCCGTCTACATAAATCACCTGCTGATGAGCAGAGGGGGGATTTACTCCCTGAGCAATTCCTCCATAGCTGGGCATTTCTGGAGTTATTTCTGGAGTTATTTCACTACTTAATTGATCGCTTAATTGATCAGTTTCGGCAGAGAAATTCTCTTCATCTTCTTCTAGCCAAACTACATCCACCACATAGGTTGCGGCTAACTGGTCATGGAACGATCGCCGTCTCCGGTTCAACAGGGTAGTGGCACTTTCTAGAACCACCAATACACCCGCCAAAGCAAATAGAATCGTGACATCGGGAAAAGCTCCGGCATAGCGCCACAACGCATAAGCCCCAGTCAAAGGCAACGCCCACCGCCCTCCAACTTCTCGCAGCAATGCTCGAAAAATTCCCGGAGCAGAACTATCGGCTTGGACTACTGCTACCGCAAACCACCGCTTAGGGCTGGTTTGTCCCGTAACACCCAGCAGAAGCAACTGCCAACCGCCGACTAGAATCGGAAAAATAATTGCTCCAGACCACAGCAGATTGGTGATGGGGGCAACTTGGAGCGGCTGGGTACTCCGAGGTAGAGCCAGATTTTTAGCGATCGCTCCCTGCACCTGCACCAAAACCGGATTCAGGGGAACTCTCTCCTTCAGACGTTGATTAGCCCACTGGCCAAGACTAAAGGGAACCGCTGCTGCTGCCACAACTAAGGACACCTCCAACATTACCGCTGCCCCCCGCCGGGCCAGGAGGGGAACCACCAGACGGAATTTAGCCGGAGTTTCGGGTGCAGTAGATGAGTCTCGGTGGGGATGAAAACTATTTAATGCCATCAGTCAACTTAGAAATTTATTGATCAGTGGGTTTTGGTGCGATCAAGAACCGATACACTAAATATAGAATAATACCTAAGATGGCTAAACTAGCAGCAGCAGCAACTAATTGCAGCACACTTCGGAGCACGATAAAAGCAACTATAGCCCCAACCACTGCCACGACAACCTTACTGGGTTGAGAAAGCTCATTAAACCAAGGAAGAATGCGATCGATTAAGTTCTGATACCGAGCTGGATCAGTCATAGCTTTGAGTGGCTCTGGGACAGTAAATTTCACCTCCGTCGCTGGGGTGGTTTGGTTTACTTCTACCTCTAGTTCTTTGAGGCGTTGTTGCCAGTTGGAATTATCAGCAGGTTTCATGGTAATTCATCGCTAAGAATTGTGAATAATTCAGGCATCATAGTTTCCTGAATTGCTAAAAATTATATGCCTAATTTCAGTTTCGCTACTTACTCTGACTTTACCATATAGTAATCCCCACCTTTTCTTCCTGCAATATATCGATCCTGAATGATTTTATCCGCCTTCGGCGGATAAAATCATCTGCCAGCAGCAATCAATCCTGAATGGTTTTACCTGCCTTCGGCGGGTAGAATCATCTGCCAGTAGCAAAAGAAAATATTTTTTTAGTGTTGTTCCCTTGAAGAGCAAATTGCATATCTTACGGAAATAGAACTAGAACAACTGAATCTATTAGGTAGAGGAACTTCCACGCCATCAGCTAGTCATAGAAGTTAGTTAGATCGGACTTACGTATTTAGAGATTGTTGCGGGCTTCGACTACGCTCAGCCCCGCAACAACCTCTAACACTCTAGATAATTCGTGAGCAGTGCGTAAGAGGCTATTTATAAAGTCTGATTTTGCGCCCCCGGCGGGGGCGCAAAATCAGACCTTCTAGCCACTTTATAAATGACCTCTAAGTCCTATTAGAAAGATCTAAGATATTTATTCTTCTTATTTAAAATTAATTTCTTGGCAGTACAAAGCAAGCCTCGATCGCTACTGCATGGAATTACCAGAAATCACAAAAAACTATCAACAAACTTACAAAAATAGGCAAATAATTTTATGAAAAAGTTAATTACTGGTACGCTGAGTCTAGCGACAGCGATTACTGCCTGCATTATTGGCACTCATCCGGCTTTTGGTCAAACTGTAGCTATTAGCTCGCAATTCCAACCAGATCCCATGGTGTTGCAAGGAACCTCTGGGGGTGGACAGGCTAGTTCTAATTGTGGCAATATATCCGCAACCCCAAACCATGTCATTCAGCTAAACAATGACTTTCCCTACCTAAGATTTAGTCTCCAAGGCAGCGGACAACCCACTTTATTAATTCGTCTGCCCAATGGCACTACTTCCTGCATTTCTGCCGATAGCAGTAGTGGCAGGATTAATGCCCCCGGCTATTGGGAGCAGGGCAGCTATGCTTTTTATGTGGGCGATCGGGCTGGAGGACAACACTCCTACACCCTATCCATTACCCAAAAACGCAATTAATCAGTTACCAGTTAACAGTTATCAGATTTTATAAATAGAGCGGGCATTGCCCACCTGACCTGTAGACTACTGATCAGTTATCACAAATCAGGGCTTAAGCATTTGGAAGCTTTTACGAGTATTATGCGCTCGCAAAAACTTCCAAAATCCTAGATATAGCAGTTTGAGAGTGGGCTGAGGGTCGTCGAAGCCCACTCTCAAACCCAACATTGATAGGACTTTCAATATTTGTGGGGTGTCTCATTTGAATGCAAAGTGCTGTAATTCGTGAGCAGTGCGTAAGTCCTAACAAATGATATTCTCCCTTCCGAGCTATTAACTAAGTCAATGCCATGCAGGATATTATTCTCCAGTTAGACCAAGTAAGCAAACAATTCCCTGGTGCTAATTCTCCAGCAGTCTGGGAGATTGATCTAGAACTAGATCAAGGGGATATTTTAGGGCTACTCGGTGCTTCTGGTTGTGGCAAAACTACACTGCTGCGCTTAATTGCTGGCTTTGAGGATTTGCAGGCGGGGAAGATTAGCCTGCATCAGCAAGAAGTAGCAAGACCGGGCTATACCCTACCACCAGAGCGGCGCAATATTGGGATGGTGTTTCAAGATTATGCCCTATTCCCCCATCTGACCGTGGCGAAAAATATTAGTTTTGGCTTAGGCAAGCTGTCTCCCCAAAGCCTCAGACAAGCAGTGGGGGAGGCGATCGCCCTCGTTGGTTTAACCGGGTTGGAACACCGCTATCCCCACGAACTTTCTGGAGGACAACAACAACGGGTAGCTCTGGCTAGGGCTTTGGCTCCCCGCCCCGGCCTAGTTTTGCTCGATGAACCCCTGAGTAACCTAGATGTCCAAGTCCGTCTCCGCCTGCGTCAAGAAATTCGATCTATTCTCAAACAAACTGGCACAGCGGCTATTTTTGTCACCCATGATCAAGAAGAAGCTCTATCCCTGTGCGATCGCATTGCGGTCATGCAGGCAGGACAGATCGAGCAAGTTGGCACTCCAGTAGAGGTATACGACCAGCCAAAAACAAGATTTGTCGCTGATTTTGTCACCCAAGCTAATTTTCTGCCGGCTCAATGGGTCGGGAATTTGTTAACTACAGAAATTGGAGATTTTGCAGTTCCGGCTCCCCATCAACAGAAATCAACTCAAAAACTAACTGAAGTAATGATTCGGCAAGAAGATTTACACCTCCAAGTGGAGGCAAATAGCCCAGTGATGGTTTGCGATCGCCAATTTCTGGGACGGGAATATATTTATTTTCTGCAAACCAAAACCGGCAAGATACTCCAAGCCCGCACAGATAAGAGCGTAGATATTGAGATCGGCACTCCAGTAAAACTAGTAGTTTCCCCCAACCAATTACATTTCTTTTAAACTTTTTCTGGTGCTAGGGCTGGATCCTGATGTTCGATCGCTACTGACCAACGATATTCTACCGGAAGTTGTAGCTGCTCGCAGGTGGTTTCTATTTGTTTTTGCTGGGATAAAGCCTTCCGCAAACTGTAAATTAATTGCTGAACTTGTCCCCGAACTTGGGGGTGTTGATTAGCAGCAAAGGCAGTTTGTTGTTCTAGAAGTTGCAGGAGTAATTCATAGTGGACATGGGATGGCAATGGTAAGGGGGGCATGGTTGACCTCAAATAGAATCATCAGCTAACCGGGTGTTGGTAGTCCTAAAAGATCATTATCTTGGGGGTAAAAATTTCCCTCACAGCGCGAGGGAAACCCTTACTTCTTTAGCACTACCCGGAATTTTTAGGGATTTGGGGGGTAAATTTAGACTGTTTCTAAAAAATAACCCTGAAATAAATTGGCGATCGCTTGCCTGACATCAGTTTGCTTGACCAAAGATTCACCAATCAGCACTGCCCTAGCACCAGATTTTAGCACAAAATCTAAGTCTATCCCTTGATGGATTCCTGATTCACTCACTACCAGAATTTCCCGATCCTGCAAAACCTGTTGCTGCGAGGCAAATAGCTTTTGAGTTGTGACAATATCTACAGAGAAATCTTCAAGATTACGGTTATTGATCCCGACTAAGCTAACCTCCGGCAGGGCTAAAACTCGAGTTAACTCCTCCTCAGTATGCACCTCGATCAGAGCAGTCATCCCTAGAGATTTGATGATTTTTGTAAAATAGCGGAGGTCTTGATCAGACAGAATTGCCGCAATCAAGAGGACGGCATCCGCCCCATGACAGCGGGCATAATAAATTTGGTAGGGATAGATAATAAACTCTTTACACAACAGGGGAATATCTACAGCAGCGCGAATTTGCTGCAAGTTCTGAAAACTGCCCTGAAAAAATTTGCTATCCGTCAACACCGATAGGCAACTAGCTCCCCCAGCTACATAATCTTGGGCGATCGCCACTGGATCAAAATCCTCCCGAATTACCCCTTTGCTAGGAGATGCCTTTTTCACCTCGGCAATCAAGGCGGGGTGAGTTTTGCCTTGGCGAAGGGCAGCAACAAAATCTAGGGGAGGCGAAGCCAAAGCAATTTTTTTCTGTAGTTCCGCTAAAGGCTGCCGCTCCCGCAACCTAGCTACTTCGCCTTCTTTGTACCAAACAATTTCTTCAAGAATATGGCGAGGTTGGGCATCAGGCATAGGCACCTGATAATTAAACATACTAGCTGAAATAGAAGAACTAGGAGGACGGCGGCGGATTTGCATTACTCAAACATTACTAAGCTGGGGATATTTTTGATGTTGCCCACTGAATCTTGAGGGGAATTATCTGTCTTTTTACCATATCATAGATATAGGGTGCCAAGGGAAATAACCCGTCAACTTGTGCCATTCCTCAGCCCCGCTTCTCTCTCATTGCTTAGCGATCCGGTAATTTCAGCGGAGGCGACGATCACCGCCAACCGCCCAATTCTAGTCAGCAGGTCAACAAAATGTAGATGGTGTAGTTTACAGGAGAATTGCTGCTAGTTTCCAAGATCAGGCGTGACCCTTTGCACACGATGTTGCTAATTTAATATTGCTAATTTAACTCTTCAAATTGCGATCGATATCATGGAAACTTGGCTCCTACTAATTATTCTTGGCGTAACCACCTATTTCATTGTCAGCCGTGGTGTCAGTAAAATTACCACTACCCCGGTATGGATGTTGTGGCTGGTTTTAATGACTCCGGCTATTTCCCTGACCCTCTGGGCTGTGGTCTATGGGGAACAGCGCCCCATGCCCACCTTATTACTGTTGGCGTTATTTATTTTCTCTCCCCTCGGCTATTGGTTCTTGGTACAAGCAGGACGGCGCAACTTACCCCCCCAAGAAAAACCTAGCACAGGTGAATCTCTAGATTCCTCACCAGAAACCGCCTCAGAAACTCCGCCGCCCCTACGCCCGATTACCAAGGAAGAGGAAGTGAAACTGCGGGAATGTTTTCCTTGGGGAATTTATTATCTCCAAAATGTCGAGTATTTTCCTCAGGCAATGGTCTGTCGAGGAAAACTCCGGACAGACCCAGACCGGGCTTATAAAACCATCAATCAAAATATTCGGGATTTATTTAGCGATCGCTTCTACCTAATCTTCCAAGAAACTACTAAGGGTTCCCCGGTTTTCACCTTGGTACCTAATCCTCAAATTCAGAATCCCGGAGAACGGGAACCAGTTTTTCGTCCCTTTTTGGCTCTGGGGTTAATTCTGGTCACTCTTTTTACCACTACCGCGATCGGGGCGGATTTCGCGGGTTTATCCTCCAAACAGATCCAGAGTAACCCCACCCTTTTACTGCAAGGATTGCCCTATGCCTTAGCCTTAATGGCGATCCTCAGTATCCATGAGTTGGGGCATTACTTTACTTCCACCTATTACCGGATGCAAACTACCCTGCCCTACTTTATCCCGGTGCCATTTTTCTTGGGAACTTTGGGGGCTTTTATCCAAATGCGATCGCCGGTTCCCCATCGCAAGGCATTGTTTGATGTGGGGATTGCTGGGCCAGCAGCAGGTTTGCTTATAGCACTGCCCCTTCTCCTTTGGGGGTTGGTGCATTCTCGGGTCGTTCCCCTCAGCGATGCTTCCAATCTGCTGAATTTTGAATCCCTGAATCCCCGTTTTTCTCTACTGCTAACCTTGCTTTGCAAGCTGGCTTTGGGAAATCAGTTCACTGGGGGAACTGTCATTAATCTCCATCCTGTAGCGATCGCTGGTTATATTGGCTTAGTGATCACAGCTTTCAACCTCATGCCGCTGGGGCAACTAGATGGGGGACACATGGTTCATGCTATGTTCGGGCAAAAAAAAGCTGTCGCGATCGGGCAAATTACCCGGATTTTGGTATTACTCCTCGCCTTTCTCCAGCGGGATCTAATTATCTGGGCAATCCTCCTCTTCTTTATGCCCGTTACCGATCAACCCGCCCTCAATGATGTTTCCGAATTAGACAACTGGCGAGATATCGCTGGCTTAGTTGCCTTAGGGTTTTTAGTCATTATGATTGTGCCAGTTCCAGTAGTCATAACTCGGCTATTAAATGTCTAGTTATCCCAAATCAAGAAAAGAGTTTCACTATTTTCTTGATCTAAATCTTCATACAGCAAGGTGTTCAGATTTATATAGTTGACACCGCTTTGATTAGAAAGTTTTTGAGGGCGCACTCCGCTTGCCCTCAAAAACGTCCCCGTCCTAACTATAGTGGTGCTTAATATATCAAGTGTTTTGCAAAATGGTATTAACCACTATTGGCAGGGGAGAAAGGCCTTACTCCCCTACTAGGTTTGTATTTTTTGTATCGGTTCTGAGCAAATTAAAAATCAGGAACAACTTTTGTCAAAAAGCTGTCAAATGCTTCTGGACTCTGGTTCGATGCACAAGAACCTAGAAGAATGAGTCCTGCTATAAACTACGTCTAGAGAAATTAATTAATCACCAGTAATGCCAGAATGCCACTGATGAGATAGAAAAATGCTACAACTTGGGTTTCTCGCCAACCACTGAGTTCTAGATGGTGATGCAGGGGAGACATCTTCAAAAGACGCTTGCCCACACCTTGAGCATTTTTGGTGGCTTTGTAGTAACTAACCTGAGCAATCACCGACAGAGCTTCGATAAAAAATAAACCACTTAAGACAAATAATGCCCAGAGCTGCCCGGAATAGATACCCACGGCTGCCAAAGCTCCGCCGATCGCTAAAGAGCCAGTATCGCCCATAAAGACCCTAGCCTTATTGCGATTATGCACCAAGAAACCCAAACAACTGCCACTAAAGCAAGCACAAAAGAGCATTAATTCTGGATGGGTGGGAGCCACGACCACGGCTAATCCGAGAAAAGAGATCGCTCCAGTCCCCGCAGCTAAACCATCTACTCCATCAGTGAGATTAGTTGCATTGCTTTCTGCTACCAACACAAAAGCTGCTAGGGGAAAAAACAATAATCCCAAGGGCAAAATTATTCCTAGGGGGAGCTGAATATTCGTCAGGTTAGGAGGTTGATGCCAAGCTAACCAGAGGCAGAAAATTACAGCACTAGATATCTGTAACCCCAATTTCATTTTTGGCGAAATGCCTTTGTTAGATTTTTTGTGGAGAATCTGCCAGTCATCTAGCCAGCCGATCGCGCCATAGGCTAGGGTAATCAAGGCAACAGGCAGTAGGGATGTGAGGCTATTAATCCCTAAACTTATTGCCGCCCATACACAACTAAAAATTATCGCCACAGGGACAAAGAATATGCCTCCCATAGTGGGAGTTCCCGCTTTTTTGAGATGGGACTGGGGACCATCTTCCCGAATAATCTGCCCGGCTTTTAGTTTTTGGAGGAAGGGAACTACTTGGTAGCCCAACAATCCAGCAATTAAAGTACAACTAATCAGAGGAAAAGCTATGGACAGCCCCAAATCCTTGCCAGAGAAATTATCTAAAATTAAAGCAGCTAAAGAAACAGTAACCATCATTATCCTTAGCAACCTCCTTCCGGTCAAAGGAAAAAATGACGGAGAAAAAGATTTTAATTCCACACCACACCACACTTAACTTTCTGTTGCTCGAAATATTGCGATCGATCTTAACTACATAATTAACTACATAAATTACGATCAATGACAATTGCCAATATCTTACTAGAAGAGTGACCCTGAATCAGTAGACAATTGAAAAATGTTTTTCTAGCATACAGCAATTTTCGTGCAAATGAGACACACTATAACCGTCAAAACGTCTATAAAATATGGGTTTGAGAGTGGATAGCTGTCGCCACCCTCTCAATTGCCGTAATACGTTTAAGGATATTCTGTGCTATGCAGAGAGCATCTTTGACCATAAATCATGCCTCTTCCTCGCACGCACCAATACTTACCCAACTACTAGAACCATCTGCCCAGTGTTCTTTTTTCCAGATCGGGGCATTGTGTTTCAGGGTATCGATCGCATACTGACACGCGGCAAATGCCTCACCCCGATGGGGGCAACCCACCGCCACTAATACACTAATTTCCCCAATTTTCAAATGTCCAGTCCGGTGATGAATCACCACTCGGTTGGCATCGGGATACTGACAGCGCAGTTCTTGGGCAATCTGCCGGAATACATTGATCGCCATCGGTTCATAGGCTTGATATTCCAAAGAAACCACTGGCTTACCATCGGTTTGGTTGCGGACAGTCCCGCTCATCACCACCACCGCCCCATTGGCTGGATCATCTGCCAGTTGGTAAACTGCCTCTAAATCTAGGGGGGCAAAGGTAATCACAAAGCTATCTTTACTCTCTATCAGGGTTTGGAGTTTAGGAAGTTGGGTAGTAGTCATTAGTTTATCGAGTACTTAGCGTGAATTCGGGTTAAGGGCTTTATGAGTGCGTGAAGCGCACGCAAAATTGGGAACTTTAGCTTATCCCGAACTGGCATTACTTACTTCTTCAGAAGTTGTTTCTGCTATTTTAAGGGGCAGAGGGTTGAGAGGAGCCTCTTGATTAGATTCAGGAATATTCAAAATAGTTGGTTCCAGAATTGGTTCGTTCAAAATGGGGTTAGGGGATGAAGCGGGGGTGAGTAAACTTGAGAAAGCTTGAGCAATTCTTTCCCGTTGGTTAATCAGATAAATACTCACGATCGTTAAACTTACTCCCATCCACTGCAACGGGCTAAGTACTTCTTCTAGGAGAAAACTACTAAATAGGAGGGCAAATACGGGAGTTAGAAAAGTTAGGGAACTCAAGCTGGTGAGATTCCCCTTAGCAGCAAAGTAGAAAAACAAACCGTAGGCGATCGCACTGCCGAAGATGGTGGAATAACCCAAGGCAAAACCATCAGACCACTGCAAATTGCTCCACTGTTGAGTTTCTAAGACCCCCGACAGGGCAAACAGAGGCAATCCACCAAGGATCATATGCCAGCCTGTTGCCACCACGGCATCGGTAGTTCGGCTCACGTAGGGCATGAGGATTGTGCCCACCGCCATTGACAGGGAGGCAAGGAGCATTAATAATTCTCCACTATTCAACAATCCCCACCAACTAAAATTAATTGTCCCCAGTTCTCCGTGCAAAATGCTCAGCCACAGTTCCGGTGGTAAACCAATTAAGCTAATCCCCATCACCCCCAAGGACAAACCCAGCCAACCCCAAACCCCGATCACTTCCTTGAATAACCAAGCCGACATCAAAGCGATCGCAATGGGCTGGGAATCGATCATCACGCTCCCCAAACCCGCCCCTGTTCGCTGTAAACCCTCTGCCAAGAAGCCCTGAAACATCGCTCCATCCACTAGGGCAAATAAACCAACCCACAGCCATGCCTTCCAACCTTGAGGCTGCGATCGCCCCAAGAACATTGCCAAGACTAAGACCAAGATTCCGGCTGGGACGAGGCGAGTTCCTGCCATAAATAAGGGAGTTGTATGATCGATCGTGCCTTTCATCGCCACCATCGCCGTTCCCCAGAAAAAGAATGGGGCAATTAGGAACAGAGGAGTAAAGCGCGACCCAGAGTCTAACCCAAGGAATTTTGGCTGCATGGTGAGAAATTTTTTATACTTAATATTTATTTATATTACTTTAAATTTAGTCTCCAAACCTAGTCTCCTTTGGGCGATCGCTTTGAGATATAGCCGTCGCTATGCAGGTTATGTTGTGGGAACACTCGCTTCGCAGGAGTTCCACAACCAAAATTCATATCAACCCCTTTGGAGATAGCGTTGAGCTTAACGTCCGCGTGCAATTAAAGCGCTGCTCCAAGCATTTGCACCACGGCTCCCATACCACTCCGGTGTGCGCCTTCGGGGATTTTGCGATCGAGTTCCTGAGCAATTTGCCAATCTAATCCTGTCAGTTTTGATTTCACCATCTCTAGAGAAACCAACATATCGACATCACTGGGACCCCCAGTTCCCAAGGTCAACTGACGAGGCGTATAAGCCTCCAGTACCCACATCCCTCCCGGTGTAAGACCTGTCACTGCATCTCTATGAACTTTTTCCCATAAAGCCGATGGTAGATGACAAAAGATAGAAACGACTCCCTGCCAAGATTGTGGTTCAATTACAAACTCAGCCAGATCCGCCGCGATCGTGGTAATTTTCACGCCTTGCTGGGCAGCCAATTTTTCTGCCTTTGCCATTCCCACCTCAGATTGATCTACCGCCACAACTTCGTAACCTAGGGATGCCAAATAAACTGCATTCCGCCCTTCGCCTTCGCCAAGACACAATACTCTACCCTGCGGGATTTGCGACGCTACCGAGACCAGAAAATCATTAGGTTCTGTCCCATAAACATATCCGGGTTTTCCATACCACTCATTCCACATATAATATTCTCCTCCAAGATCGGCAATCGCTTTTGTTAAGGCAATTTCAGCAATTAATATTCGTCTACAAACTGGGGATGCACCCACAAAAACTCGCGGCGTTTGTTTTGCACTTGGACTAGACCACCAAAGCCGGGATCTTTTTCCTTCAGCATGGCATGAAGTTCTCGCAGCATGGAGCCTTGGGCACGAATAGATTCGCCCTCTTCAAATTCAGGTGAATCTCTTTTGGTCTGCCAATCTACAGCGATGTTGCTTCCTTTCATGCCAAATTCAAGACTTTTTTGACCCAGATCTAGTTCTTCTTGGATGCCTTTATAGGTCTTATCATCAAGCATAAAATGAGCCGTTGAGGCGGCAACGGGTAAGACTAGACTCAAGGTTCCAGTCAGCAGTTTGAAATAGGGAGCAGCTTTGGTAAACCATTCGCGGTTGAGTTCCAATTCATAGATGCCTTGTTTGCTGCCCGCAGGATTGAGAGCCGGGAGCGGTTTGCGAGAATGTTCGCACCAAAGGGTGAGTTGAAATTTTTCGCCGATCCATTTGGGGCGATCGAAGAACCTCGGATCAATTGGCTTAAAGCTAAACAATCGAGGTCCATCTTTGGCTTCATCGGTGAGCATTTGCATCAGATAGGCAAACTGCTGATCGATCTGGCTCATGATAACTTTCTGATCTGTCGATAACGCCTGATGGCGTTGCTGATTCCGACGATCGAGCGTCACAAGATCCCGACGAATGACTTTAAGTTCTTCTTTTACAACCGTTTGAAATTGGTCAAGACCAATGACTTGGGATGGAGGAGGCGTGGTCACAGCATTATTCAGCAATTGATCAATGTTTTGCCATTCGTCACAACCTGAAATTGGGCAGGGAAACTCGGGGCGGTTTTTCTTTTTGCTTTCGATCAGTTTTTGTACTTCAAATAATCCCTGTCCGGGCGATGTCATTCCACAAGGTGCAATGCAAGGTACCATGATGTTGCAATTTAACCCTTCCCAAAAGCTCTCAACTAGCCATTTCATTTCTTCAGTGAGGTAAGCGAGAAAGCGTTCTGGATACGCGGCTCGAACGGTGATTTTGACATCATTGCCAATATGTTCGAGCAAGGCGCGACCATTGTAATCGTTGTCGAGCATTAAGCCCCGTTGCCAGTGAATGCTGTTTTCGTAGTTGGTGCGTCCGAGTGAGTATTTGTGTAGACGAACAATGAGTTGATAGAACAGCCCTTCTGCATTGGCACTCTGACCCCGATCGTCTACAATGCGACAGACTTGCACCTGTTGGCAATCGCCCTCCTCTGGTTGTTCACCCCAATCAGGCAATTGCTCTGGGCGGTTGTCAGGCACCAGTTGGGCAATTAGACTGGTGGTGCTTTCCTCTCTAGAAGCTGAATCTAGGACAACTTTGTAGGACAGATCAAAGCGTTCCATCAGCCGCAGAAATACCGGATGGAGTGCTTTGGGATAGCCCTCTTCTCCGGCAAAGGGTGGATGGCTCCACAACTGGCTGAGATGATCAAACTCAACCAGCCCGTTGCGGCACCGAGTCGTTTCATCATCCAAGACAAAGCTGATGGCTTTGGCTAACCAGTCGGGCTTGAGGATGACAATATCTCGAAGGATGGGGTCGTAATGGTAGTGAATGAAATAACCCAGGGTGTGAGACACCCGCACAAAGAGCTCGGCAGCAAAGCCCTCCAGTCCTTGTGCTTCACAGAGGGCAATCACCTCGCTATAGGGCAAATGAGTTTTGCCAGATGACTCCAACAGTTCTCGGATGTTTTGCCATTTGGTAGGCACAAGACGACCCATGCCGGGTAAAGCGGCAGCAGTGCTGGCAATCGCCTGTCGCAATTCAGCAATTCCGTTGCAGCACTGGGTTTCTGGGTGGGGTTTACTATCAATATGGAAGAAGCCCAGAATGGTATCTCTGCCAAACAGATCAATCAATTCCTGTCGGTCAATATCAGGCTGTCGCTGTCCGGGACCTCCGTGGGTTGCCACCACAAACACTTTGGCATCGGGTTCTCGATGCTTGATCAGCGTAATCCATTCTTTAACAAACCCCTGCTGTGGACCTTCCCGGGGCTTCCATACCACCAAATAAACCGCAGAGGGACTGAAAAATAGCTGATGCGTAGGGCGATAAACCCGCTGTCCCCCAAAATCCCAACCATTCAGCGCAATCTCTGTTCCATTATCAGGAGCGGTGACCATCACAGGCTTTATCTCAATTCCGTGAGTTGTGGGACGACCATCTACCCACTTATCTCCCCGTAATGCGCCCAATAAACAACTTTTTCCAACTTCACCTTCACCCACCAAAATCAGCTTTGCTTCATTCAGCCTTATCTCTCCCTCTAGCCTTGCTCGCAGGTATTGCATAACGGCTTCGATGCCTTGCTCATTAGCAGCAGCAAGGTCAAGGTTAAGAGAATTATCATTCAGATTGAGTTGTCTTAGCTGAGGAAGTTGACTTAAGGAAGCTGGCAATTCGATTAAGTAATTAGCTGTTAAGTCAATCTTTTTGAGTTCTTTAAGTTCGCCTATCCAATCAGGTAAAATGTTCAACTTACAATCAACTGCCTCAAGTTCTTCAAGCTCCTTTAATTGTTGAATAAATAATGGAATTTGGGTTAATGGATTACCACCAAGACCCGCCAAACCCAAAGAAAGCCTTTTCAGTTTTTGTAGTTTTTTGAAGGAATATGGAACTTCTTCAATTCGATTAGAATGAATAGCTAAAACCTTAAGAGAGCCTAATTCACTAATCCATTGAGGGATGGCAGTCAAATTATTCTTCCACAGGTACAATTCTTCTAGTTGCGTCAATCGCCTCAAAACCTCAGGAAGTTCAATGAACTGATTTCCACCTATAACCAATGTGTTTAACTGTTGAAGTTCAGCAATTCCTTCTGGTAATGAAGTCAAATGATTGTAGCCGAGCTGTAAATAACTTAACTGCGTTAATTTTTTAATCGCCTCTGGCAACTCTGTTAATTGGTTGCTGGAGAGGTCAAGCTCTTGCAACTGGGTGAGAGATGCGATATCCTCTGGCAGTTCCGTCAATTTGTTACTGGAGAGGTCAAGCTCTTGCAACTGGGTAAGAGATGAGATATCCTCTGGCAACTCTGTCAATTGGTTTTGGGAGAGGTTAAGCGTTTTTAACTGGGTAAGAGATGAGATATCCTCTGGCAACTCTGTCAATTGGTTTTGGGAGAGGTTAAGCTTCTGCAACTGGGTAAGAGATGCGATCGCCTCTGGCAACTCTGTCAATTGGTTTCTGGAGAGGTTCAGCGTTTGCAACTGGGTGAGAGATGCGATCGCCTCTGGCAACTCTGTCAATTGGTTTCTGTAGAGGTTCAGCGTTTGCAACTGGGGGAGATATGCGATCGCTTCTGGTAACTCTGTCAATTGGTTGCTGGAGAGGTCAAGCGTTTGCAACTGGGGGAGATATGCGATCGCTTTCGGCATTTCCGTCAGTTGGTTGCCGAAGAGGTTAAGCTCTTGCAACTGAGTGAGAGATGCGATCGCCTCTGGCAATTCTGTCAACCCCATGAGTTTGAGATCAAGTTCTATTGCGTTCTCTTGACGTGCCGCTTCGATGCGTCGTTCCGCTTCCTGATAAACCTCATCCTGTGCCATAGTTCTTTCACTCCAGTTTCTTTCCGTTGACTCTGTTATGGCTTTCTATTGAATCTCTTTGAAAGCACAAATACTATGGGACTATTTTTGGTAACAATCTGTCTGGGGTGCATAGACCAAGGTAAGGTTTTGCTCTTCAACAGCAATGAGAAGCTGATTGAGTTGTGATTGAATCTTGGCTGCATCTTCAGGGGATGCCTTTTGCAAAAACTTAATTGCTGCCTTGCGGAATTTGACTACCATATTTAACCCAATGAGTCATGTCAATAAACTCTTCATCTTCATAATCTGAAGGGGAGCCAAATTCAGCTTCTATTTCAGCTTGCTCTTCATTAGATATATACGGGACAAGAGATTTACACAGCAGTAGCCGCTCTTCTCGAAGAACCTCTCGGATGCTTTCTTTGATTAACGACTTTAATTCCTGAATTTCCATTTTTATTTCCTAATTCCTAAAAATGCGCCATACTTTTGATTTTTATTATATTTGATAATCTCAGAAAACTTAAAAGTATTGTTTAGTCAAAGAAAGTATTACCTTTTGAAGGAAATACAAGTGTTATTCATTTATCTTTCTACTGCACTAAATGGCGAACAAATATCTATCAAACAACCATTGGGATCAACGGTTAAGAATCGGCGCTGTCCGTAAAACTCGTTTCGTGGCTCTTGGACAATCCGCAGCCCCATCTCTACTGCTTTTTCATATACTAGATCAACATTGGGAACAACAAAAGTCACATACATTCCTGAAGGCGGAGTTTGATATTCTTGCGGAACTAGTTCGTGACTACGAAGAATAATCCCAAACTCAAGTTCTTTGTTTGCTGGATGCCGAAGCTGAACGTACCAATCGCTATCGTAATTCACCTCAAAGTCTAGTAAAGCCACATAGAAATCTCGGCTTTCAGAGAGTCGATCGGAGCAGATGTTGGTAAGAATCCTGCTAAAACTCATAATTATCCTTCTTCATGGACTGAAAACAGCTAACGTTCCACTTCACTAGTAACCTCTTGGACTCAACAAAGAAACTCTATAAGGTTGGTGTGCAAATGGATTGTTATACGGCATCCATTACGTCTTTCAACTCCCGATCGCTGAGCACTTTCGGGGCAACTATAGGAGCACCAGATTCTAGAGCAAAGAATGGTGTTTGTTTATAGCTACCATCAAGACGGGCTTTAAGCACCATACTAATAACGCGCAAAGTGCCAGATAGAAGTCCTGTTGATTTTGGCTTATCTTCCCCGATTGCATATTTAGTATTTACGTGCATACGTACAGACCCAAACGCTCTGTCTAATGAACTTTTATCTAAACTCAAGCAGTTATGAATTAAACCAATAAAGGATATGTTGAGACTTGGAGGAGTATTTCCGATAGGAGTATTACAACAGGCTGCATACCATCGCAGCAAACCATTGGCAGTAAGACGCATACAGGTCAGGTTTTCAATGCCTTCGGCAAATGTGACATTAGCAGAGACGGTCTGAATGATTCTAGTTCCACCCCTTTCATCAAGTATGTCATTCCTTCGTTTTAGAAAATGGGCGAAGGCTTGGCAATCAGCACAGTAGCATACGCATCTATTTACATAGTCATTACGGTTGAGAGTGCCTTGGAGTTTGCCACAATTACAACGAATCGAGTGAGCCATAGTTTTTGTCCTCTTCTTAGAGAATTCTCTATTGTGTGCCGTATAAACTATCTATTAGACAAAAATTTTCTGCCTAGCACAACAATTTTGGGTGAATAGGCGGAAAGATTCTGCTTCATCACCCAAAGTACGATCGCGGCGACCGCAGCTATGATCACGGCAACCGCAGCTATAGCTAACCCATTAAACTACTGCCCAAGCTGCTTTCTCAGTTCCTCCAATTCCGCATCCACATCAGATACGGGAGTTGCCGCTGGGGTTGTGCCAGCAGGGAGAGATTGGGGTGTGGGAGCTCCAGCGAGGGAAGCTTTCATCGCTGCCAATTCATCATCCACATCACTGCCCGATTCCAATAGGGCAAATTGGCTTTCCAGATTAGCCCCGCCCAGTTCCGCTGCTGCTTGAGAACGGGATTCCATTTCCAGAACCTTTTCTTCCATCCGCTCAAAAGCTCCCATGGCCGAGCTAGTCCCCAGCTTGCCGATCGCCCCTTGGAGTTGCTCATTGGCTTTAGCTGCCGCCACTCTAGACTTGAGCATATCCTTCTTGGTCTTCGCCTCAGCAATCTTGCTTTCTAGAGCGATTAAATTCCGTTTCAGGGTTTCCACCTGCCCCAATTGTTGATCTAGCTGAGCTTTAAGAGCATTTGCTGCTTCCGTGGCGGATTTCTTACGAACTAATGCCTCCTTAGCGAGGCTTTCTTCCCCTTTTTGGAGAGCTAACTGCGCCCGTTGCTGCCAAGTGTTGGACTCCGAGAGATTTTTCGTGTATTGCTGCTCCGTCCGTTTTTGGGTGGCGATCGCCCTAGCCACTGCCTGCCGCAGCTCGATCAAATTCTCCTGCATATCAATTAAAGCCTGCTCCAGAATCTTTTCTGGGTCTTCAGCCTTACTCACCACGTCATTCAGGTTAGCGCGGACAACTCTACTAATTCGATCAAATAATCCCATATATCTATCCTCGTTGAATCCATTTAATAACTCAAAATATGCTCCTCGATCGTTACCGTTATCTTAGGAGACAATTCAGAAAAAACTCTCTGCTTACAGTCTAAGAAAAACTGAGGGAAATTGCCAATAGCCAGCCTAATTGAGTTGAGAATTTTAGAAGGTTGAGAACGACTCTCTCCAAGGAAAGAATTCTCAACCTATTCATGGTTGCTATAGGAGCGAATCACTGGGCAGGGGCGATCGGCTACCCCCGCCTAGATTGCCGTAAATGCCATAAATTAGCTATACTGCTCCTCCACTTCTAGATTAAATAACATTTGTAGCGTCTGCATTGCCCGCCGCCGCGCCTCAATATCCTGTTGTGCCCGGAGTTGCACCATCGGGTCATGAAGAATTTTGTTAACAATTCCCCTCGTTAGAGCCTCGATCACCTCTTGGTGCTTGTCTCCAAACTCCGAACCCAAGCGAGAGAGGGCTTTTTCCATTTCCTGCTCCCGGATACTTTCCACCTTGTTGCGGAGGGAACTAATGGTGCTGACGGTTTCTAGCGATCGCCACCAGACCTCAAAAGCATCCACTTCCTCATCCAAAATTCCTTCTGCTTCCCGTGCCATCTGCCTTCTAGCTTCTTGATTTTGTGCCACCACCGCCTTCAGGTCATCCACATTAAAAGCCTTGACGTGTGCCAGTTCATTCACATCCGCCGCCACATTCCGGGGTACGGCAATATCAAACAACATCAAGTGATGGTAACGAGGTAGAACTTCGGCTAAGTGGGATTTATCCAGCAGGGGTTCCGTTGCCGCCGTACCGGTAAATACCAAATCAGATTCCGCAATCACCTTGACCATATTGGTGAGATCGTGGACATGAAATTGACCATCAGGAAATTGTTTTGCTAGTTCCCATGCCTTTTCGGGCGATCGATTAATGATGGTAATTTCCTTAGCACCCTTTGCCAACAAGTGCTGCACCAACAACCGCGCCATCTTCCCCGCCCCCAGAATGGAAATCCGGTATTCCGCAAAACTCTGCACCTGCATTTGAGCCAATTCCACCGCTGCCGAGCTAATAGACACGGCTCCCGTACCAATGCTAGTTTCTGTGCGAACCCGTTTCCCCGTGGTCAGAGCTTGTTTGAAAAGTCGGTTTAAGACTGTGCCAATACCGCTATATTGTTGACCTAATTTATGGGTATGTTTTACTTGAGCCAGAATTTGCCCTTCCCCTAGTACCAAACTATCTAAACCAGCAGAAACTCGCATCAGGTGAGTGACAGCATCTTGGTGCAGCAAGATAAATAAATGACGGCGTAGTTCAGTCAAGGAAATATGGCTATATTCCGCTAAAAATTGAATTAGTTCCCGGACTCCCTGCTCAGTTTCCTTGGCCACAATATAAATCTCTAGTCGATTACAGGTACTGAGAATGGCAGCTTCTTCAATATGTGGTAAAGCCTTCAATTGCTGGAGAGCGAACTCGATACGAGTTTCTTGAATGCTCAGCTTCTCCCTAATTTCCACTGATGCCGTTTTATGGCTTAAACCTACGACTAAGATGTTCATTTGTTAATCGTTTAAATTGTGAATGGTTAATTAATTGGGTTTTAAAAAAATTTAAATTATTTTAAGCAACAAGTGGGGAATCTCATCAGTATTCTGGGAGATTCCCGTTCAACAAGAAGTCGGGAATCTCATCAGCATTATCGAATAACACGAGAGTTGCTGGCAGATTCCCGACTTCTCAAATCCACGAGAATTACTAGCAGATTCTCAACTTCTGAATCACTACGACTTCTGAAACACTATCTTAATTGTAGGTTTTTTGGCTTGTCAAACAAGTGGATAGTATCTACAAATCGGACAGTTTTAGACTGACTAGAGATAATTAGAGATTGGGTTCTGGCTCCGCCACCAAAGAAACGAACTCCATCCATTAAAGTGCCGGGAGTGATCCCACACGCAGCAAATAGAACCGTTTGTCCAGAAGCTAATTCATCAGCATTGTATATTTGGTCTGGGTTATGAATACCCATACTTCTGAGACGTTCTAGATTACTTTCCTTGCTTTCGCCAATTAAGCCAGTTTTCACGATGTCAGGGTCGTAGATCAACTGTCCTTGGAAGTGACCATCCACACAACGCATGGCAGCGGCGGAAATTACTCCTTCTGGTGCAGCTCCAATCCCCATGAGGGCGTGGATGTTGGTTCCAGAGAAGGCACAGGAAATGGCTGCGGAGACATCCCCGTCACTAATTAGTCTAACTCTTGCACCAGCGGTACGGATTTCTTGGATTAAGTCTTTATGACGGGGACGATCCATGACTACTACTACGAGGTCTTCGATCGCTCTGCCCATGCAATCAGACAGAATTTTCAGGTTCTCGGTCGCAGATTTGTTGATATCCACATGACCCTTAGCCACTGGAGGAGCAGCTAGTTTTTTCATGTAGAAATCGGGAGCTGCAAACAGACCACCCTTTTCAGAGATTGCCAATACAGCCATAGAACCATTCTGACCGTAAGCCACAAGATTTGTGCCTTCGCAGGGGTCAACGGCAATATCAATTTCTACTAATTCATCAGGATTACAGAAACTGCTAGCATTTTCTTGGGTACAAATACCCACTTCTTCGCCGATGTAGAGCATTGGGGCATCATCCCGCTCGCCTTCACCGATCACAATCCGTCCGCGCATATGAATCTTGTTCATGCGTTCGCGCATTGCTTCTACAGCCACTTGGTCAGCAATATTTTTTTCACCTTTGCCCATCCACTTGGAGGAGGCGATCGCTGCCTGTTCGACTACTTCAATAATTTCTAAACCTAATGTATTTTCCACGAAACCCAGTCTCCTAAAACCATAAATCTAGCTTTAATATTCCATTAAGCAGTTTATCAGAGGCGGGTTACTGTTGGTATGGAGTAAGAGGTGTGGTTATGTTAAGTTTTGCGTAACGCTGGTGTAGGTTCTACTCTCAGAGGTTTGAGAGCAATAAGCGAGAATTGATACTTTGAGTGTGGCAATTTTTTTATATCTACAACTTCATGAGAAGGTTTAATATCTTAGGGCATATTTCATCCAGATTCTCATAGGGCTTATACTGCCAACAAATTATCTGGGGTTTCAGAAGTTTTTGTCTGTACTACACACCTGCCAAAACTCCCAAATACCTAATTCTTATTTTTCTCTAGCTATACCCATGAATATCCAGAAAAATCATCATCGCTGGCTGTCTTTAATTAGCCTAGGTTTATGCATGTCGTTTCTGGTCATCTTCCTTGGTCATTCCCAGAAGGCAGTCAGCCAAGGCTTGGTGCCAACTCCAACTCTGAACCAAATCCAGAACCCAGTTTTAACCCCACCCTTGCCAGAAGCAGCTACCGGACGACAGGAAAGAGTCGCCGTTCGAGCTTGGCAGCAGATGGTGGTGGCGGCTAACCCCTTGGCTAGTCAGGCGGGTTTGGCAGTTTTGCAACAAGGAGGCAATGCGATCGATGCAGCGATCGCCGTTCAAGCCACATTAAACCTCGTGGAACCCCAATCTTCCGGGATTGGCGGTGGTGGTTTTCTGGTTTATTACAATGCCGCCCAGAAAAAAGTCTTGACCTACGATGGACGAGAAACTGCCCCGGCTGCCGCCCGTGGCGATCGCTTCCTAGATGCTGCCGGGAAACCCCTCGCTTTTTATGATGCGGTGATTGGGGGCAAATCCGTCGGCACACCGGGTTTATTAAAAATGTTGGAGCTGGCGCACAGGGAACAGGGCAAGCTGCCGTGGCGGGATTTGTGGCAACCAGCGATCGCCCTTGCCAACAAAGGATTCCCCATTTCTCCTCGCCTCTATAGCCTCTTAGAACAAGACCGCTTCCTGAAGCAAAACCCTGCTGCCCAGAGCTATTTTTATCAAGCCGACGGGAAGCCAAAACCCGTGGGGACAATCCTCCAAAATCCTGCCCTAGCTCAAGTGTTGCAAGCTGTCGCCGAGCAAGGCATTGCAAGTTTCTATCAAGGTTCCCTAGCCGAAGAATTAGTGCAGACGGTCAAAGCAGCAGGGGGTGATTTGACCCTAGAGGATTTGGCAAACTACCAAGCAAAGCCCCGCCCACCAGTATGTGGAAACTATCGCAGTTATCAGGTTTGTGGCATGGGTGCGCCGAGTTCTGGGGGTTTGACTATTCTACAAATGTTGGGCATCTTGAGCAATTTTGAGCTGAAGGCACTAAAACCAAATTCTGAAGCCGCAGTGCATTTATTTAGCGAGGTGGGCAGATTGGCTTTTAGCGATCGCTCCATCTACATGGCAGATAGTGATTTCATCCCCGTTCCCACCGAGGCTTTGCTCAACCCGTTATATTTGCAAGAGCGATCGCAGTTAATTCTTCCCGATCGTTCCCTCGGCACTGCTACCCCCGGACAGTTACCTCAGAGCCAATCTTCAGGATTAGACCCAGTATCCTACGTGGCTTGTTTTCCTGATTCTGGTTGTGTGGAAATCCCTCCATCGCCGCAAACTTGGGGCATTGGGCAGGCAGGAGAGTTTCCTTCTACTACCCATATTTCTATAGTCGATCGCTTTGGCAATGCCGTCTCCATGACTACCAGCATTGAGGATGCCTTCGGTTCCCGGTTGATGGTGCGGGGCTTTTTGCTGAATAATCAACTGACAGATTTCTCCTTTGCCCTCGAAGTGGATGGCAAACCCGTGGCTAACCGAGTCCAACCGGGCAAACGCCCCCGCAGTTCCATGAGTCCCACCTTGGTTTTTAACTTAGATCCTCAAGCCCCACCTCAGTTAAAAATGGTCATCGGCTCTCCCGGTGGCAGTAATATCATCAACTACGTGGCTAAGGTCTTAGTCGCCACCCTAGATTGGGGTTTGGATATCCAAGAGGCGATCGCCCTGCCTAATTTTGGCTCCCGCAACGGGGCAACGGAATTAGAAGCAGGAACTAGGGTTGCCGACCTGAAACCTGATCTAGAAAAGACAGGACACCGAGTACAGGTAATGGATCTCAATAGTGGTTTGCATGGAATTATGGTAAGTGACGAAGGATTAAGAGGAGGCGTGGATCCAAGAAGGGAAGGATTAGCGATCGGCGATTAGTGCAAATGGTCATGTTGTTTGGGGTGCTTTGCACCCCAAACAACATGACCCAAATTATTACTTTGTAGCGCTAGCCAAGTAGAGTTCTATTGATTATTTTGCAAGAGAGTTTGGGTCATGGTTGCCAGTTGTGCCAGTTGGTATTTTTGATCATCAGCTTGTTTTTGGTAGCTCAGTTTTTTCTTCAGGGCGGCTCTGGCGAGGTCTTCTCGATTCTTTTGCAGTGCCTGTCGTGCCACTTTTTGCCAGTCCTCAGCTTCCTTGAGGTTGCGTTTGTAGTCCGGTTGGATGCTATTCCATGTAACTTCAATTTGGGCGATCGCTTGATTGAGTAACTTCTGACTATTGACGGTTGTTGCCCCTCCCAATGCCTCCCGGATGGGGGCAGCGAGTTCGTCAGGATTCATCGTGCTGAGGACTGGCAAGAGTTCTCGCACTTGTTTGCTTTCACTGACCCCAGTTTTGCACCAAGTAGCAAAGTGTTCGCAATTGTTGAAAAGCAGATTATATTCCTGTTCTCCTAAACGGCTAGTCGCTCGTCGCAACACCACCTCAGGAGTGAAAGAAGTGGGATAGGAGCGCACATAAATTTTATTCCCACCGCTAAATATGCCCATCGAAGTCTGTTCAATGGTTTCGCTGCCCTTGCGGTAATGAATCACTGTCCCATCGCCACAATCAATCCCATGATGCTCATAAACTCCTTGGAGATTCAGAAATTCTCGATCACAATAAATCTGGTCGCCCCGTGCCATAAACAACCTTGCTAATGTTGAGTAATAAATTAATTACATCCTAGCTGTTCAATTACTTTTTTAAAGGTTGGGATTTCCGCCCTGCCTCCATCATCTTGTAGGTATAGGACTTAAGCATGTAGACGTTGTTGCGAGCGCTCCGCGCCCGCAACAACGTCTAAATTCTCGATAATTCGTTGGCAGCGCGTAAGTCCTAAGGTAAACCAATGTTTATTCCAACAACCAACAGAATAAATTCTGAATAGTAAGTTGGAGATCGATCGCAAACACTGGCACAGGAATCAGTGCATCAGGCTGATCAAATACTTGGGTTTCCTGATGAGGATAATAAACAAATACGGTTTGTTCATGGGGATCAATTAACCAGCCTATTTGGGTGCCATTTTGTAAACAATGCAGAATATTTTTTGTCACCTTGGTCTGGCTCTGATCGGGAGAGAGGATTTCAATTGTCCAGTCGGGAGCTAACGAGAACGTGTTGGCAATTTCTCCATTCTGGTCACGAGGAATCCTATGCCAAGCAAAAACTGCAATATCAGGCACGATCGAGCGATTATCAAAGGTACAACGCAACTCAAGAAATGCCCGGGCAATTTGCTGTGGCTTCACTACTCTATTGATCGCCGGAACCAGCTCTCCTTGAATTGCACTATGTTTCCCTTGGGGCATCAGCTTTTGAAAAATTTGACCATCAATATATTCACTAGCTGGTTTTGTTTCTGGTAACTGCAAAAACTCTGTCAATGTCAGGATTTTATTGGGTGCTTGTACCATTTTTAGTTTGCCTCTCAGACATTATTCAACAATAATATAGCGATCCTAATTGAGTTATAAATGTTAGAGGATTTAGAACGGTGTCCCCTCCGGGGACACCGTTCTAAATCCATTTAGGATTGCTATAGATGGTTCACATCGCAACGGAAAATTGACAGAGTTGGCAATAAAACATAGATGATGTGCCTGTTCATGGAGACTAGTTGCCACTGTTCGATCGCTAGTAGATGTAATCGTAACTACTGGCTTTAAGATCACTTCTGTGAACCTGCCGCCGCCATCTTGAGTTTCAATCATCTTTCCCACAGCTCGATCGCTATAATCCACCACAATAATCTTTGCTTCACTACAAAGATGCAAATACCAAAGCATATGACAACTAGCAAGAGAAGCAACTAATAATTCTTCGGGATTGTATTTAGTTTTATCTCCCCGAAAACTGGGGTCAGAAGAACCGAGAATTAAGGGTTTATCACCAGCTTTGATTTGATGCGATCGCTCATAAGCCCGATAACTTTGAGTCCCTTCACCAGTATTGCCAGTCCATTGCACTTCAATTTGGTAAGAATGATTTTTCGTCATAGTTATCCCATTTTTTGTAGGGGTAGCGCATTTGCGAGATAATCATCTCATCAAACAAGGAATTTCCTCCGCAAATGCTCTACCCTCTTAATTTTCTAAGATAATTATAGTGGTGAATCGAAGAGGGTTTCGCATTTGCGACATCAACCATATAAACAATGAAATCTCTAGCGCAAATGTCAACCCCCTACTAATGCTAAATGAGAGTTGCTGGATTTATTGTAAATCTTCTAACTTAATTCGAGGATCGATGAATTTCAATAATAAATCCGAGAGGAGATTGCCCACAATTAACATCACAGAACCCATGATTAAACTTGCCATCACTAGATAAATATCCTTGGCATTCACAGCCTGGAGAATCAATCTGCCGAGACCGGGCCAATTAAAGAAAGTTTCGGCAATAAATGCCCCACCTAATAAACTAGCAAACTCAAAACCTAGGAGAGTGACTAAAGGATTGATGGCATTTCTTAGGGCATGAATATAAATTACTTTGTTTTCTGGCAAACCCTTAGCTCTGGCAGTTTGAATATAATCTTGGCGGAGAACATCCAGCAATTCCCCCCTAGTCAAACGCTGCAATCCGGCAAAACTAGTAATACTTAAAGCCAAAGTTGGTAGGATCATATGCCAACCAATATCGAGAATTTTTCCGAGCCAAGTCAGGTCTTGATGGTTAATACTAGTCATCCCTCCCACAGGAAACAGGGGCGATGTATTTTGAGCAAAGATTAATAGTGCCAAAGCAGTAATAAAACTAGGGAAACCTTGACCCGCATAACTAAAGACTTGCAGAAAGCGATCGCCCCATTTATTTTGATTTACTGCGGCAATTACTCCGAGGGGAATTGCCACCGCCCAAGTGATGATAATTGAGGCAACAGCTAACAACAAAGTCGCCGGAACTCTCTCCCACAACAGAGAAGCTACAGGACGAAAATAGACAAAACTAGTCCCAAAATCCCCTTTTGTGATCACATTCCCCAGCCAGAGAAAATACTGCACATAGGTGGGTTTATCTAAGCCAAATTGCCTACTCAGTTCATCAATGCGTTCGGGGGATATTTTGGGATTTTGCCGCAGCGTATCCAGATAGTTTCCCGGAGATAGTTGCATGATCGCAAAGCTCAAAGCCGATGCCAGTAATAGGGTCAGTAAAGCTTGCAGAGTTCGCTTGAGAATATACAGAAAAGCATCGCTAGTGGCGATCGCTTTCACCCAATTAGCAAGGGAAATAGAGATATCTTTGTTCGCAGAGTCTTGGGTCATAGGAACTTCATTCAGAGTGGGCGGTTGAAACCGCAACTACAGGAGCAAAGTCCGCCTGCGCGGACTCAGAGACTAGTTATAGAACCCATTTGATATCTTCAATGTAGGATGTGTTAGGCGACAGCCGTAACGCATCTTTCCCTGATTCTGATGCGTTACGGCTACTGCCTAACGCATCCTACTGGTGTGACTTCACTAAACTGGTGCAATAGAATTTTGGCTCTATGTCTTACTAAATTAGCAATATCCATTTTTTCAATGCACTACTTTAGCTGTGTCTATCCACTACTGGAGTGACTTGACTAAAATGGTGCAAATTCTCTAGGGTTTTATGCACTACTTTAGCTGGGTCGCACCACTACGAGAATAATTGGTTAAAGTCAAGAGATATCAAATGGGTTCTATAAGGACTTATCTAACTGATAACTGTTTACTGTTAACTGACTCTAGTATTGCACTAAGCTAATAATCGGCACGTCCGGTAAGCGCTTTCTGCCGGGCAAATCCACTAGCTCAATGATAAAGCCAAAACCTGCTAGGACTGCTCCGGTTTTTTCGATCAGTTCCCCCGTGGCTGTGGCTGTGCCGCCCGTTGCCAATAGGTCATCGATAATTATGGCTCGGCTACCCGGTGGCAGGGCATCTTGATGCATTTCTAGGCGATCGCTCCCATATTCCAGCGCGTATTCGATCGCATAGACCGGGGCAGGGAGTTTCTTGGGTTTCCGCACCAGCACAAAGCCCAAACCTAGTTTGTAAGCCAAGGTGGCTCCAAAAATAAACCCCCTAGATTCTATGCCTACAATGTATTCTGGATTGATATTCTGGGCTTGGATTTGCTCGGCTATTTGATCGATCGCCGAGCTGAATCCTTGGGGATTCTGTAGCAGAGTCGTAATATCCTTAAAGTTAATACCGGGAATAGGAAAATCGGGAATTTCACGAATCAGGGGCTTTAAATCCATAGCAGTTCTAGGTTAGGTAAAAGTTAAAAGTTGTGATCAGATCAGAAAATTTGTTTGCATCCTATCACGAATTAGCTCTAGACAAATTAGGGGCTTGACGATCGCTAGAAATCCTTGCTTCTAGGACTCTGACTAGGGTAATCTAGGACAGGCATTTAGATTTCTATTAGATTTTACTGGCAGACACAATATTGATAGACCTCCGCAGTTATGTATACCTTGATAGTTTGCAGCCCCAGCACGCAGCTTTTCTAGGGACAGTGATGCAAGGATTTCTGCCCTTGCCCGGTGATGCTTCCCTATGGATTGAGATTTCCCCCGGTATTGAAATTAATCGGATCACCGATGTGGCGCTCAAATCGACGATCGTCCGCCCCGGCTTACAGGTAGTAGAACGGCTCTACGGCTCCCTAGAAATTCATTCCCGCAACCAAGGGGATACGAAAATGGCGGGGCAAGCCATCTTAGATACGATCGGGGTTACTGCCCAAGAGTGTCTCAGACCCCGGATCGTTTCCAGCCAAATCATTCGCAACATTGACCCCCACCATGCCCAGTTGATTAATAGATCCCGCCGGGGAAATATGATTGTCGCTGGACAGACCCTCTACGTCCTAGAGGTGGAACCCGCCGCCTATGCTGCCCTCGCTGCCAACGAAGCGGAAAAATCTGCCCGAATTAATATTCTAGAAATCCAAGCTTTTGGCAGTTTTGGCAGAATGTATCTGGGGGGAGAAGAGCAGGAAATCATGGCTAGCTACAGAGCTTCGATCGCAGCCCTAGAAAGTATCCAAGGGCGAGACCATCCTTCAGAGATGAAAAAGGAGTAGGGTATGGCTAACCCAGAACACCTCAACCACCTCCGCGCTGGTGCTCTCTCTTGGTGGGAGTGGAGGAATCAATTCCCAGAAATTATCCCCGATCTTAGTGGGGCTAACCTTGAACAGATTAATCTCCGGGGAGCAAACCTGCGGGGGGCAAACCTGCGGGGGGCAAACCTGCGGGGGGCAAAGCTGATTAATATCAACCTCCAAGGGGCAGACCTCAGCCATGCGGATCTAAGTAAGGCGCAGTTATGGTCAGGAAATTTAGCCGGAGCATTGCTGTTAAATACTTGCTTGGCAGCAGCCCAGCTATATCAGGCGGATTTGCGGGGGGTGGAAGCGATCGCCGCCCAGTTTCCAGAGGCAGACCTAACTGAGACAGATTTAAGCAATGCTAATTTGGTTGGGGCAGATTTCCGGGATGCCATTCTGCAAACCGCCGACCTGAGTGGAGCTAACCTCTGCCGAGTCAACTTCACAAGGGCAAATCTAGTCAGTGCCAACCTGAACCACGCCCAACTCCAGCAGGCAAACCTGAATAGTGTCGAAGCACTTAATTCTCACTTCTATCAAGCCAATCTCCAGCAGGCTCAGCTCAGCTATGCTCACCTCAGTGGCAGCTATCTCTACGGGGCAAATCTCCAAGGCTGTGATCTGTATCAAACCGACTTACGTTGGGCAGACCTGACCAAGGCTGACCTACGAAATACCGATCGCACCCATACTCATCTCCGGGGTGCTAACCTGACCAAGGCTATGCAGTAATCCTATTTACAGCAGTTTGAGAGCGGACTTCGACGACCCTCAGCCCACTCTCAAACCCAACATTGATAGGAATTTCAATATTTGTGGCATGTCTTCTAAGGAAACACAGTTTCCCTTTTTGGAGAATAAAATAAGTGGGGGGGGGTGCGAAGCACCCCCCCCACTTATAAGATGCTCATTTGAAAGCAAAGTGCTGTAAGAAAATATGTATGGGCGGTACTGGACTCGAACCAGTGGCCACCTGCTTGTAAGGCAGGCGCTCTACCAACTGAGCTAACCGCCCCCAAATAGTTTTTGAGAACTTTACTACTATAGCAGAAGTATGGGAAAAGATAATAGTAGATTCTCAAAGTTAATTGCCATGCCCTCTGGTCGGCTTCACGATCGCATCACTCTTTGGTGTCTGCCCCTAATTGCGGGTAGCACCTTTGTCTTGACCAAAAATAGTGATTTTACGCTCCTGACTACGGGAGGATTTCTTTTCAGTGGTTTGATGTTTGGTCCCGATCTAGATATTCATTCTCGCCATTTCATCCGCTGGGGTTGGTTGCGCCTATTGTGGGTTCCCTACCAAAAAACTATTCGCCATCGCTCCGTGTGGTCTCACGGTTTGATTGTGGGAACTTTGTTACGAGTAGTCTATCTCAGCCTCTGGATTAGCTTGTTTACCGGATTGGGGGCGGCCTTTGCCTACTGGGCTTGGGGAGTGCAAGTGGATTGGGGACGCTGGGGGGGATTAACCCTACAGGGAGTTTATAATTACTGGGGACATTTGTTCGCGCTCTGGATGGGCTTGGAGTTGGGGGCAATTAGCCATGTGGTGGCAGACACGATCGGCTCCCAGATCACTCGCTATCAACGACGGCGATCGAAGCGAAAGGGACTAATCTCACCAAGAAACTCCTTAAATTTCCCGAGAAAATCTTCTACAGAAAACCCTAAGAAAAACCAAAAATGACTAAATCTCATACCTCTAGTGATGCTGGCAACTCTACCTTAATAGCTTTGCAGGAGTTAATCGCCACCGTTGCCCAGTTACGATCGCCCAATGGTGGCTGCCCTTGGGATTTGGCGCAAACCCCTGAGAGCCTCATTCCCTACGTCCTCGAAGAGGCTTACGAAGTGGCAGATGCGATCCGAGGTAGGGATGCAGAAGCGATCGCTGAAGAACTGGGGGATTTATTACTGCAAGTAGTTCTCCAAGCCCAGATCGCTAGTGAGTATGGAGGTTTCGATCTGCAATTAGTTGCCGAAAAAATCAACCAGAAACTGATTCGCCGTCATCCCCATGTTTTTGGGGAGGTAGAGGTGGCTGATGCTGCGGAGGTGAAGCGGAATTGGGATCAAATTAAGGCTGCGGAGAAAGGAGAAGTCACGACAACTTTGAGTAGTAAGCTCGATCGCTACTCCCGCACCTTGCCTCCTCTGACGGCGGCGATGAAAATTTCTGAGAAAGCGGCAGCGGTGGGTTTTGAATGGGAAAATATCCAGGGGGTTTGGGACAAATTCCATGAAGAATTGGCAGAGTTTGCAGAGGCACTCCAGATTGGAGATCGCGACCATCAAGAGTCAGAATTAGGGGATTTATTATTTAGTATTACCCAACTAGCCCGGTGGTATAAGTTGAACCCCACGGAAGGGTTGCAAGGAACCAATCAGAGATTTGTCCAAAGATTCAGCAAAATTGAAGCAATGATCGATCGACCACTTACTGAATATAGCCTAGAAGAATTTGAGCAATTGTGGCAGCAAGCTAAAAAAATCATCGCCAATCAATGAGTTACAGCACTTTGCATTCAAATGAGGTACACCACAAATATTGAAAGTCTTATCAATGTTGGGTTTGAGAGTGGACTTCGACTCCGCTCAGCCCACTCTCAAACTGCTGTAGGACTTACACCTTTGGACGTTGTTGCAGGCTGCGACGACCCTCAGCCCGCAACTCTCAATAATTCATTGGCAGTGCGTAAGTTCCTGGAGTTTAGACTAATTAATCCATAAACCGAAGGCTAGACCCACGATTTCACGTTGTCTGAGACTAGTTTTGGTTGGGTTTCCGACTTATTAAGGGTTTAGTTGTAGGTGCAATTTTGCTCAAAACCTTCAATAACTCTCGATGATTCCCCTACGATCAGTGATATTTGTTACTACAATGTCCCTTTCATAAGCTTTTTGAGGATTGCTTAATGGTGTGAAGCAGAGAAACAAGTTCCAATTTAGTCTAAACTCCAGGTATTTAATGATTTCCGTAATTTAACTTAGGGGCGATCGCTAAATTTTAGGCTAAGATCGTGGCATCTACAAAATCCATCAGAGGATTTCTCCTATGGCACATCAATCATCTTCTCAACCAATTACTCCATGTATCATAGATCAAGGAATAATTGTCAACAAAAATGATATCCAGCGATTGTTGAGTGACCTAACTTATGTTCAATATGTCCATAGTATTAATGGTTGTCCCTATAGCCAAGGACAAGGCTGTGTCGTAGAGGTATTCAATGAACCCATCAGCGCCACAATCATTGCTAATCATGGGTTATATCTTAATTTACAAAGCTTTGATTATCTCCAGCTAGGTCAATCTGCTAATGGCAAAGCTTACTTTGATCTCATCCAAGGCGATCGACAACTCCGCCTGATTCCCCTTAACAATCCTATGCAAGAGCAGCTATATCCTCAAATTAATACTGAAGAAATAGAAGCAATCTTCAATCAAGTTTTGGCAACAAAATGGGATTTTCAGTTAGATGATGAAGGAGAGTGCCCAATTTAGATATCTTTCTAGATATCTTTGATTTTTTACTAGATATCTTTGATTTTTTATAAAAATATTTTTATAAATACCTGATTTATAGGTTACAATTATATTTAACGTGTCTATGAGGAATTGTCTATATAAATTTTGTATATAGGTTCCTTATCCAGAACGGGATGTAGCGCAGCTTGGTAGCGCGCCTGCTTTGGGAGCAGGATGTCGCAGGTTCAAATCCTGTCATCCCGATAGTTACAATTTTTATGGCAGCGCAACGGATTATTGGACTTACGGGAGGAATTGCCAGCGGCAAGAGTCTGGTGGCGAAATACCTACATGATCAGCATCACCTAGAAATTAGTGATGCTGATATTTATGCGCGGGATGCCGTAGCCTTGGGATCGCCGATTTTGCAACGGATCCACCAGCGATACGGTCAGGAGATATTACTAGCGGATGGTAGCCTCGATCGCCAATGCTTAGGGCAGATAATTTTTAGTCAACCACCAGAAAAACTCTGGCTAGAGCAACAAATTCATCCCTTTGTCCACCAGCGCCTAGAGCAAAGCATTAGGCACACTGCCGCAGTGACCCTAGTGTTAGTAGTGCCTTTGTTAATTGAAGCAGGGATGATGGATTTAGTGACAGAAGTTTGGTTAGTGACCTGCGATCATGACCAGCAGATAACCAGATTGATGGCTAGGGATGGCTTGACGATCGCTGCTGCCCAAGCCAGAATCAACAGTCAAATGTCGATCGCCCAAAAAATTCCCTTCGCTGATGTGGTTCTCAACAATACTTCTAGTCCAGAATCTTTGCTGAAGCAAGTTGATCTAGTGCTGGACTACTCGATCAAAAAACTCCTCTAGGGCAGTGACACAGGTACGATCGTCAAATAGTTGAAATCTACGTTGTTGCATTTTGGCTTTGATCTCTTGCCGCCAAGAGGTATCTAAGCCCAATCGCACCGCAATTTCGATATAATTTGCCCCATTCTCGGCAATGGTTTCTGTCACCCCAATCATTTTCAAGAAGCTATCGGCATGACGACCCCGCATAAATTCTCCCGGATAGGTGACCAAAGGTAAACCACAGGCGATCGCCTCTAGGGAAGTATTTCCCCCCGACCAAGTGCAGGTATCCAGAAACACATCAGCTACCAAGTTCAGCATCAGGTAATCTTCTCTGGCAGGAATTTTCAGGAACAGACAAAAATCTGTATACACTAATCCCTGAGCCGAAAAAGCTCGATCGAGCCGCTGCCGGAGCAATTCTCCCCGCAGGAAAACAAATTTCGCTTGGGGAACCTGTTGGGCGATCGCAGGCAGAAGATAATCATACTGGGGCAAATATTTGAAAGGAGCTTGCAGACAAAGATAAATAATTGATGACTCTGAAAAGGAAAAATAGGATTTATCTTTAATTTGAGTTGGAATAGCTCCTAGAGATGGATAGGCAACCCCAATATTTGGTAATTGAATCAGGGTTTCTGAATAATGCTCTTGGGGATGATTGTCTTCCATTAATTGACTAGAAATAAAGTAATCAATAGTTGATAAACCTGTCGTGACTGGATGTCCCCAAGCAGTACATTGCACTGGAGCAAGGCGCAATCCTGCCATCGCCATGGTGGGGGCATCCATGCCAATTTCTGGGAAGATGAGAATATGCAATTGATCTGCCAGAATTTGTTGACAAGTCGCCTCAAAATCGTTGGGAAGATGATAGAAGCGATCGCTATAGTTGCGGAAGTTTTCTGTGACGGCATCACAAATATTCCCGGTATGGTAACAATAGATTTCTAGATGATCTGGATTATGGAATTTCAGCCAACCTTGGAGCCAATAGGTGCCACTATAGGAACGCAGATAGGCAGAAACATAACCAACTTTAATCTTTTGTTTTGCTCCTGATTTAAGCAATTCTGGCATTACTAAAGGCTGCACCCAATTTGGATAACGAGCCGCCATGATTTTCTTGAGTAACTGCCCGTATTGAATTTGCAAATCCCTGACATTATGGGCTTGGTAAGCTAGGTAAAAATTAGTGACTCGATTAATGCCTAAAAATGCTTGATGGATTTTTTCTGGACTATCTAGGATCGTCCTTTCTTGGAGGGTAAATAATCCTTGGGCAAATCTTTGTTTGTAGTGGGCTATTTCCTCTACTGTATCATAAATCATAGGAACTAAAAGATACTGAAGAAGCTGGAAGGTATAGTCTTCTGGCAATAATTTTGCCGCAGTTTCAGCATGAGCGATCGCCTCTTCTATTCTTGCCTGTTGTTGGAGACAAATAATTAAAGTAAATTGCAATCTAGCATCTTGGGGATGTTTGCCAACTCCAGCTTCTAAGGCTTCAATAGACTTAGTGAAACCCTCTAGTTTCTGGTGAGCGTCACTGAGGTTGAAATACACATCTGCCTGAACAGGACGAGTGATTTTGTTGGCAATATTAGCCTGGTCTAAATCCAGTAATCTTTGATATAGATGGATGGCTTCTAGATACTTTCCTTGGGTATAAAAGTTATTTCCTATAAGGAGGAGAAAGTCGGGATTACGGTACTGAGATTGGGCAATGCCGAGATTATTGCTCAAATCTAAGTTATCAGGGGCAAATTCTAATCCTTGGCTATAGGTAGCGATCGCCTGTTCTAGATATCCTTGAGATAAGAGTAGATTTCCTAAATTTAGATAGCAACCAAAATGCTCAGGATCAATAGCTATGCCTTGATAATAAATGTCAATTGCCTGCTGTATTTCACCGAGGGCAACTAAAGAATTACCTAAACTGCTGTAGGTATCAATAAAATCTGGATTGCTGGCTTGGGCTTTCTGAAAAGAACCGATCGCTGCTTGATACCTTTCCCCGGCATGATACAACAATCCCAAGTTATACCAACCTTCAAAACTATTGTCATTCCAGAGCAGAAAATCCTGATAGTACTTCTCTGCCAAAATCAAATTGCCTTGACTATGCAGTTGCAGAGCTTTGAAATAAGTTTCTTTTCCCTCTTCCTGTTGTCGCTCTAAAATTTGCAAATTATAAATGGCAGTAATTACAGATTCTTGCCGATATTTCAGTTGAGATTGTTGCCCATGATCATCTGCACTAAATGACTTGCGTTGCATATCCCAACTCAGGATAATTAAGCCATTGCCAAAGCTATTTCTAAACCCAGTTCCAAGGACAGGATTATTTGGAACTGGTGTAGATAGATCAAGTAATACTGCCGCCTCTGGATTTAAGGAGAGAAAATCAGCGATCGCTTGCTTGGGAGTTGCCCAATTAGCCTGATTAATAATTACCAAGGCTTGGTCAGCCAGAAATTCCCTAGCTAACATTAAACTCAGCAGTTGCGATCGATAGTCATGGTCACCATCATAGAAAAAGACCCCAAGGCGATCGCTAGTTCCCGCTGCTCGGAGATCAAGCAAGAAATCCTCACAGTTTTGGTCGCAAAAATAAACCTGATCCTGTAGTTGAAATTGGGTCAGATTCTCCATCAATAAAGCTAAACTTTCACCGCTAGGATTATCCGCCGATAAGTTATCTACAGCATAGGCAGCTTGTTCGGGATGATTCAATAAAGCCCCAATCAACGTTAAACCTTGACCAGTACCTACTTCACAATATATTGCTTCCTCCATTAGGCAACTAACGGCAAAATTCAATAGTTGTAGGAGGTTTGATCTAGGGATCTCCGAGATCGTAGTTGCAACTTCCTGAAATTGAGCAGACCTAGGAATTACGGAATCTTCACCCCAATGATCATAGCAATTAGGTAATTCTTGGAGGAATTTTTGATAGTCCATTGATTAAGTTGATGGTAGTCCTGAATATGCACTGGCTTTAGGTCAATATCTTTTAAGGAAACACAGTTTCCTTATTTTGGGGAATAAGTGGAAGGGTGCTAAGCACCTCCCGCTTATAAGATGCTCATATCATAGTATAGCCATCACCAAGCAGGTTAATGTTGTGGGAACTCCCCGCCTCGCTGGGGTTCCCACAACCAAAATCATATCAACCCCCTTGACGGTTGCTATATTAGAGACAAGTTATGTCGCTGAGTCTTTGATCAGGATGCCATCAAAACTTGAGAGGAGGATATTAACATGACTGATGAGCAACATTCTCTGCTGAAAGCATCAGAGATCAATTCCATGGATGCGTTTGAGTTTCATCATCCGCTGAATCCTAATTCAGAAATTTACTTGCGGTTCCTTGGCCGTGCTGTTGGTCTTCAGCGCATTGGTGTGACGATCGCTCGTATACCTCCGGGCAAGGAATCTTTCATTTATCACGCCCACCAAAATGAAGAAGAGTGGGTTTATATCTTATCAGGTCGAGGAATTGCAGAAATTGGAGAAATGGAATACGAGGTTGAACCTGGAGACTTTATGGGATTTGGGCTGCCTCAACAACCCCATCACCTTCGTAATCCCTTCGATGAAGACCTTGTATACCTGATCGGTGGAGAAGCAGGACGTTTCGATATTGGCGTTTTTCCTCGGCTTGGTAAACGAGCGATTCGAGATGGTGAATCGGCTTACATATTTGATGAGTCAGCGCTGCAACCTTTTTAGAACAGCAAGCAATCTGCTGAGGATTGATACAGCAATCCTAATTGATTTGATAAGAGGTCATTTATAAAGTGGCTAGAAGGTACGAGTTTCCGCCCCCGGTGGGGGCAGAAACTCGTACTTTATAAATAGCATCTAACGGCGAACCCTCTGGGTGCACCGTTATCAAATTTCTAAAGTTCAGGCTAATGCACGAATGATACAGCAGTTTGAGAGTGGATGACTGTAGCCACCCACTCTCAAACCCAACATGGATAGGACTTTCAATATTTGTGGCGTATCTCCTTTGAACGTAAAGTGCTGTAAATATAGTCTGGAAAAATTTTAAGGTTTATCACAAAAGGTCTGGTATTGACACCGCCGTGCAACTCTATAATAAAAAGATGTTATTTGTTAGGAGATAAATTTTTTATGCGCGATGCAATCACAAATTTGATCAAAAATTATGATGGAACTGGACGCTATCTAGACTCCAGTGCGATCGATCGACTAAAAAGCTATTTTGCCAGTGGTACTGACCGGGTGACTGCGGCAGCGGTGATCAATGCCAATGCGGCGGCGATCGTTAAGGAAGCTGGACTGCAACTCTTTGAAGAGCAACCAGAATTAATCCGCCCTGGTGGTAATGCCTACACGACCCGCCGTTATTCTGCCTGCCTGCGAGATATGGATTACTATCTCCGCTATGCCACCTACGCCTTGGTAGCAGCAGATACCAATGTCTTAGATGAGCGGGTATTACAAGGCTTGCGGGAAACCTATAATTCCTTGGGTGTGCCAATTGCCCCCACGGTCTATGGTATCCAGATCATGAAGGAGATTGTCAAAACTCAAGTAGCTGCTGCTGGTGTGGCAGATACTAGTTTCCTTGATCAACCCTTCGATCACATAACTAGGGAAATCAGCGAACAAAATATCTAGATGCTGTCATGGCGATCGTGCTATCCCTGCGCAGTAGGATTTTTATTAAACGAATCGTAGATAAACTTATCCTGAAAGATGTCTCTTACGCCGTAGGAGACATCTTTACCTTTTTAATAGTATTTTGTGGTCTTGTAGTGGATTGACAACCTCTAAGGGTCACCAAAATCACAGAATTCTTCCACTCCCATTTCCAGAATGTACATCAATACCGGAGCTACTAGGATGGAGGGAATTAAGGCACTGTCAGCTAGGTAAGCAATTACCGAACCGAGGGTTCCCTGCTGGAGGTCACTTTTCATGGATTCTTGGCAGACAATCCCCCGGCACTGACGGGCGATCGCTCCCAGCCAACTAGCATTACTCTGGTCTGGCTGTAGTCCGTAGCGAATTGCCAACACCATGGCGGCATCCTCCAAATCTCCTTCACAATCTTCAATCACATCTAAGGCAACTAGAGATTCGGGATATTCAGCTATCATCGATCGTAATCTGGCAATAGCCACGGAACTAACTTGAGTCATAGGATTTAATTATGCTGGGTAGACAACTTTACCCTATGTTATTACAAGCACAGGTGATGAAAACAAGGAAATAAGGAACAATTATGATGCAGTCACAGATGCAAGTCCAAGCGATCACTGCTTTCGGAGAACCGGAAGTTTGGCAGCCTTTAACAATGCCAGTTCCCGCAATTCTTCCCGGTCATCTCTTGATTCGGGTAGCCGCTTCCAGTGTTAACCCAGTAGATTGCAAAATTCGCCGCTTCGGTCCAGCGATCGCCCCAGAGTTGCCAGCAGTTCTCCATTCAGATGTGGCTGGGGTGGTGACGGCAGTAGGGGCAGGGGTGAGTAAATTTCAAGTGGGGGATCAGGTCTATGCCTGTGCTGGTGGGGTGAAAGGATTGGGGGGAGCCTTGGCAGAATTTCTCTTGGCTGATGCGGATCTGGTAGCTCTTAAACCCGCCACGTTGACTCTGGAACAAGCCGCCGCTTTGCCTTTGGTGAGTATCACAGCTTGGGAGGCACTATTCGATCGAGGCAATCTCCAAGCGGGGCAGACTGTCCTGATCCATGCTGCCACTGGGGGCGTGGGGTCGATCGCGATTCAACTGGCAAAATGGGCAGGGGCAAAGGTATTTACCACCGTTTCTTCCCTACAGAAAGCCGCGATCGCCAGCCAACTAGGGGCTGATGTGGTGATCAATTATCAAGAGCAAGAGGTGGCAGATTATGTCCAGACCCATACCCAAGGCAGGGGTTTTGATCTGGTGATTGATACGGTTGGTAAAGATAATCTCGATCGCTCTTTCGCCGCTGCCAAACTCAAGGGAACCGTCGTTTCTATTTCCACCAACTCTACCCACGACCTGAGTTTGATGCACCGCAAAAGTTTGACTCTTCACGTAGTATTCATGCTAATTCCCATGCTCCACAACCTAGGCAGAGAGAAGCATGGGCAGATTTTGACTAATCTGGCTCGTCTTGTCGATAAAGGCCTAGTTCAGCCCCTCATTGATCCCCGGTCTTTTAGCTTCGACCAAGTAGCTGCCGCCCATCGTTACTGGGAAACGGGTAATGCGATCGGCAAAATCATCTTAAAACAAAATATCAATCCATAAAAATTCTCAGCCTACGCCTAATCAATTATCTCGATAACGCGAGTATTTCTTGGCTGCTAGTAATAATATCTTCTTTCTTAATACCTGCGGCAATTAGTGAATCAACTAGCCCTTCTTCAAAGTTATCTTCTTCGATAATAATTTTGCGATCGCCATTATCTTTTTCGACCAGTCGGGCATGAAATACAACAAAATCCACCCATTTTTTGTTATCAACACCTGTTGCCAGAACAACAAAGTTACTGGATTCAACATCACAAACCGGATAAAGTTTGATTTTCTGCAATCTTGGTTGATGGATGGTGGCATCCTTTACAGTTTGTTTCAGAATGTCTGCATAATTTATTGCGTTATCCATTGGATGATTACCTCCTGATTTGGTTCATACACTAACAAGTTAATTTTATTTCGCTGAATAGCAATCTGAAAAATTTGTTTTTGAAAATGTGTTGAATATATTTCTTGACTGACAGCTAGAAACAATTGCCGATCTGGTTCTTGTCCTTCTAAAGACCATTGATAAAGCTGAAGTTGTCCTATGTTTTTTTGCAGTTCGCTGATTACTGAAGGTGAATCAAAATTTTTGATTTCAACAGCAATTTTCTGTCCCTCCTTTTCAGCAGCAAAGACCTTTTCAGCTCCTAAATCAGCTTTTAGCAATGTTTGCCCTAAAATTAGAAGTAACGGATCATCAGTAATTGTCCATCCATCTTTTTCGAGGGTACTACGTAGTGATAAATGTAGGGTATCTCTTCTAGACATAATAGTGTGTATAAATAATTAAAACAACTCTGATTGAAAGAAAACTATGCTTTCTTTCTCGGCACGTTTGAAGGTGATGTCACCAAGGCTGAGGTCGAGATATTGGGGTTTCTTAGCGCCTGAAAGTAGGTCTTCGATCGAGAGAATTTGTACCCAAGGATCATCTTTGCCATGAGCAGATCAATCGATCCTTGGCGGATTTGTTTATCTCCTCCTGATCTATAGCAGACTTGGGTTCCATAGGGAGGAGCCGAAGAAAAACCATCTAGTTAAGTCCTCAGGAGAGAAATCAGCAAACCATGAACAGATTATTGTATGCTGGTTTTTAGTAGCATAGGTTGATGGCTAGTTGCTGATAATGATTCAAAATTCCCTGCTAGCAGATTTATCAATGAGTTTTCCTGACCTCAAAACTCAGGTTTACTTCAAATCGTCCCTCACGGCGCTCTCCCATGCCATGGAAGACCAAGTTTTGGCTGACTCTGATGCCAAGTCTTTAGTAATTGCCAGTTTCCAGCAAGCTCGTTTTTATCGCCAAGAGGCACACCGCTATCGGCTAATTGCTCAACAGAGCGACCAAGTTTATGTTCTCTCAGCTCCAGAGACCGAGTTTCGGAACTCTTCCGAATACCACGAAAATATCTCCTTTGATCCCCAAGACCCCCTCAGATCAGAATGGCACTTAGTTGTCATTGGTCAGAGATATTCCTATTGTTTAATTTGTCAAGAGCAGGAAACCGAGTCAACTATAGCGGAAGGGTTGGATTCTACAAGGATTTTTGAGGGCATATGGACATTCGATCGCACCATTAGCTGCCAAGCGGCTTCCCTGCTTCTCGATCGGATTTTAGCCTACCGCCCAGAGTTGGCTCAAAAGATTCAAGCCGCCAAAATCAACTATCTCAATCTTTTCCCTAATCCTCTCAGTTCTTCCAATACTGGTCTCAATCCCGATCCCTTTGTCCAAAGATTGGTTGCTTACCTCCAAGAAGGACAGGATAAATTAACCAAAACCTATCGCTCGATCGCCGCTCAAGAACAAAAGGAGCGATTGCTGAACTTTATTACGACTGCCATTCGTCGCAGTTTGAACCCAGAGGAAATCCTTGAGGTGGCAGCGCGGGAACTAGGGCAGGTAATGGATTGCTCTCGTTGTTTGATCTATCAATGCAAGGCTAGCGATCGCACTGTTACCTTCCGCCATGAGTTTCTCCGGGGTGAGGTTGCTTCCCTCCTAGGGCAGAGCCTGAAACTAACCGATTATTTATATTGGCAAAGAGCAGGTTTTGAGCCTTATCTCGTCCTTGATACAGAAGAAGCTATTCCCGGCTGGTTTCCTGCCTTACCAGCCCCCCGCTCCTGTCTGTTAGTTCCAGTGATCTACCAAAATCAATTATTGGGTATGGTTGAGCTACATTACTACGGGAAAAATCCTTACCAGTGGACAGAAGCAGAAATTAGCCTTGTCCAAGCGATCGCCGCCCAGATCGGGATTGGCTTAATTCAAGCTGATGCCTATAGTAATTTGGAAGACCTCAACCAACAACTCGCCGCCCTCGATCGCACCCGCAGCAACCTAGTTGCCATCACTGGTCACGAACTCCGCACCCCCTTATCTACTATTCAAGTTTGTCTAGAAAGCCTCGCTGCTGAGCCGGATATGCCCCTCGAAATCCGCCAAGTGATGCTGAAAACTGCCCTAATTGATGCGGAGCGGATGCGGAAACTAGTTCAAGATTTTCTTACCCTTTCCCGCTTAGAAAGTGGACGGGTAGAATGGCATCCTGAACCCCTCTCGATCCAAGAATGCGTAGATCTGGCTCTCAGCAGTATTCGCTCCCACCGAGAGAAGCAAGAACATCCCCAGATTATTACCCAGCTACCCCAAGACTTGCCGCCAGTCCAAGCCGATGGCGAATGGTTAGTGGAGGTTTTAACCAAATTATTGGATAATGCATGTAAGTTTACTTCGCCTCAAGGCTCGGTATGTGTCCAAAGTGCAGCTAAGGGGCAAACTATGTTAGAAGTAACAGTGGCTGATACCGGCAGGGGCATCGAACCCAATCGTCTGGAAAAAGTCTTCGATCGCTTCTACCAAGAAGAAGGAGCATTACGCCGGACAACCGGTGGCACGGGTTTAGGCTTAGCGATTTGTCGCCAGATCGTCACTGGTTGGGGAGGAGAAATTTGGGCAGACTCTGCTGGAAAAGATCAAGGCAGTAGCTTCCACTTTACTATTCCTATTTTTGAAAACAATAGCAATAGAGGGTAAAAATCAAATAAATGGTAGTACTAAAGAAGTAAGGATTTCCCCCGCAGCGCAGGGAAAATCCTTACCATTAATATCCATACCTTTTTAGGACTATTAAATAAACTGGTTATCATAAATAGCAATGAAGTTTGGGGCACGAAGTCCCCTAAAATCCATCAATCAAAAAATTACTTTGCATCACCACCAAATTCATCAATCATCGGGCTGACAAATTCATCAATCATGGGGCTTACACACACTTTCTGTAAGTAAGATAGGCATTGCCTACCTGACCCTACCTATCACAGATAAAACCTAGTTTTCAGTACTTACCGAAGGAATGAAATTCTGCAATTGTTCTAAGATTCAGTATATCTAATTTAAATTTTGTGGCAAAATACAACTGTAGTTAAACTATATTGGGAAAATTAGTGAATCAACTAAATTCGGATCAATCCGCTCAACTGCACTCCATTGGCTCCTTTCTGCAACAGAGGAGGTTAGATATGGGTGTAAGTTTAGAGGAAGTGGCAGCAAAAACACTTATTCGGGCACCCCTTCTCCAAGCGATCGAAGATGGAGATATTTCCCTTTTGCCAGAACCCATTTATATTAAAGGGCTGATCCTTCGCTATGGCAATATTTTGCAAGTCGATGGCGAGACCCTTGCAGATACTTTTCCCTTAGAAATTACTCCTATAGTTTCGGAAATTATTGCCCAGCCAGTGCCACCCTCTATAGAGGAAAGATTAGCCGATGTTTCTCTGAAACTTAAACCCCATCTCAGAAAAATCCTGCTAGCAGGAGGTGCAGTACTCGGCATTGTGGTAATCGCTTCCCTCCGTCAACCCTTCATGGATGCGATCGCCAGAAGCCGCCCGAATACCTCCGCTAAAACTGAGATCAAGCCCCCTTCCACCCCGGAGATCGTGACTCAACCCTCACCCATTCCCTCAGCCAATAATAATTCGGGAGTAGAAGCTACCATTAACCTCTCCGCAGATTCTTGGCTACAAATAACCATAGATGGCAAGGTTGAATTTGAAGGAACCTTAGGCAGAGGGACAGAAAGAAAGTTTGTGGCTAAGGAGAAACTAAGTATTAGTGCAGGGAATGCTGGAGCAGTGTCGGTTTCTGTGAATCGAGAACCTCCTAAACCCCTAGGAAATCCGGGAGAAGTTAAGGAAGCTATTTTTAACGCCTCGCGGCAATAAGACAGTCAGGAAATCCTTCGCAACGCTTGAAATTTCCTTTCTCCAAAATTTCCTAAAATACAGCACTTTACATTTAAATGAGACACACCACAAATATTGAAAGTCTTATCCATGTTAGGTTTGAGAGTGGGCTGAGCGGAGTCGAAGCCCACAAAGACTTCCAGAAATCTAGATAATCCGTTGGCAGTGCGTAAGTCCCAAATAAGTATGGTTAAGAGAGAACTAAATAGGCAGAACCTAGCCACATCTGGTAAAATTCCCAAAACTTAACCTATTTTTCTAGTCCTATGAACAACGAGAGTGAATTTTATCGCCGCGAAGAAGCTACCCGGGTGCGGGTACTCAGTGAAGCTCTACCCTATATCCAGCAATTTGCAGGACGCAATATTGTGATCAAGTATGGCGGTGCCGCCATGAAGGATTCTAATCTCAAGGACAAAGTAATTCGAGATGTTGTATTTCTTGCTTGTGTTGGTCTTCGCCCAGTAGTTGTCCACGGTGGTGGCCCAGAAATTAATAGTTGGCTAGAAAAGTTAGGTATTGAGCCTCAATTTAAGAATGGTTTACGGGTGACCGATGCTGCCACTATGGATGTGGTAGAGATGGTGTTAGTCGGTCGGGTGAACAAAGAAATCGTTGCCCTGATCAATCAAGCCGGGGGGCAGGCAGTGGGCTTGTGTGGCACTGATGGTAACTTAATCCGCGCCCGTCCCCAATCGGGGCAGGGTGATGTGGGTTTTGTGGGGGAAGTGACCAGCGTGAATATTAAGCTTCTAGATTCTTTGATGAATAATGGGTACATTCCGGTGGTTTCTAGTGTGGCGGCGGATGAAATGGGGCAGGCATACAATATCAATGCAGATACAGTAGCGGGGGAAATTGCTGCTGCCCTGGGCGCGGAGAAGTTAATGCTCTTGACCGATACGGCGGGAATCCTTCGCGATTATAAAGATACCTCAACACTAATTCCTAAGCTGGATATTCAAGAGGCACGGGAGCTAATTACCAGCGGGGTGGTCGCTGGTGGGATGATTCCTAAGGTTAACTGTTGTGTCCGATCGCTCGCCCAAGGAGTCCGCGCCGCCCACATCATTGATGGCAGAATTCCCCATGCGTTGCTGTTGGAAACCTTTACCGATCAAGGCATCGGCTCGATGATCGTAGCTTCAGAATTCTTATATTCCTAAGTTTGATACTCCCCGTTCTCAAGGTGCGGGGATTTTTGGTTCCCAAAAATCAATTAAGCTAGGATTATAGTTGATCTTAAAAAGCAATTAACAAAGTAGTCCATAGTTAAACCCATAGTTAAATATGATTACCACCACAGTAGCTCCTAAAATTCTGACCTTTGCTGAGTACCTAGACTATGACGATGGCACAGAAACTCGCTATGAGCTAGAAAATGGAGTATTGCTAGAAATGCCCACTGAAAACACGCAAAACTCTGATGTAGCTATGATCATCCTCGTAGAGCTACTCAAGCACTTTTCTTGCTATCTAGTCCGGCACAAAGATATTGAAGTAGCTGTGATGGGCGGAAGAGCGACTTGTCGGTTGCCAGATTTGTTGGTACATACGGAAGCATCGGCGGCGGCTTTGGTAGGGGCAAGTCGTTCTTTAATCACCCTAGACATGCCACCGCCAGCCTTGGTGGTGGAAGTAGTTTCTCCCGGTTCCTCTAACCGTTCCCGTGATTATCGCTATAAACGGACAGAGTATGCGGCTAGGCAAATTATGGAATACTGGATTGTAGACCCAGAGGAGCAGCAAATTACAGTTTGCAAATGGATCGATGGGCAGTATGAAGATACCGTAGTTGCTGGAGAAGATCGCATACCTTCTGAAGTTGTCCCGGCTTGGGGATTAACGGCGGCGCAGATATTCTCTCAGCAACAGTAATATCAAACCCCATTAAACATTTATTCTAAAAAAGATTTGGTAGGTTAGGTTGACCTCAGGAAACTCAACAAAGTCATAGATATTGAGAAATTAGTGAACAACGAAGAAGAGAAAAATAAAGGCAAGATAGAATTTCATCAGGCGTACCAATCTGGTCAAGCTGCTTTTGAAAGCGGGGAATATCGCTTGGCGGTGAGTTATTTGCAAAAAGCGATCGCCCTCGGCATGGCTCAACCCTATACCCCAGTTCCTCGTAATTCTCGCCTAGGCGGAGAAGCTCAGATCTGGTTAGTCACCGCCTACGAAGCTAGTGGCGATCTGCCGGCAGCGATCGAGCTATGCCGGAAATTAACCAAGCATCCCCACCCCGAAGTTAGTAAGCAGGGAAAACGCCTGCTGTATATTCTAGAA
>CALRPI020000016.1:0-81938 GCA_943370025.1 Phormidium lacuna HE10JO | reverse complement strand
CACGAGACAAAAAAACGAGGGTAGGAGTCAAGACCAAACGTCTCAAGGCTGGCTGGGACGACAACTATCTGAAGGATGTTCTTAGCTCCTTGAATATACTTACTGTCTAGGTTGTGCTTATTGTTACGAAACGTATGCGTTTGCCCTATAGTTCTATCGACCGCTTTATATAGGACTTGACAGTATATGATAAAATCATGCGTCGATAGAACAGATCGTTAGAACCGACATAACAACGATAATAGTTAACCGCTGAGCGTAGCGAATGCGGTTCAACTTAACCGTTGTGGCATAAGTTTTCTGGTTAGTTCGTTATTGCCAACCTCTCTGTTGAAGTGTGATCAAGAAATTAAGTAGCGTTACTGATAAAGGAGTAGATTACGTGCATCCTGAGACAAAGCAAGTATCACAACATATGAAGGAATTTGGATTTCATGTTCTTGGTAGAGCTATTTACGACGCAACCTTTAGCGAAATGATGAGTCCTTTTTCCCATGTACTATCGGTAGTTCATGCAGCACATGGAGCAGAAATCCTTGTCAAGGCACGCATTGCTGAAGAGCATCCGCTTTTGATCTTCAAATCATACCCTAAATCAAATACTACTAAGAATGCTTTGGGTATCAAGGAACTCTTTGAGTACGGTCGAACTTTGATGTATTCAGAATTACCTGAAGTTCTATGGGCTACAACTGGTTATAGAATCAAGGAATTAGATAAATATCAGAAGTTTGGTGCTCTGCGAAACACAATTGTCCATTTTGCTGCTCCTGATTGCGAGGGTTCCGTAGAGACGTTAAGATTTGCTTTTGAAGTTTTCGATCCAATAGTTCGTGATTTTTGGGGTGAGAGCTTTATTGATTATTCGGAATACTGGGACGACTCAATCATTTCTGATGGTTATTTACGAGATCAAATTAAACGGCTAAATATTCAGATGCATCCCGAAACACAGAAGCAAATAGAAAGTATTGACTTAACTTTGAAAGAAAGTGGAGATAGTTAAAAATGAAAATGGTAAGCGTTGCAGGATAACAATTCAACTGCGGTGGACAAACAAAGGCTAGTGGTTTTAGGTTCTAGCTTATATGCCACCACTAAATTTCACCATTATAGATTCTGCTTTTGTTTAGAGTGGCGGAAGAGAACATTTCAAGATTTGAATAGCTAATTCTTTGTTGATAAGAGTTAGCTATACTAGGTATAGTTCCACCCAAACCTATTCCTACTATGAGTATTACTCTAAATTCTGAGCAAGAAGTGATCGTAACCAATCTAATTGCCACAGGTAATTTCCAAACTGCTGATGAAGTAATACAAGTGGCACTCAGACTGCTGGAGAAAAAGTGGCAATCTTACCAATCATGGCTTACTGAAACTCGTGAACAGGTAAAAGAGGGGATTGCTTCGATTGATCGATTTGTTCTTGGAGTAAGGTTAGAGTTATTAGTTCTATTCAGGATTTGATATGGTTCAGGCGATCGCAGCAAAAGATATCACTCTCAGAGAATTGAAGCAAAATTTTGGGCTGCGACTAGCTCAAAGTTCTACTTTCTTTTCTGAATGGTTGGATAATTTTGCTGCCTTGAGCGATGAAGAGCAACGTTTGTTAGATCGCCTCAAATCCAATTTCCTAGAATTAATGGAAGAGCCGCCAACGTTAGAAAATACAGTGAAGATGGTTGTGCTGGCACCATTGTTAGATTTGGCAGGTTTTTATCGCAAACCATTTCGGCTGGAAACAGAAACAAGTGTCGCCCTAGAAATGCAGGACGAGGAAACCATAATTCGTGGGCGGATTGATGTATTAGTAGTCAAGAATCAGCTTTGGTTATTGGTCATTGAATCTAAACGCAGTGATTTTGCCGTAACACGAGCAATTCCCCAAGCTTTAGCTTATATGCTGAGTAATCCGGAAGCAGTACAACCAACCTTTGGCATGATTACCAATGGTAATGATTTTTTATTTCTAAAAACATTGCACCATGAATATGCAAATTCACGACTATTTTCCTTGGTAAATCCTGATAACGAACTTTACAGAGTATTACAAGTACTAAAGCATTTAGGCTCAAAGATTAGCGAGATATCTAGTGACACAGAATGACATGAAAATGGCATCATGAGGTGCTGTTTTCAACCCATTAGATATAGCAAATAAGTTCAATAGCCGCAAGCTATTGAACTTATTTAGGATCACTTACTTATTTCTGAGTCTGCACAGGCGGACTTTGCTGTTGTAGTTGCGGTTTCAACCGCCGGACACAAAGATAGTAACAAAATCAGATTTAGGATTACTTGGAGTAACGTTGCTCTAACCACACCCGGAGATCATTTTCAGAATTTACGTAGGTGGTGGTGTTAGTGTAGGGATCGTAGGCTTTCCAATAGGTTTCGCCTTGGCGATCGCTTACTTGCCAAACTCTAATTTCATTGGGGCGAGTTAGATAATGAACTAGGCTTGCCCCAGCGTCCTTAAAAATTGTTACTAATGCTTGAGGAATATTGCTTAGTTTCTGAGCAAAAGAAATTTCTGTTACATGCTCAATCTTGTTGCTAGCAGAGGTTTGTATTTGAAAATCATTATGATAAGCCCGCATTTCTCCATCCTCCAATTCTATCTATTTCCAACCCAGTCCACACCTTATTTAGGCTACAATTAGTAACAGGTATTTTTCCTAAAGTTGGGAGAAACAAATTCTTTCTTGTCTCTATGTTTTAATTATGGCAGTTAAAAAATGGGGTGAGAAGGTACAGTTAACCCAAACTTAAGTAGAACAGTTAGCTAAAAAAATAACTGTTATAGTCAAAAAAACAAAAACTGTACTGGGAGTATTTAGAGAAAGTAGCTTAATATCAAAGGTATTGACTATCCAGATCGCCCTGTAGCTAAATTTTCGCCCCCTCCGGGGGCGAAAATTTAGTAGGTAAAAGTAGGGCATATCTATACCAGTTAGGGATCAGAGCTTATGAAAATTCCCCTCGATCGCCAGTCTACCAAGCCCGTATATCTGCAAATTAGCGATCGCCTTGGTCGCTTGATCAAATCTGGGGCATTGCCTCCCGGCGAAAAACTCCCCTCCATTCGCTGTTTGGCAGAAACTACCCATGTCAATAAATTGACAGTAATTGAGGCTTATGGCATTCTCGAAGCCGATGGCTTAGTCCAGGCAAGGCAGGGTTCTGGATATTTTGTGAATAATATTAAAACCTGCAACACCAAACCCTGTACCTTTGCCCCTGCTCAGAACGTGATTATTCCTGAAGGCAGTAATCCCACTTTTTTTGAGACCTACTACGCTTCGATCGATGCCCACAACCAACCGGATATGATCAATTTTCATTTCGGTGTGCCATCCCCTTCGGATTTGGGTGACTTACAAAAAATTGCCCGCAGATCTATCAATAATATTGGGGAGAATCTTTTTAACTATGATATTCCCGAAGGACAGCTTACCCTGAGAAAACAGATCGTCCAAATGCTGATCCAGCGGGGTTTAGAAGTCACTCCAGAGCAGTTAATTATTACCAATGGTTCTAAACAAGGCATGTCGATCGCCGTTAATCATTACGTCCAAAAAGGAGATTGGGTAATTGTGGAAAGCCCCACCTATGTGGGGATTCTGGCAATGCTAGAAAACTTAGGGGCGAGGGTAATTGGTATCCCCATGACCGTAGAGGGAATGAATCTAGAACTATTAAGCAAATATCTCCACAGCCATCGTCCCCGGCTGATTTACACCATCAGCACTCTCCACAACCCCACGGGCATCACCACCAGCGAGGCTCACCGCCGGGAATTGCTGAGTCTGGCAGCTCAATACTCTTGTCCCGTGTTGGAGGACAATGCCTACGAAGGCTTAAACTTTGAACCAGTACCGCCGCCCATTAAAGCCCTAGACCAAGATCATCTGGTTACCTACCTAGGCACTTTCTCGAAAACCCTGATGCCGGGTTTGAGGGTAGGTTACATGGTGGTGACGGGAGATCAATACCAGCCGCTGTTGGAAAAGAAATTTTTCAATGATTTTCATACCTCTACGGTCACCCAATCTATAGTCAGCGAATACTTAGCCTCTGGTCACTACCGTCGTCACCTGAGCCACCTGCGAACCGTTCATCTGGCAAACCGGAATACGATGCTCAAGGCGCTGGAAACCTATTTTCCGGTGGAAACTTCTTGGACGGTTCCTAAGGGAGGTGTGTTTTTGTGGGTGACGTTTCCAGAGGGGATGCCGCTTCAGGAAATTTGCCAGAAGGCTGCGGCAAGGCGAGTAGTGGTGGGGAATGGGGCGTTGTTCTTCCCCGGCAAACAAAGCTATCCCGCCATGCGGCTCAGTTTTTCTGCTCCACCAGAAGATATTGAGTATGGCATCGCCACCTTGGGGGAAATTATCAAAAGTTATCTATAATTAATTGCCAAGGAGTTGAGGAAGCCAGAGTATCAATTGAAAATGGGGAGGTTCTCATGTCTGAGCATAATGTGAAAGTAGATATTTCATTTCGATCGCTCCTAGAGGCGGTTTCTTTGCTGGATATCAATGATAAAAGGGAACTTTGGCAACTATTGGAGGCTGAATTATTCCCAGAGGAGGAATATGCTCTGGAGGATACAGCAGATAGTATTGCTACCGACAAACATTATCCTGAGTTAACAGCAATACAAAAGCGTGAGCTTGATCATAGAATTAATAATTATGAAATGAATCCAGAAAATGTCCTAACTTGGGAAGAAGTTAGAACCTCATTCACGGCAAGATTCTAATATAATCACTCCACCCATAATACAAAATGCCAGCATTACTAGGGGCATGATCAATTGGGAGCCAAGTTTTAGCAGGGCGGTGGCTCCATCGCTGTGAATTGTGTAGGTGAATATATAGACAATTCCAAACCCCATAAAGGAGAGAAATAGAAACTTGATCAGGGTGAATCCGAGGGTGACGATCGCACTATATTGGTTGTTCATAATTTTGGTTTGATTTTGATTTATTCGGGGCAAGGAAAGCAAGAATCATTGTTAGTGCAACCACACTTTTGGTTATTAGCTAGTTGGGTTGGTTGAATAGATCGATCGAGGTTGAGGGAGCCGATGCCTATAAAAACGATGGTGAGAAAAGCCGTATAAGCTACTACAGATTTAGCGATGGGATAGATCATTTTTTTAGCTGGGGTAAGTTTTGATTACATGGCTAATCTAAAATGGGCTATGTCTGAAGGGGGGCTAACTCTGGCTGACTTTGGCTGATCTGAGGTGACTGATTTCTGCCTAGGTATGCCGAAGTTATGCCTAAGTTTGTTAATCTGTTAAGAATGGCAGTTAATTTTGGGCTGGGAAATGGCGAGGACTCTGATTGCGACAGAAATGGGGGCAAAACGGGCAAAGGAGGCATTGATTGATCTCGGCATAACGCAAACGGTCTTGGCAGAGAAAAGGCTGAAATACTCTCGATCGACGGTGAGCAATTTTTTCAATCGCAAGCCGATCACCCATGAAAATTTCACGGAGATTTGCAAGATTCTCAAACTTGAATGGCGTGATATTGCAGAGATTACTGATGCAGATGCTACACCAGGGCATGAACAAGAAAGTTTTGCCACAGTTACAAGCACAAAGTTTGCCAGACAAGAATTTCAGCAGATTGACGAAAAAGTAAATCAAGTAGAAAAACAAATTCGTCTAGCTTTTGCGATCGCTGGAACTGTAGATCAAGTAGACCAAGCAAAACTAAACGCCATTGTTAAATTACTACGACAGATTACGGGTGATGCTTCGATTTCTATTATTGATGTTCAAGAAGGTAGTATCAAATTAATCTTGACTGGCACACCAGAAGCATTAGTAAAAATTCAAACTCTTTATCGATCGGGAAGGCTTGAAGAAATTGAGGGGACATCTATAGCAAATGTCGATTTCGAGAATCTCATTAGAGCCAACTTCACAGAGGCTAATCTCATTGGAGCTAACCTCATTGGAGCTAATCTCATTAGAGCCAACTTCACGGAGGCTAACCTCATTGGAGCTAATCTCATTGGAGCTAATCTCATTGGAGCTAATCTCAGTGGAGCTAATCTCGGTAGAGTCTTCACTAGATTTATGGGAAGCATGAGACAACATAGCATCAATGAAGAGAGAGAAGCCGAACTCAACAGAATGGACGACCTCAGAAAAGCCGACCTCAGAAAAGCCGACCTCAGAAAAGCCAACCTCAGTGAAGCTGATCTCAGAAAAGCCAACCTCAGTGAAGCTGATCTCTTCAGTGGAGCCAACCTCAGTGGAGTCAACCTTACTGAAGCTGACCTCAGTGGAGCTAATCTCATTAAAGCCAACCTCAGTGGAGCCAAACTCAGTGGAGCCAAACTCAGTGGAGCTAACCTCAGGGGAGCCAACCTTACTGAAGCCAACCTCAGTGGAGCCAACCTCAGTGGAGCCAAACTCAGTGGAGACATCTTCAATGACTTATCTGGAGCTAACCTCAGTGGAGCTAACCTCAGTGGAGCTAACCTTACTGAAGCTGACCTCAGTAGATCCGACCTCAGAAAAGCCAAACTCAGTGGAGCTAACCTCAATGGAGCTAACCTCAGTGAAGCCAAACTGAAGGGAGCCAATCTCACGGGAGTCGACCTTAGTAGAGCCGACCTCAGTGAAGTCAATCTTAGGGAATCCAAACTCAGTGGAGCCGACCTCAGTGGAGCCGACCTCAAGGGAGCCAATCTTATTAGAGCCGACCTCAGTGAAGTCAATCTTAGTGGAGCTGACCTCAAGGGAGCCGACCTCAGGGGAGCCAAACTCAGTGGAGCCGACCTCAAGGGAGCCGACCTCAGGGGAGTCAAACTCAGTGAAGCCAAACTTAGTGGAGCCAACCTCAGTGGAGCCGACCTCAGTGAAGCCAACTTCAGTGAAGCCAACCTCAGTGGAGCCAATCTTAGTAGAGCCAAACTCTTTAGAGCCAAACTTAGTGGAGCCAAACTTAGTGGAGCCTACCTCTTTGGAGCCTACCTCAGTGGAGCCGACCTCAGTGGAGTAAACCTCAGTGGAGTAAACCTCAGTGGAGCCGACCTCAGTAGAGTCGGCTTCAGTGGAGTCGACCTCAGTGGAGCCGACCTCAGTGGAGCCGACCTTAGTGAAGCCTACCTCTTTGGAGCCGACCTCAGTAGAGTCAACCTTAGTAGAGCCAACCTCAGTGAAGCTATTGTTAAATCGACTAAATTTATATCTAATCAAGGAATTTCTGAAGAAATGAAACGTGATTTGATTTCTAGAGGGGCAATTTTTGATGATGTACAAGGCGATGATTCTCGAATTCTTACTCCTTCTTCTCGCTAGACTCAAATAGCTTTTTATCCTAATAGAATTGGCAAAAGAGAGTTTAAATTGAAATTACCATTTCTGGATTAGCTATGAATCAGGAATTATTGACCCACTTTGTAGTTTGCCTGAATAATCAAGGCTATGAAGCCGCATTAGAAGTGGGGAAATTGTATCGAGTCATAGATGATGAACAAGCCCAAGCTAACGGACTTCTGCGAGTTGTAGATGAAAGTGGCGAAGACTATGCTTTCTCCTCAGAGCGCTTTTATCCCGTTGCCCTCCCTCAAAGTGTCGAGGCAGTTTTATTAGCGAGTTAGCGATCGCCCACAACCTCAACAATATCTACTCTTGCGATCGAGCCAAAGCATCCAGAATGAGCGATCGCATCTCATGAGTTACAGTGTAAATAATTCACCAGATTTTCGTAAATCTAATATGTTGTTACAACGCATCACGATCGATCAGAATATCTGTCATGGCAAACCTTGTATTCGCGGTTTACGCTATCCTGTAGAGCTTATCCTAGAGCTTCTCAGTTCCGGCATGACCACAGAAGAAATCATTGAAGATTATGAAGACTTAGAGAAAGAAGATATTCTTGCCTCCTTAAAGTATGCGACCAAATTGAATAAATGATGATTTAGATTTTATGGGTAGGGGTTTAGCATTTGCTTAACCATTTTAGAATCGACTAATAATCTCTGTTTCTAGCTAAAATAAAGAGATATTGATGCGCCATAAGGTTAAAGAAAATGACAGTTCAGCAACCCCGTTATAGCAAAGAAGAATTTGCCCGCCGTGGAGATGAGATATATCAGTCTCAGGTTAGGTCAAAAGTCGAAACAGGTAATCATGGCAAGATTGTCGCTATTGATATTGAATCCGGTGCTTTTGCAGTTGCAGAAAATATTGTTAGTGCCTCCGACCTTCTCCTTGCCAAATATCCCGATGCCCAAACTTGGTTTATCCGCATTGGACACCCAGCAGTCTACCATTTTGGCGCAAGGAGTTTGAAAGAATCCCCATGATGCAAGGAATCGTAAATCAAAATTGCGAAGCGATACTGCCTATTGTCGTGAAGAATAATGCCACAACCCAATTAGTCGATGCAGTAATTGATACTGGATTCTCCGGTTTCCTAACCTTGCCCTCTCACATCATCATCGCCTTGGGTTTAATTTGGAAGGGACGTGATATTGCAACCTTAGGAGATGGAACTTCCTGTATTTTTGATGTTTATATTGCGATCGTCATCTGGGATGGGCAATATCGCACTATTGATATCAATGAATCAGAAACAATACCTCTAATAGGGATGCAACTGTTAAGAGGCTATGATTTGCGGATTCAGGCAATTGAAGGTGGTTTCGTGGAGATTAAAGCCCTGAGGTAAAATTGCTACAAACAAGTTGATTTTTCGGAGTTCTCCAACAAGTTGCTGCCCTGAACGCTACAATTTAGGAGAACCATAAAATTAACTAGCTTATCAGCACCTATGATCCCTACAGTTATTGAACAATCCGGTCGCGGTGAACGCGCCTTTGATATCTACTCTCGCCTGCTGCGGGAGCGCATCGTATTTTTGGGGCAACAGGTGGACTCTGATCTGGCGAACCTGATTGTGGCACAGTTGCTATACCTAGAATCTGAAGATGCCGAAAAAGATATCTACCTCTACATCAACTCCCCCGGTGGTTCCGTCACCGCTGGCATGGGCATTTTTGACACCATGAACCAAATCCGCCCCGATGTCTCCACCATCTGCGTTGGGTTGGCAGCCAGCATGGGAGCATTTCTGCTGAGTGCTGGAGCGCCGGGCAAACGGATGAGCCTGCCCCACTCCCGGATCATGATCCACCAACCCCTAGGCGGAGCGCAGGGACAAGCTACTGATATTGAGATTCAGGCAAAGGAAATTCTTTATCACAAGCAACGCTTGAACGAATTGCTTGCCAAGCATACCAAGAAGCCCTACGAAACGATCGAAGCTGACACCGAACGGGATTTCTTTATGTCTGCCGTGGAAGCTAAGGAGTATGGATTGATCGATCAGGTGATTAATCGTAGCCCTTCCGCAGTTCAGCCCGCCGTTGCCTAGTATGCCCAAGCAAATTTTTATTAGCACCGGAGAAGTGGCGGGGGATCTCCAAGGGGGAATGCTAGTGGCAGCCCTTTACGATCGAGCCAGAGATCAGGGAATTGATCTGGAGATCACCGCCTTGGGGGGAGCGAGGATGGCGGCGGCGGGGGCAAAGATGCTGGGAGATACCACTGCGATCGGGTCGATGGGTATTTTTGAGGCGGCTCGATTTGTCTTGCCAACTCTCCAAGTCCAAAACCAAGCCAAGACGCATCTGAAGATAAACCGACCAGATCTCGTGGTCTTGATTGATTATTGGGGACCAAACTCTGTGATTGGCAACTATATTCACAAGCATTTACCCGATGTGCCTGTGGTGTATTACATTGCCCCCCAACTTTGGGTGTGGTGTCCGTTTCCGGCGGATCTGCAACGCGCCCTCAGGATTAGCGATCGCATTCTGGCTATATTCCCCGAAGAAGCAAGGTATTTCAAGTCCCACGGGGCTGAGGTAACTTGGGTTGGTCATCCCTTGGTCGATCGCTTGCCCCAGTTTCCCACCCGTGAGGCAGCCCGGAGGGAATTAGGACTGGGATCAGCGGAGAAGGCGATCGCCCTTTTTCCGGCTTCTCGCCGTCAAGAACTCAAATTTCTCATGCCCCTGATGTTTCAAGCCGCCAGAGTCCTCCAAGATCGTCACCCCCAAACTCGATTCTTGATTCCGCTGGCTCTGCCTGCCTACGAAGAGGCAATTACTCAAGCCATTGATGATTATGGGCTGAAGGCGACTTTAGTTAAGGATAATCCCAAGGCGGTGATCGCTGCGGCAGATTTAGCCATCTCCAAGTCTGGAACCGTAAATCTGGAACTGGGTTTATTAGGGATTCCCCAAGTGGTGATTTATCGAGTCAGCAAATTCACTTTCTGGTTCGCCAAGCATATTCTCCGCTTTCCGCGCCCTTTGATTTCTCCGGTAAATTTGGTGGTGAATCGATCGATCGTCCCGGAACTCCTGCAAGATGAAGCTAGCGTGGAAAATATGGTGCAAGCAGCAGAAGATTTTTTGCTCAAGCCAGAAAGATTGACGCAAATGGCTGAGGATTATCAGGAAATGCGGGAAAATATGGGACAAGCAGGGGTAGGCGATCGAGCTGCCAAGGAAATCCTTCAGTTATTGTAGAAATAATTACTAGCAGGACTTTGTTAGCAGAGTTTTCAACTATGGTTATAGACCATACTATTTCTTGCTGAAAAAATAGGGAAACAATATTTGTCTCCTCAACCCTTGGACAGAATAGATTGTACAATATGGAATACAATAATTTTTAGATGAAGTATTTCTGTATCCCTTAGTGTTAATAACTTTTATGGCTGAAAACCCCTTCTTCGATGAGCAAAAAGAACAATCCTTGGTTAAAGCTAGGATTGTAGAAAAATATTTTTGGGTTTGGTCAAACATTATTATTCCAACTGTCAAAAAGTCAAGTTCAGAGCCAAGAATTGCTTATATTGACCTTTTTGCAGGAGCAGGGCGATACAAAGATGGTTCAAAATCAACCCCAGTAAAAGTTCTAGAGACTGCTGTTTCAAATCCAGACTTACAAAAAATGCTGGTATCTATGTTTAACGATGCCGATGCCGACAATATTAATTCTCTTCAACAAGCAATAGATTCGATTCCGGGTATAGAAAATCTGAAATACCGCCCTCAAGTACTCAATCACGAAGTGGGAGATAATATAGTTAAAACCTTCCAAGAACGGAAATTAATACCTACTTTATTTTTTGTCGATCCCTGGGGCTACAAAGGATTATCTCTACAACTCATTAATTCAGTTGTCAAAGACTGGGGCTGCGATTGCATATTTTTCTTCAATTACAATCGCATCAACATGGACTTGAGTAATGATGCTGTTAAAGAACATATGAATGCGCTATTCGGTAAGGAACGAGCAAATCAAGTGCGCGAACAACTAAAGCCACTTGATCCACAAGAGCGCGAACTAACTGTTGTAGAAGCCATTTGTGAAGCTTTGAAAGAAATGGGTGGTAAGTACGTTCTCCCATTTCGATTTAGGCATGACACTAGAAATCGGACTAGCCACCATCTAATTTTTGTGAGTAAGCACATCAAAGGTTATGAAATCATGAAGGAGATAATGGCTAAAGAGAGTTCTGAGCATGATCAAGGGGTAGCATCTTTTGAGTACAATCCTGCCACTACTCGTCAACCATTACTTTTTGAGTTAACACGTCCTCTTGATGAACTAGAAGATATGCTTCTAGAAACTTTTTCAGGAAGAACCATGATAATGAAAGAAGTTTATGAACAGCATCATGTTGGAAAAAGATATATTGACAAGAACTATAAAACTGCCCTTGGAAATCTTGAATCCCAAGGCAGGATAGTTGCAGAACCGCCTGCCAACAAGCGCCGGAAGATGAAAGGGAAAATTACATTTGGAGATTCAGTTAAAGTAACGTTTCCTCCTAAGCAGTAAGTCCTAATTTTCTTGAATGCTTTGCTGATTTGAATGGAATAGTTCCCAATTTCTGAATATGCTGATCCCATGCATCAGGCATTTCATCCCAAATTTCATTATCAAGTAATCTGCCACCAGCTTTTGGTGTTCTGCCTCCAACTTGCTTAAAGAAAAATGCTACCCCGTTTTGTTGACATTGATCTCGAATATCCTCAGCCCAACTAAGCTGCATGGGACGATATTTTTGCCCTGATTCTCCACCTACAATCACCCAGTGAATTCCGGTTAAGTCAAGCTTTAATGCTCCTAAAAGTGGTTCACAGGAAATAAATCTTACCGAAACAGGAATGTCTCGAAGATAATCAAGACGGTTAACATAATTTTGGTTCTCAACCGATACGCCCAACCAAACATTTTCTGGAAATTCCAAGCTAGAAGCTAATTCATGTAAGCGTTCAGGACGTTTAGTCAGGATTTGGTAGATATGCCAAGGTGTTGACTTAATAACAGAAAGAACCTGTTGAATAAAGTTGATCGGCACATCCTTATGAAAAAGGTCACTCATTGAGTTAACAAAAACTCTGCTTGGAGTTCGCCAACGTAAAGGCTCTTCTAACCTCTCTTGATGTAAAGTCAAATCAAATCCATTAGGAAAATTTTTAGGAAAACGCTGGGTAATGGCTTCAGCATAACAGTGTAAACAACCGGGGCTAATCTTGTCACAACCCGTAGTTGGATTCCAAGTTTTGTCGGTCCACTCAATACCAGTATTTATACTAGACATTTTTTAACTCCGCAAGCTATATTTGCGGCAGACGCTACCTGCCTAAGGTTTAAATAGTTTATTTGTACTATATCATTCTCTTAACAGATTAATTACTCTGCTGTGTCATTTTTACCCTACGTAATGCTAGATGAGTCATATTATGTATAAATATCACAATTTCGATTAAGAGTTTTTATTAGCAAATCACTGGAAATAAAGGGATAAAAGCTATATTAGTTCGCTTAACTTCAGGGATACCGAAAACTAGAATGAATATGACTACCAATGTTACAACTACGAATAATTCAACTACCTCAAACTTGAGAGTGAATGGCGATCGCCTGAATGCCCAGATCGATCGCCTAAGCAAAATTGGTCAACAAACCTCTGGATCAATTTGCCGCCTAGCCTTTACCCCTGAAGACCTGCAAGCTCGCTACCTAGTCCAGCAATGGATGGTGGCGGCAGGGATGACAGTCCGCACCGATGCTGCGGGGAATTTGATTGGGATCTATGCCGGAAATATGCCCCATGCTCCAGCTTTAGCCACTGGCTCCCATATTGACACGGTTCCTTCGGGGGGGAAATTTGATGGTGTCTTGGGGGTATTAGCAGGGATTGAAGTAGTGACCACCCTGAGGGAAAATAACCTGCGGCTGAACCATCCCATCGAAGTAATTGTCTTCACTGATGAAGAAAGCACGATGATCGGCAGTCAAGCGATCGCTGGCACAGTCTTATTAAATTCTCCCGATCGCTACCAACCCAAATCTGGGGAGTCGATCCAGCAAAGTCTAGAAAACATGGGCGGCGACTGGGAGGCACTGGCAACCGCCAAGCGCAATTCCTCAGAAATAGCCGCCTTTATTGAGCTGCACGTGGAGCAAGGGGCAGTCCTCGAAAAATCTGGGCAGGAAATTGGCATTGTCCAAGGGGTGGTGGGAATGCGCCGCAGTCTGATTACGATTCTTGGTCAAGCCAATCATGCCGGGACGACCCCCATGGATCAGCGCCAAGATGCCCTAGTGGCAGCAGCTCAAGTGATTTTGGCTGTGCAAAATATTGCCCGAAAAATGCCCAGCAACCCCGTAGCTACTGTCGGCTATCTCGCGGTTGAACCCAATGCCGTGAATAGTGTGGCGGGGAAAGTAGAACTGACGGTGGATATGCGAGATCTGAGTTGTGCTTGTTTAGATGCTATGGCAGGAGAATTACAGGAAGAGTTGGAAGCGATCGCCACAGAGACAAAGACAGCGATCGCTATGACCCCAATTCTCTTGGTAGAACCCTCCCTTGCTGCCGACCATACCCAAGCCATGATTGAATCTGTCTGTCAACGTCTAGGTCTGAGCTATTGCCATCTACCTAGCCGAGCGGGTCACGATGCCATGGAAATGGGGCGAATTACAGATATGGGAATGATTTTTGTCCCCAGTTTGGCTGGGGTCAGCCATTCGGAAGCAGAGTATACAGCCCCAGCCCAATGCACCTACGGAGCCAATACTCTCCTCCAGACGTTTTTAGATTTGGACGATCATTATTCTGCCAATAGACATCCTCATCAAAGCGAACCCAGCAATGGTAAATGATTTAACGGACTTCAGTGGATGAACCATTGAAGCTTAGTATATAGCGATCGTAATTGATTTACGAACTATAAAATGGTTTAGAATGGCGCACTGGTCGGGTTCGCCATTCTAAACTCAAATAGGACAGATGCAGGTATGAATACCTTAAAATAGCGATTCTAATTAACTTCCAAACTATAAATGATTGAGAAGGTTGTATCTTGATGTTGTTATCTTCTCAACTCAGTTAAGACTGCGATCATGATTCAGATTTGATAAGAATCTCCTTTGATACAATCTATTTTACATTCCCGGAAAAGGTTAGCTCCGGCTTGGGTTCCTCCAGTAATATTGATCTGATTCCCTTGGGGATTAACTACAGTTCCCGCACCATTGGAGATGATCTGGGCTTGGATAGGAGATATCTGATCTAACAAGACAAAGCTAGAGCAGAGCAGGAATATCCGACTCAGGAAGTAGCTAAGAGAGATACGACTAGACAATAATATTGGTAGCATACACTTTATGGCTTAAAAGTAGCCTCACAATACTATAAGTAGCTATTGGAAAGGATAAGTCATCACAGTTTTTTAACAGCTTGTTTTCAGTATCAGAACTATCCCTCTCAGAGGTCATTTATAGCTGTTGCCAGAGAGATTGAGTAGTGGAAACCCCTTGGCGGTTGTTATAGTAGTTGCCGATTTAATTAGGACGTTTTTGAGGGTGCGCGGAGCGCGCCCTCAAAAACGTCCCTGTCCTAACTAGAATGGCACTTACTATATATGCGTTGGCTAAAAGGTCTGATTTCTCGCCCCCGCAGGGAAAAATCAGACCTTTTAAATTTAAATAGCCTCTCATTGATCTAACGGATTGTGTACCTTTCCCTCACAAATCTCTGTCCATCGTACAGCCCTCCTAGGGAAATACCTCGCAATTCTGCACCACCTAAAAACACCAAATTATCAATACCCTGTGCCTGAAGTTCCTGCTCTAGGGGCGCTACCAGCCATTGATAGATCTGGCGGGCGGCATCGCGATCGAACCGAGGATCATCCACCCCAGAACTAATGCTTAGTCTTGTGTTCAGACGATTGGCACTGGTGAATTGCAACCTGCGAGATTCTCCCATGCCATTGATCACAAAGAAATCTGAGGAATTTTCATTAACCCCATTTTCTGGATTAGTTGGGGTAAGCAAATACGCAGAGCTATCCTGCAATCTATTCACCATCGCCAACACTTGACGGCGAGTGACATCAAGGAATTGCACTCGCAGAGGTTCGCCTTTTTCAGTAATCAAAATTACTTCGAGGGTATCTTTCTCTGGGATGCCGCTGCTGTCTGGGGCAAAGAAAAAGTAAATCAAAGCTGGCTTTATGCCGAGGGTGCGGCTGGTTTGATTTAGGTTATTTTGAATTTCAGCCAAATTATAGGAGGCTGGGGAGTCGGTGAAGGAAATGCGATCGCCTAGTCCAATACTCAGCCTCATGGATACTTCCACACTACTGGGATTGGTGATCAGGGTTAGGGTTCCCGATGGCGGTTCTGGGGTTATGCCAGCACTGCCTCTATTTAGGTTAGTAATCATTTCTGGAGATAGGTTTAGGGCGGGAATCGCGGGTGGGGCGATCGCTGTGGGGATTGGCGTAGTATTAACCACTGGGGGGCTAAGAATTGGTTCAGGAATGAGAACAGGAATCACTGGGGGAATAACGGGTGGTGGAGTTGGGGGTTCTACTATTACGATCGGTTCGGGAACAGAGGGAGAGCCAACGATGACAGCGGCGGGAGTTGGGGGAGCATCGGGAGTTCTTAATAGTGCAAATAGGGCTGAAGAGACATCATTAACTACGGGTGGAACTACTGGTGATGCCGTTGTAATAATTCTCACAATACCTTGAGTATAGGTATCAGGGGGAACCGGAACTGAGAAGGTGGTATTAATAATATTTCCAGTTCCAGCATCAATCCTTCCTCCTGTGCCATTAGTAGTTGGGTCACCGACTATAAAGGGCGTAGTTGTCCCACCACCATGGCGGATAGTTATAGCACCATTCGCAGCACCATTCTGCCCATCACTACAGATACTGGGACCACCACAAATACCCGTTACCCGGAATAGATTCCCTGCATTAATGTTAATGGTTCCGCTGGCATTGCCTACTCCATCACCACGAGAATTAATGCCTCCAGTAGTAATATTTCCTTGAGTTGAAGTAAGTCTAATGTTTCCCCCATTGTTAGTGATACTCCCACTGACAACATACTCAGCCCGAATATTTCCTTGGGCAAGAATATTAATATCTCCGCCCCTGCGATTAGTAGAAATACTGTTAATGTCTCCAGTTATAATACTTCCTTGGTTTGCAGTGAGGTTGATAGTTCCGCCATTCCCAGTTCCAATACCAACACTCGAAATAATCTGGTCTGTTGTAATATTTCCTTGGGAAGAAGTAAAGTTGACAGCTCCGCCACTACCACTGTTAGCCCTGCTACTAATAAACCCAGATGTAATATTTCCTTGGGCAGTGAAATTAATGGTTCCACCATTGCCAGTGCCAGTAGTAAGGCTTTGTATAAACCCAGAGGTAATATTTCCTTGAGAAGAACTAAGGTTGATAGCTCCACCATTGCCAGTACCGGTCGCATTAGTGACAATACTTCCAGATGTAATATTTCCTAGGGCAGTGACACTAACGGTTCCATTATTGCCAATGCCGCTAGTCCCACTAACAATATCCCCAAAAGTAATATTTCCTTGAGGAGCGTTGAGGGTAATGGCTCCCGAATTAGCGTTATTACCGATCGCAAATAAGGTTCCTATTATTAAATTTCCAGTACTTGCAGTAGCTTGAATATTTCCAGCGTTTGTCCCAGCTACTGTTCTTGCGTCAAGACTTAAGTTCTGGGCATTGATATTTCCTACATTTAAAACTATATTTCGCCCCCTCGATTCGAGGCTAACTGCACCCAGAGAGGCAAGAATATTTGGGGCAGTAAAAGTAATAGGGGCTGTGCCATTAGCAGTCAGGACAATATTGGTTTGAAAGTCAATACTATTACTAGCAGTGAGATTTATCGCTGTCCCGGCAGCAATACTAGCCAAAGCCCCCACAGAAATTGTCATAGGGTCAGGTAGAGTAGCAGCCAAAATTACTGGCAGTGAGGTATCACCATTGCCCGCAACAGCTTGAATGATAATATCTGCCGGATCCAGCAACAAAGTCCCACCTAAGCCATTAAATCCCTGTAGTTCTACTTGCCCATCAAAAGCTAAATTCTCTCTTCCCGAAACTTCGACAAATCCTCCCCGCTCCGTGGCTCCCCGTCCCGTGATTCTGCCAAAAAATCCTGTACCTTGATCCGCCCATACTATAACTCTGCCTCCTTCTCCAGTATTAGTCGCATTAGCTCTGATCAGGGAGCTGCGATCGACCAATGTTCTCTGAGAATTAAATCTAAATTCTGGAGCAATTCCTGTATCTCTTCCCCCCAGATATTCCCCACCTAATCTTACGGTTCCCCCGCCTGTTGCACCATTGGCATTAATCCGAGAGTTGAGGGCTGCCACGCGATCGCCCATCACCTGTACTACCCCGCCATTCCCCGTCGTGCTACTCACATCGATCGCACCCGAAGCGATCGCCAATCCCTGCTGATTCGGCAAACTCGTCCCCGCTACCTGCACCCCAGTCGGACTAACTTGGATTCCCGGTAAATCATTACCCGTGAGTAAGGCTGGTAGATCGATCGCCCTCAACACCCCATCCACAGGAGGAATGATCTCTAAACTCAAAACCTGTCCCGGCTGGGATAATCTAACTCGATTCGTTCCCGGCACTGCTAATACTTGAATCTCGCCACCGGGAGCCGTTAATCTGCCAGTATTAATTGTATTTCCAGCAATCAAGCTAATATTCTGCCCATTTCCTACTGCCAAATTCCCAGCATTAACTATACTTCCGGCTTGAGTTGTTGTGAAGAGAAAACTATCAGGATTTCCAACTAAAGCTGAAAAGTTATTATCACCAAAGGCATTAAATAAATTATTTCCAAACCCAATTTGATTCGCTGTTGTTGCCGTAAAACTTGCCGGGATATTAAGACTGGCTCCCTGTCCAAAAACTATCCCCGCTGGATTCATCAAAAATAAATTAGAACTTCCTCCCGTCACTTGCAACAATCCATTAATTATTGAAGGATTCCCGCCATTGATCCGAGCCAGAATATTCTGAGTTTGGGGATTGCTGAGAAAATTGGCAATCTGGGTAGAATTGACATGGAAATCCCGGAAACTATGGAAAAGATTAGCTCCGGCTTGGGTTCCCCCGGTGATGTTGATCTGGTTCCCTTGGGCATTAACTACAGTTCCAGCACCATTAGGGATGATCTGAGCTTGAGCAGCAAGACTTTGATCGAAAAAACTTTGATCTAATAAGACTAAGCCAGAACAAAGCAGGAAGAGACGACTAAGAAAGAAGCTAATACGGACACGACTAGGCAACAATATTTGTGGCATATACTTTATGGCTTGAAAGTAGGATCACGATATCATGACAGTTATTATCAGAGATAATTTATCACAGCTTTCTTAATAGTTGGTTGTAGGTATCAGGAGTATTTAAATCGCTGAGGACAACTTCTGTTGCTTCTACATAACTAATTTCTTGTCGATATTTTTGGATCACTTGCCGTAAGCCCAAAGTAGCTTCAGAAATAGTTAATAATTCTGGTAATAGTTGCCGAGAAAATAGGATCGGATGCCCTATTTTTCCCTGACAGGTAGGCACAACGATGGGGTTTGCTTGCTGTTGCGATCGATGGATTAAGTCCTGATATAGCTGTGCCGGTCTGGGTTGATCTACGGCAGAAATAATCACCGTGGCGAAATTTGCGGGTAGTTGGGATAGCCCCAACAGAATCGAGTGAGTTTTGCCTAGTTCCGAGGTGGTATTCACGATCGCCCGCATCGAATTAACCGAATTACCTACCACAGCCCCATTCTGAGGGTTCAGCACGGCGATCGTCTCTATCCCCGCCTTTGCAAACTGCTCAACTTGATAGGTGAGCAGGGTCTGCCCCTCACCCCAAGGTAGCATTGCCTTGCAGGTTCCCATCCGCTGCGATGCCCCCGCCGCCAGAATAATCGCCCAATGCCCTGTGACAGTGGGTATTTCAGGAGGCACAGGTAGAAAGTTGTTTAAATTGTTTAAGCTGATATTCCTTACCCATGAATATAGCGTTGAGAACGGCTCTCCGGGGGAGCCGTTCTCAACCCTCTAAAATTCTAAATTCATTTAGGATAACTATAGTTGCAAATCAGTAACAAATTAGTAACAAAAAATCTACAAATATTGCTAACAATTACATTGTATAGCATGATCTATTATTGACCCTACTTATATCTGAGGTTATTTTTCTTCAGATTTAAGCGGATAAATCCCTCATAGTTCCCTATTTTTACGGGAAGAAAAAACCCATAAAAAAGCGGGGAGAATTAACTAAATCCCTCTCCTTAATAGGCTAATAAAGTCTGGTTTTCGCCCCCCTCCTGGGTCGCAAACCAGACCTTCTAACCACTTTATTAATGGACTCTAAGAGAGATTTAGAGGGATATAATCTACGGCAAAAACGAAATCAATCAAAATATATTATTTGGAGAAAAATTTATGTCGATTCCATTACTGGAGTATGCACCCAAATCTCAAAATCAACGAGTAGCCGGATTTGAGATTCCCGGAGATGAGCAACCGAGAATCTATACAACCGATGATATCCTCAATGCTTCAGAAATGGATGCGTTGATCATGGCTGCCTATCGCCAGATTGGGAATGAGCAGCAAATGTTGGATAGCTATCGACAACGAACATTAGAATCTCAGTTACGATCGCAGCAAATTACTGTCAAACAATTCATTCGGGGCTTAGTACTTTCTGATTCTTTTCGGCAACTTGTATATGAAAGTAATAACAATTATCGCTTTGCCCAGGTTTGTATTCAGCGAATTTTGGGGCGCAATCCCTATAGCGATCGCGAAAAAATCGCTTGGTCAATTGTTTTAGCAACTAAAGGACTAACGGGTTTTGTTGATGAATTACTCAACAGTGAAGAATACCTGAATAATTTTGGCGAGAATACGGTTCCCTATCAAAGACGGCGCATTCTTCCTCAGCGCTCTAAAGGGGAATTACCCTTTTCTCAAGTGGCTCGCTATGGCACTGATTATCGAGATAAACTACCTAAACCTAGTCGTGGTGGTGCTTGGATGGGTAAACAAAATGCCGATAGTTTGTTTGACCAAGATGAGCAATTTGATTTCCAAACTTTTGTTGATCGGGCAGACTGGTCTCGGGTTGCTGCACTCTTGGTGCCAATTTCGGGGATTATTGTGTTCATGCTAGGTTTTTCGATCGTCAATCAATAGGACTTAGAGAATGTCTAAAAAGGTTCTGGCGGTTGAAACCGCAATTACAAGAACAAAGTCCGTCTTCACCGACTAAGAAAAGTTCAGAACTTTCTGCAACCTGGGTCGACAGGTTTTGCTTCTGTAGCTGCGACGGCTCGATGGCTCGACTGAGCGTAGCCAAATGTCTGAGCGTAGCCGAATGTCTGAGCTTAGCCAAATGTCTTTAGTCGCCAAGCGAACCAGATGCCGACTGGTCATTTTTTGCGGGCTGAGCGAAGTCGAAGCCCGCAAAAAATGATCTAATCCTAGGTAATTTGTTCACAGTTTGTAAGTCTTAAAAATCTTTATTTAGATCAAATATTTAGATAAAGTTGGATCAAAACTGGCGATCGGGTGATCGTTCCTCAGTTAATGGAATTTCTCACTTCAGAAACAGAGCAACCCTACGAAGTAATTATTGAGGCTTTGGGAACCCTGCAAGCCAAGGAAGCCTTCTCCTTGGTGGAGCCATTCTTGCACCACTCTTCAGAGCGAGTCCAGTGCGCTGCGGCAAGATATGCCTACTTGATCACTCATGAACCCCAACCCCAATATATTGAACGAATTATCAAGAACCTTAGCCATGAAAATATGTATCTGCGCTGGGCTGCTGCCTTTGATCTGAGGGCGATCGGGCATCAAGCATCGGCTCAGGCAATTATTAAGGAAATTAATAAAATCGGATTTGGTATAACCTGCTATCACCTAAGGTCTGCTACTAATGAAATTCCCATCTTTGTCAATATAAGCAATCCGTTTACCCAACTTGACTTGAGCAATGCCCTGAGAAAAACCCCAAGTATCAGTGAATTGGAGGGATATTTTCACCCTGCCGGTGGGGTCAATATATCCCCAGAGATCATCTGACTGGACATTGGCTAATCCTTCATGGAAAGTTTCTGCGGCTTCGTACTGGGGCTGGACAACAAAACTGCCCTCCTTGTCGATATAACCCCATTTGTCATCAAATTTAACCGCCGCAAAGCCCTCGGAAAATCCTTTGGACTCTTGGAATCGAGGAGAGATAACCACCTTTCCCGTGCGATCGATATAACCCCAGCGATCGCCAGATTTGATGCTAGCCAAACCTTCAGCAAAATAGCTAGCTTCTTGAAACCGGGGCTTAATAACCATGCGTCCCATGCGATCAATATAACCCCATCTTTCGCCCACCTGAACTGCTGCCAAACCCTCAGAAAAATCCCATCCCCAATCAAAGGAAATATTATCAAAGGAGCCACTGGAAGGGGATTTTTTTGTTGTTGCCTCATCTACAGCACCACTATCAGAGGCTAGTGTTGTTGCAGAATTATCCCTAGATGAAGTACTACTTTCCCGCTTAGGATCATTATTTCTTTGGGTAGCAGGGTTGATACCCCCAGGCTTGTCTGATTCAACAGTCCTAATTGTGCCGGGTTTCTGAACTTCATTAGGAGTCTTAACAGCAGTAGCAACAAAGGCTTCCTGAAAATCACCACCAGCCACCAAAGTTTCTCTATTCCTCATCGGTGTATACATTAATTTCAAAGATGTCAAAGGCGGATCACCTGAAATTTGCTGTCTTGAGATATTGGATATGTCCACACCCAACTTTTGAGGGTATGAATCTACAGCGTTTAAGGAACGTTGATTCTGGACAACACTCTTGTCATTTAACAATAACTGAGAAGCCAAAGTCCACGCGCCAAATCCACTGAGGAATAGAAGAATTGTAGAGCCGGAGCCTAACGCCATCCACTGCCAAGGTCTAATTGAAGAGTAGTGCGTATTTTCTGAAGTAGAAATTTTTTCTTGGTCAGTCAGTTGGCTAGTCATAATTCAGTTATTTGGTTAGTGTTTTGATTTCTCAAGGTTAATTAATAATGACTTATAACGATTCTAAATCCTTCGCTAAATCAAAATAATTCTAATAGATGATTTCGACTACTTTCGATAGGCAAAATCGTCTAAAGTTCCCATGATGCACTAATACAAGGTATAGGGATAGATATACAGTTTTCAGTACATCTCATCACTGTAAAAATGTAGTTGATGATTGTATAAACTCGATACAATCATATCAACTACATTTATGTTTGGTTTATGTTTAGTAATTATGCTGAGTGCATTATCTTATGGCAGTTACACTATTAATTGGGGGGGGGCACCCCTCATCATGGGATTGTCCTTGGCTTTTATGTATTCTCAAACTTTTATTTTGCAGCGGTTGTTGATTCACGAGCGATCGAGCCATAACTCAGTTTTTATCTTGCGGCTGGCGTTGACACACAGGCAATCAAACCATGACAATGAATGGGAATAGGCTTATTGAGGACTAACAAAATTTATAAGATAAATACCGGGATAAATACTATGCAATCTAGACGATCGAACATCAGAGCCTTATTGGAAAGTTTATGGGCAAGTTTATTAAAAAACGCAGGAAATATTGTCAGCACTTTTTGCCGTCAGGCTCTTCTGCTGGGAGTTTTCATCCTTGTCCTAATGAATTTAGGGACGAGATCGGCTCTAGCATCGAGAATTATTGCCCCCTATGGTTTTGGGCATCTAGAAAATTTTGTAACCTTAGGCTTTCTCCCCAACAATAGCAGTGGCTTACCCAGTGGCAACGCCGTCACCGATGGCCAGGCAATTCTCCGCTACTCCCTACCGATCGATAACCCACCAATTCGCCAAGTTCAGGGCAGTTTAGAAGATATTGCCGCTCAACTCCGGGCAAAGCGCTGGAAACCTGTCAGCCAAGATGTGAATAAAGCTGAGGGGGTTTTAAGCGATCGCGCTAGTCAAATCTTGGCTGCCATTCCCGAATCCAAAAAAGCCGCTGCCGAAAAACTGATTGCCGAGATGCAAGCTGGCATTACCTCTATTCGCCAAGCAGTAGAAGCAAAGGACGGAGAGCAAGTGCAACTTCAGCGCCGCCAACTCCTAAATAAAGTAGGAGAAATTGAAGAAATGATGGTAACTCAGTTTCCCTACACTGTGCCTCCAGAATACAGTCACCTTGCCCAACTCAAGGGCAGAGCCACCATTGAACTGAAGACCAATAAAGGCAAGATCACCATGGTGGCTGATGGCTATAGTGCTCCGGTAACGGCGGGGAATTTTGTAGATTTGGTGCAACGGGGTTTCTACAATGGTTTAGATGTCAATAGTGCTGAGGAATCCTTCACCGTCCAAGCCGGGGATCCTCCCGGAGAAGCGGCAGGATTTATTGATCCAAAAACTGGAGAGTATCGATCTATCCCCTTAGAAATCCTCGTAGCGGGAGATTCTGAGCCTACCTATGGCATCACCCTAGAAGACGCAGGACGCTACCGAGATTTACCCGTTTTGCCCTTTTCTTCCTACGGTGCAGTTGTCATGGGGCATCCAGAATTTGATGCCAATGGTGGGTCTTCTCAATTCTTCTTCTTTCTCTTTGAACCAGAATTGACCCCCGCTGGCAGGAATCTCTTGGATGGTCGCTATGCCGTATTTGGATATGTCATCGAAGGTAAAGATGTTCTAGGAAATTTACGAGCTGGGGATAAAATCGAATCAGCCCAAGTAGTCCAAGGTCTAGAGAATCTCCTCCTCCCAGCTACCTAAGATAAAACCGGGATTCTTGAGGGGCAACACCCCTCAAGAAGCTCTAACAAAAATTCACGTTAATTATAAGAAATTGCTACGGATTCTAATGAATCAATCATCAGGCTCAGCAGTATTGGTATACTGAGTTTGGAATAAATTTTTGTGAGGAGTCATAAATTATGCAACACATTAGCAAATATAAAGCTTATTTTTCTGGGTTAGGTATTGCGGCGATCGCCCTACTCGGCAACCTAGCCCCAGTTCTCGCTGCCACGAGTGCGGATCCTCTGACTGTAACCCCTTCAGAAAATAACACCCTGTTGGCACAAACTTCCGATCGCTGTCGCCGGGTAGTCGTTCCCGAAGGTTTGAACATCCGTGCCCAACCTAGTCTGACTGCTGCCATTATTGGTGGAGTAGGCAATCAGCAAACTATTAACCTTTCCACTACTCCAGCTACAGTTAACCTAGTGGCGGGTTTGAATTGGGTACAAATTACTCTCTCTAATGGGGCTACAGGCTGGATTGCCAACGGTGCACCGGGCAGTGGTGGGAATTTGATTATGTGTTCTCCAGTAGCAGTTACCCCCACGCCTACTCCCACTGCTACACCACCCGTCTCCACAGCAGGGATTTGTCGGTTAGTGCGATCGCCCATCGGCGGTGGCTTGGCGATCCGGTCTACTCCTAGTGGAGCCTCGATCGGCGGAGTAGCTAACGGTCAAACTGTTACCTTAGTTAACCCGATCGTCACCAGACTTGATGGTGGTCGTCAGTGGCTCCAGATCAGTGCTCCTAGTGCTGGTTGGGTCAGCAACGGTCAACCCGGTAGCTCTGGCAACCTCGGCAACTGTCCTTAGAATTCTGACTCTAAGACGTTATTTGTAAATTATGATTTTCCGCCCCCGCCGGGGGCGGAAAATAGTACCTTCTTTCCACTTTATAAATGACCTCTAAAGATAAGAAAATGAGACCCTATACATAACCTCTAAGCAATGCATGATCCATAACAACCGTTAGGGGCCGCCGATGCGTCTATCCGATTCGCGGGACAGCAATTCGTTAACGATCAGGCGATCGCCTTCATAAATTTCTAGGCGAATGATATGACTATAGGTGTATTGAAAAGTGACAATGTAGGTTAAAGCCTGATTACTTTCATCATTGAATTGGTATTGGGGTCGGCGGGTTGTCCTCAATACATGAAAACCTGTCAGATTAACCATCTTGTCATCTTGCAGGTTTTTAACGTGCAGAATGTAATAACCCGGCTCCCATACCCAAAAAGAAGTCTGCTAGTTTGAGTTGGCAAAAGTACCCCGGATTGAGAAATCTCCTATGGCGATCGGGCAGTTATTAATCTCGTTATCAACCCCACTGCTAGAATCCAAACGAGCTTGGCATAATTCCTCTCCTCTAGTTGCAATCGGCACAGCCAAAGATACTGGCAGAGCACAAACGAAGGCTAACGCAATTAGTCTAAATTTTATTTTTAGGGGGGGGCTTCATCTGCTTTTAGGGGGGGGGCTTCATCTGCTTTAATTTTGATTAAATGAAAACTTATTTATACTATAGTAAGTGCCATTATAGTTAGGACGTTTTTGAGGGCGCGCGCCGCGCCCTCAAAAACGTCCTAATCAAATCGGCGACTACTAAAATAACAATTATGCCAAAATATATTATGTGGGGCAGTTACTGTGATGATGTGCTGGAAAAGCGCACCCCCTATCGTCAAGCTCATTTAGATGGATTAGCAGCCCAAAATGAACAGGGACTTTTGATTACGATCGGACCCACAAAAGATGTCACCAAGGTTTTTGCCATCTACGAAGCTGCCGATGAAGCTACTGTAAAGAATTTGGTGGAGCGGGATCCCTACTGGAAAAATGGAATTTGGACAGAATACACCATCAAAGAATGGGTGCAGGTTTATTAACTAGCCCCACTTGAAAATGGCAGATCCCCAAGTTAAGCCAGCACCAAAACCTGCCGCCGCAATCACATCACCCGGCTTGACTTTGCCCGATCGCACTGCCTCATCTAGAGCCAGAGGGATAGAAGCCGCCGAAGTATTGCCATATTCGGCTAGGTTACTAATAACTTTATGGCGAGGAATCCCTAGGCGATCGCTGACTGCATCCAAAATTCTTTGGTTTGCCTGATGCAGTAACAGCCAATCTACTTGCTCCACTGTCAGATTTGCCCGGAACAACGCCTTCTCAATAATTTCCGGCACCTTCTGCACCGCAAACTTATAAACTTCCTTGCCATTCATGTAGATTTTCTGGTAGCCGCCCTGCTGCACGGTGATCTCCGGGGAAAGCTGATGGGGTTGGGATTGATATCCAAGGGTCAGCTCATGGCCTTGAGTGCCGTCACTGCGGAGTTCAAACCCTAGCAGTTGATCCTGCTCTCTAGGCTGCAATACTACAGCTCCCGCTCCATCACCAAAGAGAATGCAAGTACCGCGATCGCTCCAATCCACCCATCGAGAAAGGACATCAGCCCCGATCAATAATACATTCCTGTAGGTTCCCGTCCGCATAAACTGGGCAGCGGTGACTAGACCAAACACAAACCCAGAACAGGCAGCAGTGAGATCAAAAGCCACCGCCCGATTCGCCCCTAGCTTGGATTGAATTTGACTAGCATTACCAAACAAATCTTCTGGAGTCGAGGTAGTTAGGATAATCAAATCTAAATCAGCCGCAGATAGGTTGGCCATCTCTAGGGCAGCGATCGCCGCTTGGTGTGCCAACTGTCCTAGGGATTCTGTCTCCGCCACCACATGGCGCGATCGAATCCCCGTTCTAGCACTAATCCACTCATCTGAAGTATCCACCAAACTTGTTAAGTGGTCATTAGTCACTACTCCCTCTGGAGTCGCCGAACCACAACCAGTAATTGCCAAACCTAACCACGCCTGATTCAAAATAAATCTCCCCTATTCAGTTATCAGTCACCAGTTACCAGTTATCAATAATCATTCATTGCTGTTCACTGTTCACTGTCAATACCCCTTGGATTCTGTCAGATACTTGGTTATCTACAGCTTCCTTGGCAAGGCGAATGGCATTGTAGATTGATGGAGCTTGGGAGCTACCATGACTGATGATACATACCCCCGCCACGCCCAAAAGTAGCCCCCCGCCGTGTTCTGCGTGGTCTACCCGTTGTTTAATTCGTTTTAGGTTGGGTTTTAAGAGGGCAGTGCCGACAATGCCGTGTAAACCTTGGGGTAGTTCTTCCTTAAGAATCTGGAGCACAGCATTGCCCACAGCTTCTGCAAACTTCAGCAAGACATTCCCCACAAAACCATCACAGACAATCACATCAAAATTACCCGTCAGGACATCCCGACCTTCGGCATTGCCAATGAAAGAGATGCGGGGATTTTTGGTCAGGAGTTCGTAGGTACGTAGGGCAAGGTCATCTCCTTTAGATTCTTCTTCCCCAATATTCAGCAGACCGACCTGAGGATTAGGAGTTCCTAAAACGTATTGGCTATAGACCGATCCCATGACCGCAAACTGATCTAGGTACTTGGGTTTACAGTCTACATTTGCCCCTACATCAAGAACAAGGACTGGCTTTCCGGATATTTGGGTGGGGAATACTGCCCCGATCGCTGGGCGATCGATCCCCTTAAGTCTGCCCAAACGGAGCAAGGCTGCTGCCATACAAGCACCAGAGTGTCCTGCCGATACCACGGCATCGGCTCGTTTGTTTTTCACCAAATCCATCGCCACGTTGATAGAGGCTTTAGGCTTACGGCGGACAGCAAGGGGTTCTTCATCCATTGCCACCACATCCTCAGCCGTGATAATTTCTAGAGGGAAGGACTGCCCTTGGTGGGCAACAGAAGCACGAATTTGCTGGGGGTCTCCCACCAAGAGCACTTCTATATCCATTTCGGCGGCGGCGCGAATTGCCCCCGCAACTATTTCGGCGGGAGCGTGGTCTCCCCCCATTGCATCAATTGCGATTCTGGCGCGAGTTGATCCCATGAGTCAGTGTTTAGATAGAAGCCTTAAAAATTTTATCAGAATAGGGGGCAGGAATTAGTCAGTGAGTAGCCATATGCCTTTAATAGTCCTGCCGGGGGTACATTGTCAACAAATCACTAGGGATTTTCTGGCGGTACTAGAACCATTATTACCTGATCAGCATATCCATATTTTTCCTACAGACATAAATCCTGCCTACTGTTCGGTTTCTATTCTAGGGTTTTTATGGGACAGAATTACTATTCGATCGACCCCAATTATGGTAATTGCTTTTAGTGCGGGGGTTGCTGGGGCAATTCCGGCTCTAAATCTTTGGCAGTTAGAGGGAGGGAAGGTGGCTGGGTTACTCGCGATCGATGGCTGGGGAGTCCCGGCTGTAGGTAATTTCCCAATTTATCGCTTGAGTCATGATTACTTTACCCATTGGAGTTCATCTCTCTTAGGGGCTGGGGAAGTTGATTTTTATGCCGATCCGCCTGTAGAGCATTTAGAAATGTGGCGATCACCCCATACTTGTCTAGGTTGGCGGGTAACTTCTCCTGATTCCCTACGTACCCCCACCACAGCCCTAGAGTTTATAATTGAAATACTTGTAGCAGAGGTTTGAAACCTCGCCGATAACCATTTTGTCCTGTGACTCAAAATTCCTCTGAAAAATCTCCAGTAAGTTCCGTCTGTATCGATCGCCCCTGCGTGTTCGTCTGTCAACATACTTCTTGTCTAGAGGCTGGTTCTACTGAGGTATTAGCAGCTTTTGGAGAAGTGGAGGGCTACGATATCCTGCCTAGTGAATGCTTGGGGCAGTGTAGTACGAGTCCGACGGTGCGGGTGACACCGGAAGAAATTTGGTACTGCCGAATCCAGCCTGAGGATGTGCCGTTGATTATCGAGCAACATCTTAAGGGCGGGGAGCCAGTAGCAGCAAAAATGAACCCCCGCATCCATATCCGTTATAGCTTTTGATTGAATATCTGTGGTGAACTAGGAATTGCGTTAAAATCAGTTTTGGACAATTGCCATTTTAGATTTTTAAGTTTAATCGGCTGTTTGAGAGCGTTAAGAGTCTATTTATAGAGTCTGGTTTTGTACCCCTCCAGGGTTACAAAACCAGACCTTCTAGCTATTTTATAAATGACCTTTAAGAAATTTGAGAAATTAGTTTTTAGAAATCATCACTATGAAAATTGTTGTAACCGGGGCGACGGGGTTTGTGGGTAGCAGCTTGATTGGCAAGCTCCAAGAGGAAAATCATCAGATATTGGCTTTTTGTCGCAACGTCGATCGCGCCCAAGCTATGTTCCCGAAAGACAACTTCCCCGGCGTAGAAATAATCCCTTACAACGCCGGGACTGGAGGAGAGTGGGAAGAAAAAATATCTGGTTGTGATGCCGTGGTCAATTTGGCTGGGGAGCCGATCGCCGATCGCTGGACTGACCAACGTAAAAAAGATATTATCAGCAGTCGGCAAGAAGGGACAGCTAAGTTGGTAGAAGTAATCTCCAAGGCTAATCCCCAACCCTCGGTTCTGATCAACTCCTCCGCCATTGGCTACTACGGTACTAGTGAAACCACAACTTTTGTCGAAAGTAGCCCTAGTGGCAATGATTTCTTAGCACAAGTCTGTCAAGGGTGGGAAGCTGCTGCCCAAAAGGTGACAGAAGCTGGAGTCCGGTTGGTGATTCTCCGCACCGGGATTGTCTTGGGGAATGGGGGGGCGATCGCTAAAATGATTCCACCGTTTCGTCTATTTGCCGGGGGACCGATCGGTTCGGGAACTCAATGGTTTTCCTGGATCCATCTAGATGATTTGGTGTCTTTGATCTTAGAGGCAATTAAAAATCCCAAAATTAATGGAGTCCTCAATGCCACCGCCCCTACTCCTGTTCGGATGACGGAGTTTTGCAGCACCCTCGGTGAGGTAATCAATCGTCCATCATGGCTCCCTGTGCCAAAGTTCGCTATTGAGGCTCTATTGGGAGATGCGGCGATCGTTGTCCTCGAAGGGCAAGAAGTCCGACCCCAACGAACTCTTGCCTACGGTTTCACTTACAAATACCCTACGGTAAAACAAGCCCTGAAAGAATTCCTTAATTAATCCAGTACTTTTCATGTAAATGGAATACGCTGTATTTCCTGAAATACTTACTAGGTTTGGGTTTGTTTGTGGGCGGCTGTCGCTGCCCACAAACAAACCGTTGTATATAGCAACCCTAATGCCCTCCGGGGGAGACGTTCTCAACCCTCTAAAGTTCTAAGCTCAATTACAGCACTTTTCGTTCAAATGAGGCACACCACAAATATTGAAAATCTTATCAATATTGGGTTTGAGAGTGGGCTGAGCGGAGTCGAAGCCCACTCTCAAACTGCTGTAGGATCGCTATAGTGATCTATATCACCTTAAACTCGGACTTGACTTACTCAACCTTCTCCGTATTATCACCGAGACCGCTCCAACTCCATCACTCCTGATGCTGGGAAGCTGAGGGATGATAGATACATAGAGTTCAAGGAGTTAAGCCCATGTTATCCATCAATTTAATCCCCGGTGCCATCAACGAGTTATTAGCAACTGTCGCCGATACTCACTGCCTAACCAAGGCTGACCGCTACGGCATGATGGCTGCAATTCTTGACGAAGCTACAACCGAGGAAGAACGAAGTTCACTCGATCGCCTCCTACGGTCTTTTGCCAAGGGTCGGATTCAAGTTTCTGATGATTTGTCCTTGCAATAATTCCATCTCATCCCTGTCAAAACTGCGCCGCCGTTAAGTTCAATTCACCCAGCAGAGAAGACACGATCGCCCCTTCGCCCTCAAATGCCAATTCAGCAGAAAACCTTTCTACCCACGGCAAGATCGTAACTTCTTGGAAAATACCTCCACAATCCCCTATTCCCTAATTCCCCGCCCTACATACTCCGGTCATACCAAATCAAGCGTTGTGGAGCAATATCGCTTATGGCAATAGAACTTACACAAATTCTGCTGTTAGTCACCATTATTAGGAGCGCAAGGCCTTGCGCTCCTAATAGGTCTGTGGTTTTTGTGTAAGTCTTGTTAAGTTGCCCAAGATTTTATGCAGTTGTCCCCGGATTAAGGGCGATCGAACGTGAATTCCCCAATAGAACCTGCTCATTAATGAGAACATCTAAAAAGTTATGTAATCTCTCTAAAACAATTGTTTTCTATGGCAGCTCCAATGGTTAGCACCACTTTTAGCAACCCCATTTGGAACATAATGATATGTGGGGGGTCTAACCCCCTATTAAATAAAACCAGAACCTACGCATTTGCAAGTTCTTGTAAGTGATCCACTGCAAAAACTTCTCAAGCCCTAGATAATTCATTGGCAGTGCGTAAGTTCTAAATATAGCAACCGCTAAGGTGGTTAGGATAATTAGGGTAGTGGAACCCCAGCTTCGCGGGGGTTCCACTACTCAACCTCCTTGGCGACTGCTATATCTACATATAAGTCAATTAGGTCAATGAGGTTTTTATGCGCAGATGGCAGTCCAAGCAATTTCGACAGATAGTTTATGGATTCCTAATTAGTCTTTGCCTAGTTTTAGGAGTGGGTGCTTGGCTGAATCCGGCTCAGGCTCAAATTAATCAAGCCACAGTTACAGAAATTCTAGACGGCGATCAGGTATTTATCCAAGGCAGACAAGCCCGAGTAAATAGTGTGGCTGGGGCAGGGCAACAGGTCAGCACCGGATCCTCTCGTGCCGGACTGAGGTTTAATAATGGAGCAGAGGGGAGACTCAGACCCAATACTTCTTTAGTAATTGGGCAATGTGTGCAAATTCAGCAAGGGGGAATTATTGCCAGTGGCCCGACTAATGCTTGTGCTGGTTCAGTGCGGGCTGCAACCCGTGGCACGACCTTTATTATGGAATTGGAGGAAGATGGCAGCTACGGTTGTAAGGTTCTTGAAGGTAGCGTTGCCATGACCTCGATCGACGATGCCAACTCTACCCCTAGCCCAACTTCCACGCCTAGCCAAACTTCCACACCTAACCCTAGGCCGAGCCCTAGTTCTAGCCCCACACTGAGACTCATACGTAGCGATGCTGAGCCGGAGGAACTGATCCTTGAGCAGGGAAAAAAAGTCTCTATCTCCAAGGAAGGAAAAATTGGTAAACCTGAATCTATTACCGCCGAGGAAATTTTAGCTATCCTCAACGGCTCTCTCTTCTCTGGCTATACTCGACAATTACCGGGGGGCGGCAATTTGCAGCGAGCCATCCAACAATTATTTCCGGGAATTCCCTTACCTAACCTAGGGTTACCTTCAATCCGCACTCCTTCAATCAGAATTCCGGGCTTGCCATTTTAGGGGTATTTATTAGGAAAGTATCGCGATCGCCTAACAGGCTATACCAAATCCGATTCTATTAATTTCCATAACGCAGGTTGGTTGCAACCAATACTACAAGGGCAAAGTTCGTGGTTCAATGGCTTGACTGAGCTTCGCCGATTTATCCGGCACGGTACTTCCTTCGCGGACTAAGGAAATAGAGATACTATCTAAACCGGTTTTGGTATTATGCTTTAGAACCACTGCTTCGTAGTGGTTCTAAAACCCAAATTATCCTTAACCCTTTGACGGTTGCGATATAAAAATCCGAAATCATTTGCCTTGCCTTTGATGAAGAAAATTATTTGCTAGCAAGACACTCATCCCAAATTCAGCATAATTCTAGTTCAGGAGATTTTTATGTATAAGTGGCCGAAAAAACAGTTCCGACAAATAATTTGTGGTTTTCTGATTGGTCTCTGTTTAGTTATGGCGGGAATAGTTCTCAGTCCAGCTCAAGCACAAATTAGTCAAGCTACAGTTACAGAAATTCTGGATGGGAATCAGGTATTTATTCAAGGCAGACAAGCAAGTATTAATAATGTAGCTGGTTCTGGGCAGCAGGTTAGTACAGGAATTTCCCGCGCTGGGCTACGGTTTAATAATGGGGCGGCGGGAAGATTGCGATCGAATACTTCTCTCATAATTGGTCAATGTATCCAAGTGCAACAGGGGGGAATTGTTGCCAGTGGTCCAGCTAATGCTTGTATTGGTTCGGTGCGAGTAGCTACCCGTGGGACTACTTTTGTGGCGGAATTAGATGCGGAAAATAATTACAAATTACAAGTTTTAGAAGGTAGTATTGCGGTTTCTCCCACTAATCCAACTACTATCAATAATCCAAACACTCTAACCACTCCAACTACTACCAATAATTCAACTAATTCCACTACTACCAATAATCCAACTACTACCAATAATCCAACTAATTCAATTAATTCAACTAATTTAATTAATCCAACTAATATTAATCCTCTATCTCAGCCTCCGACAGATTTGATAATTCGTCAGGGGGAGAAAATATCGATCGCGAGTAGTGGACAGCTAGGCACAGTCGCTATGATTACGGTGGAGGATATTTTGGCTATCATCAATAACTATTTCACTGGCTTTGTCCAACAATTACCGGGGAGTGTCAATCTACAGAAAGCTTTAGAAGAATTATTTCCGGGGGTTCCTTTACCTAATCTACGACCTAATCCAGTCAGAGGGCTTTTCTAATTAGTGAGTTTGCAACAAGCTGATACCAAATTAAGAAAAGGGTTTCACCCTTTTCTTAATTTAGATACTTATACAGCAAGGTATGCAAAATCGTATTTATATCAGGCATTTTGCAAAATGGTATGAGGCATATGAAAACCAAAAAAGTTAATCTGGCTAGATTAGGACTACGTTTAGGAGGCTATCTTTCCTTGGCTTTTTGGGCGATCGCTCCTGCTCTCTTGACAATCCTAGAAGCACCACCCCAAAAATGGCTCGATCGCCATACCCAATCAATGTTTTTTGCCCTGCGGGGTCGGGTAGAGCCACCACCAGAAATAATCATTTTGGCGATTGATGATGAATCGATCGGTGCTGCCGAGGTATATCGAGATTTGCCCGCCATGCGAGATTACCTCAAACCCATGGAGAATTTTCCTTGGCAGCGAGTGGCTTATGCGAGGGCGATCGAGCAACTCATGGCAGCGGGAGCCAAATCTATCACCCTAGACCTCCTCTTCGATCTACCCAGTAGTTACGGGGCAAAAGACGACCAACAATTCGCCGCCATCCTCAAAAAATACCCCAACCAAATAGTTTTAGGGGCTGCCTACGATGAAAGTGTTTCTCCCCAAGGTTTAACTATTAGCCTTTCCAAACCCAATCCAACTCTCCAAGAGAGTATGACAAAACTGGGATTTGTGAATTACCCGGTTCCCGAAGCTGATGGTCGAGTCCATCAACTGGGTAGCAACTATCGGCAACAGGTGATTAAGCCCCTCGGTTTACCAGAATTACCATCCTTAGCAGAAGCGACCTTAAATGCTGCCGGAATTTATTACCTAGATTGGCAAAATGCCAATATTAACTACTATGGCACTACCCGAACTTTTACCACTCTACCTTTTAGTGTTCTTGCCCCCAACAAATGGGATGCCTACAAAGATCAGTTCCGGGGCAAGATAGTTTTGATCGGCACTACCGCAGAGATTCTCAAGGATTTCTTACCCACACCCTTTAGCTCCACTATGCCGGGGGTAGAAATTCATGCCAGTTCGATCGCTACTCTGATGCAGAATCGGGCAATTACAGACGTGTTTCCTCATCCTCTCTGGCGGGGGTTATTTGTGCTTGTGGCTGTGGGAGCAACGGGGGTAATTCTAGTTTTAGGGGCGAAGCGGACGGTCGATCGCCTTTTTTGGGGGCTAGGTTTAGGGATGTTCTGGTTAGCCGCCAGCTATGGAATTTTTACTACCCAATACCTGATTATCCCCACAGCCATGCCTGTGATTGGGATAGTTTTGAGCGGTTTTTCCTACTTCACCACCGGCGTAGTCCAAGACCAGATTGAAAAACGGCGGTTCCGTAGTACCCTAGAGCGCTACGTGGCGGCTCCGGTAGTGGAAGAAATTCTCAAAGCTCCCGGTGATTATAATGCCCTTCTTAAGGGCAAGAAGATCAAAGCCGCTGTCTTATTTTCTGATATCCGGGGCTTTACTACTCTTTCTTCTCATCTAGAACCAGAACCCTTAGTAGAACAGCTCAATGTCTACCTAGATGGCATGGTGGAGGCAATTCTTGCTGCCGGGGGGACGGTGGATAAATTCATCGGGGATGCAGTTATGGCAGAGTTTGGTTCCCCAGTTTCCCAAGGGGCAAAAGCTGATGCCCTGAATGCAATCCGGGCGGCGCTGGGGATGCGATCGGCTCTGGCGAAACTCCGGCAGCAATGGCGGAGCAATGGTCAGGAACCGCTTTTTAATGGGATTGGGATTAACTACGGAGAATTAATCGCTGGAGATATCGGCTCTAGTCAGCGGCGAGAGTATGCCGTGATCGGCGATGCCGTGAATGTGGCTAGTCGGGTAGAAAGCCTAACCAAGCAATACATGACGGATTTATTAATCACCCAATCGGTATACGATCTAATTACGGAAGAAATAGATGTGATTTTCATGGGAGAGCAGGAGGTCAAAGGGCGGAGTGGTGATGTTCGGCTCTACAGTGTGTTGGGCTTCAAGGGAGATGACCATAGCTTGTATCACCAAGTCCACGAAGACTTTAAATCCTCAATGGGTAAGTCCTAATCTTGATTAAACAAGAAGAATTAACTTTTTTGCTACAGCCTCGGCTTGTTGTCTTAACTCTGGGACGGCAGTAGTTTCCCAGAGTAAACCCTTACAAGGCGCACCAAGGGTATAAAGCCAGTGCTGAGATTGCCCATTACGATTAATTAATTCTCCTGTGGGAGCAACTTGCAATCCTAAGCCTAGGGCATCAGGTTGAATTAATCCTGTCTCTAGGAGATTGAGAATCAAGGGTTGTTGTAGTTTACGGCAGTTACTTTCAGGTCCTGTGCAATTAATGACCCAATGGGCAGGGATAGTAATTTCTGACTCCTGACCCCGCAATCTCACGGTTATTTTTACTTGAGTTGATTCCTCTTGATAGCTTTGGATAGTTCCCGTGTGGATGACTAATTGCCCTGATGAGCGGAGTTGCTCGATCGTTGTGACAATTTCTGGAGCAGTACGGTGACGATGATATTCCCAGTAGGGACGCAAGTGGCGGAGGAATTTTTGTTGTTCAGCTAGGGGTAATTGTTGCCAAAGTTGGGTTGTGATTGGGCGCAGAGAATCGAGGACTGATTGCCAGTTGTAGCCTTGGGCAGCGGCAGATTGTACTTCTTGCCGGAGGAGACGGAGGAGCGATCGCATCTGTCTAGGAGCGGTGGCGGGGTCTAAAAAGGGGGCGTAGGCAGGACTAGGTTGGTGGGTTTGGGGCAACAATCCCCGCCGAGAAACTACAAAAATCTGTCCTTGATGTTTTTGCTGCTGGAGAGCCGCCACCACATCCAGCATTGTCAAGCCAGAGCCAATAATTAATATGCTATCTTGGTGATCGATCTCTGGCAACCGATGCCCATTAGTCCAAAAGGAACTGAAATAACGAGGACTTTGGTAAAAACTAATATCTTTTACAGGGGGATCCCTAGGTGGAAAATTACCCAAGGCGAGGACTAGGCGATTGCTAGTTTCTACCTCTCCATTCTGTAGGTGAATTAAAGCCTGTTCTGCCTCTCTTTGGAGACCAACTACCTCTTGTTGAATCCACTCGACGGTGCTAGAAGACTTTTCCTTGGCGACCTGGAAAATTTCTTGAATATAACTGCCGTAGAGCGATCGAGGAACAAAACTCCCCGCCGTGACTTGGGGATAATCCCTTTGCGCCCATCGTAAAAAATGATCCGGGTCTTGGCTAAAAGCACTCATCTTCCCCGCCGGAACATTGAGCAGGTGGCAAGACAAACTAGTGCCATAGGCAATTCCCTGGCCTAAAGCTGGCTTAGGTTCAAAGATTTTAATATTTCGGGGTTGTTTTGACTGGTCTAGGAGGTGTACTGCCACCATTACCCCACTAAAACCACCTCCAACGATCGCTATTGACTGATTACTAGCTTGCGTGACTCTCTGCCTCATAAAGAATAAAATTCTTGGTACATACAGCACTTTTCGTGTAAATGGAGTATGTTGCATTTTCTGAAAGGCTGACTAGGATTGGGTTTGTGTGTGGGCGGCGACAGCCGCCCACACACAAACTGCTGTATATAGCAAGCTCCATTCCAGTTAGGACGGGACGTTTTTGCGGGCTGAGGGTCGCCGAAGTCCGCAAAAATTCCTAAGGCGTGTTCTGTTATATTTGATAATGCCAAGTCTCTTCTTCCTTCAAAACAATCCTTTGTAGGGGCAGACGAGTAATCATTCCTTGCTGTTCAAACTGATTTAGAGTCCGGGTTACTGTCACCCTTGTAGTTCCTAGAATTTCCGCAATGTCTTGATGAGTTAAACGCAAGTCGATCATTTGCCCTTCACTTACTTCCCGCCCGCATTTCTTTGCCAGCCAATTCAATAAATGTAATATCATTGTATCTACCCGCTTTTGGCTCCGAATCAAGGAAAATCCTTCGTACTGGTGGAGATGCTCTCGCCATAAATTAGCATCCTGCTGCCAATGGGAAATAGGGGTAATTTCTACTTTGCTAAGACACTCCATCTGATAGGGTTCTACCTGCGATAAACCTTGACCTACTACATCACCCTTACCCCACAAACCTAGAGTAATTACCGAGCCATCTTCTAGCCACGTTAAAGTTCGCACTAAACCAGATTCAATTCGCCATAAACTAGATTCTTTGCTGGGCAGGAACGATCGCCGACCAAAGTATTGGCGTGCAGTTGGGGAAGAGGGAGCCACTAAGGAGTACATAACGAATAACCTATTAATAACTTGAAATAAAGTACAGTATTTCGATAGATTAACTGTAGTTTGCCTAAATGTCAATTTTTCTCCCTCTTCAAAATTGACATTTAGGACTTACGAATTTGGAAGTTGTTGCGGGCTGAGGGTCGTCGAAGCCCGCAACAACCGGAATACCAGATATTAGTTAACAGTGCGTAAGTCCTAATCTATACTTGATCAAGGATAAAGACCAAAATCTATAATTTTTATAAATTTTTATATATGATAACTGCGAATAATTCCTCTCCTCGCCACTATCACATCACCACCTTTGGCTGTCAAATGAACAAAGCCGACTCGGAACGGATGGCAGGAATCTTGGAGCAGATGGGGTTCCTGTGGTCAGAAAGCCCCGATGAAGCAGATTTAATTCTCTACAACACCTGCACCATTCGGGATAATGCCGAACAGCGGGTTTATTCCCATCTAGGCAGGCAGGCAATTCGCAAACAGGAAAAACCGGATTTAACCCTGATCCTTGCTGGTTGTGTGGCACAGCAGGAAGGGGAGGCTCTGCTGCGGCGGGTTCCTGAACTAGATTTGGTCATGGGTCCCCAGCACGCTAACCGCTTGGAAGATTTGCTAAATGAAGTATTTCAAGGCTCCCAAGTTGTCGCCACTGAAGCAGTCCACATTATGGAAGATATCACCAAAGCCCGCCGGGATAGCTTGGTGACGGCATGGGTGAACGTGATCTATGGCTGCAACGAACGCTGCACCTATTGCGTGGTTCCGGGGGTGCGGGGAGTGGAGCAATCCCGAACTCCTGAGGCGATCCGGGCTGAGATGGAAGAGTTGGGGCGCCTAGGCTATAAGGAAGTAACTCTATTAGGACAAAATATCGATGCCTACGGCAGAGACCTGCCCGGAACTACCCCAGAAGGCAGACACCAGCATACTTTAACCGATCTGCTGTACTATGTGCATGACGTGCCGGGGATCGATCGCATTCGTTTTGCCACTAGCCATCCCCGCTACTTTACCGAGCGGTTAATCAAAGCCTGTGCCGAGTTACCCAAGGTGTGCGAATTATTTCATATCCCTTTTCAGTCGGGGGATAACGATATTCTCAAAGCCATGGCACGAGGTTATAATCACCAGAAATACCGCCGGATTATTGAGATGATTCGGGAGTATATGCCCGATGCTAGTGTTAGTGCTGATGCGATCGTCGGGTTTCCGGGGGAGACAGAGGAACAGTTTGAAAATACCATGCAGCTAGTGGCAGATATTAGCTTTGATATGGTCAACACTGCCGCCTATTCCCCCCGACCAAATACTCCTGCTGCTCAGTGGGAAAGCCAACTCAGCGAGGAGGTAAAAAGCGATCGCCTGCAACGCCTCAATCATTTAGTGAATACAAAGGTTTCTGAGCGATCGCAGCGCTATCTGGGGCGGATCGAAGAAGTATTGGTGGAAGAAACCAACCCCAAATATCCCCATCAAGTCATGGGCAGAACCAGAGGCAATCGGTTAACTTTCTTTCCCGGCGATATTAATCAATTAAAGGGCAAATTAGTCAAGGTAAAAATCACCGAAGCAAGAGCCTTTAGCTTGACTGGAGAATCGATTTAGGAACTCATCCTAGAGAACCTTTGATGAAACTCGTTAGAAATCGCAAATTAGGCACACTCATAACTCACCCCTGACACGCGACTTAGATACCACCCCGTCAGGCTGCGCCTGCCACCCCTCCAGAGGAGGGGAATGAATGCAGGACTTTTAATTCCCCTCCTCTGGAGGGGTGTCCCGAAGGGACGGGGTGGTCAAAGCTGGATGACCTCGCAGGAAATCTATAACACCAGATATATTGTTTTTCACCTCGCTATCCCGCAGATGAATAACAGTCAAATCCAACCCCATCAAAAAAGCATCCCGCAGTGCATCATATTCCACCTTATGATCATGACTACTACCATCAACCTCAATCACCACCGATTTTTCAGCACAATAAAAATCAACAATATAGTTGCCGATGATTTTTTGGCGATCGAAATCTAGCCCCAAAAACTGTTTCCTTTTGAGTTGATTCCAGAGCAAAACCTCAGCCAAATTTCCGGCACGCCGCAATGCCCTCGCTCGTTCTTTTAGGGCAGGGTTATAGGGGAGAGACATGTATTTTTTTGTGTCCCGCATAGAACTAACTTGACTTCGGCTTCATTTATCAGTTTTGCCACTGATTCAAACTTTTTGCGTAGGTTTTGCTCTAGCGTGGCACGATCAGAGATGTATGAACGATAGCTGTATTTGAGATCGCCCAGTTTTTCGATCAAGGATTATTCGATTATTTGCTTGTTCAGTCATTTTCCCGCTCATATATTACATCACTACCACTTCAAGAGATTAAATTGCTCCATGTCTACTGTGTCTCGGTTGCGATAAATTGAGAGGATAATTGCCAAGCCTACGGCTGCTTCGGCAGCGGCGATCGTAATTACAAATACCGTAAAAACCTGCCCCTTAATTTCTACTGGGTCGAGGAAATTAGAAAAACCCATTAGATTGAGATTCACTGCATTCAAAAGTAGCTCGATCGACATTAGTACCCGAACTGCATTCCGGCTAGTGACTAAACCGTAGATACCAATACAAAACAGGGCAGCCCCTAGCAGGAGAAAATATTGTAGTTGCAGCATAGTTCAATTCCTTATAATTATTAATGTTTTAATCTTTCTTACTGCCTAAAGCTGCGAGTTCCTTCGATTTCTCTGGCAGGGTAAAGCTAGTGGTCTGATTAGTTAGACTCAGATCATCAGGCAAGAAATCTCGACGAGCAAGGACGATCGCCCCCACCATTGCCATCAGCAACAGCACCGAAGCCAATTCAAAAGGCAAAAGAAAATCAGAGAAAAAGTGTTCCCCAATCTTGATCACAGAACTTAAAGTTTGTACAGGGGTATTAGTCGGAACTTGCCAATCTGTCGCAACTACCATCGTTCCTAACAAAGCAAATACTCCCAAACAGACCAAACCCGCTGCTAAACTACGTAGCCAACGGTTTGCCACTGGAGCATAGTTTTCTTGCTTGTTGACCAGCATGATCGCAAAGAGAATTAACACATTAATTGCTCCTACATAGATCAAAATTTGGGCAGCAGCAACAAAATCAGCATTGAGCAAGATGTATAGCCCAGAAATGCTCATGAACACTCCCCCTAACAGGAATGCGGAGTAAACGATATTATTGAGGAGGACTACTCCAAGGGCAGCCACAATCATCATGATTGCCAAAATCCCAAAACTAACAACCTGTACACCTTCTGCTAAGTTCACTGTTTTATCCTTTCTTGTTTTATCTTGATCTTCATTGTTTGGCTGTGGGTGGCGACAGCTACCCACACCTGCTGTATTTCTGCAAGAATCTTCCCGTTATCACCAGGGAGCATCATTGCTTTCACCGGCAAAATTACTTGGTAGCTTCTTTAACCAAATCCTCTGGGCGCTTGCCGGGACGTTGGGAACCAGGTGGTAAGTCATGGGGATCCAAGACTCCTTGAGGCAGGTAAGCCAATTCCCGGAGGGGAGTTACCATGGGGTCATCGGTAACCTTGTAGGGTAAGCGGCCTAGGGCTACGTTATCGTAGTTGAGTTCATGGCGATCGTAACTTGCCAGTTCATACTCCTCGGTCATGGAAATACAGTTAGTTGGGCAATATTCCACACAGTTACCACAGAAAATGCAGACCCCAAAGTCAATACTGTAGCTGTTGAGCTTTTTCTTTTTACTAGCTTTGTCAAACTCATAATCCACTACGGGCAGGTTGATCGGGCAGACCCGGACACAAACCTCACAGGAAATACATTTATCAAATTCAAAATGAATCCGTCCCCGGTAGCGTTCGGAGGGAATTATTTTTTCGTAGGGATACTGGACAGTCACAGGACGGCGGCTCATGTGGTCAAAGGTGACCCCCAAGCCCTGTCCAATAAACTTTGCCGCTTGGACAGTTTCTTTAGCGTAGTCGCCTACTTGTTTGAGGAATTTCAGCATAGGTTTTTTCTCTTTAATTTGCGATCAACAAATTCAGTTATCAGTTATCAGTTATCAGTTACCAGTTATAAACTTTTGATGTTTACTGCTTACTGTTTACTGATAACTGTAGTTACCCACCAAAGGCAAAGGGGAAAGTTAGTTTCAGGGCGGCTGTCAATAAAAGATTGAGCAGCGCAACCGGCAAGAGGAACTTCCAACCCAAATTTAGGAGTTGGTCAATCCTCACCCGTGGCACAGTCCAACGTAGCAAAACAGCGATAAATAGCAAGAAGTATGCCTTCAGCAACGTCATACCAATCCCTAGGGCAGCGGTAATCACCTGCAACCAAGGGGTATCTTGAGCCACACCCAACCATGCTCCCAGATTCTCTAGAGGGATGGGGGATTCCCAGCCACCTAAGTAGAGGACTGCGACCAAGAGGGCAGAGAGGTTGAGGTTGACGTAGGAGCCAATGTAGAACAGGGCGAACTTCATGCCAGAATATTCTGTTTGGTAACCAGCAACTAGTTCTTCTTCAGCTTCCGGGAGGTCAAAGGGGAGACGTTCACATTCTGCTAGAGCTGCAATCCAAAAAATCAAGAATCCCACAGGTTGTCGCCAGATATTCCAACCCAAGATGCCGTAGCCCGATTGTTGCTGGACAATATCGATCGTACTCAGGCTATTCGACATCATTACGATGGCCAGCACTGCTAGAGCCAAGGGAATTTCATAACTAATCGATTGGGCAGCCGCTCTCAAACCACCAATTAAAGAGTACTTATTATTAGAAGAATAACCAGACATCAACAAGCCGATCGGCACAATGCTAGAAAGAGCGATCCACAGAAATACCCCTGTTCCTAGGTCTGTAATCAACATATTTTCCCCAAAGGGAACAATGACAAAGGAAATAAATACGGGCAATAAGACAATAATGGGACCTAGGGTAAATAACCAAGGATCAGATTTGCCGGGGACAATATCTTCTTTAAATAACAGTTTCAATCCATCAGCAGCGGGCTGGAGGATTCCTAAAGGACCGACGTATTCTGGACCAATCCGTTGTTGGGCGGCAGCAGAGATTTTCCGCTCCAGCCACACAGCAATCAATAAACCAGTGGCTGCTCCTAAGAGAATCAATGCCATTGGCAGGGGAAGCCACAGAGCCTTAGCCGCACCGGGGGGTACACCAAGGTCGGTGATAAAACTTATAAAGGTTCCTTGCAGGTCTATTCCTGAATTCATGTGTGCCAGTCCAAGTAATTACTGAGGCAGAGTTTTAAAGGGTTATGGAAGGTTTTCAAAACTTCACTAGTATAGTATAGCCCCGTGGTGCCTGAGTCTCTACAAGGCGACAAGAAATTATGCTTATGGTTTACTCCAGTTCTTCTTGATGATGATCTATTCAATCTTTGTAATATAGGCGGGACAGTAGGCACTCACACTAGCTTCTTGGAGGGTTTCTTGAAAATCTGGAGGTGTGGGGATATTTCCTGTGGCGATCGCTGGTACATCCCGAATCCTGCCCCCCTGTTGGAGGGTATTACACACACTGGCGGCATACTGGCGGAGACGTTCTTGCCCCAAAGCCTGTCCAACTCTGGCGGTTTCAGCATCGGCAATATCCAAGAAGCCTTCCCAAAAGTTTTGGGCAGCACTAATACTGGGGGGAGGATTAACTGAACTAGGGCGGGAGGGCAAAGGATTTTCTTGAGAGTTGAGATTGCTGGGCAGAGCTGGAATGGCTTGACCAGCGGTACAGCCCCAGTTATTCAAGCGGAGATTGACCCGGAGGAGGTTTTCGAGTTGTTGACGATAGGTTGATAGCTGCCCTTGGCTAGGGCTATTACTAGGGACGAGGGGACGCATTCGATCGACTATGGCGATCGCTCCTCCCCAGTCTTGACTACATACTGCTGACCGTAGTTGAGCATTCAGATCCCCTTGGGCATAGCTGGGGTTTACCACCAAACTGCTAGCTACAGCTATCAGGAACATCAGAGGCGATCGGCAAGCAATTCTATGGCTATTGAGCATACTATCTAGAAGATTGTCTTGTTTTATCACGGCTATACTACGGAAAATATACCGTATTTCCATAGAAATCGGGTAGCCATGCATGACGATGGGGCTTAGGGCGCGAAGCACCCCAAACCCCATTACCCAAATCATGACCTTGCAACACTACCAAAACCGCCCAGTAACAGAACTAGGCAACTAAGCTAATCTGTCTAATCTTGAGCTTCGATACATTGGAAAATTCAATATGCTGTCCCGATTTCTTGGCAATACTAGCTAGATTAGCTTCCGGACGATAAAAGGTGATTTTTTGCATCGTGACTTCGAATAATTGCTCCGAGCCATTATCTTTGATGACGATTGTTTCTTCCTCTAGTCCTATTTCGTGGGCAGGGCTATTGCAGGCAATTTGGAGATAAGTGTAAACTTCAGCCATCTTCTCAATGGGATAAAACTCGATCAACTCCTTAAGAGTGATTGCTTCCCAGAGATAAAGGGCGCTATCAATATTTTGGATTAGTTCTTGAGTCAAGTTAGCCATTGTTTTTCCGGAATTGAGTTGATTCAGTAATTTAAGTTTCTAAACAAGAAGAATAACGTTGCCCTTGTCCAGATGCTTTCTATGATTTTTAGTTTAGACGAAGAAAGTGAAGAAATAGGGAAAGGAATAGCTTCTTTGTGAAGATTTCACAAGAATTTTTTTGACTTACCCTAATATATCTCAATATACACTAGGCATGAATTTTTGTGCTGTGTTGACTTTAACGCATTCATCATATTTGGAAACCTTAAATGTTTGTATACGGAAGTGTTATATGTGCAATCATCATTAGCCCTGTAATCTTTGCTACAAGAGGCTTTTGGCTAGACAACTATATTTGATTGGCATCCCTTTATTGTCATTATTGTCAGAATTTTGGGGGGAATATCAAACAGGATATATGGAGATATAGTTTTATATCCTTTGTTGACAAGGAAAATTGGCTAGGATTTACGCATTTAGACTTTTTTGCGGGCTGAGCGTAGTCGCAGCCCACAAAAAAGTCCACAACTCTCGATAATTCGTGAGCAGTGCGTAAATCCTATTGATAAATGATAAAGATGTGTATAGAAAGGAATGGCAGGTATTCAGTATACTTCGTTAATATAGGGGCAAAATCTTGCTCCCTGATAGACCAACACCAGCTAAATATCTGGTAGGTTTGCCTTGAGTTAGTTAGACCTTAATTAGGCTCCCTGTATAAATATGAAATCCACTATTTTTGCCACCACTGCTCTGTTAGTTCTTGCGCCTACTATTGGCTGGGGTTCCTTCTCTCTAACAGGGAACTATGCTAGCGCCTCAGCCCAAACTGCTCCTCCTAGTCAGCTAGAAAATATTCGTCAACTTCTGGCCACTCGGCAGTGTGTCCAGTGCAACCTCAGCCGAGCCGGACTGATTGTGACTAACCTAGCGGGGGTAAATCTGGCGGGGGCGAATCTCAGTCGGGCAAACCTCAGTCGCGCTAACTTAGATGGGGCAGACCTACGAGGGGCAGACCTGAGTGGAGCGAATCTGAATGGGGCTAACCTCAGTGGAGCTATTCTGGTGGGGGCGAGGGTCGACGGGGCAGATTTTCGGAATACAACTCTTTTCAATGCCGACTTGCGGGGAGTGAATCTCCAAGGGGCTTTTATCCAAGGAGCGCAGGGAGTACCCAACTATGCCGGTTCCCCAGATAATTTTTATGCTTGGGCAGTAGGGGAAACTGGCAAGGGAAACTATCGCGGGGCGATCGAATTCTACAATCAAGCTCTAAATATCAATAATGAATACGCTCCAGCCTACCTAGGTCGAGCAGTTTCTCGCTATCGCATGGGAGATGTTCAAGGTGCGGCTCAGGATGCGGTGATTGCTAAGGGTTTATTTACCAATCAACAAAATCCGGCGGGGATCCAAGCCTCACAAAACTTTATTCAAGGGATGGAAGCGGCACTAAACCCTGGCGGTGGCGGTGGGGGGGATTTCTTCAGCACGCTAGGATCGATCGGTGTCGGGCTTCTACAATTGCTGTTTTAGATTTCTAGATAAAGTTTCACAGCAGTAGGGATCGCTCTCAAGACTCAGTTTTGGGTTGCAGAGGTAATGAGTCGTAGATCAAGAACTTCTCGAAAATCTTTGACGTTATGAGTGACCAATGGTAAATCATAATGTATCGCTGTTGCCGCAATCCAAGCATCTTGAGGTGAAATAACCCGTCCTACTTTTTGCTGATTAGCTCTAATCTGCGCCCATTCTAGACACAGGGGCTGATCAATTGGAATAATCAGATAATCCAATAAATACTGCTCCAGTTGTCCAAAGCGACGATCGCCCCACTGGCGAAGAATTGCCCATTGAAAAAGTTCAGCTACAGTCATAAAAGAAAGTGCCAATTCATGACCTCTCAAAATTGGGAGATAAGATTCAGTATATAGTGGTCGCCGCTTTGATTAGGACGTTTTCGAGGGCGCGCGGAGCGCGCCCTCGAAAACATTCCCGTCCTAACTAGAATAGCACTTACTATAACTGCTGCCCTTGAAGATAAAGGAGGCAATATCAGTATCAATTAGCAAAAGACTCATAAGATAATTTAAATCATTTCTTGTCGCTGTTGTTGCAGGAAGACAAGAAAATCTTCAATAGAGTCTTCTTCTGGCCAGAAGTCAGCAGCTAGGTCTTCTAATGCATGAATAGTTTTGGGAGTCTGGTTCTCTAGTAGCTGCTTGAGCGTATTACCTTGATGAAATTGGTTACTGAGGGTCTTGAGCTTAGTGCCAGAAGTTGAAGATGCCTCACCTTGAATCAGGATTTGTAGCAATTGCTGCCGCTCTAGGGGTGAAAGTGGCTGGATAGCTGAGATTGCGGCTTCAAGTTGTGGGGTCATGGCTTAGGTTTAATTGTTGTCCTAAATATATTCTACTCTTCTCCTAGATAAGCTTTTCGCACCGTCTCATTGGATTGCAACTCCTGTGCTGTGCCTGTCACCACCACTTGCCCAGTTTGGATCACGTAGCCCCGATGGGCGATCGATAGTGCCATCCGAGCATTTTGTTCGACTAATAAAACCGTCGTGCCTTGGGAGTTGATATCTTTAATAATCGAAAAAATTTGGCTCACCAGCATGGGAGCTAGACCCATGCTCGGTTCATCGAGGAGTAACAGACGGGGACGCGACATCAAGGCACGGGCGATCGCTAACATTTGCTGTTCTCCCCCACTCAGGGTTCCCCCCTTTTGGCTAATTCTCTCCCGGAGGCGAGGAAATAGCTCCAAACCTTTTTCCATATCAGCTTTGATTGCCAGCTTGTCATTGCGGGAGAACGCTCCCATTTCCAAGTTTTCCAGCACCGTCATCCGAGGAAATATCAATCTGCCTTCGGGACTTTGGGAGATGCCCAATTGGACGATCGCTTGAGTAGATAGACTATGTAAATCTTTGCCCTCAAAGGTAATTCTGCCCTGCTTAGGACGGAGCAATCCTTGAATTGTTTTGAGGGTGGTACTTTTTCCGGCACCGTTACTGCCAATCAAGGTCACAATTTCCCCTTGATTAACCTGCAAAGTCACCCCTTGCAGAGCATGAATATTGCCGTAATAGGTATGAATTTCTTGAACTTCTAGCATTTTGTTTATTCCTCTTTCCCCAAATAAGCTTCAATCACCCGTGGGTCTGCTCGGACTTCATCGGGGGTTCCTTCGGCAATCTTGGAGCCGTATTCCATAACACTAATGCGATCGCTAATTTCCATCACCAGTTTCATATCATGTTCAATCAGCAATATGGTCAGGTCTAATTCATGGCGTAACCTGTCGATAAATCGGGTCAGGTCGGCAGTTTCGTTGGGGTTCATCCCAGCGGTGGGTTCATCGAGGAGGAGGAGTTTCGGGTCGGAGGCTAGGGCGCGGGTGATTTCTAGGCGGCGTTGATCTCCGTAGGAAAGATTCTTGGCATTTTCCCTTGCCTTGTGGGAACCTAAACCGACAAAATCCAACAATTCCAGAGCCTTCTGGGTGGCGGCTTTTTCTTCTGCTCGGACGGCAGGGGGACGGACGATCGCCCCAAATAGCCCAGCTTTTAAGCGGCAATGATTGCCAATCAGCACATTTTCTAACACGCTCATATTGCCAAATAACCGAATATTCTGAAAAGTCCTCGCCACTCCCAAGCTGGTTAATTTATCTGGACTCACCCCAGTAATATTTTTTCCCTCCAGGCGCAATTCCCCCATGGTTGGGGTATACAAACCTGTGAGCATATTAAAAAATGTGGTTTTTCCGGCTCCATTGGGACCAATCAGACTGGCGATCATCCCCCGCTCGATCGCCAAATCTATTTGATTGACCGCGATCAAGCCACCAAACTGCATGGTTAATTTTCTGGTTTCTAAAAGGGGAATATTCATAGGGTTTTCTCCTTGTGTAGTTCCGCCTGATGTGCCGCATCGGGAACCAATCCTTCGGGGCGGACGATCATCATAATTACTAGAGTTAAGCCAAAGAGAAATAAGCGCATTTGCAACGGGTCGAGGCTAGTGGCAATAAAATCCTTCAGGGCTGCATTGGGGATATTCGGCAACACTGAGGTATTGAGAAAACCCTTGAGGACTTGGGCAATCTGGGGTAGGTAGAGGCGATCGGCGGCGGTGATAATAATACTGCCCACAATTACCCCGGTCATATTTCCCAAACCGCCCAGAATCACCATGCAAAGGATGATTACCGACACCGAAAAGTCAAACACCGAAGGGAAGATGGCACTGATATAGGAAGCATAGAATGCCCCGGCAAACCCAGAGAAGGTGGCTCCCATGGCAAAGGCAGAGAGCTTAGTCTTAACTAGGTTGACCCCCATAGCACTGGCTGCCAGTTCATCTTCCCGAATGGCTCCCCACGCCCGACCCAGCCGGGAGTTGCGTAAACGGCTAATCATGAAGTAGGCAAACACCACCAGTAGCAAGATTAAGTAATACCAAGGGTAGTAGTTACTAGGGGAAAAACTGCCAATGATCGGCAGGTAGGGGCGACCGATCGGGTTAATCCCTGCCTCGCCGCCCGTCAGGTTGAAGGGCTTGGTGCAACCCAAGAGACAAATGGCAATTTCTGGGCGATTTAGTACCGTGGCGAAAATTTGAGAAATGGGTTCGTAGATTTGAACTCCGGTGAGATTGCGAAATAGTACCGGGACAATTTCCCCAAAGCCAAGGGTGACGATCGCTAAATAGTCCCCCCGCAATCTCAAGGTCGGTGCCCCCAACAGCACCCCCGCCAAGGCAGAGACGATCGCCGCAATGGGCAGGACAAACCAAAAGTGCCAATTCAAACCTAAGTGGTCAGAGGCTAACATCCCCGTAGTATAAGCACCAATGGCAAAAAATGCTGCATAGCCCAGATCCAACAATCCGGCAAAGCCGACGGGAATATTCAACCCCAGAGCCAACATGATGAAGATCAAAATCTGGACGATCGTGGCAATCCAGCCGGTCTGGGATAGCTGGTCAATGAAGGGAAATATAATCAAGTTAAAAGCCAAGGCAGCAAGGGTGGCTTGACGGCGCAGGGGATGGGGTAAACCTTGGATGGCTGCCATGAATCCAGCAGAGATGGTTGTGATCCCTAAGCTGACTATGCCGTAGAGCAAAGTCTGTCCCAAAGCAACAGCAGGTTGTCCCGACAGGGGGCGAACTACTACCCCTTCGAGAATACTGGCAACCAATAACCAAACTCCCAAACCGAGTCCGGCTCCGGCTCCTAGGGTAGCGGCTTTTTTCGGGGAATCCACACCCCGGCCAGTTTGGAAACCCATGGTCAAACCAAGGAGCCAACCAATCACCACACCGCTCCAACCCCCAAAGGTAATAATAGTCAGGGCAGCGATGCCCCCCAAAACCAGCGTAGACTTTAATGCTTTGACAATTAAGTTCATATATAGCAGTCCTAAATCCTTTGCTAACAGAAATGTCTGGCGGTTGAAACCGCGACTACAAGAACAAAGTCCGCCGTCGCGGACTAAGAAAAATCTGGGATTGTTTCTTCTATACCTTTTCTTGGACATTTTCTCCCAATAAACCACCGGGACGGAAAGCAAGGATGACCACCAAAACGGCAAATACCCAAGCATTAGTCCAACGGCTGGAGAGGTATTGATCGCTCAAGGCAGATAGCAAGCCAATCAAAACTCCCCCCAGCATGGCTCCAATAATGTTGCCAATCCCCCCCAGCACGGCGGCGGTAAAAGCCCGTAACCCGGCGGTAAAGCCCATAGTGAAGACGATCGTATTATTATACAAACCCACCAATAAACCCGCCGAACCCGCCAAAATCCCCCCCAGAATAAAAGTCAGGGCAATAATTCCATCCACATCAATGCCCATGATTTTGGCGGCCTCCCGGTTCTGGGCGGTGGCGCGCATGGCTTTGCCTAGCTTGGTGTACTGGACGAAGAGGTGGAGGGAAACCATCAGGGCGATCGCGACCACCAATACAATTAAATCTTTGGTAGTAAAAACAATTCCGCTTTTAATCCCCACCAATTTCAAGAGATCGATCCGGGGTAATAAATCGGGAAAACTCTTGGGAGCAGCAGCATTTTCCCCCATGACGGGGATAAAAGACTTTAAGCCACCCCAAAATAAACCCAGATTTTGGAAAATAAATGACATGCCGATCGCTGAAATCAAAGGAGCCAATCGAGGGGCATTTCTCAGGGGACGGTAGGCATATTTTTCTGTCAGGACGTTCAACCCGGCACAGAAAATAGTAGAGACTAGCAAGCTAATAATAATTGCCGGTAAAGCCGCAACAAAGGAAGTTCCATCTTTCACCCCCAGAAAACCAATCACCGTCAGGCTGGCAAAGCCTCCCAACATATACAAGTCCCCGTGGGCAAAGTTAATCAGTTCAATAATGCCATAGACCAAAGTATAGCCCAAGGCAATAATGGCAATAATTCCGCCATTGACTAGACCCACCAAAATTTGTTGGATCAAGACTTCTGGATTGCCGGCGATTTCCTTGATAATGCGGCTAATATCTAATCCCGCCAAGGGACCAAGTAATAGAACTATATAGACTACCAGCAATCCTAAAATCCACTGCTGCCATTTTTTCATGCCACTCCCCACTATTAACAATTGCTTTTTAGGGGCACAAAGTTTTGCGCCCCTACTTACCCCTAAATTATTGTGGTTTTAGGGTGCTGACAAATTCCCACTTGCCATTTTTGACAATGCTGCCAGACATAACGGTGAGAGTGGTATCTCCATTGGGGTCAAAGCTCCAAGTGCCAGTAATTCCGGCTAGATCCTTGGTTTGCATCACCGCATCCCGAACCGCTGCTCGATCGCTCTTACAGACCTTACCAATGCCATTCACCACAGCCTTCCCTGCTTCATAGCCGTAGGCAGCATAGGTTTCTGGCTCAGAGTTGAATTTGCCCTTGTAGGTGGTGTACCATTTTTGCCCTTCTCCAGTCAGTTCCTTGGGAGGCACACCGCCAAAGGTGCCATAAACTCCTTCGGCATCTTTGCCAGCCGCATCCACCAGAGCTTGCTCCAAAATACCATCAGGTCCCATAAACTTGACTTGCTCCGGAGTCATGCCTACATTCCGCATGTCCTTAATTAACTGTCCAGCATTATTTTGAGTGATACCGCCAAAGTAGATCATCTCTGGATTCAGGGCTTTGATCTTGGTCATCAGGGCTTTGTAGTCAGCAGCTTTGGCATCAATCCCTTCCCTGCCCAAAACCTCGATGCCTAGCTTCTTGGCTGTGGCTTCATAAACATCGGCAATCCCCTTGCCGTAGAGTTCTTGGTCATCAAGGATATAAACCTTCTTTACATTGAGAGTTTTTGTCCAGTTGGCTGCCACAGAGCCTTGGAGGTCATCGGCGGGAACTACTCTAGCAAAGTTGCGCTTGCCATTGGGATAGTAGACATCGGGTTCGTTTTTCTCCCCTTTACCGGGCTTGGTCAAACCGGGGTAGGTATTGGCGGGGCTGACCATGACTAGGTTGGCTTGGTTGAGAATGGGGATGGAGAGTTTGGCGGCTCCAGAGTTGTAGTGACCGATGACTGCCACGATCGAAGTATCGGCAACTACCTTGTTGGCATTGGAAGTTACTTGAGCGGGTTCCCACTTGCCGGCGGCAGCAGTGGCATCATCAAAGATTTGCAGTTCAACGGTGATTTTTCCATCACAAACCTTGCCTCCAGTTTCATCTAAGACTTGCTTGACACTATTGACGATCGTTTGGGTCTGCCCTAGGGAGCTACCAGTCATGGGCAGCATGATTCCAATCTTCATTTTGCTGGCATCTCCGCCACCAGTAGCCCCACCCGTGGTGGTATTAGTGGTTTGGCAAGCCGCAGCCAGAAAACCTGTGGCAACGGTGGTCATTGCCAGCGTCAAGACTCTGACCATGGGAGAAATTTGAGCATAATTAAATTTTTTCATGGGTATATTTCAACTTTCTTGGGTAATTTTTTTATTTTGATCAAGACTTACGCATTGCCAAAAGATTATAGTCGTAGCAGCCCAGAGAAACTGACAATGATGTCAGGACTTATGGACTTAGAGCTTTTTGCAGGCTGAGGGTCGTCGAAGCCTGCAAAAAACTCCAAAACCCTCCAAAATCCTAAAAATTAGTGGGGAGTGCGTAATTCCTAAATGTAAGTCTTGTTTATATGATGAATGAAGAGGGGGAGATACTATCCTTAATTAAAACTTAAATTAAGTAGGACTTACGCAGTCAAGGCACGCCAGTAGGATGCTTTAGGCACTAGCCTTAACGCATCAGAATCTAGGGAAGATGCGTTACGGCTGTCGCCGAACACATCCTACATTAGAGATATCAAATGGGTTCTATAGCAGTCCTAAACCATTTTCTAACAGTTGCCAAGTCAACTTGCTTCTAGTAAATGGTTTCACCCGCCTTCGGTGGGTGAAACCATTTAGGGTCGCTATATATGAGTTTCTGCATAGATTTATAATTGAAGAAACGATAATACTGAAAAAAATCGGTTTCTTTGTGCAGAGTTACCCTGCATCCCGTAAATCGCGATCGCCATCCTGTAGACTCAGAGACGGCATGAATAATCCCGATTTACAATTCCCCATTCACAATTACAGGACTTACGCCTTTGGAGGTTTTTGCGGTGCTTCGCGCCAGCAAAAACCTCCAGAATCCTAGATAATTAGTTCACAGTGCGTAAGAGGCTATTTATAAAGTACGATTTTCTGCCCCCGCCGGGGGCAGAAAATCGTACCTTCTAGCCACTTTATAAATGACCTCTAAGTCCTAGATTAATTAGGTGTTGACAAAATATTGCAATGACTAATCCCCCTCCGCCTAAAACCTTACTCCGTCAGCTAACTCGTTTTGTGGGTTCGGCTCTCCAGCTCAAACCTAATACCCGTGTGCCAGAGTTGTGGGTGCAGGAACCGGGAGCTAGTCGAGCGACTATTTATCCCCTGTTGGGCGATCGCCATCTGCTGGGGCGCAGTTCCCAATCCTGTGATGTGGTCGTCGCCAGCCCTGTAGTTAGCCAAGTCCATCTATCCCTGAACCGGGACAGCAAACGTAAACGCACCTTCCGCCTCAAGGATGAAGGCTCTACCAATGGTATCTACTTGGGTAAACGCCGGATTAATAGCTTCCCCCTCCGGCACGGTGACGTGTTGACCTTGGGGCCTCCAGAACTGGCTCAGGCAGTGAAATTGCGCTATGTGTTTCCGCCCCCGTGGTATGTGCTAGCTTGGCGCTATTTTCTCTACGGCACGGGGGGATTAGTTGCCCTGTTGGTGTTGATTATTGCGATCGAAGCCAGCAAATTCCCGGTGCGCCCGTTGCCCGTAGGAGTTCAAGGACCCGTGGTGATCTATTCCCGTGATGGGCAAACTCCCCTCCGTCCCCTGCAAAACCAGACCCATACTGAATTTAACAATTTAAGCGACTATTCTCCTTACCTACCCCAAGCGGTGATCGCCTCAGAAGATAGCCGTTTTTATTGGCATTTTGGTGTAGATCCCCTAGGAATTGTCCGGGCAGTTGTAACCAATGTCCGTCAAGGAGAATTACGAGAGGGGGCGAGCACCCTGACCCAGCAGTTGGCAAGAAGTTTATTCCCAGAAACCGTCGGTCGGGAAGATACCGCTGGCAGGAAATGGCGAGAAGCGGTAGTCGCCTTAAAGCTTGAGACCTTCTATAGCAAGGATCAGTTGCTATTAACCTACCTAAATAAGGTGTATATGGGTTTGGGTAACTATGGTTTTGAAGATGCTTCCCGATTTTATTATGATAAATCTGCCAAGGATCTAAATATCTCGGAAGCTGCCGCCTTGGTGGCAATTCTGCCAGCTCCCAATAGCTATAACCCGATCCGCAACTACGAAACCACGGTGCAATTGCGAGATCGGGTGATTAACCGGATGGCAAACCTGCGGATGATTAGCGATGAGGAGGCTAACCGAGCTAGGCGATCGCGAATTGAAGTTAGCCCCAAGGCACGGGAGGCTCTATCGCAAATTAAAGCCCCCTACTTCTATAGCTATATTTTTGAGGAGCTAAAGCAGGTTCTAGGGGCAGAGCTGGCGCGGGAAGGGAATTTCTTGGTGGAATCGACAGTGGATTTAACTGCCCAAAGTTTGGCGGAGAAATCCTTGAAAACCCTTGTTGCTGACCAGGGAGATAGCCTGCGCATCTCCCAAGGCGCGATCGCGACGCTGAATACCAGCAATGGCGATATTTTGGCTCTAGTTGGGGGAGTAGACTATTTAGAAACCCAGTTCGATCGAGCTACCCAAGCAGAACGCCAACCCGGTTCCACCTTCAAGGTCTTTGCCTACCTCTCAGCCCTAGAGCAGGGAATTTCCCCCGCCAAATCCTATTCCTGTAGCCCTTTAACGTGGGAAGGACAGAGTTACCGGGGCTGTGAACGCTCCAGCGGCAGTATTAATATGTATCAAGCAATGGCGCAATCCGAAAACTCCGTTGCCCTGAGAGTCGCCCAAGATACCGGGCTGGATAAGGTCATTCAACTGGCAAAAAGAATGGGGATCACCTCCCAATTACGCCCCAATCCGGGCTTAATCCTTGGCGAAAGCGAGGTGAATTTACTAGAGATGACGGCGGCTTTTGGTAGTTTGGGCAATCAGGGCATCTGGAACCGGGGTCACGGCATCCGTCGGGTGATTGATAGCGGAGACTGTCAAGACCGCAACAATTTTCAAACCTGTCGGATCATCTATGACTACGAGCAGCAAGCCAATAAGAATATTCAAGTCATCGACCCCCAAGTTGCCAGTATTATGACGGATATGTTGCAGGGAGTCGTCCAGAGTGGAACGGGGAGAGGGGCAGCGATCGGTCGGGGGGAAGCAGGGAAAACCGGGACAACTAATGACTACGTAGACCTGTGGTTTATTGGTTATATCCCCCAGCAAAAACTAGCCACGGGCATCTGGCTCGGCAACGATGACAATACACCTACGAGGGGCAGTAGTGGGGTGGCAGCGCAGATGTGGGGGAATTATATGGGGCAGTTGAAAGGTTAACCTATAATCCCGATTCGGAAATTGGCCAATTGAGGCGGGGGGGGAAAGATTGCTCTGTGTGGAGAATCGAATCCCCCGGTAGGGCGGGACGATAGAGCCTGAACACCAAACCAAAACCAATCCCCAGAACCCCAGCGATCGCCCCCGTAAACACTAATAGTCTCAGGGGCGATCGCTTCCGTTTTGGTCTCTGAGCAGCGATCTGAGCTGCTCGATCGGTTAAGGGCGTAGGTGCGGGAGGCTTAGGGGGAGTTTCATAATCTGGCAGCAGGGCTAGCCAAGTCTTGATATCGGTCGATCGCCACTCGGTTGGTTGTAAGCCAAAATCAAAAATTGCTGGGCGCAATCGTTGATCAATACGAGTATCCGCTGCATCTAGAGAAGTGGCGGCACTTAACCTAGCGATCGCTGGTGGTTCCCCCGTCAATAGGCAGTACAACGTAGCCGCTAAAGCGTAGAGGTCATCGGCGGGTTGGGGGCGGAAATCTTCCCGGTAGTAATCTGGGGAAGCATAGCCTGCCATCAGTAGGTTGGCGTAGGTCTGGCGAATCCCTAGGGTGAAGTTAGAGACAATCCCCACTTCTACTAGCACCATCTCATCGGTACCGTGGCGGTGAATAATATTTGCTGGACGGACATCCCCGTGGCAAAGTCCCCGATCGTGCATGGCTTGTAGAGCTGCCCCTAGCTGTCGGATGTAATGGACGGCTTTTTCTGGGGGCAAAACCTTGCCTGCGGCGAGGATCTCTGCTCCCGTCTGTCCCGGCACATGATCCAGCACTAGAAAAGGTAAATCGTGTTCTTCAAAGTAGTCGATCGCCCGGACTAGGTGAGGATGTTGGCACTGATGCAGTTTGATGGCTGCTGCTTTGAATTGCAGCTTGAACTGGGTATAGTTGGGATGGGATTGCAGGGCAGGAGCAACGGTTTTCAGGACAACAGGGCGGTTTTGATGCTGATCATTTGCTAGATAGGTGGCACTAAAAACACCCACTCCTAATTTTTTTCTCAGGGCATATTTGCCATTTTGGAGCGGTGCATCTGCCCAGCGTTGATTTTGCCAAGTCGTCATGTTTTCAGAATTGTTAGGGGTTAAATAGAGGAAAATTAGCTGTTAAAAAGATCACTGCACTCTGATAGTCCGTAATTATCCCGTCTAAAGTAGCTGTGGTTAGAGCCTCTAGGATAATTTTATATTGCTTGCCCGGAGGATAGCCGAGATTTTTGAGATCATCCCCATCAAGGGGCGATCGCACCCCCCGCAAAACCGTCAGGTACTGCCAGACCTGCCGCCGCCAACTTTGGGAACCTCTAATTGAGGTTAGGAATAATAAAGAACACTCATAATATTTTAGTCTCCCTACTAGCTGACTAACCGCTAAATTAGTTACGGCTATGGGTAAATTTTGAGATGAATCTAGAGGAATAGTTGATTCTACTAAGGATAACTGCTGCAATCTGGAAATACTATCGATGGGTAATTGTAAATTATTTGCCACTGCAAGGCGATCGCCCTCCGGCAGGGAGGCGATGATAATTTCTAGGCGCAGGAGCCAATCTGGGGGCAAGGGGAAATAATGGGGATTATTTAGGGATGCAGCTTGAGATAGAAATTGATGCAAGTATTTGAGTAGGCGATCGCCTAGGCGCACCTGCCGCCACAGGTGGGGATCAAGTTTGAGGTTGGGATGGAGACATTTCAGGGCTTGCAAATTCCCCAACAATTTCAAGGCTGTTTGATAGTAGGGAGCTTGAAAAATATATTTAATTTCGGTTTTGAGGCGATTTTGCAGGGCAGGAAGTTTGGGCTGGGTCGATCGTAACTGCTCATAAACCCCACTGGCAATACTATCTCGCATATATATCTCCGTCTGGGATGCAATCTGAAAACCCAAACACACCGAAAACCGCACTGCCCGATAAATCCGAGTCGGATCATCAATAAAGCTCTGGCTATGCAGCACCCGGACTTGCTTATTGAGTATATCTTCCCAGCCGCCGAAAAAATCCAGAACCAAGAAATTAGGTTTCATTAGATTGATTTCTGAACTAACCTCTGGCGTTATCCCAAAGCTGGTTATGATATTATTCTTATTCTCTGAGTCCAAGCAGCCTAACTCTGGAGATCCCCCCTGCCCCCCTTCAAAAGGGGGGAGAACCATCCCAAATTCAGTTATGATAGTATCCCTATTTTCTGAGTCCGCGCCGGCGGACTTTGTTCTTGTAGCAGCGGTTTCAACCGCCGCGCTTAATAAAATAATCTCTGGCGTTAAACGTAGAGCAAGGGCATTGATCGTAAAATCTCGCCGTTGCAGGTCTTGATAAATAGAACTGGTGGCGACTACTGGATTAGCCGCAGGATGGGGATAAGATTCCGTCCTCGCTGTGGCGATATCTACGGCTAGGGAACCTAACAGGGGGTCTTGATGCCAAGACAGGGCAGCGGTTTGAAAATCTCCATGCACCTCTAGATGAGCCGTGGGGTGCAATAGCTGCAACGCCTCAGCCACCTCCATTCCGGTTCCTGTCTTCGTGGTTTGGTGGTAGCTATCTACCACTAGGTCAATATCAGTAAAATTGGGAGCAGGAGTTCTCATCCCTGCATCTTCCCTAGGCAGAGAGGTAAGATTTCTTAATCCATGAGAAAAGTAGAGTAAATCCCGGATCACTCCCCCTACTAAGTAAATATGCCAACCCCGCTCATTGGCAACTTGGGCAGCTTGGGCTAGGAGCGATCGCAATTCTAGATTCAATAAACTTAAATCCGGCTGAGGGGAAGGCATAGGATTAAGATTCCAACTCAAGAAAATTCTGGGTAGGGGGCTGGGCGATCGCCTCTTGGAGGAGCTTTTGGTAGGCTTGATCCTTAACAATAAATGAGCCAAATCTTTCCAAGTGGGGATTATTCATCTGGGCATCAAAGAGAATGAAATCCCGACGGCGGAGATGTTCCACCAGTTTGACCATTGCTACCTTTGAACCTTCAGGAATCCGATAAAACATCGATTCCCCAATGAAAGCTCTGTTCAAGACAATCCCCAGAATCCCCCCCGCTAGTTCATCCCCCTGCCAAGTCTCAAAACTATGGGCATAACCTGCATCATGGAGTTGATAGTAAATTTCCTTCAGGAGGGGCGAAATCCAAGTACTGGGGCGATAATCTTCGGGAACCCCACTTTCGCCACTGCAACCTTCTACTACTGCTGGAAAATCTCGATTGATCGCCACCTGAAACCGATTTTGATTGATCACTCTCTGGAGAGATTTTGGATAGCGAAATCGATCGTCTAGGGGAATTAAAGCCCGTTTACTACTGGAATACCATCCCAAGCTAGCCTCATTTTCATCAGACATGAGGAAATAGCCCTGAGTATATCCGGCAATAAAATCCTCGACATCAAAATCACTCATGAAAATAATTTCCCCTTTTCTAGGGTTTAACCCCCTTAGTAGGGTGGGTATTGCCCACCAGATAAGGAATCTGAATCAAGGGGGTGAAAAATGGGGATCAAACGTTTCTTTAACCATTAACCTTAACTTAAATAGAATCTCCTCATAGGTGGGCAATGCCCACCCTACAGGAACTCCAAGATTTGGCTAGGTTTGATCTAGGGTTTGATCTGGTGGATTAATTGCTCCATGAATTGGACAATTTTAGCTTGTTTTTCTAGGGAACTAGTCTCTAGATAGACCCGCATCAACGGCTCAGTCCCGGAAGGACGGAGCAACACCCAACTGCCATCTTCTAGGTATAACTTAATTCCATCTTTCCGCCCAATTTCTTTGATCTTAATATCAGCGATCGCACTAATTGGGGTGGTATCAAAATATTTGAGAATGGCGGCTTTGTGGGGTTCTTCGAGATGCAAATCTAGACGATGGTTGCATACAGGACCACCAGCTTCAGCAATGACTTCTGCCACCAACTGACTTAGAGGCTTGCCTTCGTAGGCAATCAATTCTGCCACCAACATATCTGCCAAGACTCCATCTTTTTCGGGGATATGCCCAACAATGCTTAAGCCACCAGATTCTTCCCCGCCAATGAGGACGGTGGTTTCCCGCATTTTCTCGCCGATATATTTGAAACCTACAGCAGTTTCATAGATGGTTAAGCCATACTTCAAGGCAAAATTATCCAAAAGATGGGTGGTGGCAACGGTGCGGACGATCGCTCCGGTTTTGCCTTTATTTTTCAACAGGTGACGAGCTAGGAGCAATAGGACTGTATTTGGAGTCAGGACAGTTCCCTGTTCATCGACGATGCCGAAGCGATCGCTATCTCCATCGGTGGCTAAACCCAAGTCTGCCTGATCTTTTTTGACTGCGGCTACCAACTCTTCCAACTGCTCTCCCTTGGGTTCGGGCATTCCGCCACCGAATAGGACATCTCGGTAGGCGTGGAGGGTTTCCAATTCACAACCACAATCTTCCAGCACCATATCCAAATAACCTCTGGAAGTGGAGTAGAGAGCGTCATACTTCACGCGCAATCCAGCACTGCGAATCTTTTCAACATCTAATAAGGTATAAATAAATTTCAGATATTCTGGCTTGGGGTCAAAGTAGGAAATCTGGTCGGGATATTTGCCAGCGGCGATCGCATCACTGGCGGTGGAAATATTGGCGACGATCGTATCGGTAATCTCTGGGGTCGCTGGACCTGCATAATCAGGAATATATTTAATTCCACAGTAGGGAGCGGGGTTATGGCTGGCGGTAAACATCAACGCCCCAGCCGAGTTGAGATGCTTGGCACTATAGGCAATCACCGGAGTCGGGCAGTCGCGATCGACTATTTTCACTGTCCAGCCCAACTCTGCCAATACATTCGCCGCAGTTTTGGCAAACTCATCCGCCAAAAACCTGGTGTCATAAGCAATCAATACTGGTCGATCTTTGCTATAGGCGGTGGCAAGATAGGCCGCGATCGCCCGTGTCACCTTCCGCACATTGGCAAATGTAAAATCATCTGCAATCAAACCCCGCCAACCGTCTGTACCAAACTTAATTTCCGAAGAACTCACTGCACTCATATATTCCACTCACAGCTTAATTTCTTCTTTAGATTTTACCTGCCTTCAGTACCTTAGTTGGCAAGAAAAATTTTAGACAAGAAATACCACTTAGCCATATGGCAGTCCTAAAAAGGTAAGGATGTTTAGGGTAAGGATTCCCCCCGCAAATCCTTACTTCTTTAGCACTATCCAAACTTGATTATGCAATTTGCGTAGATGGTATGAATGCTAGGAGATCGCTAAACGAACCGTTAAATCTGTCACCATCTTCCCCCGGAGTAGGAATCCCCGGAACCTCTGTTGAATCAGAATATTGCCAAAAAGTCCAATTTGACCATTCGTTAGGCATTGCAGGTTGAGGATTTTCTGTATAAGAAGCTACCCATAAAGGATAACTAGAGAAATCTCTTACACCTGACATAAAACCATCCCAGAAACCAAAACTGGTATAGATAATTGGTTTGCGATTAATCTCAGATTCAACAATATCAAGCCACTGACGTACCCGACTAACTCGTTCTACTTTAGAGATACTTTCCCATTGTCGCATCACAGAATCAGGGAAATGTTCTAGATCGAGTGCTGGAGGAAGATCGTCAGATTCGATCGGATCAACACTAGCCACATAGTCGAGAAAGTTACGAGCTTGAACCTCTGAATCTACTATTGGTCTAAAAAAATGATAAGCACCACGAATGATCCCTGCACCCTTCATCCGTCTCCAGTTTCCCGAAAATGTATCTGCTCTGAATGTACCTCCCTCAGTTGCCTTTGCAAATGCAAAGGAGAATCCAGCACTCCTAACTTGCTGCCAGTTAACAAATTCATCAAAGTCAGAAACATCAATTCCAGGCTCAAATCCTAATGAACTCCTGTTTGCAAGGAGAATATCAATTTCAACGGAATCAATTCGACTACCACTACTATCAAATCCAACTACTCTGATGCGCCGTCTTCCTGATCTGTTAAATCCGGGATAAGTCAATATCCATTCTCCGGCTTCAACACTAGTATTTCCCAAGAAATACTGCTCCGCAAAGAAGTCTATTCTCACAATATCGCTATCAGCTCTACCTCTAAAAACCACAGGAACTCCCAACTGGAAAGCTGAGTTATTGGTGGGGCTACTTACTGTTATTGCCATAGTTTTAGCTCATGATTAAGTATGAAAAATTAAGTATGAAACTGTTGTCCAGAGAATTAAAGCGATTTTGTTATAGCCACTATAGTTTTGCTGCGTTATACATTGAGGACACAAAGCTTTGCGCTCCTAAAAATAGCTATAACTTGCTAGATTGAGAATCGCTATAAAATAACTTACAACTCATCACCAGGGATAATCGTTGTCAAGAATTTATAACTGTTGTTCAGTTGATAGCGCTTATCTTGCTTAATTAGTGCCATAAACTCTTGGTGACCAGAGGTTTCCCTTCCTACCAGACAACCAGCACTAGCGTAGCTGATATCATTGCGTGGATAGTCATAGCCCCAATGTTGATTGATTCCGTACAAACCTGTATATATCTGATCGCCTGTACGAATAAAATCTTTGTTTTTATCTCGGTAAACAGAAACATTAGATTCCTGAATAAGAGCTTCGTGGCAGCCACTAGTTTCACCACAATGTTGACCTACTTGCCAAGCTTTATACTGCCCAAAAGCAATGCGGGCTGCCCCTAAACTATTCAATGGGTTAATAGTATAGTGTGTACCCGGTTCTGTTGTTGCTTCCCAATTTCCTTTGATTTCCGGTATTTGGTTAGCAATCTCGATCACCATTCGGCGATCGTTGAAATAGTTAGGTTGATCATCATTTAGAGTCCCATCCTCCTCCATGCCTTCTACATAAATGATGTTGTACTTCTTGGAACCAGTGGCAATACGATAAAATTTTGCTTTCATATATTGGATAATACTGGCGGCAAGATCGTTGCGACTGAGATTCAAATTGGGTTGAGGTATGTCATTAGGGGAAGTTTCAATCAAGGCTTTAGCTGTTAACTTTCCTAAGAATCCTCTTTCGCTGGATAGTCCATTTATTTTTGGACTCATAACATCTTGAAATTCGATCATTGCTTCGGTAGAAATCGGACCGAATTTGCCATCCGCAGTAGGATCAAGGAAATTCAACCAAATTAAAACGTCCTGAATATGAGTGGCGAGTTGTTTGTCAGCAGCGATCGCCTCAATGCCGAACTCTAAACCTGAATTAAAGAAATCTTGTAGTCTCATAGTTTTACATTCAGTAAAGTAATTAAGGTGAGGTAAAGAATAATTGCCATATTGCCAAAATAACAAATCCAACTCTTAACTGAAGACTTGCTCGTTATCATGTTGGCTTCAAAGGTATGATGATCAAGAAAACAGAACTAGACAACTGCGTATGCACCTGAGAAAATTGCCCGTATGTCCATATGGCTGCAAGAAAATCTCAACAGCAATGGGATCTTTGACCCATGACCAGTTGACCCATAGGCTGATCGAGCGATCGCTGTTATGATTTAGGTTTAACAAAATTCTTTAAGTGATATACAGGGCATATCAGTCCATGCGGTATATTGCGAAATATACTGAGGCGAGGAGGAAGATTGATATGCAGAATCTGCTGTTGTCTCCGCAAGATTTGGCTACAGAAACATGGGTACGGGCAAATTGGTCAGAATTTTTGGAGGCTTGCGATCGATTAACCTCCCTCACTGACAATCCTGCTGCCATAGAAAAAGCCCAATGCTATTACGATACGGGTTGGATGAGGATCGAACTTATGGGAATTGGTTCCGCCCACGGCCAAAACAACTCAATTTTGGCAGCCGTAGTCATGCTCTACGCAACCCTAAAAAATATTCCCCAGATTGGGTTTACTAATGGCAGTTTTCGCAAAACAGGTGAGCGAGAATGCCAACCAGACTTGGCTTACTACCTTGGGGAAGGTATCCAACGTCCACCAAAGAATAACCAACCCGTGGATATCGATGCCTACGGTGCGCCGACTCTGGCGATCGAGATTTCTTCGACCACTCTTAATGATGATTTGGGACAAAAGCGATTATTGTACGAGCGATTGGGAGTTCGGGAATACTGGGTAGTGGATGGGCAGAATGCGATCGTGATTGCCTTTGCTGTGGCGGAGGGAGGCAGTAGGCAAATCCAAATATCACAAGTGTTACCGGGGTTGGCTATAAACACTGTTGAAGAGGCATTGCGCCAGAGCCAAATAGTTGATGATACAGAGATTAATCGCTGGCTGATCCAGCAGTTTCAATTAAGCATTAATTAATCTATAGCAATCCTAAATGGGTTGAGAGCGGCTCCCCCTCCGGGGGAGCCGCTCTCAACCCTCTAAAATTCTAAAATCAATTAGGATCGCTATGTATATTGCCCACGAAGATATATATGGAGCATCTGTCATTTGATGATATTCGGAACTTAATGAGTGCGATTCAATCAATTTATTCCCTTAGTGACCTTAGTTCCTTTGGGGTGGATCTATTGCCCATTGTCGATCGCCTAGTCCCCAGCCAGCTTCCTACTTTTGTCATCGCTGATTTCCATTCCCACCGTGCTGCCCATATTACCCTGCCCGGTTATTATTCCTTTACCCCGGAAGTAGAGGCGATCGCTAACAGTCATTGGTATGAACATCCCCTCGTACAGAATATGCCCCTGCCCTTAAATACCTGCCTTAAGGTTTCAGATTTTGTAACTGAGGCTGAACTACACCAATTAGAGGGCTTTTATCAGCAGTATCTGCGGGTGATGGGTTGTGAAGATCAAATGAATCTATTTTTGCCCACTATCCCACCGCAGAGTTGGGATGAGCTTGTACAGAAAAATTCTAAGGTGTTGTCAGTTACCCTCAATCACAGTCAACGCAATTTCACAGAATGCGACAGGTTAATCCTCAATCTCCTGCGTCCTCATCTGGGGCAAGCTCATGCCAATGTGCGACATTTTCAGAAATTACAAAATAATTGGGGACATCTACAACAATTCTCTAATCCTAGGGGTTTGGTGACTTTGGATATTGAGGGGAAATTCCAGTTTGCCACACCCCAAGCTGAAACATTACTGACAACTTATTTTGGACAATTCTCCTCTTCCCAATTACCAATCACTCTGCGACTATGGGTTACCCAACAAATTGCCGACTCTGCTAATCCAGAAAATCTCCCCAAAGCTCGTCTGCCACTCCGTATCTCCCAAGCTGGCAAGCAATTAGTAATTCGTTTAGTTATCCAACCCCTAGAGGAGCAAATCTTGCTCTTATTAGAAGAGCAGACCCTATCTTTATTAAATTCCTTAAAACTCTTGGGGTTGAGCCAACGAGAAACCGAGGTTTTATTTTTAGTAATTCAGGGCAAAGACAACAAAGCGATCTCTAAGCAGATGAGTGTCCATCCCGGTACAGTGCGGAAACACCTACAAAGTATTTATTGCAAATTGGGAGTGCAGAGTCGCACCGAAGCGATCGCCCAAGCTCTAGAACAGCTAGGAATATTATATTTCCAACCTTTAACTTGAGTTAGAGGTCATTTATAAAGTGGCTAAAAAGTCTGATTTTGCGCCCCCAGCGGGGGCACAAAATCAGACTTTATAAATAGCCTCTTAAATCAGAGTTGAAGGAAGAGGAATCGGGTCTTGATATTGAATAGCAACCTCTAGCCATTGTTGTTTGGCATCTAGAATATTATCCATAGCTTCTTGGAGACTTTCGCCAGTGGAGATACAACCGGGTAAATCTTGAATCAAGACGGTGTAACCTCCTTCTGCTTCAGGATAAAAAGTGATCGGATAATTTAGATTTAGATAGTCTTCTAGGATTTGGAGAGTTTTTGTGGTTTTCATGATTTTATTTATCTAGTTCAAGGAGTTTCACAATTTGCTTGAGATAAGTCCTTTTAACGGTTTAACCTCCTTGTTTAGGAATAGTTACTTTTGATTTTTGCTCGTTACGAAAGGTGTGATGGCTACCTTTATTAGAAATTTCTTGAAATCCAAACTGAGTGAGAATATAGTAAACATCGTCATAGCTTAATTCTGGCGGATTCCTTAAGAGCTTCTGGATTAATTTGTCTAATTTGCTTATGAAATAAATTTTATCTCAGTAAAACGGGTTTATACAACTGGTGATGACCTGTCAGTTTATGGTTGCCGTAGATGTCTTTGGGGATGTTTCTGGAGGTAATTCTGGCGATATGTTTGGTGATAATGCAGGGTCAACAATAATTGATTCCGGTAGACCAACCGCAGCAATCGCAGCATAGGGAATTTCTTCAACTTCGGCTAGTTTTTCTAAGACCAAGGGTGCAGCAACACTAGTACCAGAAAGGAGCTTGAGCAGACTAGGGCGGGGATCGTGGAGGAGATAGATGACTTCATCCCCCGGCTGCCATTCCGCCGCCGCCGGTTGAATTTGCACCCTGCCTTCCCTAGCAATAATTAAAGGAACTAATTCCCCAGACTGGATCAGGGTTTGCAGATGGGCTTGTCGATAGATGAAATTTTCCGGTTCGAGAATAGTGGTGCCTAGTTTGATCTGTCCTTCTGTCAGGTACTGATTCCACGTTTTTACCAACATTTGTAGAGCAAAAGCTGGAGCCACTGCACCGGGATTGGAAACTGGAATACTAGTAGATTCGTGCGATAGAACCGCCAGTACCCGTGGAGGTTTGAACTCTGTGATGGCGTGTTGTGCCAAAACTAGGTTGACTTCTCCATTGTTGGTCATGGCAACAAAAGTTCCCATGGAATCTAGACCTGCTTCTTCTAAGGCTTTGATATCTAAACCACTACTCTGAATTACCGACAAATCTTCGGCGATCGCCCTCTGGCAAGCTTCTAGATCCGTATCGATCAAAATCACCGATTCCCCCCGCTCCTGAAACAAACGGGCAATCAGCATACTCAAGGGATGACAGCCAATAATCACCGCTCCTGTTTCATTTTGAGGAGTGATTTGCAATAACTGTGCCACCCATCTGGCGGTTAAGCCTTGGAGAAACACCGTCAACATAATCGTCAAGAACACCAGCGCCTTCAGGGATTCCCCCCCGGTAATCCCCCGCTCCGTGAGAATAATCGCAAACAAAGAAGCCACCGAAGCGCTGACAATCCCCCTTGGTGCTACCCAACAGAGAAATAATTTTTGCCGCCAGTTGAACTTACTTTGCCATGTACACAGAAAAATACTAATCGGTCTGACCACAAACATCAGTACCAAAACTGTGGCTAAACTGCCCCAGCCGAGAGCAAATAAACTAGCGATCGATAAATCTGCCGCTAAGAGAATAAACAAAACTGAAACGCCCAAAATAGTCAGTTGTCCCTTAAACTGCCGCAGCAGCCGCTCCCCCGGTAGATCCGCCGCCCCCAGCACTAACCCCAGCACCACCGCCGTCATCAAACCCGACTCACTTTTGATCACCTGTGCCAGCATAAACAAACCCCACACCGCCGCCAGCACAAGGAGATTCTTCAACTCTTGCGACAGAAACAACGCCCGCTTCAGGAATAACCTCAGCAGCAATCCGCCCCCCCAACCCAGACTGCCCCCTAGGATGAGACTACTAATTAAGCTACTCAGGGAAGAGATCGCTTCCCGATTGCCATGACTACCACTAAAAATATTCCCATCCACGATCGTATTCAGCACCACAAAAGCCAAAATTGCCCCCACCGGATCCGCCAAAACTCCTTCTCCTTCTAGCAGAGTCGCTACGTGGCGATCGACCTTCACCTGTTTTAATAAGGGGCTAACCACCGTCGGACCCGTGACTACCACCAAGGAAGCATAGAGGAGGGCGATCGACCAGGGAAACTCGGCTAAATAATGGGCAGTAATGCCCCCACCCACAAAGGTAATTAGAGTCCCTAGGGTCACCAAATTCCGTAAACTGCCCGATACTAACCCCAAATTTCGCAGGTCTAAACTCAACCCCCCTTCAAACAAAATTATGGCTACTGCCAGAGATACCAACACTTCCAGCCCCAAGCCCAGTTGTTGGGGATGTAGCAAATTCAAGCCATCGGAGCCGAGGATAATTCCCAACAGCAGCAGAAAGACAATGCTAGGAACTTTGAGATATTCGGCAAAAACCTGAGCAACGATCCCAGAAAATACTGCTATGACTATTTGGAGAGTAAGTTCTAAGGAGGTTGTTTCCATGGTTACCGTCAATAGTTTGTATCCACCTATAGGGATGATGATTGCTCATGGAACCAAAGCCCTAGACAAGCGATACCTTGAGAAAAAGTTATATATTCTAAAAATTTCTATTTGATTCCTAGACTAGCCTATGGGTTAATTTATATTTAAGCGTTAAGCTAAAAATTTAAGCCAAAAAAATTTCTTGAGGATTTCGGCAACTTTTGAGGGGGAAACCTTTCCAAGAAGACTATTCTCCCATCGTAACACTATCTAATTTCTGGATGATACAGGATAAATTCTGCATCACTACAAAATACCCAAAGAATCATCAGTCAAAACTTTAGTCATGGATAGTCAAATTTCTGCTTGGGGGCGATCACATAAAAATCGGGAACCAGCACCCTACTGGAATAAGTGGTTTTGGTTCTATGTCTTCTTTGGTGCGGCGGTGATTTTATTTAGCTTTCATCTCCGGGATCTGCCCCTGCAAAAAAGCTATGAAGGCAAAATGGCTGAAGTTGCCCAAGAAATTTGGCAAGGAACTGCGGGGTCAATCCCTTGGATACCAGAAAAGAACTTCTCTCTGCAAACCTTCCCCCTCGGAGAAATACTCATTGCCCTAGCATACCAACTCAGAGGAGCGACTGTGGGGATGACTCGCCTGCCGGGAATGCTCCTAGCGGCGGCTTCTGTGCCGTTGATCTATGGCTTGGGCTTAGAAATATTTTTGACCCAACGAAAAGCTATTTTGGCGGGATTTATTTATCTCACCATGCTCCCAGTGGTCAGTTATGGGCGGTTGGCAACTGGGGATGGAGCGGTATTATTTTTGATTGTGGCGCTGTTGTGGTGTGTGGTGCGATCGCTCCGGGATCTCCGCTATTGTCTAGGCATCGGTCTCTGTTTGGGTCTTCTCGGTCTAGCGCAAGGATTAGGTAGTGTCCCTTGGATTGTGATTACTTTAGCTTTTCTAGCTTGGGATACCCCCAGATTACTAAGCTGTAGCTATTTCTGGAGTGGCATTTTTCTTGGTCTTACCCCCATGTTGGGTTGGTATGGAGCGCAATGGTATCAATACTTCCAGAATTTGGGCTGGCAATCTGCCCTAGGTCAATTCTTCGCTACCTTAGGCAAAGGAGATACTTTCCCCCACAATAGAACTTGGTTTTCTCCTCTAGAGTTCTGGAAATACGGACTGCCTTGGTTATATTTCTTTCCAGTTGGCTTAGGTTTTACATGGCGGCAACGGAATTGGAGTTGGGCAAGGTTAACCCTCGTCTGGGCTTTTCTCTACCTCACCCTGAGCATTTTCACCCCCAGTACTACTTGGCAGCCCCTACCCCTGTATCCGGCACTTGCCCTAATCTTAGGAGCTTATTTTGGAGATGCCCTGCACCTGCCCAAGACTAAACCCTATCCCCGCTTTTGGTTGTGGGGGTTTAGTCTCTTTACCCTGCTTGCCTTGGGGGGGATGGCTTATCTTGTTTCCTCTCGTCTTAGCGGCACACTCCTGCTGGCGATGGGTGCAGTGGCTTTAACAATGGCTGCTGGTGCAGTGCTGACTGCCCGTCGGGATTGGCAATTTATGGTCATTCTGTTTTGGGGATGTTATGTAGCCCTAATGCTATTTCTCACCACTCCCTACTGGAGTTTACAGCGCCTCAATAGCTACGAAATCAAACCCTTAGAAACAATGCAGTTATTCCCGAACAATATTAATTCTGCCGCTTTAGTGTCAAACAACAATAGATTTCTGGCAGAACCCATGACCTTCTGCCTAAGTTCATCTCCCAAAGAGGGCTGCCGCGTACACACAAGTGTTGATCATCTCGTTGATAATCAGGAACATCCTATCCCCAAAATAAATCTGAAATAGGAACAGGCAGTTAGTCACAGCATCTGTGTCAGTCCTGTGAGAAATTACTGTTTTTACAAAAATTCTTGTTATGGAGTGGAATGACTATGAACGTTGATCTTAATCTTGAGCAGAACAATACACAGATCGATCGCGCAAACTTGGCTTCATCTCTCTCCCCAGAGTGGTTGATGGAGTTGGATGATGCAGAAATGGAAATGGTGACGGGGGGGATATTACAAGCTGGCTGGTATCAGCGCTGGCTCAATAAATTCAAGGTGGGGAGTATTGATTTCTTCCGTGCCCAACGGATGGTGGGACGTTTATTAAATGAAGATGCAGTGGGTAATACACCGACAAATAATGCGATCGGCTTTAATTGGTGGCGCAATCTCTCTTCTAATGACCAGTTTCAATGGAATGTCGGGGTAGTCCAAGTCATCAATGCCAATGTTCCCCCCAATGTGAATTATTTCTTCCGACCTTTCGGCTAGAATGGCGATCGCTTTCCTCAAGGGTATTACCAGTATTACCCGCCGAAGGCGGGTAATACCAAATTAAGCCTATTTTTGACTTGCATCCATATAAGCTCGTAGCAATTGATTGATTTGTGTTTGATAACCCCGTCCTTGAGACTTAAACCATTCTAGGACATCGCTATCAATGCGAAGTGTAACTTGAGATTTGGCTTTTGTTATAGGTAAGCCCCTGCGAACTACTGCCTTAGCAAACATCTCTGGTGTAATCTCTGGGCAGTCTGAAAAATCAATATCTTCATCGCTCATGGCATCTAATCGTTGCCAATCAGTTTGAGAGTTGCTCGAAGTAGTTTCTTTGTTCATATTTCGTCGCTTTTCTTGCAGAAATAATCCGGGTACTATCCTGACGCTCTACATGGACAATAGCAATGACTCGCCCTTGCAACAAACCGAACGTCACAAAACGCTGCTCTCCATAATTGTAGCGATCGTCTTCGATCGTTACAATATCGCCATCAAACACAGGTGGAACGTCAGTAAAATCGATTCCATGTTTAAGAAGATTGGCAACACGTTTTGCTTCATCCCATTCGTATTCCATGAGTAGACGACAGTTATAATAATCGATTGTAGCTACAAAGCGTCGTTACAGTCACCCATGTTCAGTAATTTTGATTTTGAATGCCCTACAAGAAGCTTTGAGCTAATGTCTCGATCAAGAACTTGCGGCAACGGCTCATTTGAGTGGCTGCAAGAACCTTGGAGATCAGCACCAGTAACTTTCCACAGTCCATTCCAAGGAAATTATTATAAAGGTTTTTAGAGAGCAGAAATACAATCAGCAATTAACTTGTTCATTGGACTAGCTTTAGAAAAATACGTCAGTGTATGATTTCTACGAATTTTAGTTTCTTTACGGCAACCTACTGCTGCTGACCAGGCTAACCAATCTGATTTTCCAACACGAAGATGTTCATTTCTAAGTTCAGGTAAGCCAAACCGATGTTCTGGAATCTCTAGGATTTTCGCCTGTGTCAAACTCGTTGAGTGAGGATGATTATACAACAAATCAATTATATCCGCATAATTTGGAGAGTCCACAAAGTAATCTTCTGCTATTTTGGCAAGCCAGAACAATTGATTTTCTGTGACGTTCTTAGCATCTTTCAAAAAACTCTTAACAAGATTAGATAGTTCAGTTTTATCGCTTAAATGACGACAGAAATTATAGATATTCTTACTGAGACTTGGAAAACGCTCCAAAAATTTTCGCATTTGTTCTAAAACATCGCTTCCATGATCTCGGAGCAAGATCAACACCAGCTCAGCATCTTCCTCATGAATATCTGGATCCTTTAAAATATTTAATAAATATTCTATTTTCTCATCACTTAAATTTTCATATTCTTCATCTTTACCATACTCGATTTCAACACCAGAAACCTCAATAAAGTGTCGTCTAGTTTGCAATAAGCTTGCCTTGATAGTATCCACTTGCTTCTCAATATTAATATCATCTATCTGACCAATTTTAGTCTTTGCAGAGTTCAAGAAAAGTCCCTTTTCTCCTAACATCCTCTGAATCATAATGAAGTCTGAGTTTATTGTAGATTCATCATTATCAAAAAGATAATAGTCATCCATAAAGCGAAGCATAAGCTGGCTTTTTATACTTATTGAGTTGTCAATAAATTTCAAGAATTCCGAACCTATGACCTTACATGGGTGAAGCCCTTGAGGTAAACAATCAGTAGATCGACCTGCATTGATTTCCCTCAAAAATTGTCCTAAATATTCTGTATCTTCTAAACTTCTTCTCCCTTCACTAAACCAATCTATGAGGTCGTGATGGTAAACAGAGTTAAAATATGAACTGATATCAAACTTTGCACTGAATTCATATAACCTCTTTGCATAGGCAATAGATGCTTTAAATGTGGTATAATTTTTAGTTTGAACAATAGGTTTTCCACTTTCAAATCTATAGCCAAAGCTTTTTCTAGCCTCCTGGAAATCGGGGCGAAAAGTTCCTCTGTTTCTATAAACTAGATCATAGATAAATAACTCTGCAACGGGATCTAATTTAACCGTTCGTCGAAGATGAAAGCCCGTTTTTGCTGCGTAACAATGAAGCTGAGGCAAAAAAGAGTGTTCTGGCTCATCTGGATTGAGCACCTTCTCATAAATATACTTAAGAAGTTCGTCCGCATGATTTTGAGTAAGAATATTAGTAATAGTTAAAGGGAACAACGTTCTTGGCTGGTCTTCTAAAAGGTATTGTACATTATTATAGTTTGACACTTATGCTTTTCCCTTTCATATAATCGATCTGTATAACTATCTATTAGACGGAGATTTTTTCTAATCTGACTATATGGTATACGGGCTGAATGTCAATTTTCAGCCTATGTACCTTGTACCATACATTATATGGAAAAATTCAGTCTAATATCCCATTTGGGGGGAATTAGACTGAATTTTTCTCAAGCTTAGAGATTATTTAACCGGGATTAAGGATGATTTTGGCTGCCAGAAATAATTACCACAGTTTGAGATTGGGTAACGATCGAAGACAATCATTACTCTCAACGGAAGGCTTCAATGTGGTCACGAAGAAACGACTCCAAATCGATCGGCGTTTTATGTCCGATCATTGAAACCACATCAGTCACCGTCCCAAAACGATTTTCCTTTAACCCCATATATAATTCATTCAAAGCATCGACCAGCCAAGCTGGCATTCCCATCTCTAGCATGGAGGACTTAGCTGCTTCTACTGGAATATCTACATAATTGATCGTGCGCCCTAACACCTGTGACAGGGTTGCCGAAATATCTGAGTAACCGATCGATACTGGTCCCGTTACTTCATAGATTTTGCCCTCATGACCCGCCTCGGTCAGACAGGTTGCTGCCACCGCAGCAATATCCCGGACATCAACGAAGGGTGCTTTGCCTTCCCCAGCCGGAACATACAGCGTTCCCTGTTGTACCATGTTGGTCATGGTTAATAGGTTTTGCATAAAGAAATTCGGACGCAAAATCGTGAAATCCATCTGCGATTCCCGCAGGTACTTTTCAGTCTGACCATGCCACTGCCCGAAGCGATGGGGGACATCAATCCCCGCACCAACTGCCGAAAGATTGACTACATGGAGAACGCCACAAGCAGCGGCGATATCCAGAAATGTGGCTTCAATTCGATCAATATTTTCCACAGGTGGTGCTAACAGAAAAACTCGATCGATCCCCTCCAGTGCTTGACGTAATGATGCCGGGTCTTGAAAATCTCCTTGCACCAATTCGGCACCAGCCAAACCCAATGCTGAAGCTTTTGCCACATCGCGAACCATGGCACGATAGGGGATTCCACGCTGGGAGAGTAATTTTGCCAGCGATAAACCTACGGATCCGGTGCTGCCTGTTAAAAGAATCATCTATTTCTCCTGAAATTTATTTCATGCACTCGATACAGTACTTTTCATGTAAATGGAATAACCTGTATTTCCTGAAACAATTGCTAGGTTTGGGTTTGTGTGTGGGCGGCGACAGCCGCCCACACACAAACCGCTGTATTTACCTTAGCAAGACATGCTAAATTAATCAAATCGATTCTAATGATGAAGTAAATTAATGAAATCAATTGAACTAGCTCAAATAGACTTAAACTTGCTGGTGGCTTTTGAAGCACTTTTTGAGGAACGGAGTGTAACGCTGGCTGCCCAGCGGATCTATTTGGGACAGCCTGCGATGAGTGCGGCATTAGGGCGATTGAGAACAGTATTCAATGATGAATTATTTATCCGAGTGGGTCGAGAAATGCGACCGACAGCCAAAGCACAGGCGATCGCCCCTGGTATTTTTGCAGCCCTCCAACAAGTGCGACAAACCCTGGAATCGCACCAAAGCTTTGTAGCAGCATCAGATTCCCGCAGCTTGACGATCGGTAGTCCCGATTATATGAGCTTTGTGCTGTTACCCAAACTGATTGCCCATTGCCAGCAAACCGCCCCTTGTCTAAATTTTAGAGTCATTGAATTCGAGAAAGATCAGGTGGGCGATCTGTTGGAAAAAGGGATTGTGGATTTGGCGATCGGTGTGTTTCCGCACCCACCACGACAATCTCTCTGTCTGCCGCTATTCCAAGAATGCTTTGTGGGCATTGCCCGTCAAAACCATCCAGCACTGGCACATAAGCCCATGACCTTGGATGTATTTGCTAACCTTTCTCATGCGCTACACACAATTCGCCGCGATGAAGTCGGTGTGATCGATCGAGTGCTGGCTGAATATAACTTACAGCGGCGCGTGGCTCTAACTGTGCCCCATCAGTTGGTTTTACCCTCGATCATTGCCACTACGGATCTCATTACAGTCATACCGGCACGGATGGCTGAATATTTTTCGCAGCTCAATGCAGTGGAGGTTTTCGATCTGCCGATCGATCTACCTTCTTGGACTGTTTCGATGCTGTGGAGCCAATTAAGCGATAACGATGAAGCTAGCGAGTGGATACGTCAAACCCTGCAAACACTTTGCGAAAAAATCTAATATTTTAGCTAACTAACATGGGCAGACACATCGATCGCTTTCACAATTTCTTGGAATGGCACGGATTCTAGAACAGAAAGAAGATTTACCGCTTTGGCTAGCAAATAGGTCGTATCTTCATAATCATCCTTACTTGGTAAAACAATCTGAATTGACTTGCCTTGATCGTCAACTCCTTTCTCAAACACCAGCAAGCGTGGGCTGGGATGACTGACTGATATCCAGTGATTTTCCTTGAGATAGCTGACCACTTCAGCTACGTGAAGTTCTTGGATTTGGGGATAATTTGACAAGACTTCAGGGGTCATCACCACTCTCCTGTTTTGACATTCTCTATTAAGGTTAGCAAAGATTCTGGGGTGAGGCGTTGCGATCTTGGAATTCTAATCCTCACGGATTGGCGATTTTCGCTGAGCCTACCGCTAAGGTATTCCCAGTAGCAGGTTCCTTGCAATCTGAGTTGTGTTTCTTCGCAAATAAGCCACTGCCTAGAATCCAAGGGCAGAGCTAACAAAATCAGAATACAGGGTGTTGCACTTCTCATGCTGCGTCTGAGAATCAAATCATTGTAGGTCTTTGCTTCCAAGTCATAGATAACCTGAATATCATCCAGTTGCCATTGGGTCGAGGCTTTAAGTTGAAAGCTGAGGGAAAAGCCAGATTCGACCCGACGGTTTTGACGTACTACAACCTCATCAAAGCTGCCATCTACACCATAGTCGTATTCTCGAATCGCCAAGTTGAGTCCAGCGCGTCCAGCAATCGCCCTGACATAAGCACGACTCAAAGCTTCAGCAATATGTTGCTCAGTCAGCATGATCGCCTATAGTGAGTGGAGCAATAAAGGACGGGCGAGGAAGAAACTGGCGATCGACTTGGCATCCACTGCCTCCCCGGCTAAAATTGCCGCCTCTAGTTCTGCCGGAGTCATCAACACCACCTCTATATCTTCATCCTCATCCTGATCTGGGGGAGTCGCCAACAGTTCCAAATCCTCTGCCAGAAAGGCATAGATCACCTCATCGGAATATCCCGGAGCAAGAAAAAATTCTCCCAACTTGCGCCACTTGTGGGCGCGGTAGCCAGTTTCTTCTTCCACTTCTCGACGGATAGTTTCCGCTGGGTCTTCCTTTGGCTCCACCGTCCCTGCCGGAAATTCTAACAATCTGCCCTGAGTGGCAAAGCGGTATTGTCTCACCAAGACTAATTTCCCTTCGTTGGTAACCGGAATTGCCAAAGCTCCCCCCGGATGGCGGATCCATTCCCAATCTCCTTCCACACCATTGGGTAGCCGCAAGCGATCGACCTGAAAACCAAATTTCCTGCCCCGGTAGGCAAGGCGCTGTTGAATTAATTCCGAAGGTTCATTTCCAAGAGGCATATAAATTCTTATCTAACGATTTTGGTTGAGAATATGCCGCGCAACGCGCGGCATATTCTCATTGTACTAATGCTCAAAAATACTTTGATATTGTAAAAGGTCTAACTCCACAATTACGGGAATTGCCTGAAAACACTTTTGAGCGAGATCCCAGCGCTCTTCCCTTTGCAACATCATAATTAATTTCTCCCGTGCCTGAATCAAATAGCGCACATCATTTGCTGCATAGCTTAACTGCTCTTCCGAAAGGTTCTCGGCATTGCCCCAGTCAGAGCTTTGGGAAGTTTTATCTAACTCTACTTTTGATAGTTCTTGAATTAGGTCTTTTAAGCCATGTTTATTAGTATAAGTCCGGGCTAATTTGCTGGCTATTTTGGTGCAGAAAATTGGCTGCACTTGAATATCTAAATGATGAGCTAGTTGCGCCACATCAAAGCGAGCAAAATGGAATATTTTAGGAATATTAACTGTTTCTAAAAGTTGCTTTAGTTTGGGAGCCTCTCTCTGTTTCCGGGCAATCCGGACTACAGTTACATAACCTGCTGGGTCACAAATTTGCACTAAACATAGTCGATCGCGCAGAGGCAATAATCCCATCGTCTCCGTATCGATCGCCAACTCCGAAGCAGCTAAATATCGATCCAAGATTACATCGCTTAAATCTTGCTCACAAACTGAAAAGTTATCATTATTCATTATGTAAATTCCTTTTACCTCTGGACAAATAATTGAGTAAAGAAAACCTGCCCTCGACTATTTTGAGCTACCCCAATCCCGGTCATTGTGTACTGTCCTTCTAGGTTTCGACGGTGGACATCGCTGGCGATCCAGCCTCGGAGAGCTTGGGCAACGGGGTCAGAGTAACCTTGGTTGTAGGCGACGTTTTCTGCCGTTCCTTGGTTGGGGATAATTTGGGCGATCGCCTGGACTCGTTGAGCAAAACCATTATGGCTAAAACTAACACTACCATTAGCCATAGCTTGGGAATGTAGCCTTGCCTGTTGGCTAATTCGCTCATCGATCGCTAAAGGGGGCAGATTTCGGGATTGACGATACTGATTTACCTGTTGATAGACGGTTCTTTCTAGGGCTGCTATAGAAGTGACCCCTTGCTTACGATCGGAATTATCCGGGGTATTCAAACGAGAATTCATCCAACCTCCTGAAGCCCCAGGGGAAGTTACCGGAAGCGTGCCAAAGGGGGGAATCGGGGTTTCCACCTGTTTGGAAGTTGCCGAGACAGCCGTGATCAATACAGGAAGACTAGCGATCGCAGCGACAGTTGTCGTAATTACCGAAAGAGGAATTGCTTTTAATCTCATGGAATATTTTCATGAAAAAAATCTGACAGGCTCAGGACTTACTCGACGGGGCATTTTTGTGGGCTGAGCGAAGTCGAAGCCCACAAAAATGTCCCCAAAACATTAGATCAAGAATTTTGCCACGGTTTGCACGTCTTTATCGCCCCGTCCTGAACAGTTAATCACAATTTTCGGAGAACCTGTTAATTGAGGACAGAGGGTTTCTAGGTAGGCGATCGCATGGGCAGTTTCTAGGGCGGGAATAATCCCTTCCAACATTGAAAGACGCTTAAACCCTGCTAGGGCATCTTTATCTGTGACGCTGTAGTATTCTGCCCGTTGGGAATCCTTCAGGTAACTATGCTCTGGTCCCACCCCCGGATAGTCTAACCCGGCACTAATAGAATGGGGTTCAATCACTTGTCCATCATCGTCTTGCAAGAGATAACTCATTGCTCCATGCAATACTCCTACCTGTCCCATAGTTAAGGTCGCGGCGTGCTTACCCGTGTCAATTCCTTCCCCAGCGGCTTCCACCCCAATCAAGCGAATAGATTTTTCGCCGACAAATTCATGGAATAAGCCCATAGCATTCGACCCGCCACCAATACAAGCCAAGAGAATATCCGGCAATCCTCCCCATTTTTCTAGACATTGTTGACGAGTTTCCACCCCAATCACGGCTTGCAGATCCCGAACAATCATTGGGTAGGGATGGGGACCAGCCACCGAACCAAGGATGTAATGGGTATGTTCCACATTGGTCACCCAATCCCGAATCGCCTCAGAAGTGGCATCCTTCAGGGTTCCTGTCCCAGCAGCCACCGGACGCACCTCTGCCCCCATCAACCGCATCCGAAATACATTCAATGCCTGACGCTCCATGTCATGCACCCCCATGTAGATGATGCATTCCAAGCCAAATCTGGCACAGACCGTAGCTGTTGCCACCCCGTGCTGCCCGGCTCCGGTTTCAGCAATCACCCGCCGTTTTCCCATCCGTTTTGCCAGCAGGACTTGTCCCAGGGCATTATTGATCTTGTGCGCCCCGGTGTGGTTCAGGTCTTCTCGTTTGAGATAAATCTGCGCTCCAGTGCCGTCGGGTCTGGCATAGTGGGCAGTTAGGCGATCGGCAAAATACAGAGGGCTGGGTCTGCCCACATAATCTCGCAACAAGCCCTGAAACTCGGCTTGAAATTCTGGCTGTTGATAATGGTAATGAAAAGCCTCCTCTAGTTCGCTCAAGGCAGGCATTAAAGTCTCTGGTACGTATTTGCCGCCAAACTTGCCGTAGCGTCCTAGGGCATCAGGCTGGGAGAGGGGCTGAAGAGGATTTGGGTTAGAGGGCGTGGAGTTGGGATTGCGGGGTAAGGGAGTAGTAGTCACAGGAGTAAGAAATTAATCAGGGAATAATTAGGATTTATTAGAATGTAGCAGAGTTTGTTGAGGGTTTGTGCAAAAACAAGGTTCTTACGTAGTTGGGTTTGAGAGTAGGTGGCTAGCCACCCACTTTCAAACTGCTGTATCTTCCCAGAAAAATGTGTTTCCTTTTTCTGGGGAATAAGTGGGGAGCGAAGTCCCCCCACTTTGTAAGAAGTTCCTTAAGGAGTAAGAAGCTCCTTAAGGAGCACAAAACTCTAGGATAATTGTTTTTTCAATATCTCTAAAGCTTCCCATCGGTGATCTCTCTGGGGGGAATCTTCTGGAGGAGGATTACTGGGCAATTGGGGAGCCACAGAAATACCTAGGCAATCAGAATTGCATAGTTGTTTGGAAGGCAAAGATAGGCATAAGTGTTCGTAGAGCCAAGTTTCCGGGGAGAAATGCCCCTGAGGAGAAAGGGTTTCCACTAGTTCTTCCCAAGGAACTTCCTGTTCGAGGGGATAATCTTGCACCTGATCCACCTTGGGGTCAAGAACAATAATTTCTGTTTGGTCTACCCGGAGACGTTGATTATATTGCTGGAGGCAGCGATCGCAACTTAAGGTAATGATTGTCTCTACTTGGGCATTCACTTCTAAAAAAGTACCTTGATGACGTACTACCATTCTGCCCCGGACTGGAGTTAGGGTTTCCAGATCTGGTAAAGACTGATCTACGGAAATTACTTGTTGTTGCTGCTGGAGTTTCAGCAGATGGGGAATGTGAATATCTTCCATTGACTTATATTTATTGCTTGAGACGGACGATTAGATGCCGATCGGGTTCTTGCCCTTGGCTCTGGGTCTCAATTTCTGGATACCCCTTCAAGAGATGGTGTAACTGGCGGCGATCGACAGAAGACAAGGCTCTAATTTCTGCCTCTTGCCCTGTGGAACGCACCTGCTCTAAGGCTTGGAGACCAATCTCACGGAGTTTTTGGAGCCGTTGCTCTCGATAGCTACTAATTTCGATCGTGTAGTAAATGTGAGCATCAGCCTCTTGATCTCGGTTGAGGGTTGCATTGGCAAGGGATTGAATTGCATCAATTACACTACCCCCTTCCCCTATCAAAGCCTGAATCTGCTCCAAGCTAAATTCACTAGCTTCGATGGTTAGCCAATAATTTAGTCCAGATTCTAGGGCATCCGATCGCTCCTGCCCATTGACTGGCGCAGGCATGTGGCACAATTCCAACAACGATCCCAACCATTTCTCTCCCCGCCCCAACAATTCCTGACTCATAGCTAAACTGTCCATAACCTAGAAATAATTAGAACTTACCCATTGCCACTATCCATTGCCAACAACTTATGTAGAGCTTTAGTGTAGAGCTTTAGTTTTTTGTGGGCTTCGACGACCCTCAGTCCCCAAAAAAACTAAATGGGTAAATCCTGAATGCCCAACCTAATTAGATGGCTTTTTCTTAGAACTTTTGGGTTCAAAGGGCAGAGCCGTAGTGTCTTCTTTCTTTTCCTTGGCTTTGGCCTCCTTCGCCTGCTCATCGGCAAGCTTTTGGAGATTTTCTGGTAAGGGTTCCCGCATCAGAATAAAGGTCTGCACTGTTTGAAAAATGTTTGCCACCACCATATACATCAACACCCCTGCTGGCAAAGGGAAGAACAGAAACATGCCTGAAAAAATAATCGGAGTCATTTTATTGACGGTGGCTTGCTGTTGATCTCCCGGTGCTCCTTGGCTAGTAAACATCTGACTGACGTAGACACTAGTCCCAAACATGATAATCAGCGCCAACACATCCCAGTGAATTGTGCCATCCGGGTCGTAGGCACCAACCCTACCGAGGGCATCAATAAATAAGAATCCCTTATTAGCCGCAATGCCGGGAATCGTCCCTTGTAGGGTTGCATCTCCAGTACCTAAGGCAGCGATCGTCCCATCTTTTTGCACTTGGACAGATTCTTGCCCCTTAGTTACAGTCCAAGTGGGAACAATTTCAGTTTCTGGGTAAGGAGCTAACAAATTCGATAAAGGTTTCCCATCAACAGACTGGAATTCCACTTTCGCTGTTTCCCCCACCACTAAACGATTTCCTTTAGGTAAAAGAGCCAGGATGGGAGCATGAATACCATCACTGAGGTAAATATTCTGAGGCTTAGTACTAAAAGCTTGGGGTTGAATTAGTTCTGTCTGTTCCTTCGGCAGAATTTGTAAATCCACTGTGTAGTTAATATTTGCAAAAGGAGATCCCCGCAGAGTAGCAAATAAAGCTAATAGCACTGGCATCTGTAGTAGTAGGGGCAAGCAACCAGCTAAAGGATTGAACTCCTTGAATAGTTTGCTCATCTCCTCCTGTTGCTTGGTTGGATCATCCTTGTAGAGCCTTTGAATCTCCTCTTGGCGCTTTTTCATCAAGGGCTGGGAGATTTTCGTCTGCCGCATGTTGCGAATTTGCCCAGCACTGAGGGGAAATACTGCAAAACGGACTACAAGGGTCAAAGCGATGATCGCTAAACCATAGCTAGGCCAAATCCCATAGAAAAAGTCTAGGATCGGCAGCATCACGTTATTTGAAAGAAATCCAATACCAAAGTCCATGCTCTTGTCGTTACGGGTGATAAATTTTTTCGAGTTTAATATCTGTTAGTCTAACCTAGTTTATTAATCTAACTTAGCTAGATTTTGAACACAAATTACTAATTTGGCTTAATGATTGGTAGCCAGTTAAGCTCAAACAGCTTTGGCAACTAACCAGCCAGCACTGAGAATTACGGTTAAGCCAATGAATACTATACAAAATCCCCAAGTTAAGCGGTTGAGGGATGCCTCTGCACTTTTGGCACTGGTAAATAGCTGCGCCTGTCCGCCAATTCCCCCAATGCCATCTCCCTTAGGGCTATGGAGTAGCACTAGGACAATGATGCCTAGGGCAGATAAAGACCAGATAATTTCTACAATTTTAACTACTGTCATGGCAGGAATATTAATAAACTTACTTAATCGTATTTAACTTGTTTATTTAATATAGCAGTCCTAGTTGACTTCCGAACATCAGATGACCAGTAGAGGAGAATAACACACCCAAATCAACGTAACCTGCTTGGCGACGGCTATATAGCAACCGCCAAGGGTTTTAGGATAATTAGAGTAGTGGCACCCCAGCTTCG
>CALRPI020000015.1:0-82064 GCA_943370025.1 Phormidium lacuna HE10JO | reverse complement strand
TATCAGCACGAGAGAAGGTTCTCAGGCTATTACTAATATCTTGAATTCGTTTTACTCCTTCCTGCATTGAACCAACTAACCTTGGCAAGTCTTCCCGGATATATTCAAGTTCAATGGTTTCTATTTCTGCTTGGATATCAGGATTAGGTCGGGGATATTGTTGTTGATACAAGTCAACTAAGCCAAATAAGTCTTGAATATAATCTAGGGCGGGTTGAATATTCCCATTTAGGAAACCTACGGGGTTATTAATCTCGTGTGCGACTCCAGAGACTAAATTGCCTAAGGCGGACATTTTTTCACTTTGGACTATTTGGAGTTGGGATTGTTGTAGCTGTTGGGCATAGATTTGAGATTGTTGATAGAGTTGGGCATTTTTGATGGAAATGGCGGCTTGAGTGCCAAGGAAGTTGATGACGATGAGGCGATCATTAGTAAACGCCCCAGCAGTTGCTTGATTTTCAAGGTAGATAATTCCTTCTAAGTTTCCCTGATTGAGAATTGGTAAACCTAGAATGCTTTTTGGTTGATGTTGGTTTAGGTAATCATCAATAACTGGTAAATCTGTTTGCAGGTTATTAACCACAACGACAGATTGGATCCGTTTAACGTATTGCAGCAACTTAAAGGGAACATGGGCATGATTATCTAAAGGAGTGCAACAGAGTTCGGTAGATTTGAGGGTGGAAATGGCTCTTACCTGCCATACCTCATTTTCAGGTAACACCAAAACACATCGATCAGCTCCAGAATTTTGCAGGATAATTTGGGTGAGTTGCCGGAGCAGTTCATCTAGATTGATTTCACTAGAAATAGTTTGGGCAGCTTTCAGGACAGAGACAAAATCTAGGGTGTCAGTGATACTTGTACTGGAAGTAGAGGTTTGACCTAGGGTATGAGTAATATCAATCAGGGTTTCTAGAGGATTAAAATTAATTTTGGCTTGGCGTAAAATTGGTTCAAGGAGTTGGGGATAGCCGGTTTCTAGGTCATGAACTTTGGCTTTGGCTCCCCAGCGAGCGTAGCAGTAGTAAGCTTCTTGCATATAGCTGGCAGCAACTTTTTCTTTGCCCCAGTTGAGGTAGAATTTGGCAGCGAGTTCGTTTGCCAGTGCCTCTTCTTGGATGAAATCATTGGCTTTGGCTCCAGAAATGGCGCGATCGTACAAATCGCCAGCTTCATAATTATTGCCTAAAACTTGATGTTTCTCAGCTTCTACTAAATCAAACTTATGCTGGAAATTCATCGGGGCTTGGTCTGCGCACACACGGATTTTTTGCTGGTTTAAATTAATTTTCTCGATAAATTTAATACGTTGTGAATCTTCAACTAACTTGATATTTTGCAAATGCACTAGAGAGTCATAAAAATAAAATATTGGGATGTTGATAAATCCGTCTGCACCATCTAAATATAACTCAGCCTGCTGAGAGTTTTCTAAACCTTGTGCATACTCTTCAAATAGATTGCATAATATTAGTTTGTGAATGTAAAAGTAATGTAGCCCCAGTCTGTCATTTGCAGAAATATGTTGGTTGATAAATTCTTCCTCCTTTAACAAATCTCCACTCAAACTACAGAGGTTACTGCTAGGAAATATTAAATTTTTCACCGCCTGTTGAAAGATTTGATTCCAGCTTAAACACGCTTCTTGTTGGAATTTTGCCAAGCTGTCATTATAAACTGTCATCACTCGATCAAGTTCTGTCAACTCACTACCGAGAAAATAGAGATATTGACATTTAGTCATGGTTGAATAGCCCCAGAATTCCAAATCTCCTTCCTCTAAACCACTTATATAGGCACGATCAAAAAACGGCAGAGTTTTGCGAAGATGATGACTCCCGTGAATTGTATATCCACCAACTAGTTGAAATACTTTGGTATTGATAAAACTGGCTGGCGATCGCTCAATTAATTCGAGAGCAAGTTGACCAAATTGATAATTAGTTTGGCTATCTTTGATAAAAAGATTAACTAAAATTCCATACATGACATACCCATGGGCGGAAAAAGGAGAGTTTCCATATTCGATCGATAACTTAACTTGAGATAGCACCGTAATTGGTAAAAGAGGCGGTAAGGCAATGATAGTAATGCCACTCATATTTGCCAAAATCTGACTAGCAGCTAACTTATAGCGATCGCTCATCATAGGGCGGTTTAATAACTCGTCTAGAGTTAGTTTGCTTACAGCATCTTGAACGTCCCTAAATTGCTGCTGAATCTCTTCAGAAGTAGGGGATTTGGGTAAATGCACTCCCAGTTGCGCTAAGGTATCCAACGCCAGTGCGATCGCTTCCATATATTGTTTCTGTGCTGCATAGCTTTGGATTTTGATTTTTATAACCTCAATTTGATCCAAAATGCTGTCACTGTGCTGTATCGCGATCTCTATCCAGTTTGTCATCTGGCTCAAATCACCAGTCAAATAGGCTGATTCCGCAGCGAGTTGATGGAGTTGAAGGGTTAAATGATAGTGATCACACCAAGAGTTTGGAGAGAGTAATTTTATGCCTGTGATTGCATATTCGAGAGCTGCAACGTAAGCTGTAGCTGCTTTGGCTTTGCATCCAGCCGCCAGATTTAACTGAGCAAGTTCATTACATTGGGATGGTTCAGTAATTAAAGATTGCCCAATATTCAGATGGTTGACAATATCAAAAAGTTGTTCTTCGCGATCGTTGAGTGAAGTGTTCGCCAACAATAGCTGCCCAATTTGGTAATGAGTTGCTTGTTTCTGCTCATCAGGGATGAGGGAATAGGCGGCTTGTTGGATGCGATCGTGCAAAAATCGATAGGTTGGATAGACTGAATTTTGCAGATTAGACTGCTCTGCATCCTGAAAAAACTTGTAGACCTGACTAGTTGGGAGAATCAAGCCTTCATGCAACGCTTTCCATAACGCGGTTGCTACATAGATGAGTGATTGTTCTGAAACAATCGCCAGAGTCGCCAAATCAAACTGGTTGCCGATACAAGCCGCTAACTTCAGCAGATGTTGGGTTGCGGCTGGCAATTTCTGCAATTGCAACGCCATAAATTCCACCACATCATCGGTGAGTGCCAACGCGTTTACTTTGGCAATATCGCATTCCCAATAGCGGTGATTCTCATTCTGAGAGGCTTCGCCAACGAGATTAAATGTGATGCAGTTCTCTTTATACAACGCTTTAAGAAATTGCGTGGTAAAAAAGGGATTGCCTTGGGTTTTGCGATCGATTAACTCTGTCAAAGGTTGAGCCAGTTCCCGTGAACAATTCAACGTATCCGCAACTAGATGATTGGTATCTGCCAAATCTAAGGGTGTCAGGGTAATGGTGTTAACGATCGCCTTCGCTTTTTTGATTTCTTCTACGGTCAAAATAAATGGATGGATGGATGAGACTTCATTGTCCCGATAGGCTCCCAACATTAATAAATAGCCATTATCACTCATCAATAGCTTTATTAACTGAAGTGAAGCCGAATCTGCCCACTGCAAGTCATCCAAAAACACCACCAGAGGATGGTCGGCGGTGGTAAACACTTCAATAAATTTTTGGAATAGCAAATTAAACCGATTTTGAGCAGCACTACCGGAGAGTTCGGTTACAGGCGGTTGCTGTCCAATGATCAATTCTAGTTCGGGAATCACCTCAATTAAGACTTGTCCATTGTCTCCAACTGCTGAGAGAATTTTTGCTATCCATGCTTGCAATTGAGCGTCTGATTCTGATAGTAATTGTCCCATCAAATCCCGCAGAGCTTGGACAAAGGCAGATAGGGGAATATTGCGATTAAATTGGTCAAACTTGCCTTTAATAAAGTAGCCTCGTTGCCGCACGATCGGCTTATGGACTTCGTTGACTACTGCGGTTTTGCCAATCCCCGAAAATCCAGACACCAACATCATTTCTGTTGCCCCCGCACTCACTCGGTCGAAGGCTTTTAGTAATGTTTCTACTTCAGTTTCTCTGCCATAAAGTTTATCAGGAATAATAAAGCGATCGCTCACATCCCGTTCACCAATCACAAAACCTGGCATCTCCCCTGTTTCTTGGAGTTGTGTTAAACATTTTTGCAAATCAAACTTTAATCCCAAAGCACTTTGATACCTATCTTCGGCATTTTTTGCCATGAGCTTTTGGACAATTTGGGACAGAATCAGGGGGATTTCTGGGTTGATTTCGTGGACTAGAGGGGCGAGTTTTGCGATGTGAGCATGGATCAATTCCATGGGATCACTGGCTATAAATGGTAATTTTCCTGTTAGTAATTCATAAAATGTTACTCCCAAAGAATAAAAATCTGTGCGGTAGTCAATTCCTCGATTCATTCTGCCAGTCTGCTCTGGGGAAATATAGGCAAGGGTTCCTTCTAGAGCGTTAGCATTCTTAATTTCTTGGGTTTCTCTTGGTAATAGTGAAGCAATGCTGAAGTCAATTAATTTAACTTGTTTAGTTTCTGGATTAATCAGAATATTAGCTGGTTTAATATCTTTATGAATTATTCGTTCTTGATATAAGAGGTCTAGAGCCTGAGAAATAGCGATCGCCACTTCCAAAAAATCCTGTAGAGATTGTCTGCTCGCCCCAACTCCCGTTTGGCTACTCTCACTACCAGCCCATTCTTTGAGGGAAATTCCCCCAAAATCTTCCATCACCAGAGCATAGCCATTTTGGTAAGGCTCTAGATTATAAGTTTGAATAATTAAAGGTGAGTTGATATTTTTAGCGATCGTATATTGATTCCGAAACTGCACTAATTCGCTAAAGCTAGGATACTCATTTTTCAGAAGTTTAATAACTACAGGTAATTCGTTATGGATATGAATGGCTCGATATACCAGCGTCCGACTTCCTGTGTAAACCGTTTTGACAACTTGATAGTTAGAAATTTGCATAGTTCGATAAGAATCACTAATTTTCGATGAGGTTTGTTTCTGCTTATGGGCTGATAGTATCTAATAAATCACGCCATGAATAATCTACAAAACCCACTAAGCTACCTAATTATAAGCAGGAATTAGGGAAAAACTAGGGAAGAACTACCGCACTATTCAAATAATTTGTTTATGTTGCCTGTATAGGTAAAGTAATAATAAATTCTGTACCTGCTCCTAACTTAGAGTTGACTTCGATGGAACCTCCATGCTTTTCTGCGACAATTTGTCGTGCGATCACCAACCCTAATCCAGTACCTTTACCTACTTCTTTAGTTGTAAATAGATGGTTAAAGATTTTAGCTTTTATTTCTTCAGTCATGCCATTACCATTGTCTATAATTGAGATTTGAACATGACGATCGACCACTGTAGTTGTAATCGTAATTTTATTAGGCTTAGCTTGAATTTCGGCAAAGCTCTGCCCATAATTTGCTTCTTCAAAGGCATCGATCGCATTCGCCAAAATATTCATAAACACTTGGTTGAGTTGTCCTGGGAAGCATTGGATCGGTGGCAAATCCCCATAATCTTGGATAACTTGAATCTCAGGGTGATGCTCATTGGCTTTGAGCCGATATTTGAGAATCAGGATGGTGCTGTCGATTCCTTCATGCAAGTTGGCACTGACTTTGTATTCCGTATCGGTGCGGGAGAAGGTGCGTAGGCTAGTGCTGATGCCCTTGATGCGATCAATGGCTTCTTGCATCGAGTCCAACGACTTAGGCAAATCTTCGCCCAGAAATTCCAGATCAATCTCTTCGGCATTGTCTTGAATCGGTGCGACTGGATTGGGATAATGCTGTTGATAGAGTATTAGATGTCCAAGTAAATCTTGCAAATTCTCTTTGGCATTGTCAATGCTGCCATTGAGGAAGCCGATCGGGTTATTGATTTCGTGAGCAACCCCGGCAACCAAGTTACCCAGGGATGCCATTTTTTCGCTTTGGACAATTTGGAGTTGAGATTGTTCAAGCTGTTGTGCGTAGTTCTGAGCTTGCTGATAGAGGCGGGCATTTTCTAGGGAGATGGCAGCTTGGGTACAGAGAAAGTTGAGTAGTTGGACGCGATCGCTCGTAAATGCCCCAACGGTGACATGATTCTCCAAATACAATATCGCTACGAGTTTACCTTGGTTCAGAATCGGGGTACACAACAGACTTTTCGGTTGCTGTGCCAAGACATAGGCATCCATTGCTAGGGTGGGATGAGTCAAGGTATTGACCACCACTACTGGTTCTCGGCTGCGTTTGACGGTATTAATCAAGGATTGGGGAACTTCTGAGCTACTGGATAGAGCGATCGACTGTATCTGCGCGGGCTGATTGACGGTGGCAATGGCTTCCACATACCACTGATTTTCACGGGGCATCAGTAAGACACCTTTATCTGCCCCCGCATTTTCTAGCACCGTATGCAGCAAGGTTGCCAAGAGTTTGTCAAGTTGAATTTCGCTTAGGGTTTGGGAGGCTTTTAGAATTGTTGCCAAGTCGAGGGCGGCGGAAATACTGGTGCTGCTGGAGGCCGAGGTTTGTGTGGCGGTAGCCTGAGATGTGGCTAGAGATATGGTCGCAAACACGGTTTCGGTGGCGGACAAAGCTATCTGCTGCTGTTTCAAAATGGGTGCGAGTAGTTGGGGGTAGCGGCTTTCTAAGTCTTGGATTTTGGCTTTTGCGCCCCAGTGAGCATAACAGTAATAGGCATCTTGCATGTAGCTTGCAGCAATTTTTTCCTTGCCCCAGTTGAGGTAGAACTTGGCGGCGAGTTCATTGGCTAAAGCTTCTTCTTGAATGTAGCCGTTTTCTTTGGCTCCAGAAATAGCGCGATCGTAGTATTCAATTGCTTCTAGTTTTTGATCGAGAACGCAAAACTTTTCTGCCTCAATCAGGTGAACCTGATGTTCAAAATTCATAGGCGCATAATTTGTTAGCCACTTCAATGTTTCAATATCTCCTTCTACAATTGAGAATATCTCGTCAGTCGGGAGAATCGACAACTGTTCTTTTTGTGCTGCCAAATAAGACAGTGATCGATAGAAATGCAACTTAGGGATACAAATATCTCCCAGCAAGCTACCTACATCATCAAAAGCAAGAGTTGAGAATTCTATCGCTTGACTGATTTTATTAAACAAATAGCTCAATTTCAATTGATAGATGTAGGCAAAACCAATACTAATTCGATTATTACTGGATTGGAGATAAGGAAGCAATTTAGACATTGCAAAAACTTCTCCTTCCAAACACCAATACTCGTTGCTTTCGCCTTTTAAATTTAAAACAGTTTGGCGTAATATCTTAAGCAAATAGAGTATTGCTTCTTGTTTTGAAATTTGTAATGCCTGACAATAAAGACCTATCTCATGATCAACTGCTCCTAAAGACTCACCAGAAGCGAATAGGAATTGGGAGTAGTGATAGATGCAATAGCTGGCATATTCTAGGTCTCCCGTTTCTAATCCAGTCGCAAATCCCTTTTTGAGATGAGGCAGAGAATCTTTTAATCTGCTTTTCCAAGGGTTAATATAACCAAAAACAAGATTCAGAACCCGTGTCTCAAATTGCCTTTCTGGGAAACGATCCATTAAACGTAAAGCGACTTCACCGGTGCGAAACCCAGACTCAAAATCCTGAGCACCACACAATAGCATTCCATAGATCGCATAAATTGAGGCGGATGCGGGCAGATTACCTCGCTCAATAGTTAACTCCACCTGCTCGCAAGCAATAAATGGAAGAAGCTGAGGATTGGCTTTATACGAGCAACCAATCATTAAGGTCAAAATACTCTGAATATGGGGCAAATTTTGATCGCCAGAATAAGGATTATTAATTAATTCTTCTATACTTTTATTGTGGAACTTTTGGAGTGTTTGACTCAGCTTTTGCTTGACTTGTTTTTCTGTTATATCCTTTGGGATGAAAACACCAAGTTTGTCGAGAACCTGCAACCCTAACTCCAGTCCTTCGATCAACTTTCCTTGGGCTTGATAGCTGGAGATCTGGGTGCAATAAACGGGAATTGAATCCGTTAGAGAGTGAGCGTGCCTCAACACAATGGCACTGGTAATATCAACATTTTCTGGCTGACCGCTCAAATATTGAGTTTCTGCTAATTCTGAATAAAGTATTAGATTAATATTGTAATTTTCTTCCCAGTCTTGCTGATCGAGCAGAGAAATTGCGGCTTTAAAGTACGATTCAGCTTCAGAATAAGCAACAGATTTTTTTGCTTTTTGAGCAGCTCGGAGGTTTAATTTGGCAATCTCTTTACGCTCCTTGAGATCGTCAAGCAATTCAACTCCCTTATTCAGGCTATTAACAAGATCAAATATCTTCTCTTCTTGCTCTTTTTCTGAACTGGTCTGAAGTAGAAGCTGACCAATTTTCAAGTGGTTGGCCTTTTTGAGGTTGTCAGAAATAAGAGAGTATGCGGCTTGTTGGACGCGATCGTGCAAAAATCGATAGGTTGGATAGACTGAATTTTGCAGATTAGACTGCTCTGCATCCTGAAAAAACTTGTAGGCCTGACTAGTCGGGAGAATCAAGCCTTCATGCAACGCTTTCCATAACGCGGTTGCTACATAGATGGGTGATTGTTCTGAAACAATCGCCAGAGTCGCCAAACCAAACTGGTTGCCGATACAAGCTGCTAACTTCAGCAGATGTTGGGTTGCGGCTGGCAATTTCTGCAATTGCAACGCCATAAATTCCACCACATCATCAGTGAGCGCCAGCGCATTCACTTGGGCAATATCGCATTCCCAATAGCGGCGATCGCGATCAAACGCAATCTCTCCATCTTCATGCAACGCTTTGAGAAACTGGGTGGTAAAAAAGGGATTACCTTTCGTTTTGCGATCGATTAATTCGGTCAGCGGTTGTGCCAGTTCCCTCGAACAATTCAATGTATCAGCAACCAGATGATTGGTATCCTCAAATGCCAATGGTGCCAGCGTAATCGTGTTAACAATCGCATTCGCTTTTTTGATTTCTTCTACGGTCAAAATAAACGGATGGATGGGTGAAACTTCATTATCCCGATAGGCTCCCAACATCAGTAAATAGCCATTATCACTCATCAATAGCTTGATCAACTGAAGTGAAGCCGAATCTGCCCACTGTAAGTCATCCAAAAATACCACTAGAGGGTGTTCTACGGTCGTAAAAACTTCAATAAATTTTTGAAATAATAAGTTAAAGCGATTTTGGGCGGCAGTTCCCGATAGTTCTGTTGCTGCGGGTTGCTCACCAATAATTAGTTCTAGTTCGGGAATCACCTCAATTAAGACTTGTCCATTATCTCCAATTGCTGAGAGAATTTTGGCTTTCCACGTTTGCAATTGAGCGTCTGATTCTGATAGCAATTGTCCCATTAAATCCCGCAACGCTTGCACAAATGCAGACAGGGGAATGTTGCGATTAAACTGGTCAAATTTGCCTTTGATGAAGTAGCCGTGTTGCCGCACAATCGGTTTATGAACTTCATTGACAACAGCAGTCTTACCAATCCCCGAAAATCCGGCGACCAACATTAATTCAGATGCGCCATCCGCAACCCGCTCAAATGCCTCTAACAGTTGATGAACTTCCTGTGCCCGACCGTAGAGTTTTTCGGGGATGGTGAAGCGATCGCTTATATCTCTTTGCCCAATTTCAAAAGACTCAATATTTCCTGTAGCTTGTAATTGCTCCCAACAATTTTCTAAATCATGCTTAATTCCCAAAGCACTTTGATAGCGATTCTCAGCATTTTTTGCCATCAATCTAGTAATAATCTTAGACAGTACTAAGGGAATCTTGGGATTAATCTCATGGACAAAAATCGGCGTTTTTGCAAGATGGTAATGGACTAATTCCATTGGGTCGTTAGATTGAAATGGTAACGTTCCTGTCAGTAATTCATAGAAAGTCACTCCTAAGGAATAAAAATCACTCCGGTAGTCAATGCCCCGATTCATTCTGCCAGTTTGTTCTGGGGCAATATAGGCAAGGGTTCCTTCTAGGGAGTTGGCATTCTGGATTTCTTGGGTTTCTCGTGGTAACAGCGAAGCGATGCTGAAGTCGATTAGTTTGATTTGTTTGGTTTCGGGATTTATTAAAATATTTGCGGGTTTAATGTCTTTGTGGATGATTCGTTCTTGATACAGAATATCTAGGGTGGCGCAGAGGTCGATCGCTATCAGCAAAAAATCTCCCAAAGCTAAACCAGATTCTTTGTCTATCCATTGTTTCAGAGAAATACCCCCAAAATCTTCCATAATTAAGGCATAGCCATTATTGTAGTGTTCTAGGTTATAGGTATTGATGATATTAGGAGAATCAAGATTTTTAGCAATGGTATATTGGTTGCGAAACTGGACTAGTTCATTGAAGCTGGGGAATTCATTACGTAATAGTTTGATAACAACTGGTTGTTTGTCAGATCTCCGCATCCCTCGATAGACTAGGGTACGATTACCAGCATAGAGTTCTTCTGTAATTTGATAACCTAACAAATCAATAGTTGCATTCATAATCTATTACCTTGTTAATTGCCATTTTTCTTTACTAAACTAAGATATTTTCCTACTAAACTAAGATATTAAGAGATAACAGTGAAAAAGTAGGGAAAAATCAAAAGTCATGGTTAGAAGAATTTGTTTTATGCTTTTGTGGTTCGGGTTCACTAGCTATGCTTTTCTTTTTGCCCCCCCAAGAGCTTACTACTGATTGGCAGGGTAATAAGAAATTCAGTTCCTTTTCCTAACTGAGATTGAACTTCTAAACTACCCCCGTGTTTTTCCGCAATGATTTGCTGGGCGATCGCTAACCCCAACCCCGTACCTTTACCTACTTCTTTGGTAGTAAACAAGTGGTCAAATACTTTTGCTTTAACCTCTTCACTCATCCCTTTACCGTTATCAGCGATCGCAATTTTCACCCTATCATTTTCGACTGAAGTTGTAATGTTAATACAGTTAGGATTAGCTCTAATTTCCGCAAAAGTACGGTCTTGATTAGAGTCATCTAGGGCATCGATCGCATTTGCCAGAATATTCATAAACACTTGGTTTATTTGTCCTGCATAACATTCTACCTGCGGCAAATTCTCATAATTTTTGATTATTTGAATTTCTGGGCGAGATTCATCAGCCTTGAGGCGATGTTTCAGAATCATAATAGTGCTATCAATCCCCTTATGGATATTGCACAGGACGGGGCGATCGGTATCGGCACGAGAAAAAATTCTCAAGCTATTACTAATATCTCGAATCCGATCGACCCCAGTTTTCATAGAGCCAATTAATTTGGGCAAGTCCTCTCGGATATATTCCAGATCAATTGTTTCCATTTCTTCTTGAACTTCTGGATGTAATTCAGGGTATTTTTCTTGAATTAGATCGAGCAATCCAAATAAATCATTAACGTAATCTACGGCGGGAGAAATATTACCTTTGAGGAAACCCACCGGGTTATTAATTTCGTGGGCAACCCCGGCGACCAGATTTCCTAGGGCTGACATTTTTTCGCTTTGAATCATTTGCAGTTGTGAGTGTTCAAGCTGTTGAGCGTAGGCTTGAGCTTGCTGGTACAATCGAGCGTTTTCGAGGGAGATGGCGGCTTGGGCGCAGAGGAAGTTAAGCACCAAGAGGCGATCGCTGGTGAAAACTCCGGGGGTCGATCGGTTTCTCATGTAAAGAATCCCCACCAATTTCCCTTGGCTGAGCATCGGTAAACCCAGCAAACTCTTGGGCTGGCGTTGGGAGAGATAGTCATCGATCACAGGCAGATCGGTTTCTAGGTTATCGACCAGCACCATAGACTGGGTATGTTTAACGTACTGAATTAGTTTGACCGGAAGGTGGGGATGCTGGTCTAGGGGTTCTGAGCAGAGGGTTGTTCCCTCAGTAGTGGAGATGGCTCTGACTAACCAAGTTTCTTGGTGGGGGAGAACTAGCACACACTTGTCGGCACCAGAGTTCTGGAGAATGATCTCGGTAAATTTTGTGAGGAGTTCATCGAGATGAATGGTACTAGAAAGGGCTTGAGCAGCTTGGAGGATGGTGGTGAAGTCCATAGCATTAGAAATGCTGGAACTGGAGGAGGGTGAAGAAGATGGTGCCGAGGAATGAATAGAATAGCTGGTTAGGGTTTCGAGGACGCTGAAACTAGGTTGGAGTGGTTGGAGGATGGGTTGGAGGAGTTGGGGGTAGCGAGTTTCTATGTCAGCAACTTTGGCTTTTGCCCCCCAGCGAGCATAACAGTAATAGGCTTCGGTCATATATTCTTGGGCAATGCGTTGTTTACCCCAATCTAGATAAAATTTAGCGGCTAATTCGTTAGCTAAGGCTTCTTCATTAATGAACTGATGTTCCTTACTAAGGGAAATTGCTTTGTCATAACACTCAGTTGCCGTAACTTTTTCACCTAAAACTCGATACCGTTCCGCTTCGACTAAATACCATTTATGCAAGTGATTCATGGGGGCATTATCTGCCCATTGATGCAGAATAGTTTGATGGGTTTGCACCTGAAGTAGAATCTCCCCTTGCTCTGTCTCTGGCTGGTTGGGGAAGAGTGCTAGATGAGTTAAAGCAGCATAAAAATGGAAAATCGGCACAAAAATCGATGCTGATACAGCCATCAAACACGGCTTGGCTTGGTCAATATAGTTCCGTGCCTCTGGATAATTTCCAAAATAGTAAGCAAGCAACAATTTGTAGATATAGGCTTGGGCGATCGGGATTAGGTCATTATCCTGCTGGTGTTTAGGTAGCATCAATATTTCATTGTAGGTATCGCCAATTAAACAATGGGGTTGACTAACTAATTCAACCAAGTTTTCTGCTGCTTGTTTTCCCAGATTTAGGTATACTTGAGCAGAATATTGTTTCACCTGAGCCAAGGCTACATCATAGTCAGCTAGGTCTTGGATCAAACTATGTAGTTCTTCACCACTAAAGAATCTGTTACTACTTTGACCACTAAGAGAAAAACCAGCTTGTAAAAAATCTCCAGTTTCTATGCCAGCCCGGTAGGCGGCTTTCAGCGTCGGAGTTGTGGCATCCAATCGCTCTTGGGAATGTTGAATAAAGCAGCCAAATAGAGACAAGACAATGGGTTTAATCTTTTGGGTATGAAATTTTTCTAGTAAACTTAGAGCCAGTTTCCCAAAAGCATAGCCTGCGGCAGTATCTTCTAAAAAAGCACACAATACCATTCCGTGAATCCCATAGCCAGTGATTGATGCCGCAGTATTGCCTGATTTGAGAGACAAACTCACCATCATCGAACTCAGCCAAGGTAATAAAGTGGGTATTCCTTGAATAATTGGTGAAAACAACATTCCCATTACTTCTAGGGCAGCCTGAGTCGTGGGATCGGTCATAACTGGCAGATTAATCAGGTCTTCAACTTGTCTCCCCTCCAGTTGTGTGGCAAGGGTCTGGAGCATTTCGCCAGTCTTAGCTTCGTCAGTTCCGGTAGGTAGTTCTACCCCCAATTGCCCTAATACTTTTCTGCCAACTTCGATCGCCTCCAACACGTTACTGCGTAAAACTTCTGTGGCAATTTGAATTTCATAGATTTTAATTTTGTCGATGATCGTTTGGGCTGATTGCAAGACTATTGTAGCTAGCTGTTCCATGCCATCAAAGTCACCATTTAAATAGGCAACTTCCCCAGCCGTCACATACAAATTGAGAGTCAATTCATACTGCTGCTGCCAAGCTTGCTCTCCAAGCAAGGATAATCCCACTGCAGCATATTCACGGGCTACTTGATAGGCAGTTGAACTTTTGGCTTTGCGACAGGCAATCAAGTTAAGTTGGGCTAACTCTTCTTGCTCTGTCTTCTGGGTAATGAGAGAAATACCATAATTTAATTGATTGACTAATTCAAAAATACGCTCTTCTCTAGCTTCTGGAGAAATCTGTTGGAGGAGTAATTTTCCTATTTGGTAATGAGTTTGCTGCTTCTGATCTTCAGGAATCAGCAAATAAGCTGCCTGCTGTACCCGGTCATGTAAGAAACGATAGGGAACATCAATAGATTGAGGCATGGTCGATATCTCAGCACCACCCTGAAAAAAACGATAAACCTGATTCAACGGTAAAATCAACTCCTCCTGCAACGCCTCCCACAACGCCACCGATACCTCCACCTCCGTTTGCTCTGACACAATAGCAAGGGTCGCCAAATCAAACTCTGTCCCAATACACGCCGCCAACTTCAACACATTTTGAGTAGATCGAGGCAATTTTTGTAACTGTAGTGCCATAAACTTCACCACATCCTCCGGCAGAGTCAAAGATATTGCCGCTGTCCTATCCCAGAGCCAATATCTTTTCTGGTGATCGAACCGAATCAACCTCTCCTCGTAAAGAGACTTCAACAACTGCGTACTAAAAAACGGATTCCCCTTTGCCGTATTCATCACCAACTCCGTTAGCGGCATCGCCAAATCTGTAGAGCAGCTTAAAGTATCCGCCACTAGATGATTGAGCGACTTACGCGACAAAGGCATCAAGTTGATTCGATTAACCCGCACCTCCGACTCCTGGAGTTCCCCCAACATCAACATAAAAGGATGAACAGGACTGACTTCATTATCCCGATAAGCCCCAAGGAACAATAGATATTTCGTCTCCGCATCCCCCAGCAACAACTGCATCAAATTCAATGAAGCCGAATCCGCCCACTGCAAATCATCAATAAACAAAACCAAAGGATGGTCTTGGGTCGTAAAAACCCGCAAGAACTTCTGAAACAACAAATTAAACCGATTTTGTGCCGCTGTTCCCGATAACTCCACCGCCGGAGGCTGAGACCCCAAAATCAACACCAACTCAGGAATCACCTCAATCATCACCTGAGCATTGTCTCCCAAAGCCCATAGAATCTTAGTTTTCCAAGCCTCCAACTGAGCATCGGATTCCGAGAGCAACTGCCCCATTAAATCCCGGAAAGCCTGCACAAACGCACTAAAAGGTACATTCCGTTGGAACTGATCGAATTTCCCCTTAATAAAATAACCCCGCTGCTTAGCGATCGGCTTATGCACCTCATTCACCACCGCCGTTTTCCCAATCCCCGAGAACCCCGCTACTAGCATGAGTTCTGTACTCCCCTGGCTAACCCGCTCAAAAGCATCCAGTAAGGTTTCTACTTCTGCTTGCCGACCATAGAGTTTTTCTGGGATGGTGAAGCGATCGCTTATATCTCTTTGCCCAATTTTAAAAGACTCAATATTTCCTGTGGCTTGTAATTGCTCCAAACAAAGCTCTAAATCATACTTAATTCCTAATGCACTTTGATAACGATCTTCCGCATTCTTTGCCATCAATTTGCCCACAAATTCTGATAAAACTAAGGGAATCTTGGGATTGATCTCATGGATAGAAATAGGAGTTTTTGCAAGATGACAATGGACTAATTCCATTGGGTCATTGGATTGAAATGGTAACGTTCCTGTCAGTAATTCATAGAAAGTCACTCCCAAAGAATAGAAATCACTCCGGTAGTCAATACCTCGATTCATTCTGCCGGTTTGTTCTGGAGAAATATAGGCAAGGGTTCCTTCTAGGGAGTTGGCATTCTGGATTTCTTGGGTTTCTCGTGGCAACAGCGAAGCAATGCTGAAGTCGATTAGTTTGATTTGTTTTGTATCTGGATTAATTAAAATATTTGCGGGTTTAATATCTTTGTGGATGATTCGTTCTTGATATAGGATATCTAGAGTGGTGCAGAGGTCGATCGCAATCAGCAAAAAATCTTCCAAAGCTAAACCAGATTCTTTTGCTATCCATTGCTTCAGAGAAATTCCTCCGAAGTCTTCCATGATTAAGGCATATCCGTTATTGTAGGGTTCTAGGTTGTAGGTAGAAATGATACTAGGGCAATTGAGATTTTTGGCGATGGTATATTGATTGCGAAACTGGACTAGTTCATTGAAGCTGGGATGCTCATTACGTAATAGTTTAATAACAACGGGTTTTTGGTCAGATACTCGTATCCCTCGATAGACTAGGGTACGATTACCAGCATAGAGTTCTTCTGTAATTTGATAACCTAACAAATCAATAGTTGCATCCATAACATCTATCCTAGCTATTTTTTATACTCTAGCTTGCATGACTAATTCATAGCCAATTAAAATTAGTCAAATTTAACCCTGCATAACTAATGTAGATTAACCTACTTCAAAAAGATTAACCTACTTAAAATTAAGATTAGTCGACTTTGATAATTAATATTAAAGGATAATAGTGAAGAACCAGAGAAGAATCAAGGATTATGGTCAGGAAAATTGGGATTTACTATGTCAAGCCTAGTTGTTGCAAAGGAATTTTGATGATAAAACTAGCTCCCTGTCCAATAGTAGATTCACAAACTAAGGAGCCATGATGCCGCTCAGTAATTATTTGATAACTAATTGACATGCCTAAACCTGTACCTTTGCCAACTTCTTTGGTAGTAAAAAATGGGTCAAATAATCTTTCTTGCACTGCTTCAGTAATCCCCATTCCATTATCACTAATTTTAATTTCTACTTGATTATCTGGCAGCAGAATTGTCTTAATCGAGATTTGGCTAGGATTTTGCTGGTCTGCATCAATATTCCATGGTTGATCGGGGGAGGCGATCGCCTCTTGCATCGCCTTTGACTCCAGAGAGTCAATCGCATTGGCAATAATATTCATAAATACTTGGTTGAGTTGGCTGGGATAGCATTCAACCTTGGGGAATTGGCCGTAGTTTTTAATCACCTGAATAGCTGGCAGATTCGAGCTAGCCTTGAGACGGTGTTGCAGAATCAATAGAGAACTATCAATGCCTTCATGAATATCGACAACTTTAAAATTGGATTCATCGAGACGCGAAAAGTTGCGGAGGGAAAGCACGATATCGCGAATACGATCGGACCCCATTTTCATCGACTGCAATATCTTATTTATATCTTCTCTAACAAAATCTAGATCCATCTCTTCTAGTTGCTCTTGTAGCGCAGGAGGAGGCTCTGGATATTGCTCTTGATAAGCATTTAATAATTCTATGAGAACTTGTGTGTATTGATTGATGTGAGTTAGATTACCGTGGATAAAGTTGATGGGGTTATTAATTTCATGGGCAATTCCTGCCACCAACTGCCCCAGTGCCGACATCTTTTCACCTTGAATTAGGCGTAATTGCGCTTCTTTGAGTTTGCCCAGGGTTTGTTGCAGATCGAGATTTTTTTGCTGAAGTTCTTCGGTGCGATTCTCTACCTGTTGTTCGAGGGTTTGATTGTAGATTTCTAGTTGTTCCTTGCTCTGTTGCTGTTCAATCAAAAGCTGTTGTACTTGTTGAATCAACTGGTTTAGGGAAGTTGCCACAACCCCAACCTCGTCTTTAGTTAATACAGGAACTTGCAAGCTAAAGTTAGAATCTCTGGTTAATTTTTGGGCAACTTGGGAAACAGCCTGCAAGGGGCGAGTAATTGCTTTAGCAGTTAAAACTCCGACGATCGCAACAATAAATGCCTCCAAGAAAAACACAAAACTAAAACGCGACCAAAGTAAACGCTTGGCGGCATCTAATTGAGCAATTGGTTGTAACACAGCCACTAAAAGAGATTGACTTGCTGCCCGAAAAGATTTGCTTTTCACTAAATACCGTTGATTGGCAATAGTAAGCTGGTTAGTGTCGGCAGTTAGGGGGGTTAAGTCAGTTGCCGGGGGAGCCGAGGGCATGGTTGTGGCAATCATTTGCCCATTACGCATAGCTATCAACTGTTTAGAAGAGCCTTCCGCAAACTTTTTTAATAGCTGATCATCGACTAACTGGCCAATCATAATGCCGCCCAACAGCCCCAAGGAGGATTTGAGGGGATGAATCAGTATCTGGAGAGTTTGTTTTCCCCCCTCAGTATCAACTAGATCTGCAAAGCCAGCACCACCAGCCGCAATACTAGAGATAGCACTATCTAATATTTTGGTGGTGCTTAGTTCAGATGCCCGGGCATCTAGCAAAACACTACCTTTGGTATCAACCACCTTAATCCAATCTAGACCTAAAGTAGTTCGCAGGGGCAGGAGAGTTTTTAATAATTCCCCTCGATCTTGGCGGGCAACTGCTAGGCGGAGGTCTTCGCGATCGGCGATGAGCTTAATCTGGTTTTCCAAAGTTTGTTGCTCATACTGAAAATCTTGAGAGATCCTTTCTGCAAAGCTTGTCACCTCCTGTTGCAGGTTTTGTTCTAGGTTGTCTGTAAACCAATTTCCTACAACAAATAAACCGAGCATCAAAACACTGAGACAGGCACCAAGAAAGGGAAAAACTATCTTTTGGCTCAAATTTAGTTTTGCCCAAATTTTTTGCAGATAAATTACCATCGTCTAATTAGTTGGGATAAAACCCTGTTCTTGGAGTAATTTAGTACCTTCTGGACTAAATATAAAGTCGACAAACTTCTGGGTGGCGGGTTTAGGGGATTTTTGCCAAACAATCCCTAGGTGACGCACCATCTGATATTTACCAGCTTTGAGATTTTCGGCTGTGGGAGCAGTATTATCTAAGCTCAGGCGATTCACTGGCAAACGATCGCTCAAAGAAGTTGCCAAAGAAAAAGCCCCTATGGTATGGGGAGTGCTTTTAAGGGTATCAATCAATTCTCCTTCCTTGTTCAAAATAACTGCCTTGTCTGTGGTTTTATCCTTTTCTAGATAATACTTGCGAAGGAGCTTTTTGGCAGATTCATCTTCAGGTCTGTCTAATAGAACGATCGCGGCATCGGGACCGCCTAGTTCTTTCCAGTTAGTAATTTCTCCTTTATAGATAGCCCGGAGTTGCGAGATACTAAGATTTGTTACTCCCTGAACACTACTATGAGTAGCGACCATCAACAGATCCTGTGCCACTTCGCGGTATTGAATTTTGCCATTGTCGTCTTCCGGTTTGAGCTTGCTACTGCTGCCAGCAATATCCACGACATTATTTTTCAATGAGGCGATCGCCCCTTCAGATTGGCTAATAGAGACAGATTCAATCTTAGTAGTTGGATTTTTGGCTTCATAGGCTTTTGCTAAAACCGTTAAAATTTTTACAGTTGAGCTAGAACCAGCAATCCAAATAGTTTGTTGGTTTTGTGGTTGATTTGGTGATTCAGGTTGGCTGACAGGAGGATTAAGACTTGCGGGTGTGCTGGATGGGGAACAACTAGAAATACCCAAAATAGTTGTCAGAACAACGAGGGGAACTATAGTTTTTTTCATAAATCAACTCCAAATTTCTCCAAGAATGTTAGGGCTTTTCGATAGGGGAACCACTATAGAATACAGCGAAAAAGAGAAATACTAGGGAAGAATTTAGGCATTACCAAAGAATATTACTGAATAATATGAATTCGGGTTCTGGACTTTTTGAGGGGCGGCGTGTTGCACTGCGCAAGCAACACAGGGAACTTTACAGCACTTTTCAGTTGCATGAAGACAGGCTTTTGCTATGAAACAAGGGGCTTAAGCCCCTTGCCTGTCATCCACCAGCTAGAAAAGGGCTGTAGCTTATTCCGAACTGATGCCATTTCACTAAACGTCTGATACAAATAGAGGTTTTCGTAGGGTCGCAAGGCTTTGCTCCCTCTTCAAGGTTGGGAATCATAAGTATTTCTATTTTCGTGAGAGGTCATTTATAAAGTTGCTAGAGGGTCTGATTTTCCGCCCCCGGAGGGGGCGGAAAATCAGACTTTATAAATAGCCTCTGAAATGGCATTAGGATTGTTGCAACGGAATTCTGATGATAAAGCTAGTTCCTTTGCCGATTTGAGATGCACAACTCAGCGAACCATTGTGCCTTTCCGTAATAATTTGATAACTAATCGACATGCCTAAACCCGTGCCTTTACCAACTTCTTTGGTAGTAAAAAAGGGGTCAAATAATCTTTTCTGGACTGCTTCAGGAATCCCCTTACCATTATCACTAATTTGGATTTCCACTTGTTGATTTGGTAGCAGATTTGTTTGAATAGAAATTTGGCTAGGATTTTGTTGGCATTCAGCAAATGTCCGCTGTTGATCGCGTTCTTCGAGGGCATCGATCGCATTGGTAATAATATTCATAAATACCTGATTTAATTCTCCAGCGTAACACTCGACTAAGGGCAGGTTTCCATATTCTTTAATTACGGGAATCTCTGGTTGGTGAGCCTTGGCTTTGAGGCGGTTTTGCAAGATCATCAAGGTGCTATCAATTCCTTCATGGATATCTACGGCTTTCATAACGGCTTCATCCATCCGGGAGAAGTTGCGGAGGGAATGGACTATTTCTTTGATGCGATCGGCTCCCACTTTCATGGAGTTTAATAATTGCGGTAGATCTGTCAACAAAAATTCTAAATCTGCGGCTTCTGCTTCTTCGACAATTTCTGCAACTGGATTAGGATAATGTTTTTGGTAGAGTTCAATTAACCGGATTAAGTCTTGGCTATATTCGTTGGCATGGGTTAAATTGCCATAGATGAAATTCACCGGATTATTAATCTCATGGGCAACTCCCGCCACCAACTGCCCCAAGCTAGACATTTTTTCACTCTGGACTAATTGCCCTTGGGTTCGTTGCAGTTCTCGCAGAGTTGCTTCCAGTTCTGTCGCTCTAGACTCAGCTTTTTGATACAAATCTGCTTGGTTGAGGGCGATCGCTAACTGCTCCATAATTACTTTTAATAATTCTATCTCTTCCTCTAACCATAGCCGGGGTTGTTGATAATTAATACAGCTAAAAGAAACAAACATACCGTCGCCTAATAAAGAAGGCAAAATGACTATCGACTTGACACCAAAAAGTTGAAAAATCTCCTGAACTGGTGCATCTGTACAAGTTTTAATATTATCTACTCGAATGGTTTGTAAATCTAGCAACCTTTCACTAATTATTCCTACTACCGAAGCTGGATAGCTCCGAGGAGTTTCAGGAGTTCCCGGTATTTTTGCTTCTTGGAGAACTTCCCAATAAGGAACTTCCTGACCAGCTTCTGAAATATATTTAGTAAAGTGGCAGTCATCAATATTGAGAAAGTTCCGAATTTCTGTTACAGCTTTTTGCAAAATCTCATCAAAGTCTAGGGAACTGCGAATATTATTAGTCATGCGATTAAGAAGTTCTTCCCGATCAGCCTTTTGTTGCAATTGCTGTTCGGCAGCTTTTGCTGCTCGCAGATCCCGGATTACCGCAGCCGAGTATAGGGGTTGGCTAGTCAGGGAATCCTTCATTAGGAAAATATTCACATCTGCAATAATTTCTTCCCCTGTTCCCCAATGACGGAGATGTTTTTCTGCTTGCCATCTACCTTTAGTCATCAGATCTTCAGTAATCCCTTGGATGATAGATTCTTGATCTCTGGGGATATAGAAATCAATGGCATCTCTACCTACAATTGCTTCTAGATTATCTAACCCTACTAGCTCTAACCCGGCAGGGTTGATGTAGAGGATTTTTCCTTCTAGGGAAGCAACACTAACACAATCACTAGTATTATTAACGATTGCTGCCAAGTTGCGCCGTTCCTCCTCGGCTTTGATGCGCTCGGTCACTATTTCTGAATACATCAGAATCCCACCAATTTCTCCCTGAGCATCCCGCCAAGGCAGGGTTTGCCAGCGGACATAATCTAGGGAACCATCTGCACGAGGGAATGGGTCAGCTTCACAGCTTTCTATTGCCCCCGCCAAGCATCTTTGATGTCCTTCCTTCCAGCGATCGGGCAAGTCGGGAAACACCTCATATTGCGATCGACCAATAATATTTTGCCCAACCAAATTATTTTCCACCAACCAACAACGATTAGCGACTAGATAGCGCATCTCCTTATCAAATAAGGCAATAGGAACGGGAGTATAGTCAACAAATGCTTGCAAGATAGCTGCCTGTTCTCGTAACTGTTGTTCGGCGGCTTTGCGCTCGGTAATATCTTCACTAATGACTAATAAAGATTGGGGGATACCTTCTTCATTGAAAACTGGTGTTTTTTTGGTATGCAAAATACGGATATCGCCATCGCTATTGCGGATTGGATCCTCGGGAATATCGATCGTTTCCCTGCTATTAAGAGCTTTACGGTCTTCTTCACGAAAAGATTTTCTCTGCTCTGAGGGGAATAAACCATGATTATTATCACCTAATATATCCTCAGCTTTAATCTTAAAAAGTTCTTCTGCTGCTCGATTCCACAGGATAATTCTCAGGTCTTGGGCATCTTTGGCAAATACTGCGACGGGTAAATTATCCAGCACAGATTCTAGAAAGCCTTGAGTTTCTATTAGCTTGGCTTCCATTAGAGCTTGATAGCGCTTCTCAGTCTGGCGAATTTGCTCTTCTTGGAGTCGGAGGGTTTCTTCGGCTTGCTTTTGGAAAGTGATATTTTGGGCGATCGATAACATAACAGTTGGTTGTCCTTCGACATCAACTAGAACTTGGTTATACCAATTACAAATCACCACTTCCCCAGTTTTTGTTATGTTTTCATTGATGTTATTGCTACCCTTGGTTTGCTGGAATGCTGACTGGAGCAAGCTATCAAGGAAGATATGTAATTTCCTTGGCACAATTAATTCCATTATATTATGACCGATCGCTTCTTCCTTGGTATAGCCAAAAACCTCGGTAGCAGCTTGATTCCAAGCTACTATGCAAAAATTCACATCCCATTCGATCGCCGCCAAAGGGTTCAACTCAAACAATAAATTCAGCTTTTGCTCTAGAACTTGATCCGTCGTCATCACAAATACCGGGTTAATCAGGATTAATAGGCGTACTGTAATCTTTAGCTATTTTATTCGTTATTTTATAATCAGTAATTTCTTTTCTTAGAGGTTATTTATACATTGGCTAGAAGGTAAGATTTTCCGCCCCCGCCGGGGGTGGAAAATCTTACCTTTATAAATAGCCTCTTAGTCCGTGTAGGCGGACTTCGTTCTTGTCGGTGCGGTTTCAACCGCCTGCTACTCTAAATTAAAAACTATTTCCTTTTTACTAAACGGTAATTCACTATTCATGGCTTCGATTTCCTGTTGCTCCATATCGTTTATTTCTCCAATATAATTACAGAGAATTTGGGTTAATTTAGGATTGTAAAATCTATGCAGACTGTAGTTGGGAGTGGCGGGGAAGCCTCTTCGTTTTTTATGGCTGCCCCCAGCACCGGGATCGAAGATTTGGATGTTTTTGCTAATTGCCCACTCGATCGGTGCATAGTAGCAAGTATCAAAATGCAGACAATCAAATTCTTGATAGGAACCCCAGTAGCGTCCGTAGAGGCGATCGCCCTTCGTCAGACAAAAAGACATCCCCACAGGGCGATCGTGATAGTTCTCGTGGTAAGCCGCCACCAACACAACTTGATGGGTAAACTTAGGATAAAGTTGCTCAAAAAACTTTTTGGTTAAGTACTTACTGCCGCCCCAAAATTTATCACAGGTACTGCCATAGAAACCGTGCATTAAAGACAGTAAATGCTTGGGAATATCTTCCCCAGTGTGAATTTTCAGGGTCAATCCTGCCTGCTCCACTGCCTTGCGCTCTCGCTTAATATTCCGCCGCTGGTTGGCATTGAACATTTTTAGATAATCATCGAAGGTTTGGAAACTATTATTCTGCCAAATATAACTATGGTGCATCCAAGTCGTGAAACCCTGCTGCTCCATGAGGATTTTCCATTCCGGGTCTACAAAGAGAAAGTTGCAGCCAGAAATTTGGTGTCGATCGCAAAAATGGTCGATCGCCGCCACCATCATCCCCGTCAACTCTGCCTCATCTACCCCCGGTGCCATTAAAAACCGATAACCCGCAGCCGGAGTAAACGGGGTCATTCCCAACATCTTCGGATAATATTCCACCCCTAGGCGGTAGGCAACATTTGCCCACTGCTGATCAAAAACAAACTCCCCGTAGCTATGACCCTTAATATAGAGAGGAGCCGCTGCAATTAGCTCTTGGTTACGCCATACTAGAAGATGGTTGGGCAGCCAGCCGGTTTGGGGTGTCACGCTACCGGAAGTCTCAAGGTTATTCAACCACTCCCATTCCAAGAAGGGAGTTTTCAGGGGTATTGCCAAGGAGTCCCAAGCTGTCTGGGGAATATCTTGCATCCGGTTCACCCAACTGAGGGAATATTTATTTGTCATGGTTAGGGTGATGTTGCTACGCAGGGTTACTGAAGGTCATCAGGCTTAATCAGTGAGGATCATAACAAACTTGTCCTAAACTTGCCAGTTTCAGGTTGCAGCCTACTGAATAATAAACTTAGGGCTTACGTGTTTGAACATTTTTGATGGCTTCGACGACCCTCATCCTTCAAAAACGTCCATAATCCTAGATAATTTCACAGTGCGTAAGCCCTAATCAACTCAGGACTTATGCAAAAGACAGATAATGGTACATCTATTATCTGCTGCTAATCGTACTTCAACTATGGAAGCTTCTTCTCGCAAATTTGGTCGCTTATTGAAAGCAAAATTATCTATTTCCGTGGCTGCTTGGATATTTCTGAGCATAGTGGCGATCGAGGTGATTATTTTTATTCCTTCCTATGCCCGGCGGGAGCAGGAACTGCTGACCCAGATGAAAGAAGTTTCTAAGGTGAAGGTAGAAGCAATTCTTAGCTTGGAAATTGGCGATCGCTCCAATGCCCAAATTTTGACCCAGATCAAAAGCTTAACTACTCGCGCTGATATTGTGGGCGGTGCTTTATATACCAAGAATGGGCAGTTAATCGGCGAGTTTGGCGAAGCTCCCCAAATTCCCCTGCAAGACTTGATGGGTCAACAGCCCAATCACCAATCAAGTAACCAAGCAAACCAACAAACCGTCGGTATTGTGCCCCTGCCCGATCGCCAGCGAGTAGATTTTATTTGGAAAAGTCTCCGCATGGACGATCGCTATATTTTGATTCTGCGTCAAGATACTGCTCCCATCCAAGCCGAACTCCAAGCCTTTGGTTGGCGGATTTCTGGGCTGGTGCTGATTATTTCTCTGTTTGTCACGGCAACCACGATGGGGGTGCTGGGTAAGTTAGTTATTTGGCCGATTCTCCGGCTGCGAGACGATTTAGAAATTGCCGGAGAATCTTTGCATGGCAAGGTAGAGCAAGGCAATTTTTATTCCTTTTCTGTGAATCGTGATGATGAGTTGGGGGAAGTGATGGCGGCTTTCCGGCAAATGTTTCAGCTAGTCCAGAGTGAAATCATGAGTCGCACGGAATCTGAGCGGGAACTCCGGGCAGAACAGAAAAAATCTGAGCAGCTACTGTTGAATATTTTGCCCGGGTGTATTGCTGACCAATTAAAGGAAAGTGACCAATCGATCGCCGATAGTTTTAGCAATGTGACGGTGCTATTTGCCGATATTGTCGGGTTTACTGAAATCTCTAGCACCGCTTCTCCGGTGGAGTTGGTGGAACTGCTGAATCATATTTTCTCGGTATTTGATCAGCTTTCTCAGCAATATGGCTTAGAGAAAATCAAAACCATCGGCGATGCCTACATGGTGGTGGGCGGTCTGCCCCAACCTCAACAAAAACACGCCCAAGCGATCGCAGACATGGCGCTGGCAATGCAAGCCCACGCCGAAAAATTTACCTTCCGAGGACAAGCGATCGCCCTGCGGATTGGCATCAATACTGGAGCCGTGATTGCTGGGGTGATTGGCAGGAAAAAGTTTAGCTACGACCTCTGGGGAGACACTGTGAATGTGGCATCGAGAATGGAATCATCGGGAATGCCGGGGAAGATTCAAGTCACGGAAACCACCTACCAACTCCTCAAAGATCAGTACCAATTTGTCGATCGGGGATTAGTTCCCATCAAGGGCAAGGGAGAATTAATGACCTATTGGTTAGTCTGTTGAGAAGCTGCGCATTGCGCACCCCTCAAAAAGCCCTAAACCAGAAGTGACGCTAGGTTAACGTTGATGTTGGACGGCTGACTGAATGGATACTGCTATTTTGCTATTGGATGCAACTCGAAGGCAAGGTCAGCACGGTAGAAACACACATCAAATTCTGCAAAGAAGTTCGTGTGCCCCAAGATTAATGGTGCTTCTCTAGATTGTGTCCAAGCAAATGCAAGCAAAACTGAGGGAAAATCTGCAACCGTTGCTGATATCACCAACCCTCGCGCTTCCATCTGAGCCAAGTTACCAGTTAACTGGATTGGGACTGTTTGATTCTCCCAGACTGCTCCTAACTGCAAGCCAACTTCATAAGGCAGTACATTGACGCTTGCACCAGTGTCTAGCAAAGCCATCATCTCTACAGACCGATCGCGGTAGCTCAGCGTTATTGGCAAATAAGGCATCATACTGGACAGCCCTGCGCTGTTGGTGCGCTCAATGAAAGAAAATCGCTGACCGTTAAGCATTGCCCTCTTGCCTTGCTGCCACTAGAAGTTCTGAGAGGGTTTGAGCGGCTTCATGAGCATCATAGGGTGACCACACAACTGCCTCAGTAGCTTCTAACTGTTTCAATAGTAAGTTTTCCTGAGTCTCAGTCTCAGTTGTTTGTAGTTTATAGCCTTCCTCTTCAGCAAATGCGAGTAAAAGGAAATGCATCAGGCGGAGCTTATCCTGATGTGAAAGCTGACTGACCACAGGAAATAATTCAGTAAGAGGCATAGATTTTAGAAGAGGGGTATTCACATTAAGTTTAGTGCGGTTAGGTTAACTTTGCCGATCGCCCCAACAGCCCCGTCATCAGACGCAGCGCAAAGGATTTGATCGGGGGGATTCGGCGCAGGGCGAATAAACCTACTCGGCGGAGGAAGATCAGGGGCAGAAATTGGTAGGAGAAAAAGCGATCGAGCAGATCCGTAAAAGCGAGGATCACCAAATTTTCCGGTCGCCGCCAGCGATCGTACTTTTGCAAGACTGCTAAATCACCTAAATCCCGTTGTTGTTGCTGGGCAGTGAGAATCACTTCTGCTAGGGCTGCCGCATCACGAATGCCCATATTTAAGCCCTGACCACCGACGGGGTGACAACAGTGAGCCGCATCACCCAAAAGAGCCAACCGGGGGGCAATGTAGCGATCGCTCTGCATGAGCTGCACCGGAAACACATAGCGCTGACCGACTAGCTCCAATTTCCCCATCTGCTGCCCAAACCGCTTGGTTAATTCTGCGAGAAATTCCCGATCGGGGAGAGCCGCTAAAGCTTGGGTTTCAGCATGGGGTGCAGTCCACACTACATTGCACAATCCATTGGGCAGGGGCAACACTGCAAAGGGTCCACTGGTTTGAAATTTTTCGTAGGCAATATAATCGGGGTTTTCGGGCTTGACTCTGGTGGTGATGCAGGATTGCCAATACTTCCAGCCTTTGGTTTGGATCCCCGCCCCTACCCGGAGAGGCGATCGAGCACCATCGGCAGCCACCAATAGTTGAGCGGTGATAGTTGCATTACCGGTGGAGGTTTGCAGTTGCAACTGGACTTGCTCAGTGCCATATTCCACAGCAGTTACAGTAGTTTCATAGGCAATATCTGTGGGGCTGAGGTAGTCTTGCAAAACTTGGGCGATCGCCGGATGCTCTGCTACATAGCCCAATTCTTCCGGTTCCGCCTCTAGTCCTAGATCGGGGGTGAAAAATTTGACGACACCGGAATAATCATTATCTGATAGTTGAATTTGTTGAAACCTGCTAATCCGAGGCAGGATTTGTGACCACACACCAATTTGTTGGAATATTTTGCCCGATCGCAGAGAAATGGCATAAGCCTGTCTTTTATCTACCGCTGCTGCTTGGGTTTGAGCTTCTAGGACGATGACTTTTAAGCCGGAATTTTTCAAGGCACAGGCTAGGGTCAATCCGGCAATGCCACCCCCGGCGATCGCTACATCAAATTGAGTGGCATCGGCGGCATCGCTCCCCATAAAACAAGGATCGGCAAGGGGAGAAGAAACTAGTTGCTGTACCATGACTAAACTGGGTCTTAATTAAAGTTTACATATCTATCCTCTAATTCTAATACGATTTTTGGTGGTTTTGAAAAGGTTTCGATACGGCAGTACATTGGGGAGGAATTAGAGCAGGATTTAGCAGATGTAGATTGATTCAGGCTATTGTAGGTTTTTCTCATTTCGCCCAATCATCTATTTGTAACTCTAAAATCTGCTCAAAGTCTGAAGTATTTCGAGTTAGTAAAATTGCTTTGTTTGTTAAAGCAATGGCTGCAATTTTTATATCCATATTTCCTAGGCGAGGATAGATTTTCCTCAAGCGTTGATGCTCTAGAGCGGCTGCGTGGTTGAAAGGAAGGATCGAAATCGAAGCATAATCTAGAGCGATTTGTTGTAGCCCTTGGTAAGCCAAGACTTGTTGTTCTAAAGTTCTTGCTCTAGCTAAAAAATTAAGACGGACCCTAACTTGTTCTTCGTAAGTAATTACGGTGACGGCAACTGTAGATACATCAATGGTTGCTAACCTTGCCAAAATTCGTTTTCCTTCTTGTCCATTACGTTGGATCAAGCTGAGATGGTCGGTATCAAAAATATACATGGGATGTTGATCTATTCAGCCGATTTACGCCATTCTTGTCCAAGGCGAGTAGCTTCCTCAAAAGTAGGATCGTTCTCAAAGCTGCCTGCCACCTTCAACCACCAAGGTTCTTGTTTCTGGAAAGGTACTGTCAGCAATTGTTTGATCTGTGCCAATTCTGCCTCTAGATTTGCAATCCGGGCTTCAAGTTGTTGAGAACGTGCTTCAAGTTGTTGGGAAGTCATAGAGACCTACAAATAATTTAGGGTATGAAGATATTATAGTGCGATCGCCCCCTTAGCCCAAAAACTGAACAAGGCATGGTGGAACGTCATTGTAGAATAAGTTAGTATAAATCTTGGTGTATGCAGGGTGGGAATTGGTTATAGACAGGGTTATAATCAATAGCGAATATTTTTGATCTCTTCAGACTAAATTAAACCTTGGATAGGTTTTTAAAAGCCTATCCAAAATTCTTGCACAAAATATATGACAATACAAAACCTTGACGATCGGTATGCTCAAACCCGCTTGCTTTTAGCACTTTGGGCGATGGGTGGTTTGGAGTCGGCGGTGAAGAAGAGTGAGTTGACGGAGCGGGTGAAGAGGGGTAAGGAGAAGGCAGGAGATTATACTCCCTATCTAGAGATTTTGGCAGAGCAGGGGGCGATCGCTTTGACGGATGCAGCAGGGAAATCGATACAGACAATAGCTAGAAGCGGAACTGGGATTTCTTTGACAGAATCGGGGAAAGCTGCCCTTGCTCTGGGTTTGGCGGATGAGGGTTTTCGGTATGAGGCTAATGTAGGTTGCAAGGTTCCTAATGCTCTGTTGGCATGGATCCGGGCGGGAGGAAGTGGTGTGGCTGGGGAGGCGATCGTGCCCCAGATTTCTAGCTATGAGGAGTTTAAGGCTGTGGCTCTGGAAGTTTACGATCAGCTTAACCGGGACTACAACTATGACAAGTTAGTGCCAATTTACAAGATCAGAAGAGCGATCGGCGATCGAGTAACCCGTTCTCAGTTCAGTGACTGGATGCTAGAAATGCAAGCCAACGATATCTTACAACTACAAACTACAGGCATAGAAGATAATGCCCCTGATAAGTTGGAAGACTCGATCATGACAAAAATAAGTGGCTTACGTTGCTATGCAAAACGAATTGGTTAATTAAGTTAATTTGTTTTTATTTCTTTCATATCTCCTTACACACAAAAACTTCAGATTAATAGAGGTTCCTATGTCTAGTTTACCGTCATCGCTTGAAAGTATTCATGAAGCTATTAACAGCAATAATCCTTTCATGATCAAGTTTGTTGATCAACATCATATTTGGGAGGAAAGCTTCCCAGATGTTTCTGAAATTAATGCCCATGTTTCTGATGCTGTTTTTGATGCCATTGACCAGGTATCTAAAAATAAAATAGCATCCATTGGGATTACCATCACAGGTGATAAAGGTTTAGGGAAAACTCAAGTTATCAGCCGTATTCGTCATCGCCTACAAACTGAACGTAAAGCATTGTTTATATATATGGGAAACTACGGTAATCTTGACCATATTAAATCTGAATTTCTCCAAACTTTAACTTCTAGTCTTAAGAAAATTGGTATGGAAGGAGTAATGCAATGGCAGGAACTAGCAGCAGATATGTTTTTTGATGCTAGAGGAGATAAGCCTTGTAGTACTAAAACTCTTGCAGATAAACACTTTTATGCGAATGTTCGTAAAAATCCTAATTTTCTTGAAAATTCAGTAAAAAAAATCTCTCAAAAAAATCCTGAACTAGACAACCCTTATCTTATTAAAGCAATTCTCTGGACACTCTCAGAAGATCATTCTTCCTATGCTATTCGTTGGCTATCAGGACAGGAAATAACTGAATCAAAGGCTAATGAGTTAGGATTACCACATTATAAGAAAGATGACTCAGTAACTAATGAACAAAAAACCTTTAATTCAACCTGTGAACTATTATGTCTGATTGCTCGTTACAATAATCTAGTACTTTGTTTTGATGAGTTAGATGATCCTAGCTGTAATTTAAGGGGAGAGACAAGAGCAGTAGTTGTGTCAGCATTAGCTAAAGATTTACGCAATAAAATTAACAAGTGTGTTTTGTTGATGGCTATGTATCCTGTAACTTTACAGCATGAAATAAAGCAATTTGGAGGTCAAGGACAAGGGTTGACCGCAGCTTATGATCGAATAGCTGATCAGGTTTTAGATCTAAAATATCTTAATTCTGATACATCAGTTGCTCTTGTCCGTGGATGGCTAGAGGATTTTTATGTAAGTAAAGAACTTGTTCCTCCAGAACCACTTTATCCTTTTAATGAAAATGAAATTAGAAATATTGGCAAAGAAAATCCTACTGCTAGGACTCTTTTACAGTGGTGTTTTGATAATTGGAAATCCCCATCAAATACTGCTCCACAAATTATAGTTAATTCCATACAAGCTGCCTTTGAGAATGAACTGCAATCGGTTTCAACTTCCATTGAGGAATATATGGAAAACAGTGATGTAGTTGGGAAGGCTTTGCTTTGTGCTTTTAAGGAATTAAGAGGAAAAGAAATTGAAGGTGTAAGAGTTATAGATGTTGAATGGATTAATGATGTTCATCTACACCTACGGATTATTGCTGAAGATAATGGTCATGTTGTTAAAATTGGCACAGCCGCTATTTTACAGACGAATGTTTCATCTATTGGCGCAGCTTTGAGAAAATTAATCAACTATAACAGATTCAATTTTACTCGTGGCTGTCTTGTGCGGGCAAAGCAAATTAGTAAAAGTGCTAGGGCGGCAAGGAATCATCTTAGCAAACTATTAAATGAACAGGGTGGAGAATGGGTTGCATTATTAGAAGAACATATCAAACCGTTGATTGCGATCGATTTACTTTATGCAAAGCTTGACAACTATGAATTAACCAAAGCTCAAGTAGATGAATTTGTTACTGAGAATCGTTTGATTGTTGACAATGCGCTGATTAAAGAAATTTTGAGTGATCCATCTGGACAGGAACCAATTGATTTAGCTGATGACGATCTGCCTATTCGTATCCCTGTTACCACAAGCCAAGGTGATGAGATAGAGCTATAGAAAATTTAGCAGGAATTTGTCTAGGATATTTTATGACAACAGCCAGTATTAGTGTCGCATTTAGATTATCTAGTCAAGAAGAAGAGGCATTGATTGAGGGGCGATCGCTCACAATCATGCCGCCCAGATTTATGCGTTTTGGGCAACAGTTTGCCCTTTATCCAGACCAACCAGAACAATCCACCTCAGAGAAAGTTTTGATTAGAGCTTGGGCAAGATGCGAACTTTGTCAAAATTTATACGAGTCACAATCTGTGGATATCTTAGCTGAGTTACTTAATCTATCGATAGAAGAACTTCGTAAAATCTTTAGCGAAAGAGGGCATATATTCCTTGCATATCTAAGAGTTTATTTATTACCTCAACCTATAGAAATCTCCATAAATCCTGAAGGGCAATTTCTTCCATTACCCAAAACCTTCTACTTTTCTGATGATTCTCCAGTTTTGAGTGATCAAACCTTTACTACACGCAAACGTTACCTAGAAAATATAGAACTGTCAGAGCCACTAGATATCCAAATAGAAAGAATACTAAAAGCAGTAGAAACTGATCATAAAATGTTATTAAAACAAAAATTGGATTGGATTAAAACAATATCTACTTTGGGTGATCGCAGTATTGAAGAAGATGAGGGGAAAACCAATTATCAGGCTGGCACAGACTTTGAAAATATTGTCAAGAAAAGCTTAGAGTTTTTAGGTTTTAAAGTTGATTATGAGCATAAAGGTGGGGCTGGTGGACTAGACTTGCTATGCTTAGAGCCTTATGCTTTATTTGGCGAATGTAAGGCAGGCAAAAAAGTTCCTAATCTCACGGCTGTACAACTTCTCAATTTAGGGACTTTAAGAGAAAGAGAACTCTTTCCGAAAGCTGCCAAATTAATTATTGCAGCAGGGGAAGCAACAAATCAACTGAACGAGGCAGCAGAGGTACACGGCATGGCAATTATCAACTCTAATACGCTACAAAAACTAGTTGAGCTTAAGGCTCAGTATTCAGGTTCAGTGAATTTGATTAAACTTAGAGATTATCTAGTGGCAGGGCAAAGTGATGAGGACATTGGGGAATATATTAATGAAGTAAAAAGTGAAATCAAGTTGCGATCACACATTATTAGTCTGATAAAGAAAGCTAACAAACAGGTTGGAATTGATTATCTTTCAGGAGTATATGATAGTTCAGAATATCCAAAACCATTAAATAATAATGAACTTTATGAGATTTTAATTGAGTTGTCTTCGCCCTTGGCGGGATATTTGGGGAGAGTTGAAGAAAATGGGAAGAAGAGCGATCGCTTTTATTTCCTGCGGGATTTGCCCATAGAATAGAAAAAGTCGATCGAGGAAAAACTTATGCAACTAGAGCAAGCACTTGCCATCCTAGATAAACACCATAATTAGATCAAATCCTTTGATGTGAAATCCCTCTCCATCTTCGGTTCTGTCGCCAGAAACAAAGCCACAGAAAATAGCGATATTGACTTTGTAGTAGAGTTTGCCGGGACTCCAACCTTTGACAAATATATGGATTTGAAAATTTTCTTAGAAGATACATTAAAAATGAAAGTTGATCTGGCAACATGGCGATCGATCAAGTCTCAAATTAAACCTAGCGTAATCAAGGACGCTATCCGTGTCGCGTAATCTCAATCTTTATCAATCATCTTAAATTGATTTGCTGATTAACCCCTTGATTAGCCACCAATACTTGCTGCATTTCCTCTGGTGGGCTAGAGCTTAAACTCTCGGCATTTTCATTATTTATAGAATCATCGATCGCTACCTTAGGTTCTAATTCAGGTTCATTGGTGAAAGTAGTTTCTGGATTAGTGGTTCTGATCGTGAGAACTTGGGGCGGTGTGGCATCAGGAGGATAGATCAGATCCACCGTCACCAGACGGCGATTACCCGGCGGCATCCTTAGGGCAACCAACGGCTCTCCCTGCTGCCCCCGGCGCTGGATCACATGAACTGCTCTAGTCCGAGGCAACCCAAAATCATCTTGGTAGGCAATCTGGACTGTGCCCCGGAAAAATACATCAACCGCATCATTATTCGGCGGGGGGTCCAGAAATTGCAAACCTTGGCTACTGTCATCCCGCTTCAGGGGAGTTTGCAGCGCGATCGACACCGCTTGCAATTGACTCGTTCCATTGTAGAGAGGCAGAGTCAAACTATACTGAATCCCGTAGTTGCCATTTGCCCGATAAGCAGTATCTGGATAACGCGCCACGATCGGCGCACTTTGATCCTGTCTGGTGCCAAAAGTCCCCCGGTTCAGGGTATTAATCACATAGGAAATAGCACCCCCCCGCTCAGGAATACTCAAATCCTGCCGAGAAGGGTCTACCAATTGTCCCTGCCAGAGATTCCCGATCGCCACCCCAGATACTCGCCCGTAGATCACCTGATCCACTGGTCGATTAGGAGATGTGGGAGGAGTATCCCTAGGAGCTGCAAGGCTGCCGTTACGAACCAGGTCTTCCCATTCAGAAATGATCGGCGATCGATACTCCGGGCGACGAGGGGGAGCAGGACTAGGACTAGGGGCTATTCTGGGTAGCCCATTGCCAGCACTAGCCACTGGCTGAGATGGTGGCGGCTCTGGCGGCAGCTCTGGCGGCGGCGGTACTATGGGCGCGAGCATCGAAAGACTCGCCACATAAACCGGACCATTGCTCCGCAACCGCATCAACCCAGAGACAGCACTACCAATTAAAATTGGTTCATTCATCAACATCCGGCTCTCCCCCGGAAACAGAATGATCTGGTTGGGGAATCTCTGTTGATGCACCCCCCGAAGAATATCGGTGGACAATCTAGAGCCGGGACCAGAATAGAAATTCCCAGAAAAATTATCTATGTAGTCTGGTAGTTGAATAAAAGGAGCATCAGGATTGGTAAAATAAGCCGCTGCTTGCATCACATCAACCACCACCACCCTAGTACCGGGATTGTACAGAAGCACGCCTAAGTAGAGGGGACGGGCAAATTCTTGGTTAGCAGTCCGGGCAATATGGTGGACAAAAACATCAAACCGCCCTTCTAGGGTTAGGTTCAGGTGTGCCTGGGACGATCGCTTGCCCACTGGCGGAAAAGTAGATAACAAAATCCCGTCGCCAAACACCACCTCTGGACTATTGCTATTCAGGACTGGCACTTGATTGAGTTGCCCCGGTAAAGGTCTAACTTCATGCTGCTGGGTCACCACTCTGGGGGGAATCAGAGGTGGTAAAGGAGTCACAGGTGACAATGGCGGCAATGGTGATAAGGGTGGGAGGGGATTATTTAATGGTGCAGAACTTTGGGCTGGATTTTGGGCAAAAATTGGAGTTGGGGCAGTGGTGGGGGCAGCACTCCTTGCCGCCGTGGGCGACACTGGTAATGATGCTGGTGAAGAGGCTGTAACTGAATAGTTGGGGGAGAGATTAGGAGGGAAACCTTCGAGATTAGACAGATTAGTAGTCTCAACTGAGATATTCCCCAAAGTTACAGGAAGAGGAGCGGCGGTTGTGAGGAGACTCTCTGAAGAACTAACCTGAGCTACCTGAGGGATAGTAATAAGGTCATTTTGCGAAATAGCAATAGAGCCATCTACAACAGATGAGACTACTGGAATGGGGTCAGTAACAGGTTGAGGGGGAACGGAAGTTAGGAAAAGAGATAACATTAACAATTAGAAAATTTCAAGGGTGGACTGTTTCGCTCCTGTCAAATGATACATTTTTTCTGGCAAAATGCAAATTCTCCGGATCGATCGCCAGATTAGGCTCTGCAATCTCAATATTCTTACCGCCCGACACAACCTGCCAAATTTAGAACTTACGCACTGCCAACGAATTGTCGAGAGTTGGCGAGTATGGCTGCCCAAAGCGATGATCTGCGTTGAGAGGGATAACTAAATCTACCGAGGTTGGGGGTTGAGTCAAGGGGGAGATAAATAATTCCGGGGGTAATGCCTCCCAGAAATACTCGACAAAGTTAGTGATTTCTGCTGAGGTCATGCCATTTCTTTGATGATTTTCTCCAGCACTTTCATCTTGATTGTTATTGATGGATTGATTACTGGATTGATTACTAGCAATCATTTCTTGCTCTGCTTGGAGTCGCCATTGCAAGCAAAATCGATAGTCTTCTGGATAAAGAAGAATTAATTTATCTAGCTTTTCCCAGAGGGGTAAATAGGCATGAAGTTGCTGATTAATATAGTTAGTGAAAGGGGAAACATTTTCTAGACCAATTATGGGCAAAACCCCCACAAACCAACCTTCAAAGAGCAGAATATCGGGCATCTTCACAAGTTCGGGAGTTGTGCGATCGCCCATCCCATCCCAAAGAGATTTATCAAACCGAGGCAAGGCAATTGTTTGCGGTGAATTAGAAGAACGTTCACTGAGCAAATTATGAGAACGTTCACTGAGCGAAGTCGAAGTGCGAACTTGCTCTAAAATATCCAACCCCAACTGAATATCATGGGTTCCCGGTGGTCCCCGCCAGCGTAATCTAGGCTCTTGGATTTGTAATTCCTGTCTCTCAGCATAGGTTTTATACAAATCATCAAGGGACAAACTCGCTACAGCATAGCCAGCAATTTCTAATATCTTCTGGAGCAGTCGACAAAGGGTAGTTTTCCCAGTACCTTGACCGCCGACAATCCCTTGAATCAAAGGGCGATCGATCTCCTGTTTCCAAGTAATTATTTGCTCCACCAAAGGCAGGTAAATATCTTCAGCCTGATCAACTTTTCCCCGACTGCGTAGGTATTCTAAAATTTCCTCTAGTTTAGATTCCAGTATTGAATGATGTTCTGTTTCTAGGGGGGGCATGGCGATCGCAGATACTTCAGATAGTTTTGGTTAGTTATATTGTAGCAATTTGGTAGAGGGCGATCGTAGCTTAGCAATTCTTCTAAGGAAACACAGTTTCCTTTTTTGGGGAATAAGTAGAGGGCTTCGCACCCCCCACTTATAAGATGTTTATTATGGAAATTTATGGAAATAATGCCTGATCGAGAGAAGCTGGAAGCCTGATTATATCGTTTAGCAACCCAGACAAAAAAGCCATTTCAATCCCGATTTCTAGTACATACACCCTAAAATAAGAATTGCCGTTCAGCAATTCCAAATTCAGACTGCTGTTATGCTGTCGTTGGCATTGGATAAGTTGGCTTGGGCATTACGGCGGAGCATAGGGGGTTTGATGCGGCGGAGGGCAGAACCGATGAAGCGTTGATCCCATTCTGCATCACTGATGGTTGCCAACTCCTCCAGCGAGGGGGCAAGATTTTCTGGAAATGGCTGGAAATCTGCCACATCTGTTACTTGGGCAAAGCGCTGGTTCCAAGGACAAACATCTTGACAAATATCACAACCAGCCACCCAGCCACCTAGCTTTGGGGCAATATCCGGCGGTAACTCCGGGTTACGGTTCTCGATCGTATGGTACGCGATACATTTATTAGCATCCACCACAAAAGGTTGGACGATCGCCTGTGTTGGGCAAGCCTCCAGACAGCGAGTACAACTACCACAATGCTGGGTATGGGGATGGTCTGGGGTTAAATCTAGGTTAGTTAAAATCTCTGCCAAGAAGACCCAACTGCCATAATCTTTAGTAATTAAGTTCCCATTTTTGGCAATCCACCCCAGCCCCGCCCGCTCAGCCCAGACCTTATCTTGGATCGGGGCAGTGTCCACGTAGTAGCGGGTTTTGATCTCTGGATGTTGTGCCTCTAGCCATTGAGATAATGCCTTAAGCTTTTTTTTCATCACCTTGTGGTAATCCCGACCCCAAGCGTAGCGAGAGATTTTGGCAATTTTCGGGTCGGTTGCATGTTGGTGCGGTGTGTAGTAGTTGAGGGCAAGGCTGACGATCGATCGCACCTCCGGCATCAGTAACTTCACATCTTGGCGTTGGGGTTTCGTCATCCACTCCAAATCTGCATGATAACCTTGTGCCAACCAAGATTGTAAATGCCCCTCGGCTCCATCTTCTACATCGATCGCCGCAATACCGACTTTGTGAAACCCAAGTAGAACAGCTTGTTCACGAATTTGGGTAGTAATAATCTGCTCCGAGGTTAAGGCGATCGTCATGAGATTACATGAGGTTTAGGCTAAGAGGTCATTTATAAAGTGGCTAGAAGGTCTGATTTTGTGCCCCCGCCGGGGGCGCAAAATCAGACTTTATAAATAGCCTCTAAGAAGCTAATTCTTTTAGTTGTTCCATGAGGTTGACTCCACGGGAAGTGCCTAATCGGGTAGCTCCGGCGTGGATTAGTTCCACCGCCTGTTCGTAGGTTCTAATTCCTCCAGAGGCTTTGATACCCACAGACCCTCCGGTAATTTCTCTCAATAGGCGCACATCCTCCACCGTAGCTCCTCCCCGCCAGCCAGTGCTAGTTTTCAGGAAGGCGACCCCGGCATCTAAGCAAATTGCGGCACCGAGACGAATTTCTGCTGGAGTGAGAATATTGGTTTCCAAAATGGCTTTCACAGGTCGATCGACCGCCTCACAAATCTCAGCAATCTCTCGATACACTTCTTCTTTTCGCCCCGCCTTCAGCAAACCCAAATTTAGCACCACATCTAATTCCTCCGCTCCATGCTCCACCGCTTCTTGGGCTTCGTAGAGTTTGGTGCCGGGGGTGGTGGCTCCCGTGGGGAAGCCGATGACAGTGCAGACCTTAGGTTTGCGGTTATGGAGTAATTCTGCTGCCTGACGGACAGCACTGGGATAGATACACACCGCCGCAAAGTTGTAGCGATCGGCTTCTTCGCAGTACTGAATCACCATTTCTGGGGTAGCACAGGGATCCAACAAGGCATGGTCAATAAAGGGCGCAAGGTCTAGGTATTCTGCCATTATTTATTTAATTAGGGTTAGGGGCGATCGCAGAGCATCGATTAGGGCAATTGGCGCAAAGGCAGAGTGATGGTGAATTCTACCGCTTGGTCAGGGACAGAACAACAAACTAGTTTCCCCCTATGTTGATTAGTAATAATTTGATAGCTAATAGATAAACCCAAGCCGCTATTTTTTCTGCTTGGTTTTCCGGGAGGGAAAGGATCAAATAGGTTCTCTTGTTGTTCTGGAGTTATCCCTAAGCCATTATGGACAATTTTGACCACCACTTGATCTTTTGTGATCAAGGTAGTTTCAATAATGATCTTGGGTGGATTTGCTCTTGAAAATGGTTGCGCTGGAAGAGCCATGTCAAGAGGATTATCCCCATCCTTTGACTCCAGAGCGTTGTTCGCAGAGCGTGACTCTAAAGAGTCAATCGCATTACTCAATAAATTCATGAACGCCTGATTAAGGGCACCAGCATAGCATTCCACCAAGGGAAGAGTGCCATACTCCTTGACAATCTCAATACCGGGTTGTCCAGATTTGGCTTTGAGTCGATGGTGCAGAATCATTAAAGTGCTATTAATACCTTCGTGGATGTCTACGGTTTTTAGTTCTGATTGATCAACGCGGGAGAAATTCCGCAGGGATGCTACTATCTGTCGAATCCGCTCCGTTCCTGCCTTCATGGAAGTGATGGTTTTAGGCAAGTCTTCCACCAGAAACTCCACATCTAAATCCCTAGCTGCTTCTCGGATCTGCTCACTAGGTTGGGCGTTATCTACTTGATATAACTCCAGTAAGCTAATTAAAGCCTTGGTGTATTCCCCCACATGAATCAGGTTCCCGTGAATAAAGTTGATCGGGTTATCGATTTCGTGGGCAACTCCAGCTACTAGCTGCCCTAGGCTATACATTTTTTCAGTTTGCACAAGTTGAGTTTGTGCCTGCTGTAGGTCTTGAATTGCCTGTGCCAGTTGGGTATTACTTTGCTGGAGTTGGAGAGTCCGTTCTTGGACTTGGTGTTCTAGGTTGGTATTCAGGGCTTGAACTTGGCGGTAGAGTTCGTGTTGTTCGATCGCCAAGGAAAATTGCTGTCCGAGGGCTGTTGCTAATAATAGGTCGTCTTCTAGCCAAGGATTCACTGAACCAGTTAGGGATTGTCGCCACAAATCAAAAGATTGTCGAGGGTAGGATTGCCGAGTATCTGGGTCAAACTCTCCCGCCCACAGAGTTTCTGAATTAAAACTATCCCGGAAGATGCTTAGATAACCAATAATCTGCTGCCGGACAATCAGGGGAATAATGAGCAAACCCTTGATGGCGGTGGCACGGAAGGTTGGCTGGAGATTGCGCAGGCTACTCACTTGATAGAGGTCATTGATCGCCCAGATCTGATGCTCTCCTGACTGAAAATGCTCCACCCAGCCGTGGTATTCCTCGATAGTGGCAGAGGGCGATCGCTCATGGAGGAGGGGCTGAGTGCCTACGGTGAAGACCTGAGGCTCCCGCTCTGCCGATTGAGGTACGCCCAAAAGCTGAGATTTGAAAAACAATCTGCCCCCAGAACCGCCAAAAGAACCCACACTTTCTTCTAGGGCTTGGGCAAAGTCTGGCTCGTCTAAGTTATGCAGCAGACAAGAAATATGATTGATGCAAGCTTCTCGGTTGGCTTTTTCCTGCGCTCTGGCTAAATGACTAGCTTGGGTAATAGCGATCGACAGTTGATCCACAATTAATTGCATCCCCTGCAAGTGCGACTCCGTGACTATATTAGTCTCGGCATGGTGAGAAACCAATAAGCCCCAGAGTTCTCCTTGTTGAAGAATTGGTACGCCCATGGAGGATTTTACTCCCATCACGGTCAAATATTCCTGATGGCAGGGATGCAAAGGTCGCAATGTCCAATCTTTTTGCAGAATTTCTCCAGTTTCTTGATCCCGCAACCGGCTCTGCCCAATCAATCCTAACTCCACATTTACCACCGTCCGAATTTGAGAATCAATATATAGCTGCCGAGATTCGGAGGGAATATCATCTGCCGGAAAGTTCAGCCCATGGAGGGAGGGTAAGCGGCGATCGCTCCCCAGATACTCCGAAATCACCTGCCCACTGCCATCGGGGTGGAATTTATAGATTTTGATCCGGTCTGTGCCTAAAAACTGCTGCACTTCCCGGGCAGTAGTATCAAGAATGCTTTGCAGATCGATCGCTTGATGAATCCGGCGAGTAATTCGATGGAGGAGAATCTCTGGATCTAAATTAGCAGTTTTCTCTGGAGAATTTATAGACATAGTTACTGATGGTTACGTGTTAATAAAAATGTATTTTTTGTAAGTTATTTGACACAAACTAGACACAGAAAAAACTTTAGTGTACTTAAAAAAGGAACTACTTTCTTTGTCAGGATATTGCCTATGCTAAATGAATTGTTATAAGTCCTATCCTCTTCTTAATCCTGCGCTGTATTAATTCAACCTGGGAGAAAGGTACAATTAAATGTCTGATTTTAAATTAATTTCTATCGTGAACGCTAATCTGATATACAACTACAATAGCACCTCTATACAACTACAATAGCACCTCTGAATTTCTAGTTAAAAACTGTAAACGATAGAAGTTGTCGCTATGTTTAGAAAATAAAAGAGGTTTGAGCCTATAGTTTCTAAATTTCTATTGGTTCTCAAGGCTAAGAGGCTATGTATAAAGTCTGAATTTCCGCCCCGAAAATCAGACCCTCTAGTCACTTTATAAATGACATCTGAAGCCCAAAATGTTTTACAGCAGATTGAGAGTGGGTGGCTACAGCCACCCACTCTCAAGCCCAACCTTGATAGGACTTTCAATATTTGTGGTGTGTCTTATTTGAACAAAAACTGCTGTAACTTCACTTCTGTAGAAATTGAGCTTGCAAAAACTTCCAGTGGCAATGAATTAGTTATAGCCGTCGCCAAGCAGGTTATGCTGTAGGAACCCCCGCGAGGCTGGGATTCCTACAGCATGTTGGTATTTATTGATATTTAATGCCTGCCTGCTTCAGCCGAGTTAGTGCCTCTCCTAAGCGATCACAATCTGCAATCAAGCTAATTCGCACATAGCCTTCCCCACAGGAACCAAAGGCATTCCCCGGAGTCACCACCACCCCAGTTTCTTGCAACACCTTCAGGGCAAAATCCGTAGACCCCATCCCCACAGAGCAAGGAATCCAGAGATACATAGTCGCCTGAGATTTCGGAATGTCCCAGCCCAATTCCCCCAAACCTTTAATCATAAAATCTCGGCGAGTCCGGTAGCGATTTTGGACATCTTGGAGATAGCTATCTGGTAGTTGCAAAGCAGTTTCTGCCGCCGTTTGCAGCACCGCAAAAATACCGTAATCGAGGTTGGTTTTTAGGGTTCTCAAGCCTTGAATGATCTGATTATTTCCCACCACAAAACCTACCCGCCAACCCGCCATATTGTAGGTCTTGGACAGGGTATGAAACTCCACGCCAATATCCTTCGCTCCGGGAATTTCTAGCAGACTGGTGGGTTGATAGCCATCAAAGGCTAATTCTGCATAACATAAATCATGCACCAAGATGATTTCATGTTTTTTGGCAAAAGCTACAATATCCTCAAAAAACTCCCTCGGAGCCACGGCAGTGGTAGGGTTGCTGGGATAGTTGAAGTAGAGGAGTTTTGCCCGCTCTGCCACCGCATCAGGAATTGCCCCTAGGTCAATCAACCAATCTTTTTCGGCACATAGGTCTAAATTATAAATCTCGCCACCAGCGATCAGCGGTCCGCGGAAGTGGGCTGGATAGGCAGGATTCGGCACTAAAACCAAATCCCCCGGATTGACATAAGCCAATGCCAAGTGAGAGAGTCCTTCCTTGGAACCAATCAGGGGCAATGCTTCACTATCTGGGTCTAGCTGCACATTGTAGCGACGGCTATACCAGTTGGTGATGGCTTTGCGGAAGTTGGCAGTACCTTCAAAGGGGGGGTAGCCATGATTGAGGGGTTCTTGAAAGGCAGCGATCGCACTATCGATCACCGGCTGGGGTGCAAAGCCATCAGGGTTACCCATGCCGAGGTCAATTAAATCTAAACCCTGTTCTCTGGCTCTGGCTTTTAGTTCATCTAAGCGAGCAAAAACGTAGGGGGGAAGGGCTTTAATGCGATCGGCTGGAGTAATTTTCATTAGGTATTTATTGGTCAATATAAGTTTTTAGCTATTCGGTTCTCGGCTGGAAGTTTTGGGAAAGTAGATGAGCTTAATAAAATAACAAGCTGTATTTTATTACAACCGCCAAGGGGGTTGATATGATTTTGGTTGTGGGAACCTCCACGAAGCTGGGGTTCCCACAACATAACCTGCTTGGCGACGGCTATAGCTGCATTGTAGGGTGGGCATCGCCCACCATCTGGATTGTGAGCAATTCTGACCTAGACAATTATTTTACCGACCTATTTAGCAAATCTCAGTATATTAATTTAAGGGACAGGTGGGCAATGCCCACCCTACTTATAAGGGCATCAGGTTTGACACTCTTAGGATATCCCTACATCACTGCTGGTTACATTGCTGGTGGAAACCATCGCCGCCATTAGTTGTCCGGGATTGACAGCAAAAGGTAAGCGGTGAATATCAGAGCCGATATTGCAGGCAACTTCGGCGGCTCGGCGAAGTTCAGTCAGGGTAATTTCTCCTAATCCTAAATCTTCTAGGGTTTGGGGTAAACCAATTTGTTGATAAAAATCCGTTAGTTGCTTGCGAGAAGTTACGGCTAATTGATTGCCTTGGATCATTTCTTCTAGGCGTAGTTGCACCAAAATCCCGTAGGCAACCTTTTCGCCGTGGAGGGCATGGTGGGCGGCAGGGAGGTGGGTTAAGCCATTGTGGACGGCATGGGCAGCGACAGTTCGGCATTGCGCCCCACCAATACCGCCAATGACTCCTGCTAGCAAAACCGTCGCATCTACAACTTCTTGCCAAGCAGGACTGCCGGGATTTTCGATCGCGGAGATCGACTGCTGAAGCAAGATATCTCGCAACACCCGCGCCTGTTGGACGGCGGCGATGATCATGGTTTGCTCAGAGCTACCACTACTGACGGAAGCTTCATACCATTTGGCGAGGGCATCCCCAATCCCCGCCACCAAGGTTCTACGGGGGGCGGTGGCAATTAAACCATAATCTAAAATCAACAGATCTGGACATTTAGCTAGGCTGACATCGTAGAGAAATGCTCCCGCTGGGGAATAGACATTAGACAAAGCTGTCCAAGCGGCACAGGTGGCAGCAGAGGTGGGAATAGTAGCGATCGCTAACTGGCATTGATGGGCGATTAATTTGGCGGTATCTAGGGCTTTGCCGCCCCCCACGCCAATAATCATATCGGCTTTGTGGCTAGTTACTTTTTTCTTCAGCATTGCCAGACTAGCTTCGCTACAGTCTGGGCTATAGGAACTGATGGCAGTGGCGAACTGTTGGCTAAGGGGGGCAAGGTAGGGCTGGATAATTTCTAGGGTGCGATCGCCGCCAATGATCAAGGGACGATGACCAAGGGAGGTCAGGGCTGCGATCATGTTGGCATCTCTTAGAGCCTGCATCCCTCGACAAACCCTTGCCGGAGCAATACTCAGGTTAATTACAGAGGGCGATCGATCGGTGTCGACAAGTAAAAGGTCTGGCATGGTTACTTAGATTAGGTGAGGTGTAAACAAAAAAATCAACGTCGTTCAAATACAGCTTTTTTTATGCAAATTGACTAGGCTGGGTCTTATGTATAGGCTTCGATGACCCTCAGCCCACACACAAATTGCTATAGCGATCCTAAATGATTCTAGAACAGTTACTAAGTTAACTTGTTTCTGGCAGATGGTTTCACCCGCCGGAGGCGGGTGAAACCATTTAGGGTAGCTATATAAGTCCAGATCAAGCAAAATTTGGTTTTTTGATCATACAAGACCTTTAACCTGAGTGCTAAGAATTTGCAAGTTTCATCTAAGCAGTCTCAGATTAGCGGTCTCAAACTAGCAATTGTAGATTTTGCCCTTGTTCAGCTTCTTCTTCTATCTTAATCCTTCATTAAACTTCCTGACGACTAGCAATTCGCTGCGAATAACGGATCTATTCTTAATTAACTTCTTTGTGTACAGCGTTTGAAACCGCCACTACAAGCAAAAAGTTCACCATTGTGGAATAAGAAAACTAAACCCTGACTTTAGTGGGGTTGCCTTAAATCAACTCAACCGACAAGACTTATGGTGCAAAACTTGCACTTAACTCTTTTAGGTGATAAAGTGAGAAAAAATAATTATAATGAATTACTAAATCAAAACTGTTTTTGAGGAAGAAATTATGGCTTATATTCACTGTAAGCATTGCTGTCCTTGCTGTAGTAATGCTGAGAAACCATCAGAGAAGGCTAAGGGCATGTTTTCCCAACTGTTATTTATCTTTTTGGTCTTATTATTTTTCGTTAGAGTTGGTCAACTTCAGTCTAGCCAACCGGGAGATAATACCTCACCAGGAAATAACATCGATCGCCCTGCCTCCAGAACTGTAAGTAACTAGACAGATTTAGACATTTGGCTGTTGTTACTAACCAAGTAATTTCTGCAATCTTTCCTTCTCACGAGCCGCCCGATCGCGCAGAGCCGGAATTTCGATCCCTGCCACCCGCTCAGACTCTGTTGCATGTGCGATCGCTAGTTGCATATTGCCCTCTGTCTCTGCCAATTCCACTAGGCTCAATAACACCTCAGCGATTTTATCATTGCGATCAATTTCCCTGCTGAGATTTAGGCATTCTTGATAATAATAATTGGCTTGGGCATAATCTCCTGATAAAAAGTGCCATTGCCCTATATCTATGAGTAGGCCGGGAAGATAATAGCGATAATAGGGATAATTATCAATCAGAGTATGGTAATTTTCTAGAGACAAAGACAACTGCTGATGACTTTCCGGAAAGTTTCGTAATTCAAGATAGATACAGCCAATTATATTCGGTAAATCTGCTTTGTAAAAGGCCAATTTCTCAAGAGGTATTTGGTTTTGTTTGGTCTGCAAGATTTCCTGAGCTTGATGACAATAGGCTAGAGCGGATTGCCATTGCTTTTGCCGATGCAACAACATAGCAGAATAGCGTAATAATTGACATTCTTTAGAGAAATTGCTAATAGTGCGATACTTCTGGAGAGATTCTTGGAAGTATCTTTGAGAATAAAAATAATCCTCCCTTTCCATATAGGCATAACCCAGTTCACCTAATATCTGTGCCTCGATGTCAATATCTTCTACATTTCTTGCAGCTTGAAGAAGGATATTTCCACCCCGAAAGAAATCATTCCAGTAACACCTATCCCATAAATTTATACTAACTTTTTCCCAGATATTGAAAAGCAACTTAAAGGATTTTCTGCTTGCTCGATCGGGCGAAGAACAAAGATTGGCGATCGCACTCAGATCCCTAAATATATTTGCCCGATCCTCCGGTGAAGTTATGTCTATAAGCATGATTAATCTTCTATTGAATCCTCTGATTCTTCCTCTTCATCAAGATCAACTAAACCATATTTTCGTCTGGCAATATCTTCCCACTCTGAGATCGATCGATCCTGCCATCTTTCTACTAAACCTCCCCGCAAACTCCGTCTTACCCACGGATGCAAATTATATCTAGCCCTACCCTTGGCATCTTTTTCTTCCTCCATCAAATACCAGCGCTTGAGTTCTCGTTGAGCTACATGCCACGCCGTTTCTTCTACTTGACTAGTGCCTAATAATTCTTCTCCAGTCACCCCAGCATCGGCATTCCCCATATAGTAGAGGAGATTTTTGGTGACCTCACTAATCCGCTGCCAAGCTGTATTTAAGGAAAACTCATAGATTTTCTCCACATCTCCACTAGCCTGTTTCAGGGCTGAGAGAACTGGCTCCAACCTGCCATCATCCAACACCCGCCCGACAACGAAATGCAATGCTAAAGGCGCACCACAAGATAGTTCATAAATCTTGTCTAGTTGCTCCGGTCTTGCCTGTAGAAGTGCTGGTACGTTTTTCCGTTTCGCCTCATCTTGTAATAGCTGATCAGCAAATCTTTTTTCCAAAGCAGGAATATTAATTAATCCCACATAGGCAGCATGGGTTTGAAATCGACTAGTGAGCAACACCCGACTAGGGTTGAGCATTTGATTTAGCTGGGGGAGAATATCCTCTAATTGGGCAGTTTCTGCATTGTCTAAAATGATCAGCCTCTTCTCTTGTTTGAGGCGCTGGCGGACTTGATTCACCGAACAACCATCTAATTGATGGGCAATCTCTTGCAGGAGTTGCAGCCAACTTAGGGATTCATCTTTGTCTTGATTGCTGATCCGACCATCCAAAAACTCTGTATCTCTGGCTTTGACCCAGAGTACATCAGTAAAAAGATTTTTCTCCACCGCCGCCTTTGCCACCAGACAAGCGACTTCGGTTTTACCATAGCCAGCACTGCCACAGAGGGACAGGATTAAGTCTTCTTGCCGATCGCTGAGACGCTGTAATATTTCTTCTCGGAACTGATCTCTACCCAAAACTTGGCGACATCGCAAATTGGGAATCCACATGCCCCGTTGGTAGGCGATCGGACTATCGTTGCCGATATTGTTACCAGAATTGCTGCCGGAATTGCTGCCGGAGGTGTTTTCTGAAGATGAAGGTTGTAGTCTCTGTTTTTCTAGGTGTAGGTACTGCTTGAGGATCGATCGCACATTCCTTTTTGTGACCGATTCTCCTAGGGCAGCAGAAAGAATCTTCCACAATTTAGTACTGACTTCCTTGACATGGCTCTCGTTATATCTGTGGAACTCAGCAATTTCTCGGAGGGTTTTTCCTTCTAAAGCACCTTGGAGGATATAGGTTTGTAGATCATTAAACTGCTTTTCTGTTTGCGCCAAAATCAATCTTTTAGCTAGTTCTAGTGTCGCCTCAACGTCCATAGTTTTTAGAGAAATATTTCTCCTAATCATACTTCAGATTTAGACGATTTCTCCTGTCCGACCCGACTAAACCCGACTTCCACCAACTAAGGCAACCCGCCAAAGTCCCGACTAGAGGCGACTGACAAGCAATGAAGCTCTTGGTATGGTCTAGTCATGGAGCAATTTAGTTGCCAGAAATACATATTAAGTTGCTCAATCCTTAATTAGTTAATTGAGAGGTAGAAAAGTGCTTCAGGATTACGTCATTAGATCTGTCTTAATTTCTCTAGCTTTTGTATATATAGACTGTGCTTATATACATTTAGTTGTTATGTCTCAACTACTTCCGCCGGGGATGACGATTAGTCATAAGTCTGGTTGTATTCATAACGATGGTTGTTTCCCAGAGCCTGTTTGAGCAAGGTTGGGGATACTGCATCTTATAAGAAGGGGGAGTGCTTTGCCCCCCCCCTTCTTATTCCCAAAAAAAGGAAACTGTGTTTCCTTAGAATCATTGCTGGTATAAATCAATTAGAACCGCTATATTGCTGCTAAAATTTAGGCTGAAAAATCCCTTACCTGCAAAATTCCTATGGATTTAGATACGATCGTTGGTCTTGCACGTCTAGCTCTGATTACGGCGACACCGATCGCCCTAGGAGCTTTTTCAGGAATTATGTCAGAGCGGGCAGGAGTGGTGAATATTGCCATTGAAGGCATGATGCTCACTAGCGCGATGGTGGCTCAATTGGTAGCAATGTATGTGAATGTGCCCCTGTTGGCGATGGCGGGTAATCCAGCGATCGGCACTCCGGCAGCAATCCCCGCCGCCATGATCAGTTTGTTATTAGGATTAATCGCTGGACTCTTAACGGGGGCATTAATTGGCTGGTTCCACGGTGTCATCTCCATTCATTTCAAAGCCGACCAGATCATTAGCGGCACGGTGATCAATATCTTGGCGTGGGGGGTGACGGGTTGGGTGTTTCAGCGTTGGATGACCACAGGCAGTGGTGCACCTACTTCACCGGGGACTTTTCCTCCTTTGCCCATTCCTTTGTTGAGTCAGATTCCTGTTTTAGGGCAGTTATTTTTCAGCCATCAGCCGATCGTCTATGCCATGATGCTCTTGGCTGTGGTGATTCACTACGTATTGTTTTACACCCCTTGGGGATTGCGGACTAGGGCTGTGGGAGAGCATCCCCGTGCCGCAGATACGGTGGGGATAGATGTTTATCGAGTTCGGTATATCAATACGATCCTTGGGGGGGCGATCGCTGGTCTGGCGGGGGTTTGGCTCACCCTAGAGCAGGTGGGAAATTTCACCCTGAGGATGAGTGCAGGACGAGGATTTATTGCCCTAGCAGCAATGATTTTTGGGCGGTGGACTCCCTTTGGGGCATTGGGAGCATCGCTATTATTTGGAGTTGGCACAGCGATCCAAATTCGCACCGCCAGTGTTACCTCAGCAGCAGGGGCTGGTTCTTGGTTGAATGCCATTCCTTCTCAGGCATATCAAGCAATCCCCTATATTTTGACTGTCATCGTCTTGGCTGGTTTCGGTGGCAAAGCTACACCGCCAGCAGCCGACGGCCAGCCCTATGATAAGCACTGATAGCAAATCAAGAAAAGGGTGAAATCCTTTTCTTGATTTAAATCCTGACGCAGCTTTGTATCAAGCATTTAGTAAAACGGCATGAGAATCACCAAGCTATAGCAATCCTAAATGATTTCACCCGCCAAAGGCGGGTGAAGTCATTTAGCAGAAACAGATTAACTTGGCAAATGTTAGAAAATGATTTAGGACGGCTATATATGGGTCTTAAAAGAATATTGCAAGCATGGCTGGTGGAGGTAACTAGTTCGTGGGGGTTGGAAATAGCCGAGATTCCCCTGCGTAACTACGGTCAAAGCTATGGTCAAGATTTCCGACTGGGGCATCAATCCTCTATCAACACTTTTCAAATCAACACTGTTCAAACCGAGGAGACTGGTCAGAAAAGCTTAGAAAATTGTGTTAGTTATCAGTGTGCCTTGGCTCTCCAACTTGCTCCTCGGTGGGGTATTTCTGCTGGGGAAATAGCAGAGAAATTAGTTGCCAAATTAAATAATTCATTACTTTCTAATCAACAAGATAAGCAAAATATTAATCTGCCTTTTCTTAGTGTTCAGCCCCAAGTTATCGATCGAGGAATAATTGATCTGCGGGTGAGCGATCGCACCCTTGCCCAATGGTTAGAACAGCTAAGATTACAATCATCTGCTGATCAAAAAAATAATTCGCAAATTGATCCAGAGATCATTAATCATCTACCAATCCAGTCTGCCCATGCTCGTTGCTGCTCTCTTTTAAGATTGGCAGCTAGGGAGAAATTGATTCAATTAGGGGAGCAATCGCCGGAGCAATTACAACATCAATTACAGAATCAATCACAGAAACAATTACTAGACCCATGGCAAATTTATTTGCCTTCAGCAATTCCTTGGTTAGATGAGCAGGGAAAGTTGAGATTAACAATTCCTCAAGAACGATACTTAGTTAATCTTCTGGTTAACTTAGTAGATGAATTTGATGCCTATCAAGACTCCACAAAAAACCGAAAATCTATTCAAAAATGGCTGAGGTTAGCAACGGAAATTAGTCGAGGTTTTGCTAACTTCGATCGCTACAGCCAGATTTTTGGTGAGACAAGATTAAAAGATTTGCCCACTGCCCAAGCGAGGTTAGGGCTAATTGTCATTACCAGATGGGGATTGCAAGAACTATTGGTCACCTATCTGGGAGCGATCGCTCCCTCAGAACTCTAATCAAAATAATTTCTCGTGCCTGCGGCACGAGAAATTATTCTCGATCTCTGAACTATTTCCTAACTTGGGATGCTACCTTATCAAATAAAGCACCTTCAGCAAAGAATTGCTTATTAATTGCCTCCCAACCGCCTAAATCTTTGGCAGTAAAAAGAGTTTTAATCGCAGGAAATTTATCAGTAAATTCCTTTTGTTTCGCCACAGTTTCATCTACTGGACGGAAGCCTACCTTAGCAAACTCCGTCTGTGCTTCTGGGGTAAAAAGATACTGTACAAAAGCATCGGCTACTTCCTTGACATTATGCTTCGTGGCATTTTTATCTACTACAGAGATCGGGTTATCAATAGAAATATTCACATCAGGAATCACATACTCAGTTTTCTCACCCTTGATATTAGCCAGAATTACTTCATTCTCGTAGTTGATCAACACATCTCCCTGCTCCTTCTTCAAGAAGGCATCCGATGCCTCCCGTGCATCCTTAGGTAAGGCAGGAGCATTTTTTACGACTTGAGTAATCAGTTGAGTTGCTTTTGCCTCATCTCCTCCTGTTTTAGTCACAGAACCCCAGAGACCTAAAATATTCCATCTTGCTCCCCCAGAGGTTTTCGGGTCGGCGGTAACTACTGCCACACCTTCTTTGCCTAAGTCTGTCCAAGTTTTGATACCTTTGGGGTTGCCATTACGGACAATAAGTGCACCTACGGATTTAGAAACAATGCCATCATTAGGGACTTCTTTCTGCCAACCTGCATCAATCAAACCAGCTTTTTCTATCCTTGCCGTGTCCGGCTCTAGAGCTAGGTGCACAATATCTGCTTCCAATCCGTCTAAGACAGCGCGGGTTTGACTACCAGAACCACCATAGCTCTGCTTAAATGTGACATTTTGATTTTGTTCTTTCTTCCATTTGGCAGTGAATTTAGGAATAATTCCTGTATAGGCTTCCTTGGTGACAGCAAAAGAAACCAAGGTTAATTCTACATCTGGCTTGGGGCTACTAGCCGCCGTAGGACTACCAGTAGCAGCGGGACTAGCCGCAGGACTACCAGTCCCAGCGGGACTACTAGCTGTATTCGTTGTACTGGCACCACAGGCAGCGATCGCCCCAGTCAAAAATACTCCCACCAAAAATAAAGCGATAAACCGCCAAGACCTTTTTATTTGTTGCAGCAATTTTATTGATATTTCCATAAATCCTCCTATAATCTCCGGTAAGTCTGTAGAGATAATGTATTTGCTGAATGCATCATAACTACAAGGGTTTGCAGATGTCAAGCAATTATGACGATCGCAAAAGATGAAACGGAGTATTTTAGGAAATTTGATTAAACCAAAAGCCCAGTACCTTTTTAGTACTGGGCTAGGGGGTAAATGGCGGGAGGCGGATTTGAACCACCGACCTTCGGGTTATGAGCCCGACGAGCTACCAGGCTGCTCTATCCCGCGTCGTCTTTCCTTAGTATAGGCTGAATTTTTCTAATTGACAAGGGGATAGCACAAATTAAATTCCATGACTCTTGCCAATCACCCAGTGGCGGCGGAAAAAGCGGGATAGACTAGATTCTTCTAGGGGTAAATAGATGGGTCTGCCGTGGGGACAGGTGCGGGGGTGACGAGTATTTTGCCATCGATCAAGGAGGGTTTGCATTTCGGGCAAAGTTAGGGGAGTGCCATTACGAATAGCGGTGCGACAGGCGATCGCCACCTGTGCCGTTTGCAAGTCTCCTCCTTGACTCAGTTCCATCAAAGCAGCCGCACAATCTTCTCGATGGATTAAAGGAGCAGGCGCACTCCGCACAGCCCAGAGTTGTTCCCCAAAACTAGCAATATCTAAGTCTAACTTTTGTAAATTTTCCAGTTGTCTGGGGGCAAGATGGCTGAGGATCACGGCGGGTTCAAGGGGCAGGAGTTGCCAGCGATCGCACAACTCTTCATAAAGCACCCGTTCGTGGGCAATATGCTGTTCCACTAACCACAACCCAGAGCTATGCTCCGCCACAATATAGGTGTTGTGGACTTGTGCTATGGCTCTGAGGGGATTCAGGAGCAGTTTCGACTCAGGGCTTGGCGGGGAATCTGGGTCGGTAATTATATCTGCATTGGGGTCGGCAGATGGAGCGATCGATCGATAAGCAGTCTGATAAGATGCCGAGGATTCTGCCGCAGTGATCAATTTTCCCACCCGTTGAGAGTAGTTGGCTTCAGGAATGGTAGCTGGGTTGAGGCTGAGGGCTTGGGCAATAATGGCTTTCACCTGTTCTTGCCAATGGTCAGCATTGTGGAGATAAATTTCTGATTTTGCCGGATGGCGGTTCCAATCCACCTGATCTGGAGGAATGGTGAGATGCAAAAAACAAATAGGATAGCGATCGCGCGGCAGCATCCGAGTCATTGCTCCCAAAATAGTCTGCTCTAACTCTGGAGATTTAATCATCCTGCCATTTACCGCCACCCGCACCCAATCAGGACGGCGGCGAGTCGCTCGATCGGGCAATCCAATCACGATCTCAATCTTGGTATTTCTTAGCCCTGCTTCTACTTCAAGAGCAGAGTTGAGACTAAAACTCATCTCTGCTCTTAGACCCTCTCCCAAGGGAGAGGGGTTTGGGGTGAGGTCTGATTTCTCCTCACCAAAACCTTGAGTATTTCTTAGCCCCTCTTCCTCCTTAGGAGAGGGGTTTGAGGTAAGGGCAATTTGCGCCTCTCCCCCCTTGGGAGAAGGGGCGAGGGTTTCTACTAACTGGAGGTATTGTAGATCCGTGGGCTGGACTTGATTGAGAATTTGCAGCAAAATTTCCTTACCACTCTGCCCCGGGCTGATCCGAAACCAAGGTTGATGGGCTTTCTGGACTTGCCAAGTCACCTGGGGATGACACAGGGCAATCTGCCATAGGGTTTGCTGCACCAAGCGCAATTGCTGGGCTGGAGATGGCAGGGCATCCCGACGATTTTGCCAGTTGTTAAATAAATTACTCACCGTCACCACCGTACCGGGAGCGATCGCACAGGGTTCTTCAATTACCGCTTCCCCCAACTGGTCATAAACCACCCTCCAGCCACCGTTACTAGCTTCCGGGCGACTGAGAATTTCTAAATCTGCCAAGGTTGCCAAACTATGCAGACCTTCCCCCCGAAATCCCAGCGTGCCGATGTGGGCTAAATCTTGACGATCGTGGATCTTGCTAGTACTATGCGGTGTGGCACAACAGCGCAAATCTTCTAAACCCATCCCCACGCCATTATCCGCCACCCGCACCTGCCAATGTTCTGGAGAAACATTCACCACCAATCGGTCTGCCCCCGCATCCAAAGAATTTTCCACCAACTCCCGCACGATCGCCCCTAGAGAATCAATGACTTCTCCAGCGGCAATTAGATGAATTATTTCTGTAGTCAGGGGACGAATTAGGGACATGGGGGAAAAGAGTTTTCTTACAGCATTCTGTGACTACCTTTGACATTAAGTTGAAACTAAGGTCGGTTTTGTGCCCTTATTTATAGTAGCGTTGCATCTTTGCTCCTAGTGGTGGGGGACAGAATTTGATTATGATGTTTTTAACTAGAATTACTTGGGAATCAATGGACGCAAAAGAACTATACAATCATGGCTTAGAAAAATTAGTCACTGGTGACTATGTAGCAGCTTTGGATTACTTAGAGCAATCTATAGAGGCGAATCCTGAAGATTATAATACCTGGGAGAAAAAAGCCATCGCCCTCACCCAGCTCGATCGCCCAGAGGAGGCAACGGCAGCCAAGCACCATGCCCATCAGCTCTATGACCAGCAACATCCCAGTCCGGAAACCACCAAAACTGCTGAAGATTGGCTACAAAAAGGCTACCAACTCTACAACAACGGAGATTTGACTGGAGCGATCGCCGCCTATCAGCAAAGTATTGCCCTAGACCCAGCCTACTATTGGGCATGGCACAATTTAGGTCTAGCTTTCACTGACCAAGGAGATTATGGCGAGGCGATCGCCGCTTTCCAGCAGGCAATTGACCATAATCCTGACCTGCCCCAAAGTTGGCAAGCTCTGGGTCATGCCTTCTATCAATTAGGCAACTATCCGGAAGCTATTCAATCTGCGGAAAAATCTCTGGCGATCGACCCTCAATATTATTTAGCTTGGGAAGTGATTGGCAGCAGTTTGTACTATCTAGAAAAGCATGAAGATGCCGTTAGTGCCTATCTAAAGTGTATAGAAATTGCCCCTAACTACTACATTGCTTGGGATTATCTCGGCACCACCTACGCCAATATCAACAAATTCTCTGAGTCCTTCACTGCCTATAATAGATGCCTAGAACTTGCGCCTAAGTATGCTCTAGGTTGGTTCAACTTGGGATTACTATTAGCCAGCGTCGGGCATCACGGCGAAGCAGTGAAAAGGTATAACGAAGCTCTGCGGTTGACGAACGATCGCTTTGAAGATGCCATCCATGCCAGAGCCAAGTCTATTCTCCATGCCCAAGGTCAAGTCCTCAGTACTAAAAGTTGGGGTTAAAAACTATATGAAATCAAAAAAAGGGTTTCACCCTTTTTTTGATTTCATATTACGGGACACACAGTCCCACTAAATTATCTAGAAGATAATTCTGATACTGCCCATGATCTGCTTGGACTATTAACAATTGCAGATAGTAATCTGGCTCTACTTGCAAATCTCCCCAAGGTACGGCAATTTCTAAACATTCCTGCAAGCCCACACTCGCCCGTGTAGAGCGGTGCTGCCATTGCCAATTCTCTACCGCTTCTTGGAGCCAGCAGGATTGGGTCTGGAGATTGATGCCTAGGTGATGGTGATAGGCATAATTTAGGGGAGCTTGATTAGGGACTTCTCCTAGGGGTGGGGGGCTATTATGCATGGTACGATCGCTGTAGTACCACAACAGATGTAGCTCATTGGGCAGATCCACCTTGGGGTTAATCCCCACTTGGAAATCTAGACGTAGATAGAAGTTGAGGTGATCCACTCCGTACCAAAGTCTTTGGATGGGGCTGCTTTGGTGCATAGTGCCGCGATCGCCGCCAATATCTAACCTTCCCGCCCGATCCCAATCCTGCTCATCCCCAATCCCGTTAATAATTGGATGAATAAATCCTTGGGGCTGGGTGCGGAGAGTGGCTTCGTGTTCTTCTACCGGCTGGAGCAGATTAGCGGGGACAGGTTCCCCCAGAGCTTGGTAGAGAGCAGCCAAATGCTCCCGGAATAACTGATCAAAAATGGCATCTTGGTTAGAAGAATGCCCATAGCCAAACCACCAGAACCAGTCGGAACCTTCGGCGGCGTAGAGAGCTTCCCACGCAGCCGGGTTACTTTCTTCCGTAGCCTCTGGGTGGTTTGCCAAAACTTGTCTGGCTTGAGTGAGCAGATCCCAAGCTTTATTTTTCGCCGCATCCCCAATCCAAGTGGTAAAACTGCCATCTACCCAAGAGCCACTGTGGAGGGAATTGCTAGGCAAGGTTTCTCTGGGGGGAAATTTATCTAGATATTCCGAAACTGTCACCAGCTTAATATCCGGTTGATCACTAAGCATTCCGTAAAGAGCTTCTAAAAATAGTTTGCCGTCCTGCTCATAAAATTCCCAGCAGTTTTCCCCATCTAGGGCAATATTCACTAACCAAGGTTGTTCTAGGGCGGTGCTGCCTCGTCCTTGACGTTCCCCGAGTTTCCGGGCGATCGCTTCCAATTGTCCCACCAGATCCCGCGCTGCCGCTTGGGGATTCATGCCACTGTAGGAGAATCCGATTAGATCCGAGAGGCGATGGTCGCGAAAGACGATCGCCAGATCTCCATGAGGTGTGGGCAAACGGTAGGGTTGGTAAAGTAACTCCGGTTCTTCCACAGTCCCAGCTCCATCTCGATGGAAAAAGTGCTTAATTGTCCAACCCAAAACCGCCTCATCGCTACAAATCCATTTAAACCCAGCTTGGCTAATATAGGGCAGCACCTCCGGGCTGACGGATTGTTCTGAGGGCCACAAACCACGGGGATTTTGCCCAAAATTTCTTTGGTACATTTCCCAAGACTTTTTGAGATGGCGGGGAATATCTTCCGCCCATTGGAACCGAGCATTGGGCAATTTCATCTGAGGGATTGCCACCTGCCCGGCGTTGGTATCTGCCAAGAGGGGCATAATCGGGTGGGTGTAGGGGGTGGTGGTGATTTCTAGCTGTCCAGATTCCTGCATTTTTTTGTGCTGGGGCAGGATCCGGGCGAGAATTTCCCTTTGTTTGGCGTAGATGGATTGGCGATCGCTCAGGCTAAACCCTTTACCACGCTGTAACCAAGTAGCAATCTCTGGATCATCCCAAAACATAGGATCAATCCAAGCCAAGTTATGCCAAGCCAAGAGATCGCCATAATCTTCCGGCTGCCAATGCTCAACGCACCAATCCTTACCCCGATCCTGCCGTTGGTTGTACAACTGGGCATAGCGGGGATGGGGGTCGATCAAGGTGTGGTGATTCGCATCAAAGAAATGTTCGACAATCAATCTTTTATCGCTCTCGGTTAGACGATCTTCCGGGCTGAGGGCAAGGGCAAGGTAGGGATCCATGGCTTTCCCCGCTACATAATCCTCAATTTGCAGAATCAAAGAAGGAACCAGATTCACGGTCTGGTGGAGTTGGGGGTAACGCTCTAGCAGCAAAACTAGGTCGAGATAATCCTTGGTGCCGTGGAGCCGTACCCAAGGCAGGCGGTACTGATGGGAGCCAGCAGCATCAATATCTCGGCTTTTGTAGAGGGGCTGATGTTGATGCCAGATAAATGCAACGTAGAGGGGATGAGGCATAGGGGCTTGTTACCATTAATTTTTTATGCTCATTGTAGAGGGATTTCTGGGGCGATCGCCGAAGCTACACAAAAATTTCCAGTTGATCAAAGCCTTCCACTTCTCCTCGCCATGGCAATTTGTGTATGGCGGTTCTTAATCCATTAGGTTGTAGTTACAGCGATTTGAGAGTGGGCTGAGGGTCGTCGAAGCCCACTCTCAAACCCAACATTGATAAGACTTTCAATATTTGTTGTGTGTCTCGTTTGAACGCAAAGTGCTGTAGTTGTGGGGACGCAAGGCTTTGCGCCCTCAGTGGATACCATAGCAAAACAAGGTGCAATAAGTCCCGAATTATTCAAAAATCACCTGGATAAACCGGGGTTGTTGGCGAATTTTATCAAAATCCGAGTCAGCCCTAGCGTTCGATAGACATGGGGTTGGGTTAAGTTGGATGGCTTTTTCTAGATGGTTTAGGGCGAGGTGGGCTTCCCCCAACTGGGCATAACAACAAGCCAGATTGTACAAGGTGTAATCATCTTCTGGTTTTGCCCGCAACGCCTGATTGTAGCTAGAAACTGCTTCCCCGTAGCGTCCCAACCGCCGCAGACATTCAGCCCTTTGATACCAACACCAATAGTCCTCTGGCAATATCTTAATTGCTTGATCATAGGCGGCGATCGCTGCCCCCAAATTTCCGGAACTCCGCAGAGTGTTGGCTTTTTGATATAAAGCCCAGTAGTCCTTGGGTCTAATGACTAGGGATTGATTGTAGCAATTCACCGCCTGTTGGTGGTTGCCCACCTGCCGATGGGCATCTCCTTGGCGATACCATGCCCAATAATCTTCTGGTTCGCTGATCAGGGCTTGCTGAAAGCAGGCGATCGCGTCTTTATACCAACCCAAATCTTCAAGGGCAACAAATCCTTGGTGATACCAGGCCCAATAGTCATTAGGTCTAGCTTCTAGGGCTTTGTTGTAACTGGCGATCGCCCCTTCATAGTCTGCGATCCGGCGTTGGGCAAATGCCATTTCATACCACGCCCAGTAGTCATCGGGATTATAGGTAATTGCCTGTTGATAGTTGGCGATCGCTTCTTCAAAATACCCCAGACATTCTAGGGTATAGGCTCGCCGATAAAATAACCAATAATCACCAGAACTGTATTCCAAAGCTCGATCGTAACTCAGCAAAGCATCGGTATAGCGTCCCATCTCATAAAAAACATTCCCCTGCTGTGACCAATCTTGATAATTATCTGGTCTACCCTCTAGGGGACGATAAATAGTAATTTCTCTTTTCATACACAACACTTTTTATGTAAATAGAATACGTTGTATTTTCTGAAATATTGACTGGTCGTAGGTTTGTGTATAGGTGGTGATCACTACCTGTAAGCACAAATTGTAGTTTTCGAGGGTGAATAAATATCTAGCCAAACATTAACAATAAAAAGCGATCGCTTTTTAGAAAAATTCTTTAGGGAAATTATTAAATTAAGTTGCAAAAGAGCTTATTTCTTCAAAACACCCAGAAATGAAATAGCCTGCCTCAGGGGAAACCGAGCCAAAATGTGGAGAAATTATTCTCTAGGGGTAATCAATATTCTCAATAAACCCGGTTTTGATCTTAAAATAAAAACCAATGCTTTAGGGCTAATAGCCACAATTTTTAATATTATCCTTGCCGAGAAAAATAACAATGATGACATTAATAATTACTTCCTGAAAGCTAAAAAAAAATCGCTGGAAAACCATCATTAATAGCTACAGCACTTTTTAGTAAGGTGCTATCGATCGCATCCTCCAGCACCTCCAGTAAATTCATCAAATAACCATAGGGAACCACCGCCACCACAGGCTGACCCGCCGACTCGATGATACAGTAGTTTAAGAGTGGGCTGAGGGTCGTCGAAGCCCACTCTTAAACCCAGCATTGATAAGACTTTTAATATTTGTGGTGTGTCTCATTTGAACACGAAGTTCCGTAATTTGGGTCTGACGATCGATCGTTCACCTCTCTCACTAATTGCCGATAACTCCGTCCCCATCTCTCCCATCTGCACAACATTCAGCATTCGTTCTGCCTCCAAATTCAAGGTTTGTATCTACCTTTAGCAAAACTGGCTAGAGTAATTAGGAAACTTCTGGCACCCTAGTGACTAGTTCCTGATGCACCTCTCCATTTAATTCACTAAGTAATTCCCTCGGTGAATCATTAGAAAATTCTGCTAACAAGTCCTGCATATTTAACGCTGGCATTGGCAAATTAATGGGTAGAGTCGGAGGAATAAACCATTGCTCCATTTGGGCGAGGGCTTGGGGATGGCCACAGAGAAGGAGACGATCGCCAGCCAATAGCTCTACGGAACCATCAGGAAAGCTAATAAACTTCCCTTCTCGACGAATGGCTTGGACTTGAACATTGTGCTGCCGCCGCAGGTGTAGTTCTTGAAGACTAAAACCCACCACCGAACTCTCTGGAGGTAATAGCAACCACTGGCAGGCATTCCCAGAAATAGGAATGGTGGCATCTCCTTGTGCCAGTTCCCGAAAGGCAGCAATCTCTTCTGCTTCACCGACAATCAACAACCGATCGCCCTGCTCCAGAAACTCATTGCCCTCTGGATAATCAATTTCTGCTCCCGATTCCCGTTTGATAGCCAGTAAGCTCACCCCTGTTAGCTGGCGCAAATTGGTTTCCTCCCAGGTCATACCTAAAATGGGGGAACTATCGGGCAGGGTGTACCACAGACTGGGAATTTGTTCGCGGATTTGTTGGAAGTCCCGGACGACTTCCGATCGCAGTTTAGTGGGGCGCAGGTCGAGGTAGTGAGAACTGCGAATTTGTTCCATTTCTTGCCAGATCACTGGCTTGGAAACCCCAATACTAGTGAGTAAATGGCTGGCAACTTCTAGATTAGCCTCAAACTGCGGCTGCACCACCGAAGTAGCTCCCAGTTGGTAGAGCATTTCAATATCGCGATCGTGGCGAGAACGGACTACCACATCTAGCTCTGGGTTCAGGTCTAGCGATCGCTTCAAGGTCAGCCGCATACTCATAGCATCCGGCAGCAATACCACCATGGATTTTGCCTGCTCGATTCCAGCTTTTTCTAGAATGTGTAGACTAGCGGCATTGCCGTAGACGTAGGGAATACCTGCCTCTCGGAGTTTTTGAGTCGCTGCTTCCGAGTAATCCACTACCACTACAGGATATTGGCGCTCTTGGAGAATTTTCACCAAGTTCTGCCCCGTCTTGCCGTAACCACAGATGACCACATGATCCCGCAATTCTGGCAGAGATGGAGATGTAGTTAGCTCCATGGGCGAAGCTTCGGCATCTTCGCCCCGCTGTTCCTGTACCCAGTCAAAAAGTTGGGGAACTGCACTCAACAGGAAGGGAGTCACCACTAAGGTAACGGCAGTTGTCCCCAGAATCAACAGATAAACTTCACGGGAAACAATTCCCATAGTCTGCCCCTCGCTGGCAAGGACAAAGGAAAATTCCCCAATCTGCGCTAGACCAATCCCCGCGATGATAGCAGTGCGCCAAGGGTAGCCGAAGATTTTGACAATCGGCGTGACGATCAAAAACTTGCCCAGCAAAACTACCAATACTAAGCCCAGAATTAATTCTAGGTTTTGCCAAAGAAATACCGGGTCGATCAACATGCCGATCGCCGCAAAGAACAACGCCCCAAATACATCCCGGAGAGGTTCCACGTAGGTCAAGGTCTGATCGGCATACTCCACCTCTGAGATCATCAGCCCCGCCACGAAGGCACCCATTTCAATGGATAGACCCAATTTATAGGTCAATAAAGCAATTCCTAGGCATAGACCCACTACGCCGAGGAGAAATAACTCCCGGCTCTCGGTACGGGCGAGGAGACGCAATAGTTTGGGGATTACTAGCTTCCCAGTGGCTACGGCTCCTAAGCCAAACAGGGCAATCTTCAAGACGGCAAGGGCGATCGCTTGCCCGATCGCTTCCGGCGGCTGATCCAAAGCCGGCAGCACCGCCAGCATTAAGCCCAAAGCCAAATCCTGCACCACCAGCATCCCCAGCATTACCTGCGCTTGGGGCGTTTCGGTTTCGTTGCGCTCCATCAGGGATTTCATCACCACTGCGGTGGAAGATAGGGAGAGAATCGCTCCCAAAAATACACCCTGAGTGGGGGTGGAAACCCAGCCCACCAAAAGGGAAACGCAGGTTGTCACCAAAATAGTCAGCAACATTTGTAAGCTGCCGCCACCGAGGGCGATCGCTTGGACTTTTTTCAATTCTGCCAAGGAAAATTCCACCCCAAGGGCAAACAGCAAAAATGCCACTCCCAACTGCGCCATGGTTTCGATGGGAACGATCTCCTTAATTAACCCCAGACCCGCTGGTCCCACGATCATCCCGCCCAGAATATACCCCAACAGAGCTGGTTGACGGCAGAGGGATGCCAGCAAACCCCCAGCGGTGGCGGCAGCCAACACTGAGACAAAATCGATAATTAGTCTAAAATCTTCTTCCACTAGTTATTTCTTAAGGATCGTTATTATGAATAAAATATTAAGCTCTATTAACTTAGGATACAATTTCTCAAGCATTTTCCCCATGATTTTCAAGTAAAATTTTTGCAGTTCGATCGCAACTCCCCACACCCCAACCTGAGAAAACCCAAAATGTTTAAGCTTCCCTCCTTTCTCACCGCCTTGAACTTATCCATCGCCAATCGATCTTTCCTAAAATTGGCGGCTCTCATAATTGCCACCGCTAGTTTTGTCTTGGTATTCCTCCATCCCGCTCCCGCTCAAGTTAGCCCACTTCAGCCCCCCATAGATACTCAATCGACTCCAATAACTCCTCTCCCAATCCCCGCTCCACCAAGGGCATTAGATATTCAAGTAGCTCCTGTCAACCCTCGGCTGGGAGATACGATCGCGGTGACTATCCGTAGCTTTGCCACTCCGGTTGTAAGTCTAGAAAACAAAACCTATCCGGCTTTTGCTAGGGGAAATGACAACTGGTTAGCTTTGTTGCCGACTACGCCTCTGGATACTCCGGGAACTAAGAGTGTGTTGGTCAGAGCTGGAAGTGAGGTGCGGCAGCTTTCTTTGAACTTAGCCGATCGCAGTTTTCCTACCCAGCGGATTTGGCTGCCCGGTGGTGATGACAATGAACCCAGTGATGATTATGAGTTCGATCGGGTGGCGGAATTTAAAGCGATCATTAGTCCCGAAAAGTATTGGCAAGGGACGTTGTTACGCCCAACTTCTGGAGATTTGACCACGGGCTACGGGGTGCGCCGCTACTACAATGGAGTGTTTGCGGAAGACTATTTCCATAGAGGCTTAGATTACGGGGCAGATACGGGGGAACCAGTGATCGCTCCAGCGGCGGGGCGGATTGCTTTGATCGGCAGAGCTAATCAACGGTTTAATGTCCACGGCAACACGGTGGGGATCGACCACGGGCAAGGTTTACTGAGTATTATGATCCACCTGAGCCGGATTGAGGTGCAGGAGGGGGATTTTGTTCAAGCGGGGCAAGTTGTGGGCAGAGTCGGGTCTACGGGTGCAGCGACAGGACCTCATCTCCACTGGGGTTTATTTGTGCATGGGCTATCGATCGACCCTGTGCCGTGGCGGGAGGGGAAGTTTGCTGAATAGGTGATGCGTTGGGTTTGATATCATAATCAACAAATTCTTGAATATCCTGCGATGTGCTAGCCATAGCCACTTTATATATTGTGTGATACTTTATGTAGAATACAAACCCTATCTATATTCGGTGTAGCCATGACCCAGCAGAATCCCTTAGCATTGGCAAAACAGGGAGACTTACGAGCGATCGCTTACATAGTAAATTATTTTCTGCAAGACAAAAGTGTTAAGGTACGACCGACTATTCAGAATGATTGTTTATTCTTAATTCTAGAATCCAGCACGCCTCTAGAAAAAGTATCAACTTTACATACAATTCGTGAATTACTAAATAAATTAGCCATCCCCAAAGTAAAAAAGGCTAAGGTTCAAAACAAGTTAGAGGGTGTAGTTAAGGCAAATTGGCTGGGAGAGATAAAATTAGTAGCTCCAGCAAAACCTCTGGCAGAAATATCGATATCTGCAAATTCTCCAGTTGGGAAATCTGAAATAGCAAGAGAGGCGATCGCTCTCTCAACTACCAATTCCCCACAGAAACAACTCCCTTCATCTCCAGAAACTCAAGTTAATAATCCGCCAGAGAATCAGTCAGAATCAACTAATATTTTCCTCAAAGAATCTCGCTGGTCACCATGGTTTCCCTATCCTAATTCTTGGCTGAGAACCCTAGGTTTAATGACTGGGTTATTTGTCATTGTCAGAATTATCATGTATTGGAATGTCAGACTCATAAGATGGAATCCCAGTACAGCAGGAAGCATAACTCTAGTAACTTTAATTATTCTTTTTACCTACATTCACCATATTGTATTTGCCAAAGAAACCCCTAATTTCAAAGTTCTTTTGCCTACGCCAAGAAGTTGGTGGGAAGGGATATATGCAGCCATCGTTCATATTGTAGCTTCTTTAATTTGTATCATCGTAATCCTGCCTTTTATCTTGGTGCCAGACTGCGACTTGCTTTCATCAGAATTTACTAGATTATGTCTAAGAAGTATTGATGGTTACTATTATAGCCACAGATACAGATATATACAGGCTTTATTCATGGTCGGTTTTATACTCTGGATATTCCTTGCTGCATATCTATATCAAATAGAATTTCTGATTAGGAAGAATTTCTCTATGCAGAAATTCGTGAGGTTTTTGTTAATAGCATTCATGGTATTTTTATTATCTATCTTTGCCTCTTTTGCCATTAGAAACTATAAGCCAATTCAAGGATTTTTGCAGAGTTTAATTGCCGAAAATATTGAGAGAATAGCTTCTGTTTTACCATCATCATCAGCATCAACTCCAACATCAGACCCGCCGCCACCGACATCAGCAGCTACATCAGCAACTCCACTAGCTACACTGGCTCCCGCTATTGAACAAACAGTAACAGCTTCTCCGGTTCAGGCTGATCCCTTTGTTTTGGGGACTGAAAATGCGCTGCAAGCTTCAAAACTAGTGCAAGTTGCCAAAACTAAGGCTGAGTGGCAGCAAGTTGCTGATTATTGGGGATCGGCAGTGACTTTTATGCAGACTGTGCCAGCTTCCCATCCGAAATATGCGATCGCCCAAAAGAAAGTTATTGAATATCAATCAAACCTAGACTATGCCAAACGTGCAAGCGCTCTGGCTGTGAATTAGCTAATTGCTCATTATCTAGAAAGGGAGTCAAAAAATAAACTGGCATTGTGGGCGGATCATACCCTAAGGATTACGGATTAGGCTATTGCCATCAACCATAGCCAGCAGGTATCCCGCCATGAAACTCCCTATCACTCTCAGATCGATCGCTCTTTCCGTCTCCCTGATTGCCCTTGTCACAGCCCCCGCCGCAGCCCAAACGACCAGAGAAACCTTAGTTAAAAATAATACCCAAAAACTAGTCGAAACTAGAGCCTGTGTTGGCTGCGATCTGACAGGAGCCGAGCTACAAAATCTCGACCTCAGAGGCGTTGACCTGAAGAATGCGGTGCTTGAAGATGCCCAACTCCAAAATACGAATCTGAGTGCTGCCAACCTAGAAACTGCTAGCCTAGGTGGAGCAGACTTGTCTCAATCTAATCTCTTTGCCGCTAATCTCACCGCCGCCGATCTCTGCTTTACTCAACTTCAAGGCGCAAACCTAACCCAAGCTAACCTGACCAATGCCCAACTAATTGCGGCCAATCTACAAAATGCAGAACTAACCAACACCAACTTCAGCCATGCCAATCTGCAAAATGCCAACCTGAGATATGTCAGCCTAGAGACAACTATTTTTGAAGGGGCAAATCTCCGGGGAACCCAGAGAAATGTGATCTGATAATAAATATAAACAAGGGTTGTAGGGGTAGCGTATTTGCGAGACAGTTATCCCATGAAACAAGAAATCTTTTCCGCAAATGCGCTACTCTCTTGATTCTGCGGGATAATTGTCGATGGGAATCAAGGAGGGTTTGGCATTTGCGGACTCAAACCTATAAACAATTAAATCTCTAGCGCAAATGCGAAACCCCTATTACCATGACAAGCCTAGAGTCTGGGATAAATTAATTCCAAAACGTTTTAACTATCTTGTGTTAAACCCAATACTTTAAATTTGTCGAACTACTACAAAACTAAATAAAAACTAGTAATTTTTGATTAATACCTCTTCAACCTTGCCTCTTTTCGTGGCAACAGAGTTGATCGATCGAGTAGCCGAAACCTTGACCTGTTCATAATCACGATACAAATCCCGAATAAAATCAGTATAGGCATTACTCAAGAGGACATGGCAGCCTCTATGATTAAGATCATCAAAGGTTTCTTTGAGTCTAATTTGCTCATCTTTATCAAATTTGTTCACATAGTAGCTAGTAAAAGAAGCTGTGCTAGATATGGGATCATAGGGAGGATCGAAATAGATGAAATCTCCAGATTCAGCTTTACTAACTGCCAATTGAAAATCCTCATTGAGAATATTAATCTTGCAAGTATGGAAATATGCACTAACGGCTTTTAGTCCAGACATATCTAAGATATTCGGGTTTTTATATCTGCCAAACGGAACATTAAATTGACCAGCAGCATTAACTCGAAATAGTCCGTTATAACAGGTTTTGTTTAAGAAAATAATTCTGGCGACTGATTCAATCTTGCTTTTTGTAGATAGAATATCATTGCGATCCCAGTCCCGAAGATTGTAGTAATAGCTCTCCTCATTGGAGTGCTTTTTTAACTCTTCAATTAGTTCATCTACAGTATCTCGAATGACTTCATAGCAGTCAATTAATTGAGGATTACGATCGCTAATAGTTGCTTGGGGTGGTTGGAGATCAAAGAGCATTGCTCCACCACCAATAAAAGGCTCAAAATAGGATTTTGTATTCCGATCCCACTGACTAGGCAGATTAGCTCTTAAAACTTCCTGAAGCTGCCGCTTTCCCCCAGCCCATTTCAAGAAAGGTTTAACTAATTCATTTTTTGCTGCCATATTTAATATCAATTATTATCAATAATAATACTTTAAGTAGGGTGGGCATTGCCCACCTGTTCAGGAATTTGAGATAAGTAATCAAAGATAGGAACTATTCATGTGGCAACCCAAATGATAAGCATCATCAAAATTGGTGGGCAATGCCCACCCTACGAGAGGTAGTTTAACAGGGGTAGCTAGTCCAAAATCAGACTTTTAGCGTAGGATTATAAGCGATAGATCCAAACAAAATCCAACAAAATTATCGAATTTTGGTTCTTGGCGATCGCTTCCTTTAGAACTTATGTCTATTGAAACCTATGTCTATTGAAAAATTTAGAGAGCCACCAGAAGAAAGAGACGATCGCATACCCTTCCGAGCGCCAAAAGTGCCTTGGGGGAGAAGGGTGGGGGCTTTTGCGATCGATTTTTTCACCATCTGGCTAATTAGTTTACCCTTTGCTGGGGCAGGATTGCTGCAATCGGTAGTATTTGCCTGTGGGTGGATTTGTCTGCGGGTGTTTTTGCCTGCCAACAATCGGGGGCAGAGCTTGGGGCGCTGGGCTTTGGATATGAAGGTGTTAGAGGAGGGAGCGAACCGGATCCCAACCCTGTTGGCGATGACGAAGCGGGAAGGGATTACTGGGGTGGGGGCAGTATTAGCAGCCAATGGTTTGATGATTGGCTTGACCAACGCCATGATTTTAGTCTTGCTGACCACACCCCTAATTATTGACTGTGTGCTGGCTTTGGGGGATGAAGATTATCGCCAAGCGTTCCACGATCGCCTCGCCAAAACCATCACAGCCCAAAGTCAACGGGGCTTTTCCCTAGATTTGCGCCTAAAAAAGCTAGTTGCTAAAATTCAACGGTCTATGAGACAATAAAAGACTGTGCCTACATTAACTAATTAAGTACTAATTAAGTAAACTTTTCCAATAGAAACCTATGGCTGCTAAAAAAGGAGTTCGGATCATTATTACCCTAGAGTGTACTGAGTGCCGCAGTAATCTAGACAAGCGATCGGCTGGGGTATCTCGCTATACCACCATGAAAAATCGTCGCAACACCACTGCTCGTTTGGAGCTAAAGAAATTCTGCCGCCACTGCAACAAGCACACTACCCATAAGGAAATCAAGTAAAAATTCAGGAAAAATTTCCGACTATATACTAACCCAGCATACTTAACCTAAATAACCTAACTAAACCTCATAATTACCTAAAAACTATGGCTTACTTCCGTAAACGTCTTTCCCCCATCAAACCCGGCACTCCCATTGACTACAAAGACATCGAACTTCTCCGCCGCTTTATCACAGAGCGGGGAAAAATTCTGCCCCGGCGGATTACTGGTTTGACTGCTAAGCAACAACGGGATCTCACCCAAGCTGTTAAACAGGCAAGAATTGTGGCTCTGTTACCTTTCATTAATGCTGAAGGTTAGTATCTTGCGCGTTATTCATTAATCTAGCGGTGTGGTTTTTAGTTGGTTATTGCCAGCACCACAACTCATGCCATTTTGCCAAATGCTTGATACAACTAAGATATTGAGTAGCTCACTGTTTAAGGATTTAAATCAAAAAAATGGTTTCATCCTTTTTTTGATTTGGGATCAGGCTCTGCCATCGAATAATTCATGACTTAAGGGCTAATAGCTAGCAAGATGTGGAAACAGGAACTCTGATTGAATTTCGGCTACAGGGCGAACGCAGGCTGGCGATCGTCACTCGTCCAGAGGGCAAGAAACACTGGGTAGTGGTGGACGATCGCCAGCAATCCCACACAATCCACCCCCGCCAGGTCACCTACGAAGTCAAAGGTAATACCTATAAATCGAGTGATCTGTCTAAATTCTGGCAGACTGTTCAGCCCTACCTAGACCCTTCTAGTTTAGAAGTTGCTTGGGAACTGCTCGTGGAAGACGGAGAAGTAGTAAATATTCCCGGTATGGCGCAGATCCTATTTTCTGACCAAAGCCCGGAATTGTGCTACGCCGCCTATTACCTGCTTTCGGAAGACAAGCTCTACTTTAAGCAAAAGGCAGATAGCTATGAACCCCGCCCTGCCAATGTCATTGCGGATATTAAACACCAAATTACTGTCGCCGAGCAAAGGCAACGTTCAGAGCAAGAGTTTTTTCAGCGGGTGCACGATCGATTGGCAGGGCAGGAAGTGGTCTGGCAGGAAAGCGATCGGCCCCGCCTTGAAGCCTTAGAAAAATGGGTACTCCAACCAGAAACCCCAGTCAAAGCCGCCCAAGAAATTCTTAGTATTCTCCACCGCCCCAACTATCCTGATGCTGCTTGGCAGTTACTCCTCGACCTAAAATGGTGGAGTCCCAACGAAAATTTATTCCTGCGGCGTAGTCAAATTCCCCTGCAATTCTCTCCTAAGGTGCTGACCGTGGCTGAACAATGTCTTGCTACCTACCCTGATGATGCCGATGCCGATCGCCGTCTTGATCTAACTCACCTCAAGGTCTACACCATTGATGATGAGAGTACCAAAGAGATTGACGATGGCTTGAGCGTGGAATATCTAGCCACAGGGCAGCAGCGGCTGTGGATTCACATTGCCGATCCTTCTCGCTTGGTGGTTCCCGGCGATGAGCTAGATACAGAAGCCAGAAAACGCAGCACGACAGTATATCTGCCTACGGGGATGATTCCCATGTTTCCCCCTGACCTAGCCACAGGTCCCATGAGCTTGCGGCAGGGGCAACTATGTCCCGCGCTAAGTTTTGGGGTAATTCTCGACGCATCTGGGGCTGTCGAGGAGTACGAAATTCACCCCAGCCTAATTAAGCCCACCTACCGCCTCACCTATGAAGATGTGGATGAAATGCTCTTACTGGGGGTGCAGGGAGAGCAGGAACTAGAAGCGATCGCCGCTTGGTCAAAAAAACGTGAATTATGGCGACGTTCCCAAGGCTCTGTCACTATCCGTCTGCCTGAAGCAATTATCAAGGTGGAAGATGAATCGGCAGTGAGTGTGGAACTTCTGGACGACACAGCTTCGCGGCAACTGGTGGCAGAAATGATGATTCTGGCTGGAGAAGTGGCGGGACGCTACGGGCAAGAACACCAACTACCTCTCCCTTTTCGCAGTCAACCCCAGCCAGAACTGCCCTCAGAAGAAGAGCTATTGCAACTTCCTTCTGGACCAGTGCGATCGTGCGCTTTGCGCCGTTGTATGCCCCGGAGTGAGATGTCCACCAGCCCCGCCCGCCATTCTAGCCTCGCTCTCAATACCTACACCCAAGTCACCTCTCCCATCCGCCGCTACACAGACCTCTTGGCACATTTTCAAATCAAAGCCCATCTCCGGGGAGCAACCCTGCCTTTCTCTTTAGTAGAACTCCAGCAAGTCCTCCAGAGTGTCACCAGTTCTGCCTACGAAGCGACCTTGGTGGAGCGGCAGACTAATCGCTATTGGGGTCTGGAGTTTCTGCGCCAGAACGCCGATCAGGTGTGGCAGGCACTAGTATTGCGTTGGCTGAGGGAGCATGAAAATCTGGGCTTGATCCTGCTGGAGGATCTAGGATTAGAATTGCCCATCCGGTTTAATCGACAGGTAAAGTTGGGCGATCGCATCGAGGTTCAGGTCAGCCATGTGGATCCCCGCCAAGATATGATCCAGTTTCGAGAACTAATTAACCAAGGTACAGCTAATTAGAAAACTATGGCACGGATAAATCCTTATAACTTACAAATGCAAATCAGTCGCCTTTTCCAAGAAGGGCAGGGAATTTTTGCTCCGATTAAAGTACAGGATTGGTTAAAATCCCATAATCAGAATCCTGAAGAATACGAGATTTTGTTTCACAAAAAACCGGCACCTCCCGGCTCCAATCTAGTAATTTCCATAGAGATCGAACTCCGCCGTAAAGATGGTCAAGCTATAGACCCATGGCTGCAAGAACAGGTGAATATAGGTAGCTAATTAAGATTAATTTAGATAGTCTTAAAATATAATTTCAGGGTGCAAAGTTAAGGTTAGATTAAGTGAATTAATCTGCCAAATTTTTAGTTATGTGTGTTAGCATCTAATCATAATTTAGATTGTATTTACCCTAACTATTAACTAGCTTCTAGCAGGAATCCCCTGATATTTACCGGGTTCCTTTAACCCTATCTCCAATCCTTAAATACAATGAATACGGTAAACTCCCCTGCAACTCAGTCAGAGATTATAACGATTTCTGATCCCCCAAGCCAAGAAATTCGTTTGGATTCTAACCTAGAAGCTTTGTGGTTGTATAAGGTTCAGGTGGGAACTACCGAAACTGGCAGGTATGTGGGGGAATTACTAGATGCCCATCCCCTGTTGCCGGGGATAATTATTGTTGAGGATAATAATTTTTTAGGTATGATTTCCCGGTCAGTATTTCGGGACTACCTGAGTCGTCCCTTTGGTCGATCGCTATTTCTCAAGCGGCCGATTCTCTCCCTGCACAAAATTGTGCATCAGGATATGCTGATCTTGCCGAAGCATAGTCTAGTTGTAGATGCGGCTCGGTCTGCTTTGATGCGATCGCCCAAGGAACGCTACGAACCAATCCTAGTTAGGTTATCTGCCCAAGATTACCGAATTGTTGATGTCCATCAACTCTTAATTGCCCAATCCCAAATTCAGGAACTTAGTGCTGAGTTGATTCGGCAGCAAACCCAAAAGCAAATGATGCAGACAGAGAAAATGGCAATTTTGGGGCAGATGGTGGCGGGGGTGGCTCATGAAATTAGAAACCCAGTGAATACGATTGTCGGCAACTTGCAATATCTCAATAATTACTGTCAATCTTTAATCAAAGTTGCCCATGCCTATGAACTGGAATATCCTCAAAGTTCTAGTGAAATAGAAGAGTTAAAAGACGAGGTGGAGTTGGATTTTCTCTATGAGGACTTACCTAGTTTATTAAAAAGTGTGGGATTAGCTTCTGAACGCATTAAAGAATTGGTAAATGGGCTACGGACATTCTCTCATATGGGGGGGACGACGAAGAAAGAAACCAGTATCCATGAATGTATTGATAATACCCTCCTCTTAATTAAAAGTCGTCTCAAGTATGGGATTGAGGTAGTTAAGCACTATGGAGAAATTCCCCTAGTCAACTGTTATTCTGGGCAGCTAAGTCAGGTTTTTATGAATATCCTGAGTAATGCGATCGATGCTCTAGAAGATAAGCAGGCACGAGAGAAAGCCCAAGGCTCTGTCTTGCAAACTCCTAGATTAACAATTACAACTAGCATTCTTAGTCCCCAAGAGGTTTCGATTAAAATTGCCGACAATGCTGACGGGATGCCCCCAGAAGTTCAAGAGAAAATCTTTGATATGTTTTTTACAACTAAATCTGCTGAAAAAGGCACAGGTTTGGGGTTAGCAATTAGTTACCAAATTATTACTGAAAAACATGGCGGGAAATTGAGACTTATTTCAGAACTGAATAAGGGCACAGAGTTTGAAATAATTCTGCCTCTAGAGATAGCTCCCGCAGAGGTCGAAGAATAATTATTGCAATCCCCAAAAAAATACTCTCATAACCCAACCTACAAGACTCAACATCTAGACTAAAAAACACTCCCCGATCGAGCGTTTCTTCAAAATGAGCATCTTACAGCACTTTGCGTTCCAATGAGACACACCACAAATAAGGAAACTGTGTTTCCTTAGAAGAATTGCTGAATGATTTATAATTGCTATAGTAAAAATTTAGAATTGTTATACATCTGGGAGCAAATGCTTCTTATCATTTATGCAAGAAGTCCAAGGCAAGAAGTCTAATAGAGGTTTCCTGAAGTAATTATATCTTACAAGTATACTCAGGGTATTCACCTCTATCTCCCCTTGAGTTGACCTTAATTATGTTGATCAGAAAAATTTGGCTACCCCTCCAACAAGCTACCCAAAAATTACCAGTTAGATGGGTAGTCGTTATTCCTGTGGTCACTCAAGTGACTCTGGCTGTGGGTTTGACGGGATGGCTCTCTTTTCAGAGCGGGGAGGAAGCAGTTAAGACCCTTGCCTATCAACTACAACAAGAAATTACTAAACGAGTTACATCCAATTTAGGCAATTATCAAACGATTCCCCATCAGATTAACCTCTTAAATAGCCACCAGATTGAATTAGGAGCTTTAAATCTACAAGATTTACCTGCTTGGGAGAAATATCTTTGGAAGCAAGTACAGGTATTTCCGCAAGTTAACCTAATTGCGATCGCTAATGAACAGGGTGAGCAGGTAACAGCGACTAATGCAGGTGGTGGGGAGGTTGTGATGCCCCTTGCTTATCGTAGTCTAGGCTCTAATCTGCTTACCTATCGGACAAACTCCCTCGGCGAGAAAACTACCCTAGCCAATACGACTCCTAACTATGATCCCCGCAAACGCCCTTGGTATCAAAAGGCAGTAGCGACGGGCAAGGCGGCATGGAGTGAGATATATTTACATTTTGTCGATCGCGCTCCCCAGATTAGTGCAGTTTTACCCTTCTATGATCAGCAGCAACGTTTAATTGGTGTCGGGACTACCGTAGTCCGGCTGCAAGCCCTGAGCGAATTTCTGGCCACATTACAAGTAGGCAAGACTGGGCAGGCATTAATCATGGAACCCGATGGCAATTTGGTAGCCACCTCTACTGGAGAATCTCTATCTCGTCAGGTTGGAGACAAATTTCAAAGAATTAATATTGCTGAGAGTAGCAACCCAATTACTCAAGCAGTAGGCAAATATTTGCAACAACTACCTCAAGAAAAGATAATTACAGAACTTAACTCAATAAATTATCAAAAAAGTAATGAGGTGATTATAGGCGATCGATCTTATTTTACAGAGATTACTCAAATTCAAGATAACAATGGCTTAAAATGGCAAGTTGTAGTTATTGTTTCTGAAGAAGAGTTCCTAGAACAGATAATTGCTAATAATCAAAGAACCGGACTATTTTGCATCATAGCATTGTTAATTACCCTCGTGATTGGCATCAAAACCTCCTCTTGGATTGTGAAACCAATTCAATCTTTGAGTGCCTCTGTCAATCAAGTAACTCAAGGCAATTTAGATCAGGCTATTTTAGTTAAAGGGAATGGAGAGTTGCGAACTCTGGCAACTAACTTCAACCAAATGATTGCCAAACTACGCTCATCTCGCTCTGAACTCCAGAACTATAATCAACAATTAGAAACCACTTTATACGAGTTGAAAACTGCTCAATTACAACTAGTTCAGAATGAAAAGATGTCTAGTCTGGGGCAGCTAGTGGCAGGAGTTGCCCATGAAATTAATAATCCAGTAAATTTCATTGCTGGGAATATTGCCTATGCCCAATCCTATGTTGACAACATGTTAACCGTAATCCATATTTATCAAAAATATCATGGCAATATAGATGGTGATATAAATGACAACATTACAGCAGAAATAAATGATCAAGGTATCGATCTAGAGTTTATCGAAGAAGATTTAATCAAGGTTTTGACATCGATGAATACAGGGGCTGATCGGATTCAAGGAATAGTTAAGTCGTTACGAAATTTCTCTAGGTTAGATGAATCAGAAGTTAAAAATGCTGATATTCATGAGGGGATTGATAGTACTCTGCTGATTCTCCAAAGTAGATTACAGGGCAAAGGCGATCGCCCGGCGATAGAAATATATAAGCAGTACGGTGATTTACCACTAATAGAATGCTATCCGGGGCAGTTAAATCAGGTTTTTATGAATCTATTAGTGAATGCGATCGATGCTCTAGAAGATAAATTTCATAAGCAAAATACTAATGAAAATAATTTCCCTAAAATCACTATTACAACGAATATTATTAACCAGCAAAAAATAATCATTAAAGTTGCTGATAATGCTGATGGAATTCCATATACAGTGCGGAATAGAATATTTGATCCTTTCTTTACTACAAAGCCTGTAGGGAAGGGAACAGGTTTAGGGCTGGCAATTAGTTATAAAATTATTACGGAAACACACCGAGGCAGTTTAGAATGTATTTCTCAGCCATGTCAAGGGACAGAGTTTATCATTACTTTGTCACAGCGGTTGACACTTGCCAGCACGAATTAAACCCACTCGTTTGGCGATCGCTTCTCCTTGAGTAGAAAAACTACCCCATTGTTCTAAGATATTACTCTTAGGAATATTCATAAGTTCCCGATCAGAAATCACTTCACAACTTTGATTAGGACGTTTGATAATATACCAAGCTATATTTTCCATAGAGTCAAAATTCACAGATAAAATAAATGAGATTTTATATCCTTGGTTTAATTATAAGTATCTTAGGGTGCGGTTTATGGGGAAGTTTTGTCCCCGCTAGAGGACAGTCTCTGCCCCGAATACGTCCGAATACTGAACAAAGTGTAGAAACCCTCAACCAAGGATTGCAACTAATTCAACAGGGCAATGTTACCCAAGCGATCGCAACCTTCCGCCAAGCAATTCAACAAAACCCCCAACTAGCTCCTGCCCACTATAACCTAGGTTTGGCACTGCGGCAGAATGGAGACATTCAATCCGCAGCGACAGCTTTCTATCAGGCAACCCAAGTAGATCCAGAGTTTGCCCTAGCTTTTGCCAATTTGGGGGCGGCACTGTTGGAAGGTAGCAACCTGCCTCTAGCGCGGGATTATCTGCAACGGGCGATTCAACTAGATAGTAGCTTGGGAGTGGCGCAGTATAACTTGGGCTTGGTGCTAATACAATTGGGGGAAACTAATCCGGCGATCGCCAGCCTGCAACGGGCAGCCCAACTCAGCCCCAATGCCCCAGAACCCCATTATCATATTGGTTTAGCCTATCTAAAATTGCAGAGATTAGAAGAGGCAAAAACAGCCTTCCAAAGAGCGATCGCCCTCAGCCCCCGCTACCCGGAGGCACAGTACAATTTAGGGGTAATTTTTCTTCAACAAAATAACTTGACTGCCGCCCTTGGTGCTTTTAATAACTCAGTCCAAGCCAACCCCAACTATGCCAGTGGTTACTACGGAGCCGGGTTGGCTCTGATGCGGCAAGAGCGCTACGCCGAAGCAAACCAAGCCCTCCAAAGAGCCAAGGAATTATTTCAATCCCAAGGAAATACTCAATGGGCAACTAATACTACCCAGATCATCCAGAGATTGCCTGCCCCACCCCGGAGAGGTTAAATTTTACAGCACTTTTTGTTCAAATGAGACACATCAAAAAGGTTGGGTTTGAGAGTGGGTAGCTGTAGCTACCCACTCTCAAACTTCTGTAATAGTGTTTGGGGTGCAAAGCCCTCTCAAATACTATTACCAAATCGAGTTGAATTTTAATAGCGTTTGGGGTGCTTCACACCCCAAACATGACAACCAAATCGAGGGGTTAAACTGCTGCTTTGATGCTGGCGACAAATAATACCGCTGTACAGAAGGAGCCAACCCCAAACATCAAGGATCTGGCTAGGGGAATATTGGCAAGATAAAAAATAGAGAAGAAAAAGCGAGACACCGGATAGGCGATCGCACAACCCGCGGCCAAGGTGGAATCGACCTTAGTTACATAAGCTAACAAGGCGGCGGCGAGATACACCAAGAAAGTCTCAAAGGAATTTTGGTGCGCCCAAGTTGCCCGCTGCCCATAGGCGGGGAGTTTATCAAACATGGCGCGGGGAGCAGCCATATCCATCCCCACCTGAAACCGGGCGTAGGCAACAAATAGGTAGGGGAAGTAAATCAATACTGCTGCTCCAGCAATGCTATACAACAGAATTGCCGATACAGATAGATTCAGCATACGTTTTGCTTAAATAAGAACTTGATTAAAAACTTTATGATGAAAACCATGCCGCGTCTTGCACGGCATGATTTTAATTGTTGGAGCTATTAGCTGCCAAACTAATCGAAATAAAACAGAGTTAATACTTTTCGTTGATCTTCGGCATCCTGACAGGTTTGCAGGAGGGTACGGCTATCATGAAAAGCAAAGCAAATCAATTGCTGGCACCGAGAAACAATCTCTTGGTTGCATAAAGCACTGGCTTCACCAAGGGACAAGTGATTGTTTTCGGGGTTTTCCACCAAGTTCATTACGTGTTGTAGCTGCTCTTGGGATTCTCTGGGTTGGCGATCGAGGCTTTGGGGCAGAATCACTGTCAACAGATTGGGATCCGCTTTCATGGCTCCCCGGATGGCTGCTGAATTTGTCCCGGCGGCACCAGAGGTGAGAATCCGATTTCCACCCAAAACTAGGGCGTAGGTCATCATTTCAATTAAATGCTGGTGGGTGATGGGGACGTGGCGTGACCCTAAGAGGGCAATACGCTTGGAGCTGGTCTGCTGAATTGCTGCCAGTTCTTGGGCGAGGATATCGATTTTGGGAATTTCTACTGATTGAGTCAATTTCGTTGCTCGTGCTGTGACAACTTGGGTATTATAGCACCTGGCGTAAAAATCCTAACTTGTCGATTTGGCTAGTCATAGCAAAAAAATTGTGTTATCTTAGTTAAGCTTAGGACGTATAGCTCAGTTGGTTAGAGTACCACGTTGACATCGTGGGGGTCACTGGTTCGAGTCCAGTTACGTCCATCCCAAACCCTACAAGGATTACAGCCATTTAGTATTACTCTCGTTCCGACTCTGATTAACAAATTAGAGCAACAATGGGTAAATTTAGCAATCACAGACGGATAGATTTGAGAGCGTTGCGGAAGGTGTTGGCGGCTTCCAATCGAGAGGTTTGGCCGATCGCTACACAGCGAGTTAGTAAATCTATATCTAAACCTGTTAGCTGGGGAATTTCACTCTGGGTGATGGGTTCATAGTCGTTGTTGCGGAGACGATAAAGACTAAATACACCATCTTGCCAAAACCAAACTTCAGGGATTTCTAGGGCTTGATAGAAGCGTAATTTCTTCGGGCTGCTGCTAGTAAAAATGACTTCGATTACTAACTCAGGGGTAGGTTTAGATTCCCCAAAACAGTAGGATTCATCTGGCTCCACAGAAACTTCGCCTTCTCGTTTTTGAGTCATGGAACCTGTTGGTTCAAATTCAATGTTGCTTTCTATGCAAAAGAGGCTAAGTAGAATACAAATAAATCGACTGATTGTTTCGTGATCGCGTCCCGGCATAATAATTTCAAGGGTTCCTTGGTAATAGGCAAGTCGGATATTTTTCGATTCGGCAAAACCGGCTTGGATGAGCTGAAATTTCTCCCAAGTGATTCCCGAATAGACGAAACGTTGATCTTGGTCTTGATCTTGTAAGCTATCCGTGGTTGTAGGTAGTGGGGTTTGGATCATGGTGATGGGGGGAGAGAAAAATTATCCAGTCGCTCAGATTTGATTAATGATGAGTTCTTGGCTGAGGAATAGGGAGATGGGTCGCGGATCGCCTTTTCTCAAAACTTAGAATAGGTTTAGGCTACAATTTTCTTTAACGTATTAAAAAAATATTATAGAAATCTCCATCGGATAACTTTATGATAACCGGACAGATCAGCAAGCAAACTAGTAGCGAAAATTCCCTAGCGATCGCCGCCCAGAAAACTCACCAAGGGGCAAAATTACTAGCGGGCTTGTCCTCCGAGGCAAAAAATCAGGCGATCGCCGCCATTGCTCAATCCCTGACTGACCATAGTTCAGAAATTATTGCTGCCAACCAAGCAGACTGTGCCGCAGCGATCGAAGAAGGAATATCCACCGCTTTGCAGGCAAGACTAAAGCTAGATGAGGGGAAACTTCAGGGGGCGATCGCCGGAGTTCTGGATGTGGGCAGATTACCAGACCCGATCGGCGCAGTGCAAATCCACCGGGAACTAGATACCGGATTGGTGCTGACCAGATTAAGCTGTCCCTTGGGGGTGCTGGGGGTGATTTTTGAATCCCGCCCCGATGCGGTAATGCAAATTGCTAGTCTCGCTATCAAATCTGGCAATGGCGTAATCCTCAAGGGCGGTCGGGAAGCCATCCGTTCTTGCACAGCCCTAGTCAAAGCCATTCACGAAGGTTTGGCTAGGACTCAAATCAGCCCTGATGTGGTGCAGTTGCTGACAACGAGGGAAGAAACTCTGGAATTATTGCAGCTAGAAGAATACGTGGATTTAATTATTCCTAGAGGCTCGAATAGTTTTGTGAAATTCATTCAAAGTAATACCCAAATTCCTGTCTTGGGTCATGCCGATGGGATCTGTCATTTGTATGTCGATCGAGCCGCAGATTTAGCTAAGGCTGTCGCGATCGCCGTAGATAGCAAAACCCAGTATCCCGCCGCTTGTAATGCTGTGGAAACTTTGTTAGTCCATGCAGATATTGCTCCAAAATTTTTACCCCTAGTTGCCACCGCCTTAACCGCCAAAGGAGTTCACCTGAAGGGATGCGATCGTACCAGAGCCATCATCTCAGCTACTCCCGTCACCGAATGGGCGATCGAATACGGTGACTTGACGATCGCCATTAAAATAGTCGATCGTCTAGCTGCTGCCATAGAACACATTCAGACCTACAGCTCTAGCCACACCGAAGTTATTGTCACCGAAGATGCCCTAGTAGCTCAAACGTTCCTGAGCCAAGTGGATGCGGCGGGGGTATTTCATAACTGCTCTAGCCGCTTTGCCGATGGCTTCCGCTATGGTTTTGGGGCAGAGGTGGGGATCAGTACCCACAAATTGCCGCCACGGGGACCTGTGGGTTTAGAAGGCTTAGTCACCTACAAGTATCAATTAGTCGGTGATGGCCACATTGTTGCCAGTTATAGTGGAGCCGATGCTAAACCGTTTCTGCATCGTGATCTATAAATTATTACTAATAGGACTTACGCAATTGGAGGTTGTCACGGGCGCAAAGCGCCCGCAACAACCTCCCGAATCCTAGATAATTTGTTCATAGCGCGTAAGTCCTAACTAAATTAGAGTTGACCCCATGGATAAATTAGAAATTACCGGCATCCGTTGCTATGGCTACACTGGACTGTTTGTTGAGGAACAAATTTTGGGACAATGGTTTGAGGTGGATCTAACTTTCTGGGTGGATCTGGCTCCGGCTGCTGCCAGCGATCAACTAGAAGATACCTTTGATTATCGACGGGCAGTGAAAAATGTCCAAGAATTGGTCAAGCAGAGTAAGTTTGCCCTGATTGAAAAGCTGGCGGAAGCGATCGCCACCAGAATCCTCGAAACCGAAGCGATCAATAAAGTTCAAGTCCGTCTAGTCAAGGTTTCCCCTCCTATCCCAGACTTTCCCGGTAAGGTCACTCTTGAAATTGTCAGGAGTCGTCAAAGATAGTCCTAATAAGATTCAACTACTTTATGCTTATTCCAAATGCAGAGAATGCAGTAATTGATATTCGGAAACTACGTGATTACTGCCTTAATTTAGAGCATGATGATGGTAAGCATAAAGCTAGGCTTTTCCTCTCAATTTTGGGGATGAGGGCTGATAATGCAGAGGAGTTGCGTCAACTCTTATTGAATGTTGTCAAAACCCACGAAGCTGAGTTAGGAAAACGGGATAATTTCGGTCAGCGCTATACCCTGGATTTTACGATCGAGTGGCAAAATAGAAGGGCAACTCTACGCAGTGGCTGGATTATTGAACATAATTCGGAAATTCCCAAGTTAACAACCTGCTACCCTTTATAGTTATTTGGAGGTAAGAAATTATGATAAATAGGACAGCGAAATTACTAGACATAGTAGCGTTAACTGTTGATCTTCCTGAATGCAATTTGTGGCGAGGACAGGTAGGTACGGTGGTAGAGATGTTGGCAAATGGGACAGCTCTTGAGGTTGAGTTTAGCGATCGCTCTGGGCGTACCTATGAGTCTTTGGGATTGTTGCCAGAGCAGGTGATGGTCTTGCATTTTCAGCCAATAGCACCGGATGTAAAGGCTGAAATGGTTATAGTTTAAGATGGTGCGGGGTAGGCGATCGTAATCTCAGAAATAAATTTATGAGCATAATCCAAATTGAAGTTCCTGAAGAAGTGTTAATTAGTCTCAAGGAAACGCCGGAAACCATATCACGGGAGGTGTCGATTCTGGCGGCGGTTAAGCTTTTTGAAATGGGGAAGCTTTCTTCGGGAAGGGCTGCCCAGTTTGCCCAAGTTTCCCGGATTGAATTTCTTAATTTAATTGGATATTATCAAGTGTCCCCTTTTTCTTTGTCTATGGAAGAACTTGAACAGGATGTCTTGATCTAAAAGTAAATAAATAATGATTCAATAAATCTATGGCTAATTATCTAGAAATCCGCCATCAAGTAGAAGGTCTGACATCGGATGAGCAACTTCGATTGTTAGAAGATATTGCGGCGATCGTGCGCCGTCGGATGATCTCAATCCCTAGGTGGAGCATTCTGGAATTGGAAGGATTGGGGAAGGAAATCTGGCAAGGTGTGGATGCTCAGGAATATGTCGATCGGGAGAGAAATTCATGGAATGGCTAACGGAGGCAGCTACTAGATGATAGAAATGGGAGAAATCTTAGAAATAAGTAAGGCTATTTATCATAATTTCCAGCCTGATAAAATCATCTTATTTGGTTCTTATGCCTATGGGTATCCTAAAGCTGATTCGGATGTGGATTTATTGGTGATTTTGCCCTATGAAGGTAATGGTCTGTGGAAAACTTCGGAAATTCTCCAGAAGATTCAACCTAAGTTTGCAATAGACCTATTAGTCCGAACTCCGGGAGAAATAGAGCAGCGACTTGCTTGGAATGATTTTTTTCTACACGAAATCCTGAGAAAAGGAAAGGTGCTTTATGAATCAGCTAACAATTGAGTGGGTTGATAAAGCTGAGGGGGATTTTTCAACAGCTTTACGGGAGTTTCGAGTGCGGAAATCTCCTAATTATGATGCGGTGTGTTTTCATGCTCAACAATGTGTGGAGAAGTATTTAAAAGCTCGTTTGCAAGAGGAGGGGATTGTGTTTAGTAAGACCCATAATTTGACATTTTTATTAGATTTAATTTTGCCGATCGAGCCTACATGGGATATTTTTCGTCAGAAACTTTTGGAGTTAACTGCTTTTGCTGTGGCTTATCGTTATCCGGGAGTTTCGGCTGACAAGGATACTGCACGTCAGGCTTTAGGTTTTTGTAAGGAAATTCGGCAGAAGGTAAGATTAAGTTTGGGCTTGACTTCCATAAAATAAAGTCCTCGAAGGTTTCGTGATAGATTTAGGGAGTATAAATATTGGATTATAGGTAGGGTTGCCCATGAAAGCTGTTCGTCGCTCTAGCAGGTTTTTTCGGTTCTCTTTTGCAGGGTGGCGGCGTAGATTTGTTGCAGTGATGGTGCTTTGTTTGTGGTTGGTTTTGAGCTTGGGGAGTGTTGCCCAAGAACCTAAGCTTACACCTGAAGAGTGGAGAATTAACGGTATTTTAGCTGCTCTAAATGATGATCAAAAACTAATTCAAAAAGATGCTGTATATCGTCTAATGCAATATACATCCGAAGAACTAAAGGCAAATTCAACTAATAGTGACCTGTCAAAAATTCTAGAGAAAAAAATAATAGAATTGGGAATATTAGATAATAATAGTTATGATCTTGAATCTATTAGAAGAATTACAAATGAAATTAAAATTGAAGCTGACTCTAGCTATATTCGCAACGTACCCCTCAACGCAGAAATTATATTTAATTTTAGACGAATTCTTCGACGCTTTCTTTACTCTGAGAATGGTAAGCCTATAAATATCACTAAAGCTGATTTAGATGCAGTCATTATAATATTAGGGCAACTAGTAAGTCAATTTGATGAATTAAAAAATGTGATTGATAGTGAAATTGCAATACGACTAAACAATTCTTCTATTTCAGAATATGATCGTTCCCTCAAGGGGTGACAGAGGGGCTATAACGCTTGCTGTATAGAGCGAAGAGCCTTCATCCTTTTTAAGAAATTAAGCCTCTTTTGAGGCTTTAGACTCATCAGAGCCTCCGCCAACTCAGACAAATTATCCATCGCTTCCACCCAAGCAGTTCCATAAATTCCGATCCAAAAATCACTGTGCCTTTCTGCACCACGGGCTGATTCTTTCAGACGACAAATGTAAATACGATTAGGCTCAATATTCAGTTGTTGACCTCTTATAA
>CALRPI020000014.1:0-82588 GCA_943370025.1 Phormidium lacuna HE10JO | reverse complement strand
GCCATCTGCTCGAAGGTGGTGCGATGAACACCGCATCTGCGTTTGAAAGCACTAGACTTGAAGAGTTTGAGTTGTTCGTAGGTCATGATTGGTTCCTCCTTGACCTAGTTTTACACATCTTTTATCTATTCACGCAAGAGGTCTAATATCCTTGCATCTCCCCGCCTGCTTATCACGGGCATAGGTTCGCAACTCCAGCAACAACGGCAACGGCTGCAACGGCAAATCTCGCACCGGTTTCTCTGCCCAGATCAAAGCGACGTATTGCAACAGCGTCGACTTCCCTGAACCCGGATCCCCCAAGATCACCGCATACTTCGCCATCCCCGCCTTCCCCAATTCTTCAGGATTCCCCACCACCTCAAAAACTGGGACGATCGGCTGCTCCCGATATCTCTGGCGATAGCGATCGATCTCCTCCTCCCGCATTTCCCACCCATCCAACTGCCCACTAGCTCGCAAATGGAGCGATCGATCCTTCGGCAGTTCATAGACTTGAGGGATAAATTCCTCACACTCCCGCACCTGCTGCGGCACAAAGATCCGCCACAACTTCAACGCATTGTAGGCACAACCATCAGTATTCAAAGATTCCAACTTCACAGCCCCATACTGCTCCCGCAAACCCTCGGCATACTGAGCCAAATTAAACGCCGGGGCAATTCCCAACCTCTCTTGGTTGGCTTCAGCAATCCGCTCCAAGTTCTGAGCCTCAAAAATTGGGCGCAATTTCTCCGAACCTTGGACAATTTTCTTCACCGCCCTGACGTAGGATTTACTCAAAAAATCCCAATCCAAACTCTCTGGGAAATGGGGTGAGTGCAAATCTGCCCAAGTCTTGGTGATGAGACGGGTATCGATCGCCCGACAATCCACCTCAAAAGCCATCCCCAACGCCGCCGCCACTTCTTTGTGGTTAATCAACTGCTTCAGATAGGGAATGTACTGCTTAATCACCGGCTCCTGATATGCCGCCTCCACCAACTCCTCCTGAAGCAGTTCCAAAAACACCTTCAACGCCTTCCCATAAGCCTCTTTCTGCACATCCGCCTCTGGCAGATGAATCACCTTCTTCAGGGCATCCTTAAAAAAATCCTTGCCAAAATCCCTCGCCCCCTCCTTCACCAAATCCACCAAGATTGGCTGCACCAGAACCCCCGCCGCCTGCGTCACCCCCCAAACCACTAACCAATCAATCATTTTCTCAAGCTCCCTATTTTGTTGCTCAAAAGCTTAACCATTATATTATTAGCTTCAATAGACTTCATCATGACTACCAATATCGACCAACAAAATCACCATTTCTAATAACTTCTCGTCCTCAGAAAAACTAAAAATTATCCTGCAATCATAAGCAACAGAACAAGACCACAGCCCTGCCAAGTTTCCTCCTAATTTGTGAGACTTCAAAGATGGCTCAAATATATAGCGATCCTAATTGAGTTTAGAATTTTAGATAGTTGAGAACGGCTCCTCCTCCGGGGGAGCCGTTCTCAACTCATTTAGGATGGCTATAACATCTAGAAAAAGAATTAGCACTCTAGATCACTTTTTAAGGTGAGATAGATCACTCCAACTTGCAATGCCAAATTTTGTGAATAGAATCAGTAAAATTAGAGACTTTTATTTTTATGGTAAATACCATTATTAAAAGTAATTTCTGTAACAAAAATTCATCTTGTTCATCCGGAAATCTCCGAAATTCAAGAAATCCTGTTTGAAGTGTTTAGTAACAAATTAGAGTTTGAGTTTTCTCTTAACTGAGAAGATTGCTCACTTTAATTCTTGAATTTTATCCACAAATCACAATTTTTCCCACGATAATTATGCTATCTACCTTAAATGATGCAATCCAAACCAAGCAAAAGCTAGAGACCTTACTCCCTAATTCTTATCCATGCTGTTATACCAAAGCAGAGCAGCAACTTACTCAACTTTTAGAATTAGAAAATTTAGATGCACAAGTTAAACTAAAACCTGAGTTGGTTCAAGATTTTGAACTTGCGATCGCTTCTGCCTCTAGGGATAGTTACGAGAATCCCCATGATGCAAAGAAAACTCAAGATATGGAAATGGCATCTAGATTCTTACAAAGAATTCTCTATCGCCTGAATCGTCTCAATTTATTTTGGTATGACGACCTGCGAAACTATCAAAATGAACGTTCTACCTATCTGCAATCAGTTCGCGATCGCATTGAATTGGTTTGGCAAGCATGGGAACTAAGTCAATTAGATGTAGCCGCAATTCAACAATTAAATATTAAACAAGCTCTCCAAGAACGGGCAGATGCAGATTTAGATCCACCTCTATCAGCATCAAAGCATTATTTGCGAGCAGAAATGAGCTTGAAAGGATATCGATCGCTCTTAGCGATCGCCTCCTTAGATGGATTAGTAGAAGCTAGTCGTCTATCTCGGATTTTGGGAGGGGCAAGCAATGAAATTCAGGCAACTTTAATTCGAGTGCTTCTAGAAGAGTATGGCAATGGTCGGCTATCACGAAAACACTCCACTTTCTTTGCTCAAATGATGGCAGAACTGGGCTTGAAAACCGAACCAGAAGCTTATTTTGATCTTGTTCCTTGGCAAGTTTTAGCAAGTATTAACCACAACTTCTTGCTCACAGAATGCAAACGACATTTTCTCCGTTATAACGGTGGACTAACCTATTTTGAGATCGCGGGTCCCTCAATCTATACCGACTATATGCTTGCAGCCCAACGCCTCCAGCTTTCCGATGCTGCGATGGGTTATTGGGAGTTGCATATTCGTGAAGATGAACGGCACGGACAGTGGATGCTAACGGATGTTGCTCTCCCTCTAGTAGATAAATATCCCCACGATGCTTGGGAATTAGTCCTCGGCTATGACCAAGAGAAACTGATCGGCGATCGGGCTGCGGCGGCTGTGATGGCTTTGATTCAACAGTCAGACTCCTAAATGATTCCCGAAAATTAGCCTTGACGACTAAAAACGCAGCTTATAGAAAATTCGTCTACGCAGGTTAATCAAAATCCCAGATCAACCTTAGTTCGCACCAGTAGACTTTGCCATTTTAGTTACAGTATTAACGTCTAAGAACTTTCAAAACATCCTCTAAAATTCCTTAGTGATGATGCTCCGACTATTGCTTTCAATCAAAACCACATTACGTGTCTGTAATGAAGAGTTAATAAACAGAAGTAGATGAGGTTTAGATGAATAAGTCTTTATTAAGTGCCAAGAAACTAGTTGCAACTTACCCCGTAGATCACATCCCCAAAGAGATTTTTTTCTGTCCTGAAGAATCGCTTTTTTATGCTCAATGCTTAGAAAGAATGGTGCTGAATCCCTTTGAAAATTCCACTTCCATTATCGAGTTTGGCACAGGAGATGGCAGTCCAGTTATTCATAGTTTGCTCAAGAGCCAATTCAAGGGTTTAATTAATGGTTATGAGTTAAATTATAAAGCCTATGAAGTAGCTCAGTTAAGAATTGCCAGCTATGACCTGAGCCATAAATATATTGTCCATAATTCTTGCTTCTTCAATAGTTCTCCTGCTGATTGTCTAATTGCGAATCCCCCCTATATTCCAGCTATGGATAACAATATCTATCTGCCTGCCTTACATGGAGGAAAAGATGGATCATCTATAACTAAGCGACTTCTGACTATGAATTGTCAAAGTGCAATGCTAATGATTTCTGCCTATTCTGATCCAGTAGGCACCATTGAACATGCGATCGATCAAGGCTATCAAGTTGATGACTTTGTTACTTCACCCATGAGTTTTGGATATTATAGCTCTGAACCCAAAGTAAGGCAAAGAATAGCTGAGCTACAGGAACAGCACAAAGCTTTTTATTCTCCAAATATTTATATTCTTGCTGGTGTTCTCTTTAGAAAGCGACACAAATTGAAACCAGATTTATCTACAGAATTGATCAAGATCATGACTGCACTTTAAGTCAAAATAGCAATCCTAGGTGTGTTGATCAGGTTGCACTATTTTAGTAACACAAACCAATTTTAATAGTGATGATTACTCAAAATTCCTACCCTATTTCTTCCTTGCAACAGGCGATGTTGCTACCTAGTTTAATATCTCAAAATACTGGTACTTACCTAGAACAAGTAATTTGTGACTGGAAAGAAAATATAAATCCTGAATATCTCAAAAAAAGCTGGCAGGAAGTCGTTAAACACCATGAGGTTCTGCGAACTTTCTTTGATTGGCAGAATAGTAACCATATTCTTCAGCTTATTGACTCAGAAGTAGAGATTCCTTGGCAAGAAATTGACTGGAGTGAGCTATCCATATCTGATCAAACTAAGAAGATTGAAGAGTATCTCAAAGCAGATCGATCGCAGGGATTTTTGCTAGATCAAGCTCCTCTACTCCGCCTTACTTTAGGTAAATTAAGCACTAATCACTATAAATTAATCTGGACTTTCCATCATAGTATTTTGGATGGCAGATCAATCATTATTATCCTCAAGGAAGTTTTCAATTACTACCAAGCTTTGCAGCAGCAAGAAAGCTATCAAATTGCTCCAGCAACTCCTTATAAGGAATTTATAGATTTCTTGACTAATCAACCTAGCGATCGTGGACAATCTTTCTGGCAGAAATTATTAGCAGGATTTACGAAGAAAGTTGATTTATCCGCCAGAAGAATCCAGCAGGAGCTAACAGATTCCTTGTCGGTAAGTGAACAATTAGTGACTAAAAATAACATCTGCACTACTAGTTTGTCAGATCCTATTACTAGCCAGTTACAATCTTTAGCAACGGCACATGATTTTACTTTTAATACTCTAGTTCAAGGAGTTTATGCCTTAGCTCTAGGAAAGTGTAGTGGCAGAGATGATGTGGTTTTTGGGGCAATTAGAGCTTGTCGCAAACTGCCGATCGCTGGCATTGAAAACATGGCAGGATTACTGATTAATACAGTTCCGGTTAGAGTTAAAATAAATCCAGACCTAACTATTCTGGAACTATTGCAAGACTTGCGATCACAGTGGATTGCCGTCAGAGATTATGAAACCACCTCTTTAACCCAAATTCATCAATGGAGTGATCTGCCTAATAATCATTCTCTATTTGATACCTTGGTAATGTTTGAACACCATGACCTCACCCATGCTCTAGACTTACCTAATTGTCAATTAGAAATTAAAGAAAAAATAAATTTACCTTCGTCCTTAGCAGCCTACGGTGGAGAAAAATTATCTCTCAACCTTGGTTACGATCCTCAAGTTTATGATAGCAATACTATTCATCTATTCTTGACTTATTTAACTAAATTACTCACGGAGGTATCCCTAAATCCCCACCGAAGAATTAGTGATCTCCTTGCGATTGCTCCGGGAGAAAATCAACCAACTTTTCTTGATTTGTTTGGCAAACAAGTTGAGCAAAATCCTGAACAACTAGCTGTAGTAGCTCAGGGAACTAGTCTTACTTACCAAGAATTACAAAATCAATCTGATTTATTAGCCTTCAGATTACGAGAAATGGGAGTTAAGGCTGATGTTTTAGTGGGGATTTGCGTAGAGCGATCGCCAGAAATGATCATTGGTATTTTGGCAATTCTCAAAGCAGGAGGGGCATATGTACCGATCGATCCGAAATATCCCCAAGAGAGAATTAGCTATATTCTCCAAGATATTCAAGCTTCCATCCTCTTAAGCCAATCTTGGCTAGGAGAAAAAATACCAAATTTTCATGGAATAACACTTTGTTTAGATAAAATCCCTGGGCAAAGTTCTCAAGATTCTCCAGATGATTTACTAATTAATTCAATCTTACCTAAGCCATCTCCCCATGATTTAGCCTATATCATCTATACATCTGGCTCCACGGGAAACCCGAAAGGCGTGATGATTGAACATCAAGCCCTGTACAATTTTGTGTTAACCCATAGCCAAAAATATGGATTAAAAAACTGCGATCGTACTCTTCAGTTTGCAGCTTTGAATTTTGATGTGTCGGTTGCCGAAATATTTCCTAGTTTAGCTAGTGGTAGCACTATCTATTTAAGAACTCAGGAAATGTCAGAATCTATCTCTATTTTTCTGGAAAAATGTCAAGAATGGCAACTCACATTTGTTTGCTTGCCAACTGCTTTTTGGCATCATTTTGTAGATCAATTAGTAGCTCATAATTGGCAATTGCCACCAACATTGAGAATCATTATAATTGGAGGCGAGAAAGTCCAAAAACAAAGGGTTGCTGCTTGGTTGAATCATGTGGGTAAATATCCCCATTTAGTCAATGCCTATGGACCGACAGAAGCAACAGTAGAAGTGGCAGCTTATTGGGTTTCCGAGCATAATAAACTTGTTAGTCAGGAGGCAGAAATTCCGATTGGGATGCCTTCATCTCATGTCAATACCTACATTCTTGATGACAAATTCCAGCCTGTTATCTCTGGTGCGGCGGGAGAGCTATATTTACAAAGTGTTTCTTTGGCACGGGGATACTTAAATAGACAGGATTTAACCGCTAAGAGTTTTGTGAATATAGAGTTAGAAGGTAAACAGTTACGGTGCTATAAAACCGGCGATCGCACCACTAGACTCCCTGATGGGAACTTGGTTTATCTAGACCGGATTGATCGACAGGTAAAAATCCGGGGCTATCGCATTGAACTAGGAGAAATTGAAGGCATAGTGCAGCAATATTCAACGATTCAAGATGCAGTGGTCTTAGCAAAAGAAAAAGATGATTTAGGTAAATATCTAGTTGGTTATGTAGTTCCTCAAGTTAATCAAACAATTGACCTAGAAGATCTGCGAGAATTCTTGCAGCATCGCCTGCCAGATTACATGATTCCTCGTACTTTTATTGTGTTGCCAGAACTACCTATTACGATCAATGGGAAAACTGCTTATTCTCTTCTCCCTACTCCAGAATTTGCATCCACTATCACAACTATAACCACTCCTGAAAACCCCACAGAAACTTTATTAGTCAAAATCTGGACAGAAGTTTTCAAATTCCCTATTGGTATTCATGATAACTTCTGGGATTTAGGAGGTGATTCTTTGGTTGCACTGAGTTTATTCTCTCTGATTGAACAAGAGTTTCAGCGAAACCTTCCCTTAACTACCTTAATTCAATTTCCTACTATTCATCAACTATCAAAGCTCCTGCAATCCCAAGGTTTGCAAGTAAGTTGGCGATCGCTAGTCCCGATTCAACCCCAAGGTTCCCAAAAACCTCTCTTTCTTATCCATCCCGTCGGTGGCAATGTTCTCTGCTATCAAAACCTTATCCCCTACCTTAGTCCAGACCAGCCAGTCTATGGTCTTCAAGCTCAAGGATTAGATGGTAAAGAAGCGGCGATCGATGATATCAAGGTCATGGCAAATAAATACCTCCAAGAAATTCAAACTATCCAGCCCAAAGGCTCCTATATCCTTGCTGGTTATTCCTTTGGGGGCGTGGTTGCCTACGAAATTGCCCAGCAACTACAGCAGTCTCAACAACAGGTAGATGCGCTGATCTTTCTCAACTCCATCAATCCGCAAATGTTTAGACAAAGCTCTCTTTCTGCAAAAGAAAAAATGAAGATTCATCTTTCTAACTTAGCTCAGTTGACTCCTATGCAAAAATCTCATTATCTCGAATACCGAATCGGGGTAAAATTAACAACTCTCAAGAAACGATTTTCCTCTCAACTTCATACATTTTTGAAACGACCTATTCCTAGTGCTATTCCAGATTATTTACTGCGATTAGAAGCTACCCATAACCAAGCCTTAAGTTACTATGATCCCCAGCCTTACCATGGGAGAATTATTCAATTTCAAACCATTGAAAAATCAGCAAAAATTCGCCCTAATCCTAGTTTAGGTTGGGAAGAAGTAGTGACTGGGAAAATTGATATTGTTGATGGAGTTCCGGGGCATCATGGCACAATGCTGGAAACTCCTCAAGTAGCATTTGTTGGCAAGAAACTTCGGGAAATTCTCGATGAAATTCATGGCTATAGTAGGGTTACAAAGTCTTTATCAGTGTCAACTTAAGAGGCTATTCGTAAAGTAAGATTTTTTGCCCCCGGAGGGGGCAAAAAATCTTAGCTTCTAGCCACCTTATAAATGACCTCTAATATCAAGGGTATTAGTTGACACGAAGGAAATCCATGCGACCCTACCGATGGTGGTTATATCAAATCAAGAAAATGGTGAACCCATTTTCTTGATTTAAACCCCTACACAGCAAGTTATTCAGAATCTTATTTGTATCAAGTATTTAGCAGAATGGTATTAACAGCAGAAGTTGTGTAAGCTCTAGTATTTATATGACTTCAGGTATTGCCAAGGCTCCTATATAACCGGGAGTAGGATGAAGCTCTAATAAAGACCATTGCTGTGCCAGTTCTTTACTATCATTAATGGTTTTGAATTGCAGTGAATTATCGGGAGTAATGGTAATTTCTACAGTTGATAAATCTCGCAAGCCAATACCAGTAGCTTTTAGATACGCCTCCTTGGCAGTCCAGACCCGAAAGAAATTTATTTCTGGATTGGTTTGAGCTAAAAGCTCTTGGTATTCCGCAGGTAAGAACCAACGTTTCGCTAGAGCCAAAGCATCTGGGATCGATCGACAGTATTCTAGATCAATGCCAATAGGACGATCGATCGCTATGGAATACAAAGCTAAGTTTTGTGAATGAGATAAGTTGAATTGGATACATTTATTTTCATAATTAACACTATTTTTTCTGTTATTATTTTCTATGTATGGCTTTCCTTGGGGTGTATAGGCAAACTTAATTAATTCTGGATTGGTATCTAAATACCTTGACAAAATAGACCTTAAAATTCCCCTTGCGGCAATGTAGTGATTTTTATCTGTGGAAAAATAAAAGCGATCAGCACGACGTTTCTCATCCTCAGATAGGGTTACTTGCAACTTTTGCAATATTAATTCACCTACACTTAAGTTCGCTTGCCAAATATGAAACCGATCAGGTTCCAAAGATAAACAAATATTGTTCAACTGGGGCAACCGATCTTGCCAATCTAGTATTTCTTGGGGCATCTAATTTTTCTTTGAACTTTCATTTTGAATTGTGCAGTTATTTGTTTCCATTGCAGAAAGAAATATAGTGATCTTGAAGTCATCTCAAAAAGGATAAATCAAATGAGTTCTCTTCCACCAGCAGGTTTGCACCAAATATTGAAGTTTTGGGCTGAAAATGCTCCTGATCACCTAGCGATCGCTGCCCCTGAAAGATCACCTCTGAGCTATGGGCAGTTATGGCAACAAATTAATGATTTAGTTATTCAGTTTAATAGCTTCGGGATTGGTAGAAACGATCGAGTGGCGATCGCCCTCCCCAATAGCCCAGAGATGGCAGTCGCGTTCCTCGCTAGTGCCTCCTGTGCCACCTGTGCGCCCCTGAATCCGGGATACAAAGCTCCCGAATTTGATTTTTACCTGCGAGATCTCCAAGCCAAAGTATTAATAGTCCAAACTGGGATAGATTCCCCAGCGATCGCCGTCGCCCAGAATCTCAATATTCCCATTGTGGAACTAACCCCCATCACCGATGCCCCAGCAGGAATTTTCACCCTCAGCCCTAGGCAGGCAGGCAATCAATCCCTCGATCAATCCTCCCCTCAATCCCCCAATCAACCTTTAAATCAATCCCTACATCCAGCACATCAAGGTTTCGCCGCTCCTGAAGATATTGCCCTCGTCCTTCATACCTCCGGCACCACCAGCCGCCCAAAAATTGTTCCCCTCTCCCACCATAACCTCTGTACCTCCGCTGCCAATATTTCCGCCACCTTGCAATTAACTCCGGGCGATCGCTGTCTCAACGTCATGCCCCTATTTCATATTCATGGGTTAATTGCCTGTCTGCTTTCCTCCCTGAAAGCTGGGGGCAGTGTGGTTTGCAGCCCCGGTTTCTATGCCCCTAAATTCTTTGATTGGCTCAAGGAATTTCAGCCCACTTGGTATAGTTGTGTGCCGACAATGCACCAAGGAATTATGGCTCGATCGGCGGCTCATCAGGAACTGATCGATCGTACTCCCCTCCGATTCCTGCGCTCCTCCTCCGCTGCCCTTGCTCCGGCAGTGATGGCAGAAATCGAGGCAGTGTTTAAAGCTCCAGTGATTGAGGCTTACGGGATGACGGAAGCTGCCCACCAGATGGCTAGCAATCCCTTACCTCCGGGGCAGCGCAAACCCGGTTCCGTTGGTCTAGCCGCAGGTCCAGAGGTGAGCATTATGGATGAAGTGGGGAATTTATTACCTCTAGGAGCGATCGGGGAGATCGTGATCCGGGGAGAGAATGTCACCGCTGGCTATGAAAACAATCCTACGGCTAATGCCACAGCCTATAGCAATGGCTGGTTTCGCACTGGAGATCAGGGATATTTAGACCAAGATAATTACCTATTCATCAAAGACCGGATCAAGGAAATTATTAACCGGGGTGGCGAGAAAATTTCCCCTAGAGAAGTGGATGAAATTATTTTCAGCCATCCAGCGATCGCCCAAGCCGTCACCTTTGCTATGCCCCATCCCCAACTAGGGGAAGAAGTGGCGGTGGCGGTGGTTCTCCACCCCGATCAATCCGTTACAGAACGGGAAATTCAAGAATTTGCGGCGATACATCTTGCGGATTTCAAAATTCCCCGCCGGGTGATTTTTCTAGAGGAAATTCCCAAGGGAGCCACAGGGAAGCTCCAGCGGATTGGTTTAGCCGAAAAATTAGGTCTAACTGCCCCAGCAGTAACCAAGACGATCGCCTCAACTGCCTCAACAATGGATCAATCCACTGCCTTTGCTCCACCTCAACCAAGCTTAGAATCAAACTTAGAAGCAACCTTGGCAGAGATTTGCCGGGATGTCTTAAGGGTCGAATCTGTGGGGATGGGGGATAATTTCTTTGCTTTGGGGGGAGATTCCTTGCTGGCGGCGCAGGTGATCAACCGGGTGCGATCGCAACTGCACCGGGATCTATCGATCGTCTCCTTTTGGCAACACCAAACCCTCGGAGACATGGCAAAGGAATTAGCACAGGAAACTCCTATCCTCACCTCGGCGATCGAACCCCAAACCCAAGGGGAGTATCCCCTCTCTTCCGCCCAAGTCCAGATGTGGCTGCTGGAACAAATCACCCCAGAGCTTGGGGTATACAATCAACCTCTTGCGATTAAACTGCCCCAGCAGGTGGATTTAGGAATTTTGCACCAAAGCTTGCAAGAAATTATCCGCCGTCATTCTATCTTGCGCAGCCAATTTCTGGTCGTAGAGGGGGAACCCCAGCAGCAAATACTCCCAGATTTAACTTTAGATTTGCCAATTCTGGAGTTGCCAGTATCACCCCTAGAGGCAGGGACTGATCAACGAGGTCGGAGCCAAGATTTAGTAAGGGAATACATGCAAATTCCTTTTGATTTAGCTCAGGGAGGTTTAATTCGGGGGGTGATCGTCCAGCTAGATGAGGGAAATCAGATTCTGCTTCTGGTGATCCACCACATAGTTTTTGATGGCTGGTCAAGGGGAATTTTTCTCCAAGAACTTAATGCGCTTTATAATGCTTTTGCTCAAGAAAGACCTTCGCCGCTCTCAGAACTGCCCATCCAGTATACTGATTTTGCCCTGTGGCAACAACGGGTCACTTCGGCTTCGCTCAGTGAGCGGGGGCAGGATCGATCGAATATGGTCACTTCGGCTTCGCTCAGTGACCGGGGGCAAGGGGAAATCGCTTTTTGGGCAGAATATTTGGAGGGCGCTCCGCCTTTGTTGGAATTGCCGATCGATTATCCCCGTCCCCAGAATCAAACTTCCTCTGGAGCAGAAGAAAAGATCTTATTATCGATCGACCTAGGAAAATCTCTAGCTACGTTGAGCCGACAGGCAAATGTCACCTTATTTGTAACGCTTCTTACTGCCTTTGGAACTCTGTTACATCGTTATACAGGAGTTAGGGATTTGGTGATTGGTTGTCCTGTAGCTGGTCGCAATCATCTAGAGACAGAAAACCTGATCGGCGTGTTTATCAATACCCTGCCGCTGCGCCTCCAGATTGAGGGGAACCCTTCCTTCTCTGATTTACTGCAACAAATCCAAGCAAATAGTTTGCAAGCTCTAGACCATCAAGACTTATCCTTAGAAAAATTAATCAAAGTATTGCAACTAGAGCGTAATTCTAGTCACCAGAATCTGTTCCAAGTCGGGTTTATTTTTGAGCCGCCGATGCCAGCTATTGAGGCAGGTGTTGATGTAGCTTTTGACCTAGCTAGGGATTTCTTTGTGCATAACGGTCGAGCTAAGTTTGATCTGAGTTTATTGCTAGAAGAAACTCCAGCAGGCATAGTTAGCTCGATCGAGTACAGTACGGATTTGTTTCAGGAAGCTACCATTACTCGGATGTTGGGGCATTTGCAGACCTTGCTAGAGGGAATTGTCGCCGACCCAACTCAATCGATCGCCACCTTGCCGCTACTGACCCCGGCAGAGCAGCAAACCCTGCTCATCGATTGGAACAACACCCAGAGGGCTTATCCCCAAGATCAATGTATTCATCAACTCTTTGCCGCTCAGGTGGAGCGATCGCCCGATGCTGTGGCGGTAGTTTATCAAGATCAGTCTCTAACCTACGGGGAATTAAATAATAGGGCAAACCAACTAGCTCATTACCTGCAATCCCTAGGAGTGCAGCCAGAAGTATTGGTGGGCATCTGTGTCGATCGCTCACTAGATATGGTCATTGGCTTATTAGGTATCCTCAAGGCTGGAGGAGCTTACGTGCCGTTAGATCCGGTTTATCCCGTGGAAAGATTAGAGTACATGATGACGGATGCCCAGATTTCTATCCTCCTGACTCAACAAAATCTCGTTGCCAAACTTCCTGCCCACCAAGCCCAAGTTATCTGCTTGGATACCGAGGCTGAGGCGTTGGCAAAATATAGCCCCGCTAATCCAGTGACTAGTCTAGAATCAAATAATTTAGCCTATGTGATCTATACTTCCGGCTCCACGGGCAAGCCCAAGGGAGTGATGATCCAGCATCGATCGGTGGTGAATTATATTCAAGCAGCCCTTGAGGGATATCAACTATGTTCTCAGGATAAAGTTCTGCAATTTGCCGCCTATAGCTTTGATGCGGCGGTAGATGAAATTTTTTCTACCCTAAGTTGTGGGGCGACCCTCGTATTACGCACAGATGAGATGTTGAGTTCGATCGCCACTTTCTTGCAAACCTGTCAAGCTTGGCAAATCACCGTCCTCGGCTTACCCACCGCCTACTGGCATCAACTAATTTCTGCCCTTGCTAGAGAAAAACTCACCTTACCCCCTACTGTCCGGCTAGTGATTATTGGTGGTGAGAGGGCAATTCCGGCGCAGGTAAAACTATGGCAGGAAACCGTCGGCAGCTATCCTGTAGTGATCAATGGCTATGGGCCAACGGAAGCCACGATCGCTGTAACCTTACATGATATCTCAGTTCCCAATCCCGCCTATGCAGACCGGGAAGTTCCCATCGGTCGCCCGATCCAGAATTGTCGGGTTTATATTCTGGATCAGCATTTGCAGCCCGTCCCAGTGGGGATAGCGGGAGAACTACACATTGGTGGGGAAGTTTTAGCGAGGGGATACTTGAATCGCCCAGAATTGACAGCCGAAAAATTTATCTCCACTTCAGCTGCGCTCAGTGACAGCGCTGATGATCTCCAAGGGGGAAGACTCTACAAAACCGGGGATTTAGTGCGTTATTTACCAGATGGCAATATCGAATATCTGGGGCGGATTGATAACCAAGTCAAACTCCGAGGCTTTCGGATTGAATTGGGGGAAATTGAAGCGGTACTCGCTAGTCATTCTAGGGTGCAGGAGGCGGTGGTAATTGTTAGAGAAGATGTACCGGGAGATCAGCGATTGGTGGCGTATTTAGTTATTCACCCTGTTAGTAATTCTCTCGGCAATTCGATTAGTAATCCTCTCGGCAATTCTAGCGATTCGATCGATAATTCGATCAACAAGCAAACCTCCGAATTGGTTTCTAACTCTGAACTCCGCAGCTACCTCCGGGAGAAATTGCCCGATTATATGATTCCGGCTGCTTTTGTCACCTTGGCTGCCCTGCCTTTGAATCCCAATGGCAAAATCGATCGCAAGGCGCTGCCCATACCGGATTTTCAGCCGCAAGAATCTAATTACCTAGCACCCCAGACAGAGATGGAAATAGCGATCGCCCAGATCTGGGCTGAGGTTTTGCAATTAGAAAAAGTCGGAGCAGAAAAAGTTGGAGTAAATGATAATTTCTTTGACTTAGGTGGACATTCTTTGTCTGCCATCCGGGTCATGACTCGTTTACAGGAAAACTTTGGCGTAGCTCTGTCTTTACGGAATTTATTTCAATTCCCCACCATAGAAGCCCTCGCTTCTCAACTAGAGGCTCTACTTTATCTACAAGGGGCAAAAACTAACCAGAATCTAGATACAGAATATGAGGAATTTGAGCTATGAAAATCTCGGAATTGCTGACTCACCTAAGGAGTTTAGGCATAGAAGTAAAATTGCAGGAAGAACGGCTGATCTTGAATGCCCCCAAGGGAGTGATGACTCCAGAATTACGGGCTGAGTTGAGCGATCGCAAGGCAGAAATCCTCACTTTTTTAAGCCAAGTTGGAGTAGCGGCTAACTCCACTGCTAACCAACAAAAATCAAATTCTCAGCTCCCACCAATTCTGCCCATAGCCAATCCAGAAAATATCCCCGCTTCCTTTGCCCAAGAGAGTCTCTGGTTTCTTGACCAATTAAACCCCAATAGTGCTTTTTATAATATTCCCACCGCTCTACATCTGCAAGGAGACCTGAATTATCTAGCACTAAAACAGAGTATCCAATCAATTGTCGATCGTCATGCTGCTTTGCGAACTAGTTTTATTTTGCGCCAAGCTGAGAAGCAACTAACGAATAATCATGAAGCATCAAATAACTCCTTAAATAACTCCTTGCAGGGAGAAGTTTTGCAAGTAATTGCTCCCACTAGACAAGTTGATTTACCCGTGGTGGATTTACAAAACTTCTCTGCTCTAGAACAGAAAACCAAGACTAAGGAATTAATTAATGCTGAAGTAGCCAAGCCTTTTAATCTAGTGCAAGAGCCTTTGATTCGGGTGCTGCTATTGCAATTGGCAAGCAGTGAACAAATTCTTGTGGTCACGATGCACCACATCATCTCTGATGGTTGGTCGATCGGTGTATTTGTTAAAGAGTTAACTGCCCTCTATGGACATTATAAATCCTCCCTTGTTACTGAATCTTCAGCTATTAAAACAACAACTTTCCTGCCAGAATTAAAAATTCAATTTCCAGATTTTGCGGTGTGGCAACGCCAGTGGTTGCAGTCTGGGGTTTTAGAATCTCAACTGGCATATTGGCAAAAACAATTAGCCAATGCTCCTAGCTTATTAGAACTGCCCTATGATCGCCCCCGCCCCGCCCGCCAAACCTATCAAGGAGCGACCCAATCTTTTCCCTTGTCAGAGGAACTGAGTGGAGCGATCGCTCTATTCAGCAGGAAGCAAAATGCTACGGTATTTATGACCCTATTGGCAGCATTTCAAACTCTGTTATATCGCTATACTCAAATTCCAGATGTTTGCATTGGTTCCCCTGTTGCCAATCGGCAGAAGTCAGAAATTGAAGAATTAATTGGCTTTTTTGTGAACACTCTAGTTCTGAGAACTAATCTTGATGATCAGCCTAGTTTTGTAGAGCTACTCGATCGAGTGAAAGAGACAACTTTAGAAGCATACGCCCATCAAGATGTCCCCTTAGAAAAATTAGTAGAGGTATTGCAGCCCCAGCGTTCTCTCAGCTATGCCCCTCTGTTTCAAGTGATGTTTGTGTTGCAAAATACAGGGAAAAATACATGGCAGTTAGAGGGCTTAACGATCGAACAACTACCTGTGGAAACTAGCACTGCCAAGTTTGATTTGATTCTCTCTGTAGAGGAAACTAAGGCTGGTTTAGTGGGAAATTGGGAATACAATACGGATCTGTTTGATAACAGTACGATTACCCGGATGGCGGGACATTTCCAGACTTTGCTAGAGGGGATTATAGCCAACCCCCAAGGGAAAATCACTCATTTACCTTTGATACCCGAACCAGAGCAAAGACTGTTACAAAACTGGAATCAAACCGAAACTAACTATCCCAGAAATGCTACTATTCATGAATTGTTCGAGGCGCAAGTAGAGCAAACTCCTGATGCAGTTGCCATAGTTTTCGATCGCCAACAACTTACCTACCAAGAACTCAACCATCAGGCAAATCAACTTGCCCATTACCTAAAAACCTTGGGGGTGCAGCCAGAAATTACAGTGGGGCTTTGTCTAGAGCGATCGATCGCCATGATTGTCGCCACCCTTGCCATCTTGAAAGCAGGCGGCGTATACGTGCCACTTGATCCCGCCTATCCCCCAGAGCGTTTGGCTTTCATGTTTGCCAATGCTCAGGTGCAAATTCTCTTAATAGATTCCCAATTAGCGACCAAACTCCCACCCCATCAGGCAAAAGTGATCTGTCTTGATAACTGTCGCGAATTAATCAGTCAATTCAGTTATGAAAATTTGGCTAATTCTGATCCAGTAGAGGGACAAGATGCAACACTTCGGCTTCGCTCAGTGAGCACACTTCGGCAAAACTCAGTGACAGACCTTTCCCAAGACTCAATTACTGCCGATAATCTGGCTTACATCATGTACACCAGTGGCTCCACCGGACAACCCAAGGGAGTTTGCGTCACCCATCGAGGGGTGGTTAGGTTAGTCAAAGAAAATAATTATGCTCGGTTAGATAGCCAAGGGGTCTTTCTGCAACTTGCGCCGATCGCCTTTGATGCCTCGACCCTAGAAATTTGGGGCAGTTTGCTGAATGGGGCAAAATTAGTCATCCCTCCCTCCCATAAACTATCCCTGACGGAATTGGGGCAGATTATTCAAAAATATCAAGTCAATATCCTCTGGCTAACGGCGGGATTATTTCATCTGATGGTGGATGAAAGGTTGGGGGATCTCCAGCCCCTCCAGCAGTTACTGGCGGGGGGAGATATTTTGTCTGTGCCTCAAGTCCAGAAATTCTTGCAAGCCCATCCCCACTGCCAATTAATTAATGGCTATGGACCCACGGAGAATACCACCTTTACCTGCTGTCACCCGATTAAAGAGGCGACTCCAGAAAAATCGATCCCTATTGGTCGCCCGATCTCCAATACCCAAGTTTATATTCTCGATCGCCAACTCCAACCAGTTCCTATCGGGGTGCAGGGTGAGTTGTATATTGGTGGTGATGGTTTGGCGCGGGGTTATCTCGATCGACCAGATTTGACTGCCGAAAGATTTATTCCCAATCCTTTATCAGTTGACAGTGATCAGTTAACAGTTAACAGCAAACAGTTGGCAAGTCCCCAGAATCTAACTAGTCAGAATCCCACTATAGAATCCAAGCTCTACAAAACTGGGGATGCCGTGCGGTATCTGCCCGATGGCAATATTGAATTTTTGGGACGTTTAGACAATCAAGTAAAGATTCGGGGCTTCCGGATTGAACTGGGGGAAGTGGAATCTATCTTGGCGCAACATCCCCAAGTACAACAAACAGTTGTGCTGGCAAAAGAAGATACTTTGGGAGATAAGTATTTAGTTGCCTATATTACTTTGTCCGAGGACAGTGAATATTTATCGGTTAGCAAGAACAATACCCGGATCGGTAGTGACTATCTACTATTTGAAGATTTCCGCCAATTTCTCAAACACAAGCTGCCCGATTACATGATGCCAGCTAGTTTTATTGTCTTGCCAGAATTTCCCCTGAATGCGGTGGGGAAGGTCGATCGCAAATCTTTGCCAGATCCTCAACAGATTAGTCAGGGACAGGAAAAAGCTCTTATTGTGCCCCGCGATCGAGTGGAAGAGCAACTAGTAGAAATCTGGTCACAGGTTTTGGATAAGCAAAAGATTGGTATCCGCGATCGCTTCTTTGAAGATTTGGGGGGAACTTCCCTCAAGGCTGCCCGCCTATTTCTGAGAATTGAAGAAGCCTTTGGCAAGGCTTTACCCTTGGCAATCCTCTATGAAGCTCCCACCATTGAAGAACTTGCCAAGATTATCCGTAATCAAGAATGGTCGCCTTCTTGGTTGAGCTTAATTCCTATTCAACCCCAAGGTAATAAGATTCCTCTGTTTTGTATTCATCCGGGGGGAGGAAATGTGCTATGTTACCGGACTCTTGCTCCCTATCTAGGGACAGATCAGCCAGTCTATGGGTTGCAATCTAGGGGCTTAGATGGCAAAGAAGAGACGATCGACAATATCCCCACCATGGCTAGTAATTATCTGCAAGAGATCAAAACTATCCAACCCCAAGGACCTTATCTTTTGGCTGGTTATTCCTTTGGAGGGGCAGTCGCCTATGAAATTGCTCAACAACTCAAGCAGTCTGGACAGGAAGTAGCGGCAGTTATTTTCTTTGATGCCATTAACCCGATAATTTTGCGCCAAGGAAAACCACCATTGCTAGAGAAATTCCGCCTCCACAATGCGAATCTCCAGAAGCTCAGTCTGCCAGAGCAATGGGGCTATTTCCACCATCGTTGGGATTTGAAGATCAAGGCTACTAAAGCCAAACTCAAAGCCTTGCGGTGTCATCTCCAAGGGCAAGCCAACCCCGATGCGATCGCCCCTCACCTCGTCAAACTAGAATCCACCAACTACCAATCCCTACTGCGATATCAACCCCAGTCCTACCAAGGGAAAGTAGTCATATTTGAGACGATCGAGCGCCCTACCAACACCTACCATAGCCCCAGCCTAGGCTGGGCGATCTTTGCTCAGGATCTGGAAATAATTAATGATATTCCCGGTCATCACGGCACAATGTTAGAGGAACCCTACGTTGCTATCTTGGGTAAAAAGCTCAAAGCCTATCTAGAGCAATTCAATACCAAACTCTGATATACCATTCCTAAATGGTTTGAGAGAGACGCACCCTTCGGGTGCGTCTCTCTCAAACCTCAAAAATCTACAAATGATTTAGGATTGCTAGACCAAAACCATAAAATGATTTAGTGAGTAAATGATTATGACCCATTATCAGAAATTATTAAAAGTGACGACTACGGCTAAAGGGTTTACGCGGATTACCCATAAGGTGCAGGAAGCAGTGGAGGATTCAGGTATCCGCATGGGGATTTGTCATCTTTTTCTGCGGCATACTTCGGCTAGTTTGATCATTCAAGAAAATGCCGATCCTGATGTGTTACAGGATTTGGCTAATTTCTTTAGTAAGCTAGTTCCCGAAGATGGCAGAAGTTATATTCATAGTGCCGAAGGAAACGATGATATGCCAGCCCATATTCGCACTGTTTTAACCCATACTTCAGAACAAATTCCCGTTGCTCAAGGTAGATTAGTATTAGGAACTTGGCAGGGAATTTATCTTTGGGAACATCGATCGCATCGTCATGATCGAGAGCTAGTTATTCATATTCATGGCGAGAAATAAATTGGGAGGGCTGAGTGTAGCCGAAGCCCTCCCAAATGTTCCTGTCTTAACTATGGCGATCCTATTTGAATTTAGAATGGCACTTCCTATATATAGTCAATATAGTCCAGTGATACTATAGATTTGTTGGCTAACGTAGAGAATTTGTAGATAGCGATTGCGACGGTTGTAACGAATATTCCGATCGCTAGGTTCGAGAGCTGCTTGCCATGCAAACTGGCGAAACTCTTCTAGTAAGCTTCTCCTGACTGCAAATAGGCGTTGAGTTTCTGTTTCTAGTTCTTGGAGATTTTCCTGAATCTTGTCTTCATATCCCCGGAGACGCAATTGATTACTATTAACAAATAATTCCGTCAAATTCCAGTTCACCCCAATGGTAAAACCGTTAGAATTTCCTGTCCCATCACCGCAGATCTGCTGATTAGATTGCCGACGACCTCCAATGCAGGGGTCTGCCACATTGGAAGGAGAATTACTAGTAAAACTAGTCCACGCATAACTCAGGTTGAGATTCGGCAAAGCACTGCGCCAAGCAAAACTGCGAATAATTGATTGCTGTTCCCGTAGCCCCTGCAAGAGGCGAGAATTTGGCTCGATCGCCGCTAAGTAGTCAGCCAACTTCCTTTGCTCAATTACCTCCAAACCTTCTGGCATCGCGGGTAAAGCTGCCTGAGCTTGGAGGCGTTGAATGCCAATAAAGGCATCTTGGTTAGCCGGGTTCAGCTCATAGGCTTTCTGATAGTTAGCCAAAGCCTTGGCTGGTTGTTCTAGAGATTCTTCTAACTGTCCCAAGTAAATCAGGGGTTCATCCACATCGGGGCGGAGATCCCTTGCCTTCTGGAATGCCTCATAGCTGCGGCTCATGTACTCTGGTCCCGCATTGAGCATAGCTACTGCTAGTCGTACCTGAAATAAGTAGCTATTGGGCTGCTGCTGGAGTAGCTGAGAATAGAGATTGACGGCTAGATCAGCCTCTCCTGCTACATAGGCAGCATTTGCCCTTTGCTCCAAGCTATTAACCGGAGGATTGGAGACAGGAGCTGGGGTGACTATTTGGGTAACTAAAGGAGTTTCATTCATTGCCTGGGCGGCACCTGGGGTGAGCCAGCCACAGCTTGTAACAACTAATAGAGAACCAAGGGTTTTACCAAAGGCTTTACCAATAGTTTTGCCAAGGGTTTGAGAAACAAAGGAGATAGGAATACTCATGCAAAAAATGTTAGCTATTCTTGAAAATCAACAGAACCAACCTTGGGTTTTGCACTACAAACTTTAAGCTACCATTGAGCCCAAAATATTTAGTACAGTCCAGTGATGCTGTGAATTTGTTGGGTAATGTAGAGAATTTGCAGGTAGCGATCGCGGCGGTTGTACCGAACAGTGCGATCAGCGGGGTTGAGAGCTGCCTGCCATGCCAACTGACGGAATTCCTCAATCAAACTCCCCCGCAAGGCAAATAAGCGCTGGGTTTCTAGCTGCAAGTTGCGGAGATTAGTGGCAATATCATCTTCGTAAGCCCTAGAGCGGAGGTTATTTTCATTGAAAAATATATCCCCTAAACTCCAGCCTAAACTTATGCTGTAGTTATCGGAACTACCGTAGCTAAAACCCCTTTCTAGTTTCACGACACAAGTTTCTTGATCGGCACAGAAGGTGGGAGCTTGGGGACTGAGGGAAGTGCTGTCAAAACCAGAGCGACTGTAACCAATCCCCACACTAGGCAAGAGGCTGCGGGCAGATTGACTTTGGACGATCGACTGCTGGGCGCGTAATCCTTGGAGGAGACGAGAGTTTGGCTCTACTGCGGCGATATATTCCGCTAGGGGTCTTTTCTCGATCGTAAATAAATCCTCAGCAAAGCTGGGTAGGGGAGCTTGGGATTGGAGGCGTTGGGTGCCAGAAAATGCTTCTTGGTTGGCGGGGTTAAGTTGAAAAGCTCTTTGGTAGTTCGCTAAAGCTTCAGCAGGTCTTTCAAAAGCTTCGTCAATTTTTCCCAGAAAAATCCAAGGCTCATCAATATTGGGGTTCAGTTCTTTGGCTCTTTGGAACGCCGCATAGCTCTGGGTGATATATTCGGGGCCGGCATTGAGGAGAGCGATCGCGGTGCGGATTTGGAACTGATAGTTGTTGGGTTGTTGTTGGAGGAGTTGAGAATAGAGAAAAACTGCTCTAGCCGCATCCCCTTGGGTGTAGGCAATTTCGGCTTGTTGTTGCAAGCTAGAAGTGGGAGCTTGGGCAATCAAGATGTCCCGACTAAGATTATCCCGGCTATTGCTACCAGTAGTTTGGGCTGTGGCGGGAATTACCCAACCACAGCTTGCCACGACTAACAAACAGCTAAGGGTTTTACCGACAGAAGAAATAGAAATACTCATGCAAAAATGTTAGCTATTCTTTTAATCAATGCCCTGTCTTGCGACACAGAGTCTTGTTATGCAGATATTACCCCGGCAAGATCCTCAAGACATGGCTAGATGATTATACAGGATTGAGTTAGAGATTTCCGTACTTTTCTCTAGGGAAAATTAATCGGTAGATCTAACCACTCGCTAATTTCGGCAGCAATCCAATCAATTTCCCGCATATTTAACTTATAAACGGAGTTAAGAGAATATCTACGGGAACCCGCCACAATCTCTAATACACTATTTAGCCAAACGGTGTTTCCTTGGGCATCTTTGCCATAAGCTGCGGCAAATTTTTTAATGGATTGAATAGTTAGGATACTACTGGGCGGTAACATATTTGCCTTAAAGCCCCAGAGTTCTTTTTTGAGGCTGATTTGCTGGCGATCGATTCGCAGCTTAATCTTGCCAAAATAGCTAAAGATCAGGGCAAAGACAACCGCTGCACCAAATAGCAACGCCAATACTACTAAAAGTTTGCTGCCTTGAAATAAACCGAGGGAATTACTACCAATACTTAAAACCAGAGGAATTATGAAGGATACCAAACCTAAAATAGCAAAACCTAGACCCGGAGTGGGGATCATAAATTCAATATATTCAGTACTTTTTTTGCAAACGACATCTGTATATTCGGGCTTCAGGGCAAAATTATCGTTGGATTCTGCTAAGGCAGATGATTCAATGATGGGAGCGATCACTGGTCGAACTTTTTGATTATTCAACACTTCCAAAGCTTGGGCAGCCGTAGTCAGACGTTGTTCTAAACTGGGTTCTGTCAACCATTCTAACCAATCCCTAAAAGCCGGACTGAGATTAACAAATGATGCAAATTGAATCCGCAGATTATCTTGGGGTAATTCTGTTGGATGTCTACCCGTAGCTAAATAAATCAAGGTCGCTCCTAAGCCATACAAATCTGTAGCTGGATTAGTTCTGCCGCCAAATTGTTCTGGGGGCATGTAGCCATAGGTTCCTACTACAGTAATCGTTCCACCTTCTTGGGCAGCCAAGTGTTGCACAGAACCAAAATCGACTAAATACACATCGCCGACATGATGAGCCGATCGATTAGCCAACAGAATATTACTCGGCTTAATATCTCGATGAATAATCGCTGGATTTTGAGATTGCAAATAAATCAAAGTATCTAATAAAGCTTGGGCAATTTGTTTGACTTCGGCTTCTGAGAAAGTCCTGCCAGTCTTCAGGCACTGTTCTAGATTTTCTGCTTCTATATAAGTTTGGACTAGAGCAAAACCTTTGAAATCTGATTCATCTATTTCTAGATAGTCTAAATATCGGGGAATAGCTGGATGGTTTAATTTCTTTAGGGTTTCGGCTTCTCTGGTAAATAGTTTTAGGTGTTGCCAAGAGAAGTTATTGCCTAAGCTAAGAAGTTTGACAACTACAGAATTATGGGTGATATCCGTGGCTAGTTTATCGAGAGCTAAGAAGGTCTTTCTGCCAAGACCAAGTTGTTGCTGGAGCAAGTAGCGATCGCCTAATAGTTTTCCTTCCATAATTTTTACCCAATCTTTAGAGGTCATTTGAAGCGGCTATTAATTTTCCGCCTCCGGCGGAAAATTAATAGCCGCTTACCCAATTTTTTTCTGATGCCAGCGGGCAATGTAGTAGCTAATCAACCCCATGGATACAGCGGCAATTAATACGGGGATACCCATAGAAGTGAGAAGGTTGAGTAATCCTCCTTTATCAGATGAACTGGATAATCCAGAAAATACAGCAAAGCAAGTCAAACATCCAAAAAATCCTACTACCCCCAAGCGATGGGGATAATATTTTTCCTTATTAGGCAGAAAATAGGTGAAGACTACTGACATGATTCCATTGACTAATCCTAAAAGAAATCCAGCCATACCACCAGACGCACCACCAAACACAGTACCAATTCCCGGATAAAGAGCTGTGCCAAATATGCCACCATAAATGGTTCCAGTTAAAGTTCCCATGACGGTACTGCGCCAGAGAAAATTCCAGAACAGAAGTTGTATGGTCATGGGTACTTCAGGGGATAGGGGAGGGAGTTCCTGATAGAGCTTAATGGGTTGATTTAATCTTTCCTTTGCTGTGAGAGCTTGGGAAAATCGTTGATATAAGCTGGGATGGGTAGCTTTTTGGAGCCATTTGGTCAGGCTAGAACTGAGGTCTGTATATTGAGCAAATTGAATTTGTAAATCTCTCTGGGGTAAATCTCCGGGATGGCTACCAGTGATTAATCTCAGGGCAGTGCAACCCAAACTATAAATATCTGAAGCCGGAACCGCACTGCCACCAAATTGCTCAGGTGGCATATAGCCATAAGTTCCCACGACAGTCATGGTCTGTCCGGCTCTTGTTGCCAGTGTTTGTACCGAGCCGAAATCCACTAGATAAACCTGACCGACGCTATGCCCCGATCGATCGCTCAAAAGAATATTACTAGGCTTAATATCTCGATGAATTACTGGAGGATGGCGATCGTGCAAATAGACCAAAATATCCAATAAAGCATTTAATAATTCCCGAACATCTGCCTCCTCAAATTGCCTACCTGCTTGCAAATATTCCTCTAGAGATTGGGCAGGAATATAGCTCTGAACAAGGGCAAGGCTTTTACCTTGGCTAGTCTCCATTTCAAAACTATCGAGGTATCGAGGAATAGCGGGATGGTCGAGCGATCGCAGGGTTGCTGTCTCTCTTTCAAATAAACGTAAATCTTCCCATTGAAACTCATCACTAAAAGTCAAGAGTTTAACGACTACTTGATTGCCTGTTTGTTGATCAACCGCAAGAACTGTAGTTCTGCCAGCTTTGTTGCCCAGAGTTTTTTGATATTGATAGCGATCGGGCAACATTTCTACAGTTTCTAAGCTACCAGACCTAGATAAAGAGTCACCCTGATCTCCATGGTTTTCCTGCATAAATACCTCTTTTTTACGTCTCTGTCCCTCCTTCCCTAAATAACAACATCTCCTGAGCCGTAAATTCCGGTTGCTCTAGATGGGGAACATGACCACAATTTTCTACCCAAACTAATTGACCTTGGGGTAAATGTCGGTAAAACTTGACGGCATCTTTTGTACCGAGAATCCGATCGCGATCGCCCCACAAAATCAAAGTCTCTAAATCTAACTTACCCAATCGATCGCTAAAATCCCCATAGCCGCCACTTTTTGTAAAGCCAAACCCATGAAGTAGCCACATTGTAATCATGAGTGACAAATACGATCTCCTTTCTGAAATATTAAACTTGAACCTCACCAAGCTCAATGTCATAGTTGATTTTTTGAATGATTGCTCTTTCACTCAGAAACAAGTATTCTCAAACAATTTGATGTATCTTAGAAGATGATCGACTTAACGATCATCTTTTAATTTAATATGGTAGTCTTAAGTAACATAACGATAGTCTCTCAACAAAAGTGAGGTGTAAGTATGGACACAAAGCTCATAATAGCTTTAATCGTTGCATTTGGTTTGATTACGATTGTTTATCTCCTCCGTGATCGCCTAACATCTCTGTCTGTGAATGGGACAAAAGGAATAATGAAGGTTAAAGCAAAGCTAAATGAGCCAATAGAGGATGAGCCACCAGTAAATGTTGTGTTCAAGGGCAATAAAATACGGGGTGAGGGTGAATATCGTATGCAGGGTACTGAGTTTTCGGCAAACGATGTTGATGGTAAGCAAAAAATGGAATTGGGTTATGATGAACCACGGAAGGACTCAGGCGACAAAAATAACTCGTAAACGCTGGATCAATGGCAAAACTGCATAAATTAGCGAACCGGACAAAGGAACTCGAAATATTTCTAAAAATGGCACAGGGCAATCATGATTGCCGCATTATGCTCATTGAAGGAGAATCCGGCATGGGGAAAACGTCTCTTCTTAGCCGATTTCGACAACAATGCCCAGATGAAGTGAAATATGTACCGTTTGATTGTAAAGGATTAGATAGTATTGCAGCTTTTTTGTCGGAAATTGTGAATGATTTGGGAAGGGCACAATTTCCGATGTTTGAAAAAAAGCTCAGAAATTTTATACAAGGAGGTGTTGATTTTTCTGAAAATGATATTGAAGCAGAAAAAATTTCTATAGCAATTAATGGTAATAGTATTGATCCACAAGCACAAGAGCATCGTTTACGGCAGTTACATGATGCTTTTTTTGATGATTTAGAAAAAGTTGAGCATCAAATAGTAATTACACTTGATACTTACCAAATGGCGAGTGAATCATTACAGAATTGGATTGAAAGTATATGGTTAAGAACTGTCGAACGACGCTTAAAGAATTTTGTAACTGTTATTGCAGGTCAGGCAATTCCTAATATAAATAATTCAGTTTGGGGTCATGAATGCGAACATTTTAAACTGACTCCGATTGATGATTTAATGGCATGGTGCGAGTTTTGCTCAGATTTACCCGATCATGCGATTAAACCGATATTAATTGGGTTTAAAGGTCATCCTAAAAATGTTCATGAAATGTTATTAACAGTGATAAACAGTGGTAAGTATTGAAGAGATACTAAAACGAGTTCAGCAAGCCGAGACAGAGACAGAACGGCAATGGATTTTGCTGGAATTACAAATGAGTCAGATGTCTGATGAGTTGGTATCCATGCTTTGGGCGGCGGCAATTCCCCATTTTTTTGATGCTAATATTTTGGCAGCGTTAAGACCAGAGCTAGAAGAACAAGCAGAGAAATTGTATGAGAATTTAAAAGCATTAACCTTTGTTGAGGAATTTCCCAAACAGGGATACAACATTCATGAATTAACGCGAAATGTTTTGTTAAATCAACTTTGGCAGCAGGATAAAGATGAATTTTCAAGGCTATCTCAACGAGCGGCGGATTACTTTTTTGCTGAAAAAATGTCGTCAGAAGAAGATGTGGAATTTTGTTATCACGAAATTCTCAATGAAGGCAAGGCACAGACTGGAAGATTATTAGATAGGGTCATTGATTGGTGGACTCATTATCAAATTGAGCCGATACAAGCTGCGGTTCAAGGTTTTTTAGAATATCAAATAGCTGGCAGATTAGATACTTTTGGGAAAGGATTTTCTCTCCATTTACAGGGACTCATTGAAATACGTTCTGGGCATTCTGTAGAAGCGGAGTCATTTTTGAGTCGTGCGGAAACTCTTTACCAAGAGATAAACCTGAGAAACCCGCGTTATGTTACTACCTTGTTACGAGATATTGGTACTAGTAAGCAAGATCAGGGTGATTATGCCAGTGCAGTTGATTTTTATAAAAAATCTCTCTCAATTAGTGAAGAGCAATTAGGAGAAAATCATCCTGATACTGCTACTAGTTTCAATAATTTAGCGGAACTTTATCGAAATCAAGGACGATACGAGGAGGCAGAATCACTTTTTCTTCGCGCTCTGAAAATTTGTGAAGAGCAATTAGAAGAAAATCATTCTGGTACTGCTATTAGTCTCAATAATTTAGCGGCACTTTATCAAAATCAAGGACGATATGAGGAGGCAGAACCCCTACTTCTTCTCTCCCTGAAAATTCGTGAAGAGCAATTAGGAGAAAATCATCCTCATACTGCTACTAATCTCAATAATTTAGCGGAACTTTATCGAGATAAAGGACGATATAAGGAGGCAGAATCCCTATTTCTTCGCGCCCTGAAAATTCATGAAGAGCAATTAGGAGAAAATCATCCTCATACTGCTACTAATCTCAATAATTTAGCGGCACTTTATCGAGATAAAGGACGATATGAGGAGGCAGAATCACTCTTTCTTCGCGCTCTGAAAATTAATGAAGAGCAATTAGGAGAGAATCATCCTAGTACTGCCACTAGTCTCAATAATTTAGCAGAACTTTATCGAAATAACACACGATATTCAGAAGCAATTCCATTATTAGAAAGATGGAAAGATATTCAACGTAAACGTAAAGAGACTAAAAATAAATTATACGCCAATCGTATTCGGACACTGGGAAAACTTTATGAAAAATGTCAGCAATTTCCTCAGGCAGTTGTAGCCTATGAAGAAACATTATTCCTTTTTGATCATTTATTAGCTCCTAAAGATAAACAGATACTTGTTTTAAAAGGTGAATTAGCACGTTTGAAAAGGAATATGAAAAAAAGAAAAAAGTAGATATTGAACATCGACTCTGCCTTAGCTTTGTTTTCGGGATTCGGTTTTGATAATGGCGATCGCTATTTTTGTGTATTTATTTCTCGATCGAGCTTCACCTATAATCAATGCAAGGATGCGGGCGATCGCAACTCCCAGCACCTACAGCAAACTACGTTACAATAGCAAAATCCTTCCATCTCTGGAGCAATAGTGCCATGACTCCACAACTCCACCAAATCTTCCACAGCCTCAACGAACTCACCCAGTCAGAACGTTGGCAAGTATTTGATTACCTCGTCAACCAGCTCAAAGATTCTCTCACCCGTTTTGATGTCCTCGATCGCCCTGCCCCTCAACAACCTTTAAAACGCTTACCCCAAGAGATTTTTGCATCGACTCAAGGCAGTTGGAGTCACCAAAATCGTGACGAAATTGATGCTCAACTGGCATCCCAAAGGCAACTAGACTGGGGCGAGTAAGCAAAAAGGTTATGAAATATCTTTTCGACAGCAATATCCTGATTTACCACCTCAGGGGTAGCCTTAATCAGCGTGGTAGCGACCTGATTCTTGAAGGACTGACTGGAGAAGGAGCCTACTCGATTATCTCGAAAATCGAATTGCTCGGCTTTAATCAAACCCCTGCCGAAGAACAACAAGCTAGAATATTCCTTTCTGGGCTACAGGAACTGGAACTAACCTCCAATATTGCTGAACAGACGATTCAACTTAGAAAAAACCACAAAATCAAGTTACCAGATGCTGCGATCGCTGCCACTGCACTCATCCACCAGTTAACACTAATCACCCGAAACACCAATGACTTCCTCAGAATTGCAGGGCTAGATATCATCAATCCCCTCACCTAATCCATCGCAAACCCATAAGGTGAGAGGTGATCTATATGACTCAGAGTGATGGGGATTGGGGGTAATACACTTTATCGTCAAAAAAGGAAAACTCAATTGTACTAGGCATGAGTTGAGGCTGCTTGGTCATTCTGAATCAGCTGCATCTCCCCTTACCTCCTCCCTAGAAAACAAAAGAATCTCCCGCGCCGTCACCTCCGGTTGCTCCAGATGAGGAACATGACCACAATTTTCTACCCAAACTAGCTGGCTTTGGGGTAAATGGCGATAAAACTTGGCAGCATCTTTTGTGCCGAGAATACGATCGCGATCGCCCCAGAGGATCAAAGTTTCTAAATCTAACTTACCCAATCGATCGCTAAAATCTCCATAGCCACCACTTTTAGTAAAACTAATCAACCCCTGCTGCCACTGGGGGCATTGCAGATGGAGAGCAGCACAAATTGCCGCATCTTCTGAAGCAAGTTCAGGGTTGTAATAGGCATTGACACTAATTTTCTGGCGAATTTGGGGATTAGCCAAAAAACTAGTTGCCAAGTAACCCAAGGGCGGAAAGAGAAACTTCCCTAGGGAAGAACCTTTGGTGACTCCGGAGCTATCTAGAAGAACTAATTTATGAACAACACCGGGATAGGTCAGGGTAAAGTCGATCGCCGCTGCTCCCCCCATTGAGGCTCCCACAAGAATAATTGGTTGATTGATCAGGGTTTGCCAAAAACTATAGAGGTGGGTTTTGATCCGCTGGGGAGTGATGGGCAGCTTGCGTTCTGTGAAACCAAATCCCAATAAATCCACCGCATAGGTAGGCACTTGGGCTGCCAGCAGGGGCAAAAGGCGACGAAATTCAAACACCGAGCTATCAAATCCGTGAAGGAGGACGATCGGATAACTAACAGCAGAATCAGTTATTGCCTGATTATTAGGAGCTTGATAAACATAACTTGTAGTAATTATTTCTGTGCCATGAGTTATTTCTAACCACTGGATTTGTTGTGCTAGAACTTGAGAAATTGGTTCCGAGAGTTTATTGATTTCTAGAGGTAATTTAAGGTCGATCGAGCTATTCATTAATTTGTGCTAATCTCTATATTTAATCATTCTCTCATCTGACAGCGATCGATCTTGGGGGCAGATTATATCTTATCTAGTATTTTGTCGTAATCACTATGGATGCCAATCCAAAACCAAACAATCCCTTTTGGTTTTTCTACTCCAAGCGCTCGGTAATTGCCAGTGATCCTAACTGACCATAGCTGTTTTCGATTTCCTACTTTCTTAAAATGAAGGGAAGGGTGAGAAGGATTATTCTTTAATAATTTATAGCTTTTGTCCGCAATTATTTGGATATCTTTTGGGAGTTGATGATAGGCTTGCCAAAATCTGGGTAGGGTGAGGTGGTTCATAAACTTTCTACTAAACCTGCCTCGTATTCTCGATCAATCTCATCTAACAAACTATCAAATCTGCCCAGTTCTAGATCATCAGCAATTTCTTGATCCCAAACTTGTTCGTGGTAGTCTAGGAGCCATTGCTTAGTCCATCGGCTAAAAGTAGGAAAATATTTTCTCAGGGTGTTCTCTGTATCTAGCTCTGCTTCGTAGGTAACACCCACAAAAGGTGGCATTAAATATAAACTGCCCTTTAATTTCTCAACCGCCGTAACTCCGGGTTCGTTAATCTTCTCATAGATTTTTTGCAACATCGCCAAAACTTCGGCATTCTCATCAGAGCCTTTAATCTGGGGATACTGCTCTACAATCTCCGCCACTATCACCTCCGCCTCCGCATCTGGCACATCAACTACTGCCGCACCCCGTGCCAAAATTTGCCAGTATTCTTCCTCATAAGATTTCATTTGCTTGCGAAGCTCACGGATGCCCTGCTTGATCCGTACCTTGTCATCCTGTGCAGCCAAGTTCATCGCCTTTTCCTTGCCGCCTATCTGTTCCCGTAAATCCTCTAAATTCTCTTCTAGTTGGCTTAAGCGATCAACTGGCATAAATATTTCCCCTTGCCCTTAGGTATTTATCACACACTAGTTTAACAATAATCATCAGGTTTTATATGACTTCAGAATCATAAACCAGTAATTTTCATTGCTTTAATCATTGCTAGAAAGTGCTAAATCTTCTGAGATATTTTCAGAATTATTCGAGCTACTGGAATCTTTGGTAGTGACATTGGTAATCACCGTTTCTCTGGCGAGGGGGTTATGAAAAAAGGAGCCAGTTTGGGGTGGCAGAGTAGGATCCATCATGATTTCCACCAAACTTTTGATAACTCCCGTCAGGGGAATAGCTAAGATTACACCTAATAAACCGCCAATTTTGGTTCCGAGTAATAGAGCCGCAAAAATAATTACGGGGGATAGCCCGGTGAGATTGCCCATGATCCGGGGGGCGATGATATTATCTTTCACCTGTTGGAGGGCGATCGCTACCCCCAGCACCTGAAGTGCCAACCACCAATCGATAAATGCCACGATCGTCACCACCAGAGCGATTCCCAAGGATGCGCCAATAAAAGGGATCACTTCCATCAAGCCGATAAACACGGCAAACAGCAGGAAAAAAGGCACTTTCAAGACAAAAAATGCCAAGCTCAAACCCACCGCCATGAATAAACCCAGCAATAATTGCCCCGCCACAAAACCCCGCAGGTTGCGCTGGAGAGATTCCGTTAGTCCGTCCCGAATTTTGGGAGCAAAAATACTCACAATACTCTGCCAAACGCGATCGCCATCGATCAGCATATAAAAAGAAATAACTAAAATTAAAATTAAATCTAAAAACCAGTTAAAGGTTCCCAGTACCAAGCCAAATCCCTTTGTGGCAATCCCTTCCGCCCTTTCTTGAATCTTTGCCAATAGTTGGGAGCCAAGAATATTTACATCAAAGGGCAGGTTTCGGGCAGCGCTCCAAGTCTGGAAATCCGTGAGTTGCACCTGAGCACTTTCCAACAACTCTGGCAGATTACTAATAAGCTGTCCACCTTGATTAAAAATTGGCGGAACTAGGGTGAGAATAATCAGAATCAATCCCAAAGCCGCCAAGAGATAGACCAATACTGCCGCAATGCCTCTGGGTAAGAATCTTTGCATCTTACTCACCAAAAAATTCAGGAGAAAGGCAATTAATCCCGAAGTCAGGAAGATACTGACAAACTCCCCTAAATAATCTAGTAAATTTATAGTCAACCAGCCAGCCGTTAACAAGAGGATCCAAGTCAGAAAAAACTGCTGTAGAGGAGAGATAAATCGGCTCATATGCTTAATAGGAAAAATTATGTAGGGATGCCAGCGCGTTGTGCGGGCATCCCTACATAATATTGATTAATAGGAGAAGGGGTTTTGAGGTTGAGGAATCTTTTGGATATTTTGGGCAGCAATTACCAATTGCCGTTTATTATCTAGGGTTTCTGTGATCATCTCGCCACTGATTTCTTGCCAGCTATCAGCCGGGTAGGCACTACGATCGCCCGATAATTTCACCGGCAGACCCACAGGATAGGCATCCGCAGCGCAGCAGGTGATCACAAAACGCGAAATAATCAAATAGTTGGAGGGCAGGTTCGGGGCATGAACCACAAAGCCTTGGACTTTCACCTTTTGCCCAGTATAGGCATCGGGTTCAGGATAGACATTCAGCGTTCTCACCCATTCGATCAGGTTGCGTTCCTCGGGATTAGTCGTGGGGCGGAAGGACTGGGGACGCGATCGCGTCGCTGTCATCGATTCCACCACCCCCCGTTGCATAGCGGTTTGGCTACTAAAAACTTGGGGCGTGATCACCATGCCCAAAATAGCCGTTGCCAACAATAACCCACTACTCCAGCCCGGAGGAAATAGGGTGACGTGGGGGATTACTGGAGGGACAGGGGCTAGGCCTTGGGTTTGTTTTTGCCAGATATTGCCTAGCTGCCAAGCCCGACCTGCGGTAATGACGAGGAGGACGATCGCCCCTGCCACTGTCAACCAAAAGTAGTTGGGATGGATCAACAGATACAACTTATCAGTTAACCAATACTTCAGGAGCAAGATGCTCCAAGCAAGTAGTGCCAAAATATCCAGCAGGGGTAACCAGAAGTTATTTCGAGTAAAAGGGGAGTTTTGTTGAGAAATCATAGATCAAGATACTTCTAAACCTTTAGAATTTGCTATAGCAGTCCTAACTCATTTTCTAACTTTTAGAGGGTTAAAAACTTCACACCCACAGAGTGTGAAGTTTTTAACCCATTTAGGATCGCTATAGCCATCCTAAATCATGGTAACGACTACCCAAAATTTGGTAGTCCTAGGGTAAAGATTTAGGGGTAAGGATTTCCCCCGCGCAGCGGGGGAAATCCTTGCTTCTTTACCACTACCCAGAATTTAAGTTTAATTTTCCAATTATTTGGTATATTTATATACTTGCACATTTACAATTAAACGTTAAAGCAGCTATAACCTTTGTCAACTTTCGCTTCTACAACATTTTGGAAGCAGGCAGCGACAGTCGCCTGCTCTCAAGCCTAACTTCAGAAGCTGTGACGTGTTTCATTTGGATGCAAACTGCTGTAAATAGAAACTAAATAGAAACCTTTCCCCCACTGTTGATGAATACCGAGACTTATCTTAACCATCCTACCTTCGGTTTGCTATTCCGCGTCTGTATGGTGGAGGAAAACCAAGAGTTATTTACTACTCTCTACGCCCAGCGATTATTTTTTGTAGTAACTTCGTCCCCTAGTGGTTTTAGTTTTGAACCTGTTGGTCGCTCTGATGCCAAGTTGATGGTGGAAAATCGGATGCGACAACTGCGTCGGCAAGGGCTGACCAAGGAGCATAGCAAGGTTCAAGGATTACATCAGCAAACATTTTTATAAATACCTTGTAGCTTTATAAGTATGATCAGTTCGATCGCTCAACGCCTAGCAGAGATCCGTAGTACCTTGCCCGAATCAGTTTGCCTGATAGCCGTGACTAAGCAGGTAGGCACAGCCGAACTCCGGGAGGCTTACGCCGCAGGGGTGCGAGACTTTGGAGAAAATCAAGTTCAAGAGGCAGAAGCCAAGCAAGCAAAATTACCGGATATTGCGGATATTACTTGGCATTTGATTGGGCATTTGCAATCGAACAAAGCTAAAAAAGCCTTAGAACTATTTACTTGGATTCATTCCTGCGACAGCCTAGCCCTAGCCCAAAAACTCGATCGCTTAGCCGGAGAAATGAATAAATCTCCACAGCTATGTCTCCAAATTAAGCTCCTCCCTGATCCCAGCAAGTATGGATGGGAGGAAGCAGACCTGTGGCAAGATTTACCTGCATTGTCTCAATGCTCCCATCTAAAAATTCAAGGTTTGATGACTATTTTGCCCCTTGATCTAACGCCGGAAGAAATTAGCCATACTTTTACTCGGCTCAAGGAATTAGCTGCTAAAATTAACCAGCAAGGCATCTTATCTATCCAGCACCTTTCTATGGGTATGTCACAAGACTATCCCTTAGCTGTGGCGGCGGGAGCAACTATGATCCGTTTGGGGACAACTATTTTTGGCACTTCCTCACCAAGGGGATAACGCCAATGAACTCCAACAGATACTAGAGTAGGACTTACTCATTTAGACTTTGTTGCCGGCTTCGACTACGTTCAGCCCGCAACAAAGTCCATAAATCTCGATAATTCGTTATCAGTGCATAAGTCCTATACAGCTAAGATTTAAAGACAATTTGTCCAAAAGCATCTAGTAAATTGTGAAAGCATGGGCTAAGATGTTGTCAACTCAAGGAAAACCCATACCATAAGGGAGTCGTTACTGTGAATAATATATTTACCAAGCTCAAAGATTTTGTTGGTTTTGGTGAGCCACAAGATTACGAAGAATATGAGGAAGAAACAGAAACTTCTCCCTCATATCAAAATCTTTATCAACAGGAACACCAACCTGTAGTTCAAGAAGAGGCAGTCCCTCCCCGCCGTCGGAGTCGGGAAAGATTAGGTGTAAACTCAGAAGTAGGCATGGGGGGAAATAACATGAGTAATGTAATTGGAATGCCGGGATTATCGAATGGAACCTCTGAGGTCGTAGTTATCGAGCCTCGTTCCTTTGAAGAAATGCCCGAAGTGATTAGAGCATTGCGCGATCGCAAGGCTGTGGTACTAAACCTCACCCTGATGGATCCAGACCAAGCTCAAAGATCTGTAGATTTCGTAGCCGGGGGAACCTATGCGATCGATGGCTACCAAGAAAGAATTGGTGAGAGTATCTTCTTGTTCACTCCTAGCTGTGTTCAAGTCAGCACCCAATCTGGAACGATCCACGAAATGCCCCAAGTGCCCCAAGTTCCTCAAGTTCGTATCAGTCGGACTCCTGCTGCACCCCCTAATCCTTGGGGAGAATCAACTCGGATGGCACAGTAGCTACCTTACCCCTAGCCCAAAAGCTAAACTAGAAGTTCAGCATAGCTGACAAAGTGCGTTAAAGAAATTTAGCGCACTTTGTTTTTATGTCAGAAACTCTCAGTTTTATTCCCACTCGATCGTTCCCGGTGGCTTGGAAGTAATATCATAAACTACTCGATTTACCCCCTTGACTTCATTGACGATCCGGGTGGAAATCACCTCTAGCAGATCGTAGGGAACCCTTGCCCAGTCTGCGGTCATCCCGTCTTCACTGGTGATGAGGCGGAGAACGATCGGGTAGGCATAGGTACGCTGGTCGCCCATCACTCCCACACTGCGGACTGGCAATAAAACCGCAAAGGCTTGCCAAAGATCATGATAGCTGCCGCTGCGGTTAATCTCTTGGCGCACGATCAGGTCAGCATCCCGAAGAATATTCAGGCGATCGGCAGTCACTTCCCCAAGAATGCGAATGGCTAAACCGGGACCGGGGAAGGGATGACGGTTGACAATTTCTTCTGGCAGTCCGATCGATCGCCCCACCTTGCGAACTTCGTCTTTAAATAATTTCCGCAAAGGTTCTACTAACTTAAATCTCAAGTCCTTGGGTAATCCTCCCACGTTGTGATGGCTTTTGATCTTTACAGCCACCCGTTCCCCATTCTTGGGATCCACATTGGTGTCGGCAGATTCAATTACATCGGGGTACAGGGTTCCCTGTGCCAGATAATCAAAAGGTCCCAGGCGTTTAGATTCTTCTTCAAATACTTGGATAAATTCATGGCCAATCCGGCGGCGTTTCTCCTCTGGATCCGTAATCCCGGCAATTTGCGCCAAAAAGCGATCGCGGGCATTGACGTACTGGACATCAATATGGAACTGCTCATGAAAAAGCTTGACTAGCCTTTCTGGTTCTTCCTTGCGCATAAAACCCTGATCGATGAACATACAGGTGAGTTGGTCGCCGATCGCCTTGTGCAGCAAGAATGCCAGCGTCGAAGAATCCACCCCCCCAGAGAGGGCTAAGAGAACTCGTTTCTCGCCAACCCTAGCCCGGACTTCTCGGATCGATTCTTCCACAAAGGCAGCAGTAGTCCAAGTAGGTTCACAGTCACAGATGTGATAGACAAAATTCCGAATCATGGCAATGCCACCCACGGAATGGACAACTTCAGGATGGAACTGCACGCCGTAGAGCTTCAGTTCTGGGTGGGCGATCGCGGCTCGATCGGTATTTTCTGTCCGAGCTAGGCTGGTAAATCCTGCGGGAAGACTCGTGCAGGAATCCCCGTGGCTCATCCACATGGTGCTGCCATCTTCAACATTAGTTAACAGGTCTGTGGGATCATCAATAATCAGCGATGCCTTGCCATACTCTGCCCGATCTGCCCTCTCAACTACTCCCCCTAGTTGCTGTACCATCAGTTGCATGCCATAGCAGACCCCCAGTACCGGAATCCCCATCTGCCAAATCCCCGGATCGCAATGGGGCGCACCAGGGTCATAAACTGAATTTGGGCCTCCAGAAAGAATAATCCCTCTGGGGTTGAGTTTTTCAAGTTGGGCAACGGTGGTGCGGTAGGAAATTACTTCAGAATAAACTTGAGTTTCTCGGATGCGGCGGGCAATTAACTCAGAATATTGGGAACCAAAGTCAAGAATCACAATCATTTGGCGTTGTCCTAAATCTTTTGGAAAAGAATCAGTAGATTTAGTTGTAGTAGACGAAGTTTCTGGATGAGAGGCGGTTTGCGTATTCACTTTCGGTCAGGGATTTTTTATTTAGTTAAATCTAACACTAAATCTGACAGAGGTGGGAGAGCAAGGTTTCCCCCCATTGGCTTTTGACGATGATCTGACGGGAGCGATCGAACAATACAGAACCTACCATCACGTCCTTTTCGCTATGAATGTGAATATATTCTTTAGATTTTTGGTCGATCTGTTGGGTTATGACGGTATAAATTAGCTCCACCCAGTTAGTCTGCTGCGCCTCATCCCACTGCCTGAGCAAACCCAGAGCATTGTCGGTGGTGGAGCATTGGTAGAGTTCTTGCAATCGGGGCGTGGGCAGACCGACCTTGGCAGCGATCGCCGTCAAGATTTCTAACCTGCCGTCAGCCAAATGGTGATGGGTATGGAAAATCCCCCCCGCTAGCTTAATTAATTTGCCATGATAGCCAAACAAAAGAATGGCTTTAACATCAGCTTGCGCCGCTGTCACCAGCATGGAACCAAGCCAGTTGGCAGTTTTCACCACGTATTTACTAGGAATGCCTAAGCTCTGGACTAGATCCAGACCATTTTCCCCAATACAAAAAACGAGGGGCGTGTTGCCTGCCTTGGCTCGCAACTCCTGTTGGAACAACTGCAACTGGTCGGGGGAACTCAAGGGCTGGGAGATACCCGTAGTCCCCAACAAAGACAAACCTTCCAGCACTCCAAAGGCTGCATTGGAAGTCCGGGCGGCTAGTTTTCTGCCCTCTGGGATCACGATCGTCACCTCGATCCTCTGGTCTGGCTCTAGGATGTTTTGCAAATTCTCCTGCAACAATTGGGTGGCGTAGCTATAGATAGCCGCTTTGCCCTCGGCGGTGATTCCCAAACCTTCGCCGCCGAGAATAGTTACCAAGGGCTGGTCAACTTCCTGTGGCAGTACTGTCACCATAGCCCAAATCGGCGTATTTCTGGTCAAATCCAAGTTATCACCGGGGTCGCTCTTGGTGACTGCCAAAGCCATGCCGGGGCGGATTCCTGCTACCTGTTCAATGGGGATTTCGACTATTTCTGCTGGGGTCAGCAAATTCACGGGGACAAATTCTAGAGCCTCTGGTTGTTGCAGCCAACGATAGGCAGCGATCGCCGCCGCACAGGCAAAAACTGGCAGGGTATAACCCCGGCGGGGTGGGGAGGTTGTCATAGAGATAGCAAAGAGAAGAACAATTAAATTATCTCATGATCATTGATTTTCCCTCTCTAGTAAGGTGTGAGAGAATTGAGGTTGCTATACTAAAACTAATAAATAATAATTGACAACAATTAATCAGAATTTATTCAGGAGTTGGCAATAAATGAGCGATATTTCTACGCAACGCTTACGCGATCGAGAACAGTTAATCCAAGAACTTAGCCAAGCACCGGATGACTTAGTGCAGGCAGTTCTAGAATTTATCCATCGAGTGAAGGCAACCCGGACAAATCATCCCCTAGCGAAATTTGCTGGAATTTTAAGTGATGTGGAAGCTAAGGAACTCAAAGAATCTATTAGAAAAAATTGCCGTCAGGTAGACTTAAATGAATGGTAATGTGGCTCTGGATACTTCGGTGGCAATTCGTTTTTTGAATGGAGATGAAACTATTATTGAGCGAGTTTTGGCATTACCAGAAATAGTGCTGCCGATGATTACGGATTTTGATTATGTGGATGGGTTGATGTTGGAACGGTGGGATAGATGAGGGATTTTCTGGCGGCGATCGATCTCTGCCATGAAACTAATAGTTACGGGAGTTGAAAGCATATGAACGATCGAGAACAATTGATCTAAGAACTTAGTCAAGCTCCTGATGATTTAATCAAGGCAGTATTGGAGTTTCTCCATCGGGTGAAGGCAACCCGTGCAGAGCATTCTTCACCCAAACTAACCTTAGTTTCTTTTGTGGGGGCGTTACAAAATTCACCTAGTTTCTCTGATGATCCAGTTACAATTCAGCGGCAGATGTGGGATGAGTGAGAATGATCCGGCGTGCCTATGGGGTGAAGTTACCAGATGCGATTATTGCGGCAACGGCTAGAGTGCATGGTTTAAGTTTGTTGACGCTCGATCGACAATTACATACCAAGTTTACGGCTTACATGACCGATGATTAGTCTAGGCTCCCTATTGATCAATTTACAAACGCTATACCTCTATAAGGAGTTAGGAGCGAGAAGATTTGATAACAGCTAACAGTTAACTGTTAACTGTTAACTGTTAACTGTTAACTGATTACCTGCCGTCGCACAAGTGCTTGTCTTCTTCGCTAACTTTTGGATTATTCTCTAAATTCGAGTAGGAACGTAGCCAAGTACAACTACGCCCCATCAAAGAATCTAAGTATAAGCCTGAAACATCCCACAGTTTGATAGTGCTTTCTCCACTGCCCGTCGCTAGAATTTTGCCATCGGGGCTGAAACCCACACTCAAAACACTGCTATCATACCCGGTAAGGACACGAATTTCTTTGCCGGACTCTACATTCCACAGCTTAATGGTCTTGTCTTTACTACCGGTTGCCAAGGTTTTGCTATCGGGGCTAAAACTTACACTATTAACAAAATCATTATGTCCAGTAAGAGTTCGGATTTCCTTTCCTGTCTCTACATTCCACAGTTTAATAGTCTTGTCTCTACTGCCAGTTGCTAAGGTCTTGCCATTGGGGCTAAAACTTACACTATTAACATAATCATTATGTCCAGTAAGAGTTCGGATTTCCTTTCCTGTCTCTACATTCCACAGTTTAATGGTTTTGTCAGCACTGCCAGTTGCTAAGGTCTTGCCATCTGGGCTAAAACTTACACTACTAATATAATCATTATGTCCAGTAAGAGTTCGGATTTCCTTTCCTGTCTCTACATTCCACAGCTTGATTGTTTTGTCTCCACTGCCAGTTGATAAGGTCTTGCCATCTGGGCTAAAACTTACACTATTGACACTAATATTATGTCCAGCAAGAGTTCGGATTTCCTTTCCTGTCTCTACATTCCACAGTTTGATGGTTTTGTCAGCACTGCCAGTTGCTAAGGTCTTGCCATCGGGGCTAAAACTCACACTATAGACAAAATTATTATGTCCGGTGAGGGTAAAGATTTCCTTTCCTATCTCTAAATCCCACAATTTGAGAGTGTTATCAAAACTACCCGTTACCAAGGTCTTACCATCTGGGCTAAAACTTACACTATTGACACTAATATTATGTCCAGCGAGGGTGCGGTTTTCCTTGCCTATCTCTAAATCCCACAATTTGAGAGTGTTATCAAAACTACCCGTTACCAAGGTCTTACCATCTGGGCTAAAACTTACACTACTGACAAAATCATTATGTCCAGTAAGAGTTCGGATTTCCTTTCCTGTCTCTACATTCCACAGTTTGATAGTCTTGTCTCTACTGCCAGTTGCTAAGGTCTTGCCATTGGGGCTAAAACTTACACTACTAACATAATCATTATGTCCAGTAAGAGTTCGGATTTCCTTTCCTGTCTCTACATTCCACAGTTTAATGGTTTTATCAGCACTGCCCGTTGCTAAGGTCTTGCCATCGGGACTGAAACTTACACTATTGACACTATTATTATGACCGGTAAGGAAGTAAATTATCCTTCCTGTCTCTACATTCCACAGCTTGATTGTTTTGTCTCTACCACTGCTTGCTAGAGTCTTACCATTGGGGCTAAAACTTACATTACTAATAGAGGAATTATCCCCGATGAGGGTGTGGATTTCCTTTCCTGTCTCTACATTCCACAGTTTAATGGTTTTGTCTCCACTGCCAGTTGCTAAGGTTTTGCCATCTGGACTAAAACTTACACTATTGATAGAGGAATTATCCCCGATGAGTGTGCGGATTTCCTTTCCTGTCTCTACATCCCACAGTTTAATGGTTTTGTCAGCACTGCCCGTTGCTAAGATTTTGCTATCGGGACTAAAACTTACACTATTGACACTATCACTATGACCGATGAGGGTGTGGATTATCTTTCCTGTCTCAAGATTCCACAGTTTAATGGTCTTGTCATAACTACCAGTTGCCAAGGTTTTGCCATCTGGGCTAAAGCTCACACTATTGATACTTTTATTATGCCCTTCCAAGCTTTTGCGTAATCTTCCTTGAGAAAGAAGTATCTGCAAAGCAGTCAACACTTCTGTGTTAATTGCGTGTTGGCTCTGAAGGATTTTTCCCGCCTTAATTGCTTCCCTAAAAGCCTCCAACTCCTTTCCTTCATTAAACAAAGATAAAGAATAGCGTCCCATAGATTCAGCTTGATTGAGTTGAGATTCAGCTAGATTGATATCCGCTTGGTTTTTCTGACTCCACGCCATCAACCCCAACCCACCGCTAATCACCACCGCCACCAAGGAACCCACTGCAATTCCCCATGCCGTTCTAAGTTGTTTATTCCTTTGCCGCTCCGCTTGAGCCTCACTAGCCTGAATAAACTCAATTGCTACAACCTCCAAATTAGGCAGAGATTCTTTTGCCCTAAGCTCCACAACTCGCGCCAACTTCGAGCCATTCCATAGCTCACTAGGGGCTTTCCGTGAATCTTTCCTGCGTAACTCATCCCACTGTTTCGCATCAGCAGCTAAGCGATTTCCCAGAATAATTATCTCCTCATTCTCTCGAATCAAATTCTGGATAACTTCCCAAGAACGCAGCAACTCCTCATGGGCAACCTCCACCGTCGCCCTTTTGACATCCCCCTCCCTTAACAACTTACTTACCAAAAGCCGCTTATCAATCAATTTAGAGAGAACATAACTTTGTACTTCATCCTTCTCAAAAATTGCTTTATCCGCCCTCCTACTAACAGGTTCCTTCCCCTCCAAATCAATTAACCCAATAAAAATCTGCTCTACTGCCTTTTGTTGCTGTTTATTGAATTGATCGTAAATTTCTTTAGCCTGTTTCTGAAGCGCCCCCGTCACCCCACCCAAATCTTGATAAGTTTTGATACTTAAAACCCTATCTTGAAGATTTCCTTTCTCCTTTTCTTTCTGCCACAATTCATTCAAGGTATATTGCAAAAGTGGCAAAGAACCCGCCTGCCGCCGAAAATCAGCAATAATTTGATCAATTAATACCTGCTCAAAACCCTGCTCAAAAATAACCCCATTTCTCGCCGCAGGTTCAGCGATCGCCAGTCTCAGCTCAATATCATCCATCTCAGTCAATAGATGATTATGGGGTTTATAAATTGTTTTCACGAAATCTGGATAAGGACTTAACCTATCGATGAAATCAGCCCGCATAGCCAAGATAATTTTTACAGAAGCATCCGATTTTCTGATTAGTTGCAGAAGACTTTTGATAAAAACATCTCGTTCTTTCTTCGGTGTCCTAGTAAACAATTCCTCAAATTGATCGATAAAAATAATCCAGCGAGCATCCTGCTTCAGAGATTTAACCACTTGAATTAGGGTATCTTCCTTAACAGATTGGGCAAGTTTCGCCGCTGATTGTCCATAGTTATTAACCAGCAGAGAACCATAAAAAGATTCAAAGGGATTAACATCAGGTTCAAAAATAAAACTAACTAGTTGATTAGAACCCCAGCGATCTTTCAATTTAGGAATTATCCCCGCTTGCACCAAAGATGATTTCCCACTGCCCGATGCCCCCAAAAGCAAGAGAACATTCTCCTTGCTCAAATAATCTGCTAGCTCATCAATCCAGCGATCGCGCCCAAAGAATTTATCCCTATCACTCGCCTCAAAGTTTACCAAACCTTTATAAGGAGAACCCGGAATTAAGCTCCGACTCCTAATTTCCGCCGCAGAATTTTGCGTAATGATGTATTGAGTAACAGTTCCACCACTGATATTCCCTAAGATACCCTTGAAATCACCACCAATCTCAGCGTAATAACTTGAATCGCGATCGCTCATACCGTTAAGGGGTTTTTACACGCATTAAAAATGATCTTACCAATCAACCAATATTCTGGTTAACCGTGCCGCCACTAATATCCCCTTGGACACCCTTGAAATCACCACCAATATCCCCTTGGATACCCTTGAAATCCCTCCCGATCTGAGTGGTATACTTCCCCGCCGCCGACTCTTCCGGGTTCTCCTGCTTCAGCAACTCCTGCGCCGCCTTAATAATTTCCTCATCTCGATCGATCCCTAGATTAGCCAACTCCTCCTTCAGCAACTCCTTAAATGCCTTGGAATCCAGCTTTCTCTCGTGCTGATCCACAATACTGCCATCATCCGCCTTCCCTCGATCGACAAACCTCTTTTTAATCAACCCTTTCAACCCCTGATAGGCATCCTTAACCGCAGTCCCCGCCGTTTCCTTCGTAGCTGCGATCGCCCCTGCCGCCAAAGCCGCTATAACCAAAGAAATAGGATCCATAACTTACCCCCAATAGTTTCCATAATTTTAACTTGCTAACTAACCAGAAGATATCAAAAGTCAGTACAGCACTATCAGTAACATCAAGGCAATTCTAGCTAAAATATCAACAAAACCCTACCTAAAAGATTTCCCCATGCTTAGTGCCACTGTCACCAACACCGGACAAATTACCCTCCCTCAAGAAATCCGTAATTATCTCAAACTAGTTAGCGGCAGCAAAATTAGCTTTGTTATTGATGAAGACGGTCAAGTTAAAATCTTTCCTCTGCATGTTCCTGTTGAAGAACTATCAGGAATCCTCCACCGCCCAGGGATGAAGAAAACTACCCTTGAAGAAATGGAACTTGCTATATCTGAGGGAGCCAATGATTGGACTTGATACTAATATCCTTGTTCGCTATCTTACTCAAGACGATGAACAACAGTGGCAACAAGTAGTTACACTCATCCAACAAAACCAGCCCTGTTTTATCGCAAATATTGTTCTTTGCGAATTAGTTTGGGTTCTCAGAGGAGGAAACTATAGATTTGGGAAAGATGACATTATCGAAACTCTAGAGGCAATGTTACATAGTGCAACCTTTGAATTTGAAAGCCGTTCCACTGTTGATCAAGCTCTACAACGTTATAAACAAGGTAGAGCCGACTTTTCTGATTATTTAATTGGAGCAATTTCTCACCAAGCAGGTTGTACAAGAACGATAAGTTTTGATAGCAAACTGAGGGGAGAAAAATGGTTTAATTGTCTAGACTAGCGATCGCCCCCGCTGCCAAAGTTGCAATAACTAGACTTTTTCTCTGCACCATCTCTCCATGTTTCTAGAGCTTTTATATTTTCTTGATCTGCAAACTTTATAGATAGGCTTTAGGATTTGCTGGGTCAAATTTACAGCAGTTTGAGAGTGGGTGGCTACAGCCACCCACTCTCAAACCCGAAATTGATAGGACTTTCAATATTTATGGCGTGTCTCATTTGAACAGGACTTACGCATTTAGGCGTTGTTGCGGGAGCTTCGCTCCCGCAACAACGCCTAAAACTCTCAATAATTTGTTGGCAGTGCGTAAGTCCTATTGAACACAAAGTGCTGTAATTTGAAAATCAAAGTTTAGAGGCTATTTATAAAGTACGATTTACCGCCCCCGCCGGGGGCGGAAAATCGTACCTTCTAGCCACTTTATAAATGACCTCTTATGCAAAGTCTATTCAAAAGTTCTACTTTGTAATTTTGGGCAAGGTAATTTGCAGCCATGCTCCTCCAGTTTTGGGATGATTCCGGGCAGCGATCGAGCCATGGTGCGCCAAGATAATTTGCTGGACAATTGCCAAACCCAAGCCACTTCCCCCCGGTTGGTCGATCGTAGATTGACGCAATCGAGAACTATCTCCCCGATAAAATCGCTCAAAAATAAATGGTAGATCTACTTCACTAAAACCTTGACCAGAATCAATAATATTAATCTCTACATATTCAGTAATTTCTGCTTGATCTGGATAACTAGCATCTAGCAATTTTCTGGCTGATTCTAGAATATTTCCAATTTTTGCTGGTGCAGATTCTAGATTCTCCTCGGTTACAGATATCTCAACTTTAGTAGGAACTAAATTAGTTTTGATCTCTAGATAAATTTCTGAGTTCGGAGGACTATGTTTAATACTGTTGTGAAACAGATTGAGAAATACTTGTTCTAGGCGACTAGGATCAGCTTTTAGATGAACTATTTGGGGAATGTTTACCCGAAGACTAATGCTTTTTGTTTGACCTAAAGGAGTGATACTTTGCCAAATATCTTCGGCAAGTCTCCCTAAGTTTACCGATTGCAATTGGAGAGTTTGAAAAGGGTCTTTTTCTAATTGGCTAAGTTCCAACCAGTTTTGGACAAGTTCTATCAGCCGTTTCGTTTGCTGAGACATTTGTTTGAGCCAATGTTGTTCAGCTTCAGGAATCCGACCTTGGAGGAATTCTGCTACTAAGTTAATGGAGGTTAGGGGAGTGCGGAGTTCGTGGGCTAGGTCACTAAACCATTGATTGCGGGACTGGCGAAGTTCTCGCAGAGTCTGTTGATTTTGGATAAATACACCAACCTGCCCCTCTGGGAGGGGCAGACTAGAGGCACAGACTAGGAGGGGTTTCACTTCCTGCATTTGTGCTCCTTCCAAACACACGGGGTGAAACACCCATTCCTTGACTTCTGGAGACTGGCGATCGCGGGTCTGGACAATAAGTTGATCTAGCTCGTAGGAGTGGACAACTTCCAAAAGCAGCCTCGGTTGCCCTGACTGCCACCGTTCTGTATTTAGTAATTCCCGTGCCTGCTGATTACAAAAAATCAACCGATCTTCCTCATCTACTTGTAAATAACCCACTGGGGCTACCATGAGCAAATCCTCATTAATTTGTAGGGAACTCGCTAATCTTGCTTGATATTGCAAACTCTGTTGCACTGATCGCCGCAGCCGAGATATCAAGGGTAAAGCCAGTACATCATCACTCTCAGCATTTTGCAAATTCAAGACTAATCGAGCTATTTGTCTAGACTGCTGTTGTTCCCGCCAGAGGAAAAATGTTGAGGCGATCGCTAATCCCAGAAGAAATTGCCACATTAGTTATGATTCAGTTGTTAAATATTCAATTACTATAGCGATCCTAAGTCAATTCATCGTATTTAGCCTTGATAACCTGCATATCCTGCCACATCAACCATTTCGGGCTACCTTGCTCCCGGCTGGGATTCCGTAGCAGGTAAGCAGGGTGAAAGATGGGCATACACAAGCGCCCCTGCCAAGGAATCCAAGTCCCCCTAATTTTAGTAATTCCCTCTTTAATTCCTGTCAATCCTTTTACTGCTGTGGCTCCGGTCAACAAAATAATTTGGGGATCTACTAAGCGGATTTGCTCCATCAAGTAGGGTGTGCAGGCAGCAATTTCCCCCGGCGTAGGGACTCGGTTATCAGGAGGACGGCATTTATTGATATTGCAGATATAAATATCGCGATCAACATGTAGGTTGACACTCTCCAGAATTTTTTCTAGCAACTGCCCCGATCGCCCCACAAAAGGCAGCCCCTGTTCATCTTCATTTTGCCCCGGAGCTTCACCAATAATCATAATCTTCGCTTGGGGATTCCCCCGACTCACAACCACCTTAGTGCGACTCTGCCCTAGTTCACACCGCTGACAAAGGTGACAATGGGCTGCCAGTTCTGCCAAATTTTCATAAGTGCCGGGGGGAATGGGAATTTTTCCAGAGGTGGGGATCAGGTCTAGGTCAATGGAGGGCCGATCAACAGCAGGCAGATCCGCAAGAGGAGCGATATTGCTCTGCAACGCTGGAGCGATCGCCTCCTCTGGAGATGGTGGTGTGGCATCATTCGGCTGGTCAAATAAACTAAGTTGGTCTGGCATGAAAATAGCTAAGTAAAATTAATAATTAAAAAAAATATATAGCGATCCTAAATCATTTGTGGATTTTTGAGGATTGAGAACTTTAGACGATTGAGAATGCTTCCCCCGAGAGAGGAACCATTCTCAATCTACAGCAATTTGAGAGTGGGCTGAGCGGAGTCGAAGCCCACTCTCAAACCCAACATTGACAGGACTTTCAATATTTGTGGTGTGTCTCATTTGAACGCAAGGTGCTGTATTTAGGGTTGCTATTCTGCGGCGAGAAACTCTAGATAGCTATTGGCTAGTTCCTTCACCGCTAAGTTATAAAATTGCTCACCGTGTTCTGGGGTTGCCAAACTGGGGTTAGAACCCATCCGCCCATCGGGAAAGCGGCGGCGAAAATCCGCAGACCCATAGAAACCATAACCAGTTCCCGGTGTGCCTAATTCTCCCTGTTTAATTGCTTCAGGGTAGACATATTGAGTTAGGGCAACTTCGCTAGGAGTCGCATGGGAGCCTTCTTGATCGCCGTAGAGTTCCTTTGCCAGTTTATAAACTCCCCCTCCCATAAACCAATTACCTACTCGACATTGAATTTTTTCGGACTGGGGGATTTGCAAATCAGCTAGGTATTCATAGGTTTCTGAGAATGCTGCCTTCAAGGGAGCAATATTTCCCCCATGACCATTGAGGAAGAAAAACTTCTGGAATCCTGATTTAGCAAGACAAGCTAGGTAATCTCGGATGACCAAAATGAGAGTACTAGGGCGGAAGCTAATCGTTCCGGGGAAAGATGTGTGGTGCAGAGCCATCCCCACATTCATGGTGGGAGCTACCAATGCTCCGGTGGTAGCTCCGACTCCTTTGGCGATCGCCTCAGCACAGATGGCATCAGTGCCAATCAATCCCGTCGGGCCATGCTGTTCTGTGGAGCCAATGGGAATAATTATGCCTCTAGATTGCAAAAGATAGGTTTCTACTTCAGTCCAAGTGCTTAAATGTAATAACATGCCAAAATGTTTGCCTAAGAGGATTCTTTTAGTGTAGATTTTGGCATAGAAACCCTACAAATTCTTTTTTATTTTTATGCTTAGCCTAGAAATGCCCAAAGGCTCGTATACAGACTCTGTTAGTCTGAAGAGCCGAGTGCTAGTGGTGGAAGATGAGGAGCTAATTCGGGAGATGGTGGCTTTAGCTTTACGAGAAGATGGCTACGAAGTTATAACGTCCAATAGTGGTGATCATGCCCTAGCTTTACTTCAAGCCCAACAACGGCAAATGATCCCTCTAACAGACAATAGTTTTGAATTGATCATCCTCGACATCATGCTGCCACAGATCAATGGACTGGATTTGTGTCGTTTGTTACGTTATCAAGGTAATCAAGTGCCTATTTTGATGCTGAGTGCTAGGGGCACCGAGAGCGATCGCGTCTTGGGCTTAGAAGTAGGGGCTGATGACTATCTGACTAAACCCTTTAGTATGCAAGAATTAGTTGCTCGTTGTCATGCATTGTTGCGTCGCCAACGCCTAGTCAGTATTGAGCAATTTCCAATTTTAGAATTTAAAGATGTTAGTCTTTCCCCTAAGGAATGCCGAGTGACTGTCCGGGGTGAAGAGGCAAATCTATCTCCTAAGGAATTTAAGTTACTAGAATTATTCATGAGCTATCCTCGTCGGGTCTGGTCACGGGAACAACTGATTGAACAGGTATGGGGAGCAGATTTCATGGGGGATACCAAAACCGTAGATGTGCATATCCGTTGGCTGCGGGAAAAATTAGAACTGGACCCTAGCCAACCCCAATACATCATTACAGTCCGGGGATTTGGCTATCGCTTCGGCTAAGATTTGGAATCATTTTCCTTTGAGGTAAAGTTTATGGCTCCTTTACTCCACAACACAACCCACGATATTGATCATCAAATTGACAATCAAGAGGAGGCGATCGCCCGTACAGACCTCGATCTATACCCAGAAAGTGATGGCAAACCTATGGCGGAAAATACCGAACAATATCGCTGGATTGTCATCCTCAAGGAAAATCTAGAAATATTATTTGCGGCAATGGCTGATGTCTTCATTGCCGCCGATCTACTTTGGTATCCCGTAGAGGCAAGTAAACCGATCCCTGAAGATTTCACCCTGAGATACCAAGCTCCAGACGTGATGGTGATTTTCGGGCGACCCAAGGGTAAACGAGGTTCCTATCGGCAATGGCAAGAGGCACAAACTCCTCCCCAAGTGGTTTTTGAAATCCTTTCTCCCAGCAACATCACCCGAAAAGGAGTCAAGGAGATGGGAGTTAAGTTTGAGTTTTATCAAAACTATGGAGTGGAAGAGTATTACATCTACGATCCAGAAACCTACGAACTCCAAGGTTGGCTACGTCAAGGGCAAAAGCTAGAGCCGATTCCTGATTTGCAAGGCTGGGTTAGCCCCCGATTAGGTATTCGGTTTGCCGGTCTGGGGGGGCAAGAATTAGAAATCTATTATCCTGATGGACGAAAATTTGTTAGTTCCATAGAATTAGCCGCTCTGGCGGAGGATGAACGGCAGCGGGCTGAAGTTGAACGACAACGGGCTGAAGTTGAACGGGAGCAAAGAGAATTGGTTCAACAATTGGCTGAGATTGAGAGACAAGAGAAGGAATTGGCTCAACAACGAGCTGATCAAGCGATCGGGCAAGTACAGCAGGCAGTGGTGCGATTGTTGCAGGGAGGAATGGCGATCGAGCAAGTGGCACAGATCATGGGTTTATCTGAGGCACAAGTACAGGAAATGGCAAGGAGCTAACCTATAGCAACCCTAAATGGTTTCACCCGCCGGAGGCGGGTGAAACCATCTGCCAGAAGCAAGTTGACTTAGTAACTGTTCGCAAATGATTTAGGATCGCTATAGTTGTTAGACCTAACGCTCACAGATATGGGTCGGGTCTTCTGCCCGTTCTGCAAACTCTAGCCCCTGAGCCAAGCGCCATGCAAAAATTGCTGGCAGGCCATTTTCAATAATTGCTGCACAGGTTTTTTGGTAGTCGTACTCTACTTCTCGGAAAATGATGTGATCGCTTTCACTGTCATAAATTACGTAGGTGGCGTTGGGTCTGCCGTGCCTTGGTTCTCCCACAGAGCCAGCATTGACAATCCGTTTTAGGGGTGCAGAAAAAGTTTGGTGAGCTGTATTTTGGGCAGGTAAGGTGACTTTGATTTGTAATTGACCACCATCGAGTGATCGGACATAAGGCACATGGGTATGTCCACAAAACAAAATATCTGCCCCAGTGGCTAGGACTCTTTCCAGAGCTATAAAATCATCCATTTCTGGCAACAGATATTCGTGCTGATTGTGGGGGCTACCGTGGACAAAACAGAGGTTTTCGTTTCGCAAACTCAGGGGCAACTGTGCCAGAAATTCTCTAGTTTCGGCATAGATCGCCTTGTTAGTCCATTCATGGGCTTGTCTGCCCCGATTCTCTGCCAAAACTGAAGGATAGCTGCATTCACAAGCATTTAAGCCTTCCACCACATCTTCGTCCCAGCAACCTTGGCAGGTGGGAATATCCAGAGACTGAATCATCTCAACTACTGCGTTGGGATGGGGACCATAACCAACTAAATCCCCTAGGCAGTAGATTTGATCAGCGTGTTGATCGTCAATATCGGAAAGCACAGCATTGAGGGCTTCGTAGTTGGCATGGATACAAGATATAACGGCAGTTTTCATGGATTCTTCTCTAGTAAGTTGTCGATTTGGGGCTGTTGATCGCAATTCTCAATCGATCGAGGAGTTGGCGATCACTAGATTTGGTTGTGACTGTCCCGGCTGTCGTAGTGCAGTTAGTCAAATGTTGGCAAATTAGCTGAGATGGTTCTCATCTGGGACTGATGACATTGAATTCAGTTGTTCTTGGTAGTAGGAGATCGCTTGATCATCCAAGCAGGAATCTCCTAAGGTTTGAGCGATTCCTGTTTGATCAAGATTAAATCCCACTATTTCAATCCCACTAAATTGCTCTGGTCTGCCTTGGGTGCAAGGTGGTAAGGGTAACTCTGTAATTGTGGTTTCAGGCAATCCAGCCATAAAATCGCAGTGGAGAATCCTACCATCTACGGGGGTAAAAATGCCCTTTGCCCTCTGGACATCACCGTAGGCTCCGTGAACTAGTTCATACCAGAAGGTTTCAAGGCTAGATACATCAATTACTTGCCCCGTGAGGACAGAGCGGGAAATTTGGGGTTGCTGGTCATACCCAGAAAGGAGTACACCGGGAACGATCGCATCAGCCCAGTCTTGCCATGACTCTTGATTAGCTCCTTGATTAGCTTCTTGATTAGCTGCTAAAGATACCACGGCAACACGTTTGCATAGGCTGTTATCTACAGGTAAAACTAGAGAAGTCGGGTCAATAGAAAAACCTACTTCAAGGTAGAGATGATTCTGGGCTAGGTTTTGCTGGAGGAGGTGGTAAATAAATTCGTTTAGTTGCTCCTCAACTAATATCTCTAGCCCAGAAACTTCCGCCCCTAGGTACACTGCATCGATCGGCACTACTCCCTGCCCTAGATTTAGATAAACAGCAGATTCCTGCTTATTCTGCAATTGTTCTTGGATCCATCTGGTTTTGCCTACCCCCGGCAATCCAGCCACGATCGTAATTTGGGTTGTTGATTTTGATGTTGCCCTAGAGGTATTTAAAGATATTTCTAGAGGTGTGGCTATTTGTGTATTCATGATTGAAAGCCTCTGGCAGTGCCGTAGTGGACGGTTTGAAATTGAACCTTGCCTGTACTGGGCTGGTAGAGAGTATAGGTGGCATGACCGGGAATTCGCCCCACATTGCCTACTCCAATGATTTGTCGGGGTTTGAGGGTGGCGGTACGAGGTTGAGGATGTCGATCGAGGGTTGTCACTTCTGAAGTTAAACTCCCCGCAGCAATTTCGTACTGGAAAGCCAAGCCTGATCGCCCACAAAATAGATAATTTGCCTCCATGCGCAGCAGGCGATCAATCATTTGCACCGGAGAAGTATCTGGAGTTAATTCATCTTCCACCCCGACAGTACTGCCATGAATCAACAAGCAATCCAACTCAAAGAAGCCAAAATCCAGCGATCGCAACCATTGCAGATGGGATTTATCGATCGCTTCCCAGAGGGTTTTAGTCATGGCAATCCCATAGCGATCGATTAATGCTGTTGGTTCTCCGCTCCTGCCCAAACCGTGGAGAATTAATAATTGCTCTTCCCACCAACCCAGACAAACTTGGGGTTTCAGCTCCCTCTTCTTGGGGTTTCGGAGTCGCTGAATTACTCGATTACTCTCCGCATTGGCAGCAATTACATCTCCTAAAATATATAATTCTTCTACTGATGTTTTCAGCTTTTTAATATCAGCTAAAACTGCTTCGTAGGCAGCTAAATTACCTTCAATTCCACTCAAAATCGCCCACATATTTTTTCTGCTTAACTAAAATAATTTTTAGAGATCATTGATAAAGTTTGATTTTGCGTCCCCTCCGGGAGGGCAAAATCAAACCTTCTAGCCACTTTATAAATACCCTCTTAATGGAATGCGGGGTTATGGCGAATTAGGCTCATAAACTCCTGCCGAGTCTTGGGGTCATCGGCGAAAACTCCCTTCATAGCACTGGTGGCAGTCCAAGAACCGGGCTTCTGCACTCCTCGCATCACCATACACATGTGGGTTGCTTCTACTACCACCGCTACTCCTTGGGGCTTGAGCAAACCTTGGATTGCGTCGGCAATTTGGGCTGTGAGACGCTCTTGGACTTGCAAGCGGCGAGAATACATATCACAAATTCTGGCAATCTTTGACAAGCCAATCACCTTGCCATCAGGAATATAGGCGACGTGGGCGCGACCAATAATGGGCAGAATATGATGCTCGCAGGAACTAAATAGGTCAATATCCCGGATTAGAACCATTTCATTAGCATTTTCATGGAAAACAGCACCATTGAGGAGTTCATCAAGAGATTGATTATAACCCTGAGTGAGGAATTTGAGGGCTTTGACTACTCTCTTGGGCGTATCTAGCAAGCCTTCTCGATCGGGGTCTTCTCCTAAACCGATTAAGAGAGTCCGCACAGCCTGCATCATTTCTTCATCAGAGACAGGCGGTTTGGCTTGGGTTTTAATCGCAGCGATCGTACTATCAGCCAACATTAAATCTGTAGGAACTGTAGGATTAGAAATATTACTCATGGGAATTGATATTTTTGGGGTTAATTGTTAGTAATCACCAGTAAGAAGTTAGCTATAAAGTGGCTAGACGGGCTGATTCTTTGTACTCAGTGGGAGCAAAACATTAGACTTGATCAGTAGCCTCTAAACTTGGCTGGTGATTAACTTCTCGAAACTGATTTTTGTGGAGTTTTGCTAGGGGCAAATTCCTGACAATTTGCTAAACCTTGGCGTATTTGTTCTGGGTTTATGTCTCTGCCAATGAAAACTATTTGGTTCTGGGGTGGGATTTTCCATTCATCAGCGTCAATGCTAAAGCGCTTGCCACTAAGTTGAAAAATATGCCGTAGCTTACTTTCAACAAACCAAAGAATTCCTTTGCCACGAAATACATTGTTGGGTAAATTATCTAGGAAATTTTGGAATTTAGTGAGGCTCAAGGGGCGATCGCATTGGAAGGAAACTGAAATAAAACCATCATTATCTAAGTGTGCTGAATGGTGATGATCATGGTGGTCGTGGTGGTGGTGATCGTGAGAATCATGGTGATGGCTTGTATGACTAGATTCATGATGATCATGCTGATGCTCATGGTGATGGTTTGTATGGCTAGATTCATGACGATCATGCTGATCATGGTGGTCAGGAGTAGCATCTTCCCCAAGCATTTTGGCATAGAAATTAGGATCGTTATAGCCCACATCAAGAATCAGCGGCAACGGAATTTCTCCCCTTTGACAACGTAAAATTCTGGCTCCAGCTTTAATACTATGAATGTAATTCTTCAGCTCCTCCACCTTAGCTTCAGGAACTAGGTCTATTTTATTCAGTAGCACAATATCACCATAAACAATTTGATTCATGGCAGCTTCGCTATCAAAATGATCGGGGGTGAAATTTTCGGCATCGACCAAAGTTAAGACGGAATCTAGGTGGGTTAAATCTCTTAGTTCTGTGCCGAGAAAAGTAATGATGATTGGCAGAGGATCGGCGACTCCTGTGGTTTCAATTACCAAATAATCAACTTTTTCTTTCCGTTCTAAAACCTTATACACAGCTTCAACTAAATCTTCATTGATCGTACAACAAATACACCCATTGCTGAGTTGTACCATATCTTGATCGATCGATACTAATAGCTGACTATCAATATCAATATCTCCAAATTCATTTACCAACACTGCAACTTTTAGATCCTGTTGATTATTCAGAATATGGTTTAGCAATGTGGTTTTACCGCTGCCCAAAAAACCAGTAATGATGGTAATGGGCATTCCCCGCTTAGGGGTTAAGCTATCGTAGATATTAGTCATGATTTTAGGTTTATTTTTGCAATATCAAGGCGACTTCTTTGGCAAAATAGGTAAGAATTAAGTCAGCTCCAGCGCGTTTCATACTGGTTAGAGTTTCTAGGATAACTGCTTTCTCATCAATGCAATCTAAGGCAGCAGCGGCTTTGATCATGGCGTATTCTCCACTGACGTTGTAGGCGGCGATCGGCAGATTTGTCTGCTGTTTCACTTGCCAAATAATATCTAGATAAGCAAGGGCTGGTTTGACCATGATCATATCCGCTCCTTCAGCAATATCGAGGGCAATTTCTTTTAAAGCCTCACGAGAATTAGCCGCATCCATTTGGTAGGTTTTCTTATCTCCGAACTTGGGAGCAGAATCCAAGGCATCCCGAAAAGGTCCATAGTAACCAGAGGCATATTTTGCAGAATAAGCTAAAATCCCCACATTAATCCAGCCTGCTGCGTCTAGGGCTTGGCGAATTGCCCCGACTCGACCATCCATCATGTCTGAAGGAGCAACTAGATCGGCTCCAGCCGCAGCATGGGTAAGGGCTTGCTTGACTAATATTGCAACAGTTTCGTCATTGAGAATCTGACCATCCTTGACTATGCCATCGTGACCTTCGCTGCTGTAGGGGTCTAATGCCACATCGGTGATGATGAGAATTTCGGGGACGGTTTGCTTGATAGCTTGGACAGTACGGGGAATCAATCCTTGAGGATTATAGCTTTCTGTGCCAGCATTATCTTTTTGGGTTTCTGGAATCATTGGAAAGAGAGCGATCGCCCCAATCCCCAACTCATAAGCTTCCCGAATTTCCTTAAGCAACAAATCTAGGGTGTAGCGATAACAACCGGGCATGGAAGCAATCTCTACTTGTTGATTTTCCCCCTCCATGACAAACAGGGGATAGATCAAATCTGATATTTGCAAACTATTTTCTCGCACCATCCGCCGGAGGGTTTCTGTCCGCCGTAAACGGCGGGGGCGTTGTCCTAGAGGGAGAGTTTCTGGAGTGGTGGAGGTTGCGATCATCACCTCTTGGCATAGCTCTGTCGATGCTTCAGTCATAAATATTTGTAGAGTGGGGAACTTAATTTTGTTATTATAGAGCAATAATGAGAATCATTATCACAATGTTTTTGTTTCTTAGGACTTACGCATTTGGACGTTTTTGCGGGCGCGGAGCACCCGCAAAAACGTCCACAACTCTCAATAATTCATTGGCAGTGCGTAAGTCCTATTTCTTCAGGACTCATGCTAATTCTGTCATTAACCACTAGGGGTCAGGGTGCAAAGCCTGATAGAAGGGCGCAAAGCCTTATGCACCTGATGGGTTGATATTGGTGTCAGTCCTGTTCCTAAATTTGCTGATTGAAGCGCCATGATTGCCACTACTCATCCCAAATCCTCGGAACTTATTGATATTGCTGTGATTGGAGCCGGACCTCATGCCCTGACTTTTGCGGCTCATCTTTTGCAAAAGCGCAAAGCTTGGGGCGATCGCCTGCGTTTTTTTGATCCTAGTGGCGGTTGGTTGTCCCATTGGCGACAGCAGTTTGCAGCGCTAGAAATTCCCTACTTGCGATCGCCCGCTGTACATAACCCTGCAGCAGATCCTTTTGCCCTGCGAGATTTTGCCCGTGACCGCGATCCAGAGCTTTATCCTCCCTACGATCTGCCCGGAACTAAGTTATTTATAGATTTTTGCGATCGCCTCACCGAAGATTACCAACTACAGGATCAGGTGGTTCCTACTACGGTGGAAAACATAGTCCCCCTAGAAAAAGGTTTTCAACTCTGGTTGGGGGATGGCTCAACGGTTTTAGCTCGGCGGGTGGTGGTGGCTAATGGCGGGGGGCAGAAATTTTTACCAGATTGGGTGCAGAATATCCAAACTCCCTACCCCAGCGATCGCCTCCAGCATTCCAGCCAAGTTGACCTCAGAAACTTGCACTGCCAAGGAGAAAAGATTTTGATTATTGGCAGTGGTTTGACTAGTGGACATTTAGCGATCGGGGCAGCAAACCGGGGGGCAAAAGTCACCATGATGGCACGGCGGGTATTCTATGAGAAATACTTTGATGCAGATCCGGGCTGGTTGGGCCCCAAATATCTCAAAGGTTTTCATTCCACTACCTGTTGGCAGAGTCGATCGCAAACCATTATGACTGCTCGGAATGGAGGTTCCCTAACCCCAGCCGTCTTCAGCCAACTCTGCCGACTCAAGGCTGAAGGGAAAGTAGAATTTATTGAGAATTGTGAGACGCAAACTGCCCAATGGGGTGGAGAGACTTGGGATTTGGCGTGCCATCACCAAGGCCAGTTGATTAGCGGTCGCCTTGGTGTTGCGGAGCAAAATCGCCTCTGGTTAGCGACGGGTTTTAGCTTAAATGTATGCCAGCAACCTTTTTTGCAAACTATGCTCCAAGAGCATCCCATTCCCATCATTAATGGATTGCCCGTGCTTTCTACCTATCTGCGGTGGGGAAATCACGAGCTTTATCTCATGGGCGGTTTGGCGGCTTTGCAGGTGGGACCAACAGCCCGGAATTTATCTGGAGCCAGGATGGCTAGTGAAAGAATTGTGAATGCCCTGATTAAACCCCGAACTTTCCAGCCTTTAATTGCTGCCTAGTCTGGGCTGGAAAATTGCAGTTGACAAGCTGAAGTAGAGCCTTTACTATAGCGGAAACATGATAATGATTCTCATTCTTGAAAGTTCCCCAACAAATTCTCAAAATAATGACAAAGCAAACAAAAAAAAATTCTCGAATTTCTGCCGGCACTCGCCAACTTTTGCGTAGAGGCATAATAGCGATCGCCTTCATGACCCCTTTTCTGAGCACAATTAGCATCGCCCAAACCAAACCCAAGGTAGTTGTGACTAGCACCGTCCTCTGTGACCTGACTAAGCAAATTGCTGAAGATACGATCGATCTCAAATGTCTCATCAGCCCTGATATCGATCCCCACATTTATCAACCAACACCGGGAGATCGAATTGCGATCGAACAAGCAAGTTTGATTCTCTACGGCGGCTATGACTTTGAACCCTCCCTAATTAAAATCATTGAAGCCACTACAACTCCAGCCCCCAAGGTTGCTGTCCATGAAATAGCAATTCCCACGCCCCAAATGTTTGAAGAGGACGGAGCAAGAGTTGCAGACCCCCACGTTTGGCACAGTGCTGCCAATGGCGGCAAGATGGCTGAAACTGTTCGGGATAGACTGAAAACCCTGATTCCTAGCAATAGCGATCGCTACACCACCAAAACTCAAAAGGTCACAGGACAACTTACCCAACTCCATGATTGGATTAAAACCCAGATCAGCACTATTCCCGCTAACCAAAGAAAACTAGTAACTACCCATGATGCCTTTGGCTATTACTCCACAGCCTATGGGATTCCCGTAGTGGGAGCATTGCAAGGGTTGTCCACCGAAGAAGCTCCCACAGCCCAGAGAGTTGCTCAATTGGTGCGGGAAATCAGAGCCGAATCAGTACCGACTATCTTTGCTGAGTTGACCATCAATCCCCGACTAATCACCGCCGTAGCCAGAGAAGCAAATATCAAAGTTTCGGAACAAGAACTCTATGCCGATGGATTGGGGGCAGTCGGTGGGGAAGCAGATACCTACCAAAAAATGTTGATTGCGAATACTCGAACGATTGTAGAAGGATTGGGAGGCAGATACGCAGCCCCTAATCTATCCGCTAGCTCTGAACCTCTCCGAGAACCAGCAGGAAGCTCCAGCCGATAGTTTTGGGCGAAAGCTAGAGAGTACAATCTGAAACCTAGAGTTAGAGGGCGCAAAGCCTTGCGCCCCTATGACACCTGTAGCTTCTTTACCTCTCTGTCCCTCCTCCTCCTACCATTTTGCCAAATACAGCAGTTTGAGAGTGGGTGGCTACAGCCACCCACTCTCAAACAGAACATTGATAGGACTTTCAATATTTGTGGCGTGTCTCATTTGAAGGCAAGGTACTGTAAAAAAATGGTTTCACCATTTTTTGATTTGGGATAGCAATCCTAAACCATTTGTAGATTTTTGAGGTTTGAGAGAGACGCACTCGAAGGGTGCATTTCTCTCAAACCATTTAGGAATGCTATATCATGTGGGCGATCGCTCCCAAATCACCACAATAGTCGCCGTTTTATCTTTTGTGGTCAGTAAATTTAAATATCGAACATAGTTTTGCCGTCTAACTTCGTAGAGGATTCCCCCACCGTAGGTTCCGGCATTTGTAATGGTAAAACCTTGATTACTTAATCGCGGATTAAAGAAATCTTTGAGTATTTGTTCTGGAGTTTGTTTAAGAATCAAAATAAAATTGCCATCAAATCCCGCCCGGGGTTTTTGCATATCGTAGTTCTTGGGATCCTGACTTGAAGCAAAATAGAAGAACTCTGGCTGATCAAAATAAAATTCAGGAATATCAATGCGGCTAGAACCAAAGCTTTTCAAATCTACTAAAACCTGCTCAAAAGCTATCTGGAATTGACTGGCTGTCTCTATATTATTGAGGACAGTTAAATCTAGAGGAGCATTAGCCAGCAGAATAATAGTTCCTTGGCTGGGTTGAAAAATTAGGGTTAAAAACTTGACTAAGCTACCTTTAGATACTTGATAAACTCTTCTTCGATCTTCCTGAGTTACTAACTGAAATTGATATTTATATATTGGCAAGTATTGTTCAAAATAAAGACTAACCTTACTCAGGTCATCGATCGTTTGTTGACTAGCTTGATTCTGCTCTGGAGAGATTAAATTAAAGGAGCCGGGTTGAGCATTGGGGTATTTAGGAAAATCTTCAAAGCTGGGTAGAGGGGGAGTATTTGGAATTAATTCTGGGGGAAAAGCCGGAGAGTTATTATTACTAGAATTATTTTTACTAACTAAGGCAGAATCTGGGAGGAAGGCTGCTGGAGTCGATCGAGCCAATCCTAGAGCATTATTTGCAGTATTGACATGATTGAGTGGGGAGCTAGGATTGAGTACGGGGGTAGGGATTGTGTTTACGGGAGATGGAGGAGATGAAGGCGTAGGGGTGGGAAAAGTTCGTTGAGGAGCTGGCGAAGTAGCAGAAACTCTTACTTTTTGGATATCTTTTGACGGGTGAGGAGATTCTGTTGTCTTTGGCTGGCTGTCATAGGGTAGAAGCATGAGTAAGCTATGGAATCCTAGAGAAATTGCCAGCATCCCCATTGAAGTATGTCTAGTCAATGTTGAGAATTGGGGTAGCAACATAGAGACTGAAATAGTTTAGTAGTCAGGACTTACTAATTTGGAAGTTGTTGCAGGTGCTCCGCGCCTGCAACAACTTCCAAAACTCTCGATAATTCGTTGAGAGTACGTAAGTCCTATAGTGTCACATTGAGTGTATAACGATTATCATTCTCATAATAACATGAATCCGATACTAGAAAATTGCTGGAGGGATTGAAAGCAAACCCTTATCGTCCAAATCCAAAGAAGGTTGCTTGGGATGATAGGAATGGCAATATGGTCATTACTTCGCTAAGAGGTCATTTATAAAGTGGCTAGAAGGTCTGATTTTCCGCCCCCGGCGGGGGCGGAAAATCAGACTTTATAAATAGCCTCTAATACTCAACTTGGACTTATACTGTTTAGCTTTGCCCTCATAAGGTAGTTTAGGCAAGAACTCCAGACATTGTTGCCAGATTTGATAAAAGTCATCTACATCGCAATATATTTCCTCAAGGTCAAGACGGACTAAAATTATAGTCATGGCTCAGATTGCTTTAGTGTCAATAACTTTTAGCTTATACGTCTGAGCCTTTCTTTTGTCTATTTTTTTCATCGAACTCATATTTACAGCGGTTTGAGAGTGGGTGGCTACAGCTATCCACTCTCAAACCCAACATTGATAGGACTTTCAATATTTATAGCGTGTCTCATTTGAACGCAAAGTGCTGTAATTTATACAAGAGGTCTAATGGATACTACCAAAATCAAACTTTCAGCATTGTGGACAGTTGTTATGTTTAACATAGCTTTTGCCGACATAGTTGGGTTTATCCACCCCGGTACTTTAGAGAAGATTATTGATGGTTCTATTGGTTTGCCCGTAACACCAGAGTTACTGCTTGTCTTTTCTATCTTTATTGAGATTCCGCTAGGGATGATATTTCTGTCCCTCGTCTTATCCAACCAGACCAGCCGTTGGTTCAATACCCTAGCGGTGATTCTCACTATCCTTTTTGTTGTAGGAGGCGGCAGTACGACCTACTCTTATTTCTTTTTTGCCGCAGTTGAGATTGTCTGTATGATAGCTATCCTATGGTTTGCATGGAAAGTTCTGGACAAGGTAGATTCAGATGAAGAGTCATGATAGCAACTATCATTTTGCTGTGATAAATGCTGCAATACATATAGAGGGCGTAAAGCCTTGCGCCCCTACAATTGTCCAGTCCCTCACTGGATTGAGAATTGCTATATCTGATGAGCTTGGCGACTAGAGGTATGTCGGTAAATCCTTATGAAACACTAAGGCGGAGATATTGCCCCCACAGCGCGGGGGCAATATCTATTTAAACTAAACTGTAGCTTTTTCGAGAATCAGCTTCGATCGCTTCACTGGCTCCGGGATGGCTACGGGATAATCTCCGGTGAAACAAGCCGAACAGAAACTCTGGGGGTCTTCCCCGGTGGCTCGGAGCATTCCATCCCAACTCAGGTAGGCAAGGGTATCCACACCAATCTGCTCGGCAATTTCGGCTACAGATTTAGTCGCCGCAATCAGATGGTCTTGGCTATCGGTATCAATGCCGTAGAAGCAGGGATGGGTGACCGGGGGAGAAGAAACTCGGAGGTGAATTTCCTTTGCTCCCGCATCCCGCAAAGCTTGGATGATTTTTCGGCTGGTCGTGCCTCGGACGATCGAATCATCCACCATCACTACCCGCTTATCCATCAACACATCCTTAAGGGGGTTAAGTTTCATCTTAATTCCCGCTTCCCGCATGGTTTGGGTGGGCTGAATAAAAGTTCTGCCTACGTAGCGATTTTTAATTAAGCCCTCACCGTAGGCAATGCCCGATCGCTGGGAAAAGCCAATGGCTGCCGGAATGCCCGAATCGGGAACCCCAATCACCAGATCCGCTGCTACGGGAGACTCCAATGCTAGTTGATGCCCTAAGCGCATCCGGTAGCTATACAAGCTTTCTTGGTTCATGATGCTATCGGGACGGGCAAAGTAGATCATCTCAAAAATGCACAGTTTGCTTTCGGGCTTGGGACTCCAGTGGAAAGAAGCTAGCCCCGCCTCGGTGATCCAGACCAATTCCCCCGGCTCCACATCCCGGAGATATTCAGCCCCGATAATATCTAAGCCACAGGTTTCGGATGAGAGGACATAGCGGTTATCCAACAACCCAATCACTAAGGGGCGAATCCCATTGGGATCCCGCACCCCCATCAAGCCTTGGCTATTGCCGATCACCAGGCTAAATGCTCCCTGACAGCGATTGAAAGCACTAATTGAGGCTTCGAGCCAATCTTTCCCGCTATCAACTTCTTGGGCGATCGCCACAGCAATCATCTCGGAGTCAGTACTAGTGATTAATTCACGATTTTTAGCTAATAATTCTTCCCGGAGTTGCGCCGTATTCACCAAATTCCCATTGTGAGCTAGAGCTAAAGCTCCTAAGCGGGTTTCCACTACCGCTGGCTGGGCGTTGACTGCTCGACTAGAACCCGTGGTGGAATAACGATTATGCCCCACCGCAATATTTCCCTCTAATTTACTGAGAATAGTCTCATTAAAAACTTGGGACACCAAACCCATTTCCTTATATAGGTGGACATCATCCCCAGCAAAGGTGGCAATCCCTGCTGATTCCTGCCCCCGGTGCTGGAGGGCATACAAGCCAAAGTAGGTCATTTTACCGACATTTTCCCCCGGTGCATAGATGCCAAAAACGCCGCAAGCCTCCTCTGGCTTGTCTGGTCTGGTAAGTTCTGGGCTAAAAAGCTCTGGAATACCAGCAAACTGGTCAGCGGTGGAACTATGGTGTCTGATCATAGCGATGGGTTGCTCCTAGGTAACAGAAAATTATAAGTTTAGTGAGTGGTGATGTAAAAGCTTTAACAATTCCTTAATATTAAGATTATCGCCTATTGCCTAAGTTTTTTGGGAATTGTTTTGGGAAATTTTCTAGACGTAAAGTTGTTGATTTTATCGACAGAAATTATCCACCGCCAAGAAATTAGCTAGGTTTTAGAGTTTTTTGCAGGCTGAGGGTCGTCGCAGCCCACAAGAACTTTGCGATCCGTTAATCCCGATAGACTATACCCTCAGAAATTTATTGCCCAGAATTAGGATTGATTTGTCCGGGGTTAAGATTTTTGCCCGGGGTGGGGCTACTGAACTGGGGCGAGAATTGAGGATTGGCGGGGTTTTGTCCGGGTACTTGTCCGGGGAGTTGAGGAGAGAATTGTTGCCCGGGGATTTGTTGATTCTGTCCGGGAGTTTGGGGGGAGAATTGTCCGGGGATTTGGGGGGGGGTGCCACCGGGATTAATGTTCTGGGGAACACTACTGCCGGGAGTTGGTGTGAATTGGGAATTGGTGGGATTAATATTTGGATTAACGTTGGGATTAACAGTAGGACTAGGAGCTGGGGGCGCACCGCCGGGAAGAGTGGCAAGGGCAACGCGATCGCCCCCCACACTCCGCAAAATATCTAATAGCTGGACTACTTGGTCATAGCTGGCATTGGGAGAAGCATAGAGACTCATCAAGCCATTGGGATTTTGTTGCAGATACTGGACTAGTTTTTGCATAAACTCTTCCTTCGATCGCACTGGTTGCTGCTCGACAAACACATTGCCTTGGCTATCTAGACTAACAATGAGTAATTGCCGGGCTTGGGGAACTCCAGTTTCCGCCTTAGGTAGATTGATATTGATTGCCTGCTGACGAGATAAACCCACCGCCGCCAAAATAAAGAAGGTCAGAATACAGAAAATGACATCAATTAGGGGAATAATGTTTACCTGCACATCATCCCCTGTCGCGGTATCTAGACGAATGCGGAGTGGTGCCGGTGGATTAACTGATGGGGGTTTGGGAGAGTCACTATTCATACTTTATCTGTACTTTATCTGTAGGTATCTATGGGGGCTTTGTTTACAGGGTTTCTTCAGGAGGTTGGGGATCGGGAGATTTGGGATCAGGAGGTTGGGGATCAGGAATGATCTTTACATTGGAATTGTAGGGTTGGGGTGCCAGACGTTCTTGGCGATAGATCAACTCCAGCGCACTACCTGCCCGACGGAATACCCGTACCTGACCAAAGAGAAAAGCCTGAAACAGTCGATAGAAGGCCAAGCTGGTAATCGCCACTACCAGACCAGCAGCGGTACTGATTAAAGCCTCACCAATCCCTAAGGTAACTCCTTGGGTCGAGCCACTGCCAATATCTGCCACCCGGATCGAGAGCAGAGAATTAATTAAGCCTAAAACTGTACCTAATAGTCCCAGTAGGGGTGCGATCGCAATTACTGCTTCCAAAATTTTGTCCCCCCGACGCATCATGGTAATTTCTTCTTCGGCAGCAGATTCCAGAGCCAAGCGCAACATTTCTGGGTCTGGGTCTACTAGCTGTAGTGCGGCGAGAAAGAAGCGGCCAATAGGTAATTTTTTGGTGTCTTCTGCAACTTCCCTCGCCACTTGCCAGTTCTGACTAGCGGTATCGAGGATGCGGCGGACGGTTTCTTTTTCCTGCAATAATACTTGGCTCCAGAACCAAACTCTTTCAATAATTGTGCCTAGAGCTAAGATGGACAAAGCCAAAAGGGGATAGATGGCGATTCCACCTTTACTAATAATTTCTCCTATATTCACGAACTATATCTACCTCCTAAAATTTAATTATTTATATAGCCGTAGCTAGGGAGTTTGAGTAGTGGAACCCCAGCCAAGCGGTGGTTCCACTACTCAAATCATCCTAACCTCCTTGGCGGTTGTTATAGAATCTATGCAACTTATTTTGCTAACCACCACAGGTAGTGGCACAAGACCTTATGCCCTGACTACTTTTCTAGTCTACCTAATACTAGTACATGATCTGTGAACACTTGGGGGGTGGGGGCGATCGCTTGCCCTTAATCCCCAGTTAGGGGACATAAATCCGGGATATGTTTGCTAGAATACATTAACAATGATCGGCACATAACAACAAAATTTGATGATTAATGATTACCACTAACCCTGCCCCACAAATAATTATCTCTGGTTTCCATGCCCTTTCAGACCCGATTCGTCTAAGAATTTTGGAACTATTACGGCAGCAGGAGATGTGTGTTTGTGATTTGTGCGATCGCCTAGAAGTTCCCCAATCCAAACTATCTTTTCATCTGAAAACCCTCAAGGAAGCTGGTTTAGTCCAGAGCCACCAAGATGGGCGGTGGATTTATTACCGCCTGAATTTAGCGCAATTTATCGCCCTAGAGCAATACCTAGCGGAGTTCCGTCGCTTCAGTGAAGTCCTACCACCCCGCAAGTGTTGAGGTTTTATGGGTCTAGCTCTTGAATTTAGAATAGCGCACCCTTCGGGTGCGCTATTCTAAACCGTTTATATAGAAACCCTAAATGGTTTCACCCGCCTCCGGCGGGTGAAACCATCTGCCAGAAGCAAGTTGACTTAGTAACTGTTCGCAAATGATTTAGGATCGCTATAGAAAGTTATAAAAAGAGTGCCGCGCCTTGTGCGGCACTCTTTTTTATAGAGGATCATTACATCAAGAAATATTGATTAGTAATTGACACATCAACTTTTGTTGATTTAAGCTAGGTAGCAGAATCGGTAAATAAATTGATCGCTCTAGGTAAATCAATGATTATAACTAAAAGATCGATAGGCTTAAGAATAGGTTTAATTGCTGTTGTCGCCACACTGGTTAACGCATGTCAAACTTCAACCCAACTTACCCAATCAGCAACTAAACTATCAGTAAAAATTGATGGCTCTAGTACTGTGTATCCAATTACCAATGCTGTAGCCGCAGAATTTAAGGCGGCTCAGGGGGACAAGGTAGAAGTTAAAGTGGATTTTTCTGGGACTAGTGGTGGTTTTAAGAAGTTCTGCGCTGGGGAAACCGATATCAATAATGCCTCTCGCCCCATTAATGTCAAAGAGATGGAGCAATGCAAGCAAAACGGAGTTCCTTATATTGAATTGCCGATCGCTTTTGATGCTCTAACTATCGCCGTTCATCCCAACAATACTTGGGCAAAAGATATCACCGTGGCAGAACTCAAACAACTTTGGGAACCTGCTGCCGAGGGCAAAATCACCAAATGGAATCAAATTCGCTCTAGTTGGCCCGATCGTCCCCTCAACCTATACGGAGCCGGGGGGGAGTCGGGAACTTTTGACTATTTCACTGAAGCGATCGTCGGCAAATCTAGGTCTAGTCGCAAGGATTATAAAGCTAGTGAAGATGATAATGAACTGGTGAAAGGTGTGAGCAACGATCCCAATGCCCTAGGTTATTTTGGATTTGCCTATTATGAAGCAAATCTTTCTAAACTCAAGGTTTTAGCTGTGGATAGTGGAAAAGGAACAATCCTGCCCGATCGCAAAACCGTAGAAAAGGCAGAATACCAACCCCTATCCCGCCCCTTGTTTATCTATGTCAACGCTAAAATGGCGCAAGATAAGCCAGAAGTCCGGGAATTTACCAATTTCTATATTTCTCAAGCTCCTCGTATTGTTAATACCGTGGGCTATATTCCTTTACCAGAGGAGGGTTATCATCTGGCTGATGTCCATTTTCATAAAAGCAAAGTCGGCACAGTTTTTGATGGCAAAGCCCAGATTAACCTCACTCTAGGAGAACTACTCCGCAAGCAGGCAACCTATTAGCTTTAGCTTTAGTTACAGAAAAGAGATACTCCTAAATCCCCCTTAAAAAGAGGGACTTTGAATCTGGTTCCCCCCTTTTTAAGGGGGGTTAGGGGGGATCGCTGAGTATGAACACGCAGGATCATCCCTTTTCAGGCATCTTCTTAGGAGGTATCGTCCGAGGTGTAAGCTATCCATCGATTGAGTTGTGTAATTATTTATTGATATTGATCAGGTGATCGGGCAAGAAAAACATGGCAGTTAAAGTTGGCATAAATGGTTTTGGCAGAATTGGGCGGTTAGACCTCCGAGCTGCTTGGGGTTGGACAGAACTAGATTTTGTGCATATTAATGAAATCAAAGGCGGGGCGGCGGCAGCGGCTCATTTGCTGAAATTCGATTCTGTCCATGGACGGTGGCAGCCAGAGGTGACGGCGGAGGGGAATAAAATCATTATTCAGGATCAAGGTGGCGATCGCACCCTGAGTTTTAGTGAATATGCCACTCCCGGCGAAGTGCCTTGGGATGAATTGGGTGTGGAATTAGTGCTGGAGTGTTCTGGCAAATTCCTCACCCAAAATAAACTCAATGCCTACTTTGAGAAGGGAGTGAAAAAAGTCATCGTTGCCGCACCAGTCAAGGAAGCCGGAGCTTTAAACATTGTCATGGGGGTGAACGATCGCCTCTACGATCCCCAAGTCCATCATCTCTTAACCGCTGCCTCCTGCACCACCAACTGTCTTGCCCCCGTGGTCAAAGTCATCCATGAAAGTATCGGCATCAAGCACGGGTTGATCACCACCATCCACGACAACACCAATACCCAAACCCTAGTCGATGCTCCCCACAAGGATCTGCGCCGAGCGAGGGCTTCTAGTTTGTCCTTGATTCCTACTTCTACAGGATCAGCTACAGCGATCGGTCTGATCTATCCCGAACTCAATGGCAAGCTGAATGGCTTAGCCGTGCGAGTCCCCATGCTGAATGCATCCTTGACGGACTGCGTATTTGAACTATCTCGCCCTACTACCAAAGAGGAAGTCAATGCACTCCTCAAAGCAGCAGCAGAGGGAGAATTAAAAAATATCTTGGGCTACGAAGAGCGACCCCTAGTTTCCATTGACTATAAAGATGATCCCCGCTCTGGGATTGTGGATGCCCTGTCCACCATGGTGGTGGATTCTACCCAAGTGAAGATTCTGATTTGGTACGACAACGAGTGGGGCTATGCCAACCGGATGGTGGAACTGGCAAGGAAAGTTGCTCAGTTGATGTAAAGGAGAAAACTAATGACAACCAACACTACCGATCGAGCCAATCTCAGAAATTATATCCTCGTAACTGCCGCCTACTGGGGTTTTACTATTACCGATGGGGCATTGCGAATGTTGGTGCTGCTCTATTTCCACACCATCGGCTACACCCCATTACAGATTGCCCTCTTGTTTTTATTCTATGAAATTTTTGGGGTGATTACCAACTTTCTTGGGGGTTGGATTGGTTCCCAGTTTGGGCTGAAGCTAACTCTCTATGGAGGGATTGGCTTGCAGGTTTTTGCTCTGGTGATGCTATCTTTTTTGGATCGAACCTGGTCGATGGAAGTTGCGATCGCCTACATCATGGCTGCCCAAGCCCTATCAGGCATTGCCAAGGATCTGACCAAAATGAGTACCAAAAGCGCCATTCGCCTAGTCGTTCCCAAGGAAGCCGCCTCTAAACTATTCAAATGGGTCGCCATTCTCACGGGTTCTAAAAATGCCTTGAAGGGATTTGGATTCTTCTTGGGCAGTATTCTCCTTACCAGTTTCGGTTTCACCAATGCCCTATTAATCATGGCGGGATGTTTGTTCGTGATCATGCTGACCGGGGTATTTCTACCCAAAGGCATGGGCAAAATCAAAGCCAAGGTTAAGTTCACCCAACTATTCTCCAAAAGTCCGGAGATTAATATTCTCTCGGCAGCGAGATTTTTTCTCTTCGGCTCCCGTGATGTTTGGTTTGTGGTGGGTTTGCCGGTGTTTCTCTACTCCACCTTGGGCTGGAAGTTTGCCGAAGTGGGGGGATTTATGGCTTGTTGGGTGATTGGCTACGGCTTAGTGCAATTTTCTGCCCCGATGATTCTCCAGAAATTAGGCTCCGGTCAGGCTCCTAAATCTCAGACCATTCAATTCTGGACAACGGTATTAACGATCGTCCCAGCCGCGATCGCTCTAGCCCTACAATCCGGTTTACCTCCGGACATCACAATTATTGTGGGTTTAACTCTCTTTGGCTTAGTTTTTGCCTTCAACTCTGCTGTCCATTCCTATCTAGTCTTGGCTTTCACCGCCGATGATGATGTGGCTTTGAATGTGGGATTTTATTACATGGCAAACTCTGGGGGAAGATTAGCCGGAACCGTCCTATCAGGCTTAGTATTCCAATCCTTTGGGCTAACGGGCTGCCTCTGGGTTTCCACCCTCTTCGTCCTCGCCGCTAGCCTGATCACCTATAAATTGCCAGACCCCAATCCCCAAAAAGTCATTGTCTGGCAAGCCAAGGATGGAGATTAGCCGGGAAAGTTTCTGCTAGCGATCGACTAGAATTATTTTCAGGTAACCTCTGGTTTCTGTGGTATTATAAAGAGCTGGTGACTACACACCGCTATAGAAAAACTCTGATATAATTGCAATCCTGAGTAAATTTTATCCTGGAGACAACAAAGGAAAAGTTATATGTCCCGATATCGTGGCCCCCGCCTACGCATTGTCCGCCGTCTTGGCGAATTACCCGGTCTCAGCCGGAAAACCGCTAAACGAGCTTATCCTCCCGGTCAACACGGCCAAAACCGTAAAAAACGTTCTGAGTATGCCGTCCGTTTAGAGGAAAAGCAAAAACTCCGCTTTAACTACGGAGTTAGTGAAAAACAACTATTACGCTACGTTCGTAAAGCCAGAAGAGCTACTGGTTCTACTGGACAGACTCTATTACAACTTCTTGAAATGCGTCTGGATAATACAGTTTTTCGCCTAGGGATGGCGGGAACTGTTCCCGGAGCGCGTCAGTTGGTGAATCATGGTCATGTGACAGTTAATGGCAAAGTGGTAGATATTCCTAGCTATCAATGCCGGGCTGGGGAAGTGATCAGTGTTAGAAACAACGAGAGATCGAAGCAGCTTGTCACTCAAAACCTGGAATTCCCCGGATTAGCCAACTTACCTAGCCATTTAGAGTTTGATAAGGCGACCCTAACTGGCAAGGTCAATGGCGTTGTCGAGCGGGAATGGGTGGCTTTACAAATTAATGAGCTACTCGTGGTCGAGTTCTATTCTCGGAAGGCTTAGGATAGTTTCTTGCGATCGAAACATATTAATGCTAGAAGGACATGGTTAATACTATGTCCTTCTTTGTGGTAAAAAAATGCAAAACTATGCTGATTTTAGCTGTGCCTATTGTGGAGAGCCAAATACAACTTTTGTTGATGTCAGTGCTGGGTTTTCCCAATCCTATGTGGAAGATTGTCAGGTTTGTTGTCAGCCCAATATTTTATATATTGAAATTGATGAGGAAACTCTAGATATTGAAATTAATAGTGATCCAGAGAGCTAGGATTTAAATGTCACTTTTTATTCAAAGACCGGAAAAAACTTCACTGCAAGAAGTCAGAGGAGTTGGCAGTTATGATACTAATCTGAGAATCATGCTTGTTCAGTCATCAGTTGAGTCAGTTGCTCAAGCTTTTGTCTCAATGAAAGGTATGAATGTTTGGGAAAGCAATGTACATGAGCGGGAAATTGAGATTGGAAGAGATAGTACCTTTGTTCTTCGGTTAAAAGGACACGCTTGGAGCTTAATATACGTACCTTACTCCTCGGCAGAGGCGATCGATCCAACTGGACTTAGCATCCAAGAAATAGAGAAAATAATGTATACTCCCCTAGAAATACAGTTTGATTTATTAGAAGCAGATGTTCCAAGGATTTCAGGGCTGTTACACACTTGTGTCATCTTCTATTCAGCCAGCGATACGCTTGGCCTCACTGAATATCAAATTTACAAGGATGGCGTATTAGAAGAAAAATTCTTCTTTCAAGAAGGATCACCAGTTGCATTTCAGTCTAAGTACAAGCAAATTGAAACTAGAAGCATCAAAAACGTATACAAGTTTGTTGATGAAGCTATTCATGAGCAAGATGCTTATATTCCCTCGCTTGACACTAGGGGAAATTTTAATGTTGGGACAAGGGTCTTATTACAAGTAGGTGGATTAGCATCTGATGAAATTGAACAAATAGATTACATAGCAAGACATTGATTAGTTTATCTGGGCAGGTTAGTGATTTAGGAACACTATGTAATTCAATGACTAGAGAACGTGAAGCCATGCAAAATAGACATGAAGAAGCCTTTCAGAATGCTCGTAAGTTAGCTAAAGCAGGACAGTATCAGGCAGCAATTGACGAGTATAGCCGAGCGATCGAACTTAATCCTGAAATGGTAGAGGCTTACTCTTTTCGTAGTGCTGCATTTGCCATGATACCTGGGCAAGAGCAGAAAGGAATTGAGGATGCCCATAAAGCTGCTGAGATATTAAGAGCAAGAGGAGATGAGGAGAGAGCCACATGGATGGACAGACAGGCTGAATCCGTTCAAGGAGTGATTGAAGAGCGCAGAATGGGCATCGAGTGATCGCTGCTCGAAAATTTCAGCGAATTCACATCATCAATATATTGATTTATGTTTGTTTAGGATTGGCGCATCTTCTTTTCTAAATACATCAAAACTATAATTCCGACCATAACACTAAGAGCATTTACTAACCAAAAAGCATCAATTAATAAATGGGATTCTTGGTTGGGTAATAGAGCCGATTGCGGCAACCGCAGCGCAAGCGATCGCTCCAAGACCCAGCCGCCTAAAACAGGAGAAATAAAATAACCGATCGCCCAACATTGGGAATTAAGAGAGAGATAAATTCCCCGTGATTGCTCAGGAGCTAATTCCACCACCAGGGAACTAGCTGCGGGGTTATAGGCAACGGTGGCGATCGCCAAAACTGCCATGGCTAAAGTTGCCCAGACGAAGTTTCCAATTTGCACAACCCCAGTGAACCAAACGAGAATAAACCCGATGCCCCACAGCAGCATGGAGAAGATCAAGGCACGAGTCCGGCTAAAGCGATTGAGAAACCGAGCAACGGGCATTTGCAGGAGGGCAGCAAGGATGATATGAAATGAGAATAAAAAGCTAATTTTACCTTGGGAAAATCCTGACACAAAATTAGTAAAGTATAGGGGCATAATGCTATTAATATGCGCCAAGTAAGTAGTAAACAGAATATTCACTAGCAGAAAGATCAGGAATAGACGATCTCTGAGGGCAATTCCCCAAGCTTGAATTAGGGATGTTTCTTGATGGTGAGATTTTGGCTGATTATTGGTAATTGCCAGATAAATAACTACTAAGAAGACGATAAAAGAAACCCCATCGATCGCAAATAGAGCGCGGTAATTTCCAGTAGTTGAGATTAATAGCCCCCCTAGGACAACGCCTAAGCCTAAACCAGCGGTGTCGGCTAACCTAGTGATGGCAAAAGCTTCATTGCGCTGGATCGGTGTAGTCAGGTCAGCTACGATCGCTTCGGTGGCAGGCCAATACAAACCAATCCCCAACCCCATGAAGATATTCCCTAGGAGCAGGATTGGTAAATCATTAGCCAGAACTAGGGCAATATCCGCTAGAGCAGAGATAGCAGCAGATAAAATCAAGGTTTTTTTTCTGCCAAAATTTGGGGCATCGGCAAGGGTTCCCCCCAGAAACCTGCCCACAACTCCGGCGATCGACCCCATGCCCAGAGCTAAACCTACAGAGGTGGCAGAGATTCCCACCTGATTTACAAAAAAGATCGGCGCATAAAATAGGGTAAAACCATTGCCAATCTGGGATAATAATCTGCCGATGGAGAGGATCCAGACTTGGCGATCGAGCTGAGGCAGATGGAAAACTGAAGCAAGTTTGAGCTTTGACATTAATTGATATTATGGCAGTCCCAGAAGATATGCAAACCCTTAATCAAGCATGACCAATTTAGTAGCTAATTTTAGATTCTTCTTGATAGGGGCAGGATTTTAGCTAGAATTGATTACGTCCATCAGGTTATCTTCACTTTAGGTTAATTATTTCAGAGCTATGCTAAACTCCCAAATGCCAGAATCCATGGATAATATTGCCCTCCAAGCCCACGAGGGTAGTGTGGCGGCGATTATTCAAATTCTGAATCAACAACTTGCCCAAAGAGGAGTCCGCACTAGGGCAATTTTTGAAGAGGGAGTATTGCAATTACTCTGTGAAGCCAGCCAAGAAGAACAGCTAGAGCAGACAAGCCTGATCAAAGAAGTGAAGCAGTCTCTAGAGGCACTTGCCCCTCGGAATATTCGTCGAGTTAATATCAACAGCCGGATCGTCCGAGAACAGCAACTCCTGTGGCTAGAAGAAATTAATCGAGATCCAGAAAATCAGGTGCTTTGGAGCCAAGAAATTACCTTGGCTAGACCGAATTTTTTGAAGCAACTCCTAGGCAAATCTCCCCATCAGCAGTTAATTGCCAATAAAAAACACACCGATAAAAGACAAAACTTTGGCAAGGTAACATCCCGGCGTTGGCAGCGAGAGGAAAAGATGCCCCTCTGGGTAGGAGTTTTGGGGGGAGCTGGGGTAACTATTTTGATTATTGGTTTGGGCTGGTTATTTTGGGATTGGTGGCGCTTATCCAGCCAGCAAGGAGGGAAACCAACTCCTAGTCTGAGCAGTCAAAATGCCAACGATACTTTTCCTCAGGCAGTATTTCTAGCAGAGGAGGCAGCTAATGGAGGCCAAAAAGCCCAAACTGCTGCCCAGTGGCTTGATTTGGCAGCGAAATGGCAGAAAGCCTCAGATTTGATGGCTAAGGTGCCGCCAGAAGATTCTCGTTATAACACAGCCCAAGCTAGGGTTAAACAATATCGAGAAAATAGCGAAATTGCGCTCCAGCAAGCACAAAATCGGCGATCGCCTTCCCCATCTCCGTAACTATAGCCATCGTCCATTAGATTAGGTTGGGGAACCCTCACTCCACGAGAGTTTCCCCAACCAAGATTATCTTCACCCCGGTTGCCATATCTCAATTACCCGTGATGGTAATCACAGACTTTTGAATGAATTAAATTAAGCAATCACCTGCTCAATTTCCGTAATTTTACTTTTACTGGTGATTATAATCATAGGTATTGTGTGTTGCCGGAACCTTTTTCTAGGGTTCATGGTCACAAAAACTGCTTCAGCAGTATCACTGGTAACAGTGAAGAGTTGATTAACAATTAAAGTGGAGTAAGGATTAAGAGCAAAACCAAAAATTGACACAGGAGGTCATATACCTCAAAGTATATTTAACTTGGTTGCGCTTATCGGTATAGTTGATTTTAATTAAGTAAGTACAGGGTGAAAAAGTGATGAGTATGATTAGTGAAGTTGTAGACAAAGCTCTCAAAACAGGTTATTTGAGTGTTCAAGCTGAGGATGATCTGCGGCGGTTACTTAGTACAAAGTATGACCAGAAAGACTTTTCGGCTTTTATGCAGCTACAGCGAGCTGCCATGGCGGGGTTGGTGAAGCAGGAATCTCGATCGCTAATGACAAATCTCAGAGGCACAGCTATCAGTCACTCAGCCTAGGCTATTTTTTGGGTTCTGTATCTAATTCATGGTATCTGATAGTAGAGATATCAATTCATGACTTGGTGGACAGAATACTGATCACCGCAAATCTAATGAATGTGCTTTAAGGGTTAACTAAGGGCTGACTGGAACAAAGTCATAGCCGAAGCCAGTTCGGGTTCCTTTTTGGACTTTGACTAACTGGATGGCTTGGTTGCGATCTCCCGAAGGCAGGAACTTAATTTCATTTGCCGCTCCCGTTGCCCTAAAATCTGGAGCAGCTAGGGCAGCTTGAACTCCCTCGCGGGTAGGATTTTTACTCAAGGCGGCAATTAAAGCAGTAGTCGCATCAAATGCCATCGCACTCCGCCAATTCACCTCACCGCCCCACAACTGGGTTGCCTCCTTAGGAAAACTAGCATCTGGATTACCTAAAATATGCCATGCCACGGCTATGACCAATCCCTCCACCGATTGCTGCCCGACTTTCAAAGTTTTGCTATCATACATATCATCACCAGCTAAGAGAGAAAGCATGGAGTTTTTATTAGCCAAAGCCACCTGAAGAGCTTGATCCAAAGACGCAGTACTAGTAGCCAGCATGATAACTTCTGCTCCCTGAGCTACAGAATCTTTAACCGCTTGATCTGCATTAAAGCCAGCCGCAGTTAGGTCAAATTCTTTAACTACCTGACCACCACTACCAAAAACTGCCGTAGTAAAGACATCTTTAATCGATTTGCTATAGTCACTTTGAGAATTAAAAAATACTGCTACCTTTTGTTTTTTGAGATTAGTTAACATATATCGAGCTAGGGCATCCCCAGCAAAGCGATCGCTCGGCACAGTCCGAAATACGTATTTATTCATCCCAGAAATTTGCACAGCAGTACTAACAGGGGAAATTAGCACCAATTTACCATCTCCATAAACCTTCCCCGCAGCTAAGGTAACGCCGCTACTAAAATTACCAATTACGCCTAAAACTTCCCCATTACTAACTAGTTTGCCCGCCACCGCTTGAGCTTGCTCTGGTTTATTTTGATCATCGGCAATAATCACTTTTAAGGGAATTCCATTAATCCCTCCCGATTGATTAACCTGATTTTGAGCCTGAGCAACTCCTCGCAAAATTTCTTGAGCACCATTAGGATCGGAGCCAATGGGGGCTGATACAGCAATAGTCAAGGATTTAGTCTTGCCAATTTTGGCGTTATTCAGATAAATCAAAGATTCTGGATCATTCTTATTCTTAGCTAGAGCAGCACTAAAACTAGTGACAGCCCCACTATAATCTTCTTTGAGAAAAGCACTAGCGGCAGCAGTTTTTTCTGGGACAGCGGAGGGAATAAAAACCCTTTCCCCGGCACTAGTACTTTCTGCCAAGGTGATCGGTTTGGCATTATTGGCATTATTAGAAGAATTACCAGCGTTATTAGGGCTTGTAGTATTAGTGTTACTAGAGTTATTACTAGGATTAAATCCACTATTAAACAATAACCAAGCCCCGCCGCCTAGAATACCACCTGTCACCAGAAAAGATAATACTAGAGCCACCGTTTCATTCTTTTGAGACATAATTGTAAAACCTTGATAACATTGACAAATTTTGGTTATTTTTAGACTATGCGAGAAATGAGTTGATAGATTAATCGGAAGATTGTCGTTATGGCTACACAGGCTGAACTACCCATTAAGGAAAAGAATAAAATATTGCTTAAGGGCATTACTCTCTGAAGTCCGGGGAAAAGGAGCATTATACCTAGGGTAATCCCCATGATAATGACTAAATCCCAACGCTCGATCGTCTTTCTATAAAGCAGATATACCAACCCACCGACAATCATTCCTCCTAGTCCTATACTAATAGCTGGATTAGGTAAAAAACTACTGAGAATCACAAATATTAAAGGAGATTGAAAGCCCACAAAGGCAGCATTACTAAGGGTTTCTAGCAAGGAAAATCTGGAGACTCTAGCTATTGGGGCTGGATTCGTTAAAGTTGGGGGTGCAGTTGGGGGAGAAGTGGGAGTAGGGATCGATGGAGGTTGTAGGGCGGTCGATCGAGCAGTGCCAATACTTGGGGCGATCGGGACTGGAGTTACTGGCAAGATCACGGAACTAGGCGCAGGATTGTTACTTGCTGGTAGGTTAGCCAGAGTTTTGATCACAGTGATCACAGCAGCAGCGGAGGGATAACGCTCACTAGGAATAGGGCGGAGCATTTTATCTAGTACCAAACCTAGGTGATCGCTGACTTGGGCATATTTCCGCCATTGCCATTGGCTAGTATAGCTATCAAAAAGTTCTTGGGGATCCTTATCGGTAAGCAAAGTTAATAGGGTGACGGCAAAGGCATAGAGGTCGGTGGCTGGATATACTTGATCTCCTGCCATCTGTTCTGGAGGGGCAAAGCCAAGGGAATAGATGCCAGTGGATTTCCCTTGAGTCCCACTGCCTGCTGTTGCCTGTTTTACTGCCCCAAAATCGAGGAGATACAACCTACCCTTGCGATCGCGCATGATATTCGAGGGCTTAATATCTCGATGAATTACCCCCTGTTGATGGACAAATTCCAGCACTGGCAAAATCGAGGTGAGAATTTCTAGTATCTTTGTCTCTGAGAAAACTCCCTGTGCCTCTAATTCCTGCTCTAGGTCTTCCCCATCAATAAATTCTTGGACTAGATAAAAAAACTCATCTGGTTTGCTGCTATTATTCGGCACACTCAAGGGGAAGAAGGCAAATAAGTTGGGAATCTGGTCATTTTGCTCACCCAACTCTTCTAGAACTGCCGCCTCTCGCCCAAATAAATCCTGTGCTACCCGAAGTTGAGCTGGAGTCAGGCTGCCCGAAGGCAAGAATTGTTTAACTACGCACTGACGCAAAGCTGGAGTATAGCGATCGCGTGCCAAAAAAGCCGCCCCAAATCCCCCCTGCCCCAAGAGGCGAATTGGTAAATAACGCCCCGCCAAGATCAAAGGCATCCCACAGGCAGTGCAGAATTTTTGGGGAATATTTGTCAGGGTAGCTTTATCATCCAACTCTGGACAAATATTGCGGGGACGGGGACAACTAGGGCGGGTGCAGTAGAGTTCCATTATGATTATTGCTTAAGTACTCACCCCAAAAATATACCTAAATTACATCATCGGCAATCTCGGCGACGATCGCCGATCGAACGGAAGAGGAAAGCAATTGATCCTTGCCTTTCCAACCATCCATCGTAAATTTGGGCAGCACATCACGAATAAAAGCCTCCGCAGCTTTAGAGCGATAGCGGCTGGGATTGACAATCACTGATAAAGTGCGTTTCACCACCACTCCATCCACATTGGCACGATGCAAAAGATTAATCTGGAGTTCCTTTTCGATCGCCGAAATAGAAACAAAAGCCGCCCCTAATCCAGCTTGAACAGCATTTTTGATTGCCTCAATAGAATTAAGCTCCATTTCCACCTTCAGACGGCGAGTATCAATGTCACAACGAGATAGCACCTGATCGATGACTTTCCGAATTGTAGATTGCGAATCCAAGGCAATGAATTGGAGACGATAGAGGTCATCCTTGGGAATATTCTCATGTCTCGCTAGGGGATGGTTTGGAGGCAAAATTAATGCCAACTCATCTTCGGCGTAGGGAATTACTTCTAAGTTTTCCTGTAGATCCGAAGGAATCTCTCCACCAATAATCGCTAGATCTACCTGACCATTAGCCACACTAGTAGCTGTTCGCCGGGTAGAGTGAACCTGTAGTTGCACTGAAACATCAGGGTATTTCTGGCGAAACATACCAATCATCCGAGGCAGCAGGTAAGTTCCGGTGGTTTGGGAGGCTCCAACAATTAGGGTTCCTCCATGGAGATTTTGCAGGTCTTCGATCGCCCGACAGGTTTCCTGACACAGGGAGAGAATTTTTTCCCCATAACGCAACAGCAAATGTCCCGCCTCGGTCAATTGCGCTCGTCTTCCCCCCCGGTCAAACAGAGGTACATCTAATTGTTTTTCTAAATTTTGGACTTGAAGACTGACGGCAGGCTGAGAAACGTAGAGGCTGTCGGCAGCTTTTTTGAAGCTACCTTCAGCGGCGATCGCCTTCAGAATCCGCAATTGATCCAAGGTAAAAGGTAAATCTGTCATAGAACTGATTTTTTGGCAGGTGAGGAGCATTACCTAGGTTGAGCAAACCTAGGATTCCATTGACATTAACACATCTGGGGATCAACTGAATACTTCACCAATCAAAGATTAACCCCGATAAACTTTCTCAAGGGTTAATCACAAAATCAGCCACCAACTTACTTAATAAACTGCAATAGATCAAATTCTTGACGAATATCGAGCAGAGTCCGATCGAGTAAAGGTTCAAATTCTAAAAAAGGAACACGCTTCTGACGTTTTCTAGTTTTGAACCAAATTGGGATTAATGCTGGAATCAGTGAAGGAAGGACTCTAAGCACAGCTCCATAGAGCCATAGCACTCCTTTCTCTCTAATCATGTCGTCATACATTACATCTACCGCAGGTGAATTTCTCATATTTAGATAAGTCTTAAATGTACACTCGCTAGTCCACCAAGAGAGTGGTAGGTACCACAGCTCATCATACATTCCGGTATCACAGGCATAGATGACATGACTGACATCGTGAGCCAGCAAGATTTTGGCAAACTCCGATGGTTGTGTCTCAGGCGGAGTTATATGGGGATTGAGAGCATAATATTCTACTAAACCTTCTCGAAGAGTTTGAGTACTGGCTTTGTTCAGATAGGATTGGTTCATTATTTTATTTATGATTTTACTTCTGATACGATACAGTTTCGTAAATTATAATAGCAATTATGAGCAATACGGACAAAAAAACTGGAAGACCTCGAAGTATCCAATCTCATCAAGCTATGTTGCGAGCAACCTTAGAACTGCTAGCCGAAGTTGGCTTTGATGTTATGAGTATTGATGCCATCGCAGCCCGTGCTGGCGTAGGTAAAACAACAATCTATCGCCGCTATGCGTCAAAATCAGAACTGGTAGCAGATGCCATTGAAAGTATCCGGGAAGAAATTGTAATTCCTGACACCGGAAATCTTCAAAGTGATATGGATGAACTGATTCACAATGCTGCCCAAATTACCCTCAGCCCCCTTGGACGACAGACTGTAGCCATGATTATCAGCAGCGCATCGAGTAATGCTCAATTTGCTCAAATCTACTGGACAAAATATTTACAACCTCGGCGACAAACCTTTGCGATCGTGCTAGGACAGGCAAAGGCAAGAAACGAAATCCCCTTAGACCTAGACTCTGATCTAGTCTTCGATACCATGAGCGGCATCATGCTCTACGCTTCGATTTTTCCGCCAACCTCTGAATCTTGGACAGCCTATGTTTATCGTGCGGTAAGCCTCTTATTTAAAAACTCCTGAATACCAACCGACAATTTTTTCTGACAACTTTTAAATTACCAGAACGATTTTACTGGATTTGAGGCACTTTTTGTTAAGCAATATAACAATATTGCTGTCATGATGGCAAAAGGGATTGACAGGAAGAGAATAGACCAGTAAGTTAGTAGAACAAATCCGGGTAGGATTACAGACAACCAATATGCAAGACAAGCAAAAAGTTACGTTTTATCTCTCTCCAGAGCTGCACCGCCAACTCAAGATCAGGTCTGCTGTAGACGCTACGTCGATGTCAGATTTGGTAGAGCAGGCTATGTCGTTCTATCTCCGCCACCCGGAAGTCGTAGATGAGGTAGAAGCGTCTGTGGGGCATACCCATCGTGTGTATAGCTGTCCCGAATGTACTAGTTCCGTCGTCATCAAGCAGGGAGAATTGGTAGCCCTAGGCAACCATCCGTCAATCCTTGGAGACGATCTAGCAAAGGTACAGGAAGAGGTGAAAGCACGCAGTGACTCCGCAGGACAAGAGGAACTGGTTCCCTGCTAAAGTTTGGAGCTTTAGGCTTTGTAATCTAGAGCCTAGCCAAATCTAGGGAAATCTGACTACCACTAAGTGAGGTCGATAACCATGCAAGAAGAGCTAAATATCTTAATCCAAGCTCAATATCCTCTGATCTACCTCATCACTTCTGAAGAGGAGCGCTCAGAACGGGCGATCGCCTTGATCGCCCAAACTAAAACTCCTCTTAGACAATTGTTCATCTGGACTATGACCCACGGTATGGTGGAATACGGTCATCCCCGTAATGTCACCCGCCATGAAACCCTTTCTCCAGAAGCGGCAATTAACTGGGTATACAGACAAAAGGAACCGGGGTTATTTGTCTTTAAAGATTTACATCCCTTCCTTGACGATCCCGGAACAATTAGATCTCTGCGGGATGCGATCGCTAGTTTCAAAGGAACTAACAAATCGATCGTCCTCATGTCCCCGATGCAGAAGATTCCGATCGAGCTAGAGAAAGAAGTTGTCGTCCTAGATTTTCCCTTGCCAGACCTTGCAGAACTCAACCAAGTTTTGTCTAATCAACTAGAAGTAGCCAAAAATCGCCGCCCAACGACAGAGACTAGGGAAAAACTCCTCAAATCTGCCCTTGGTTTAACCAGAGACGAGGCAGAAAAAGTTTACCGTAAGGCTTACGTCAAAACCGGTCGCCTCACGGAAGAAGAAGTCGAAATCGTCCTCTCTGAAAAGAAGCAACTCATTCGCCGCAACGGTATTTTGGAATTTGTTGAAGAAGACGAAACCATTGATGCCGTAGGTGGGTTAGATGAACTGAAGCGATGGCTCAAGCAGCGCTCCAATGCCTTTACAGAAAAAGCACGGGAGTATGGCTTGCCTCAACCGAAAGGGATGCTAATTCTGGGAGTTCCCGGTTGTGGTAAATCTATGATCGCCAAAACCACATCACGGTTGTGGGGGTTACCCCTACTGCGCCTAGATATGGGAAGGGTCTACGATGGTTCAATGGTCGGTCGGTCTGAAGCCAACCTCCGAGGAGCATTAAAAACCGCTGAATCTATCTCTCCGGCTATCCTATTTATTGATGAAATGGATAAAGCCTTTGGGGGCAGCGGTGGTTCTTCAGATTCTGATGGTGGAGCTTCTAGCCGCATCTTTGGCACTTTCTTGACTTGGATGCAGGAAAAAACTTCTCCTGTATTCGTGATGGCAACTGCTAACCGCGTGGAACGTCTCCCCGGAGAGTTCCTCCGCAAAGGCAGATTTGATGAAATTTTCTTTGTGGACTTACCTAGTTCTGAAGAAAGACAAGCAATCTTCCAGATTCATCTTGGTAAGCGTCGCTCTGAAATTAGCCGCTTTGACTTGGAGCAATTAGCCAAGGTATCTGATGGTTTTTCTGGTGCAGAGATTGAACAAGCAATCATTGCTGCTATGTATGAAGCCTTTGCCCAAGATCGGGAATTTACCCAGTTGGACATTATAGCAGCGATCAAAGCGACTCTACCTCTGTCGAAGACAATGACGGAGCAGGTGACAGCCCTACGGGATTGGGCTAGGCAACGTGCACGCCCTGCTGCCGCTTCCACTGCGGAATATCAACGCATGGAATTCTAACAGGCTTTCTCTCGGTTCCCAACGGGAGTAAAGGCTGGCACTACGCCAGCAGTTGACTGAAAAAAACCGCCCTAGGGCGGAGATATGTATAAGTTGTTGTTTTTCTTACTTACTTACTGGAGGAAATTCCAATGTCTCACTTTAGCACTCTGCGTACCAAAATCACCGATGTTGAAACTCTCAAGACCTCTCTCCGTGACCTAGGCATCTCTGTGAAAAGCGAAGCTGATGTTCGTGGCTACAACGGTCAACGAGTTCGGGCTGACCTAGTGGCAGTTCTTGAAGGTGAATACGATCTAGGCTGGTCTCGCAACAGCGATGGTTCTTTTGATTTGATTGCTGATCTCTGGGGTGTTGCTAAAAAGCACAACCAAACCGAGTTAATCAACTCTATCAACCAAAAGTACGCAGTCAATAAAACTTTATTGGAAGTTAAGCAACGTGGTTTGCAAAATGCCAATGTCAAGCTAGTACTGCAAAATTAATTAACACTGTGTGTTATAAAAATTCCGGGTCAACCTTAACAATTGGTTGACTCGTTTTTCTTTGCTTTGATTAGAGAGTTTTTGCGGGCTTCAACGACCCTCAACCCGCAAAATCAGATATTCTAGCCACTTGATATAGCCACTTGATAAAAATGACCTCTAAGAGGATGCCTAAAAATTTAGCTTGGCGACTAAAGACTTCGGCTACGCTCAGTCGAGCCGTCGCAGCTACAAGAGCAAAACCTGGATGGTGCGCAGGTTGCTGAAAGTTCCAGATTTTTCTTGGTCCGTGCAGACGGACTTTGTTCTTGTAGATACTGTCTTAAAAGTCAAGGGTTAAGAGGAATAAAATTAGGGTCAAAAGGCTTCTGAGATTTAAGCACCCCAAATACCTGCCGCAAAAGTTTGTGCATCGCCGCCCCAACCATAGACATCTTAGATTTACCCTTTGCTAAAAGACGTTCACAGAAAGCAAATATTGGAGGATTGTAACGACGAGCAACAATCGCAGGCATATACAGAGCCTTCCGCAAACGAGAATTACCAATTTTAGACAAACGCGGCCTACCACGCACCGAAGAACCTGACGAAAACTCCCGAGGAGTTAACCCCGCAAAAGCTGCCAGTTGAGCCGCACTGTCAAATTCGGCAATATCACGAATCTCCGCCAGAATATTTGTTGCTGTAGTATAGTAGTCGCCGATTTGATTAGGA
>CALRPI020000013.1:0-82752 GCA_943370025.1 Phormidium lacuna HE10JO | reverse complement strand
GATTGATATTGCTTTAGCTTGGTCTCGTATTCACCGTTGTAGGTTTGGGAGACTATTTCCAATGCCATGATGGGCATCGTGTAGTTCTCTTCCCACAGCACATAGCTCAATCGTCTAGTTCCTCCCTTGTAGCGTTCCACTCCCAAGGACAAAAAGCCATCGGGAATGATCGGGGTTCTACTTTTGGGGTCGTGATAGATGCCCATGTCTACGCCGAAGAACCAATCTTGGCGATCGCGCCAAATCAACCGCAGTAGGTTCAATAAAAAGTTAGGCAGATCATTTTGAAGTTCGTTATCCACAGGGGTGTCATCTGAGTGGGGTAGCTCCTCAGCCGTGGGCAGGCGGTCATAATCATAGGCGAGGTTAACCATTGCTTTCCGGGGTTGCTTGTTACTAGTCTCGGTAATATCATCCTAAAGGATTTCCATCGCTCTCAAGGAATTTGTAGCTTAAATTTGTTCAGGGTCTATATTTAGTTCCCGAAGCTTGACGGCTAGTTTTTCGGCATGGGCGATCGCCTCCTTAGCTCGTTGAGTTTCCATATCCGCTCGTTGAGTTTCCATATCCGCCCGCTGTATAGCCTCTTCTGCCCTACTCTGTTCATGCGCCCAACCCTCTTCTGCTGTAGGCACCAAATCTCCTGCCGCAGTGAAATATCTCAGCTTGTTCTCATGAATCCCTAGAAACAATTGCAACCGACTACTCCAGAGATGACCCCTTTCATTGGGCTGTAGGGCTACATATTCCCCGTCTACCAGATGAAAACCCTCAAACTCCAAAGTATAGGGATCGAACCAGAAATAGTTGGGAGTCCGAAAGATGTTTTGGTAGAGGAGCTTTTTCGTAGTGCGATCGCTCTTTGCCGTACTATCAGACAAAATTTCCACAATCAGATGGGGATAAATACCTCCCTCATGATAAACCACCCAGCTTTTTCGTTCTTTCTTCTGGGTTCCCAAAACCACAAAGAAATCAGGACCACGGAACTCCGCAGGTCGGTTAGGTTCTGGCTTGAAATAGATCGAAAGATTTCCGGCAGCGAAGTAATCATTTCTTTCTCGCCAAAGGAGTTCTAGGCAAGAAATTAATAGGAAAATTTGTTGTAAATGTAAAGAGCTTTCCAATTCAGGTTCGTCACTTTCAATATCAGCCGGAGGAAAAAAATCAGCACTGGGTTCGTGGCTTTCGATACTTGCAATATCAGCTTGGGGAAAGATATCGACTGGAGGCGATGCCTCAACTGGGTTAATAACTTCTGGTGCTTTTAGGCTTTGGACCATAGTTTTTAGGCTTTTTTTTGATTCTATCTGATTTTTTGACCCATCCCCACCCCAGCTAAATAACCAGTTGTCCAAGCACTCTGAAAATTGAATCCCCCCGTCACCCCATCAATATCTAGAACTTCGCCTGCCAGATAAAGACCGGGGCATTTTTTTGATTCCATAGTCTGAAAATTCACCTCCGACAATTTCACTCCCCCACAGGTGACAAATTCTTCCTTGAAAACTCCCTTACCCTGAATTAAATATTCTCCTTGGGTTAGCTCCTGGACTAATTGATTCAGGCTTTTCTTGGATAGTTCTGCCCATTTTTGACTATCATGAATGCCGATGAAATTAACTAGCTTCTGCCAGAGTCTCTTCGGGACAGGAAAAGGACAACTAGTAGTAATTTGGCGCTGGGGAAGTTGGGATTTCACCGCCGTTAGCTGCTGTCGTAAAACTTCGGGATTATAGCTAGGCAGCCAATTAATGATTAACTTGGCTTGGTATTTTTGTTGATGTAGAGCTTGTGCTGCCCAAGCAGAAAGTTTCAGGACTGCTGGACCACTAATCCCCCAGTGGGTGATTAATAATGCTCCAGTTTGTTCTAGTCCTTTAATATCTTGTCCCCCTTCTCCCCTTGAGGGAGAAAGGGCTAGGGGATGAGGGTTAGATTTGAGGATCGCTAACCGCAACTTGACATTTTCTAAACTCACCCCAGCTAATTCACTAAAGCGGGGATCGTTGATATTAAACGTAAATAAAGAAGGGGCTGGGGGAATGAGGGTATGTCCTAAATGCTGGGCAATTCTATGGCCTTGGGGACTACTGCCAGTGGTGAGGAGGAGGCGATCGCTCTCCAGTTTCCCCCCATTTCGTAGCTCGACAATAAATTTCTCCTGTTCTCTTACTACGCCAACAGCAGCAGCTTTAGTACGAATTTGTACCCCATGATTAATAGCTACCTGCTCTAGGCAATGGGTGATGGTTGCTGAATTATCGGTGACTGGAAACATTCTGCCATCAGCTTCGGTTTTTAGTTCCACCCCGTGGCGGGCAAACCAAGCGATCGTATCTTGGGGCTGAAACCGACTAAAAGCCCCCCGCAAAGCCTTGCCACCACGAGGATAGTTCTGCACCAACAACGCCGGATCAAAGCAGGCATGGGTGACATTACACCTGCCGCCCCCAGAAATCCGCACCTTTGCCAGCACTTCCTGCCCTGCTTCTAGAAGGATCACTTGGGCATGAGGATTTTGCTCTGCACAGGTAATTGCCCCAAAAAAACCCGCCGCTCCTCCACCGAGGACAATTACTTTTTTGCTCATGGGTCGAATTATACTCGTTGATTAATTGCAATTTTTAATTAGTTCTGTTAAGTTCAGTCTAGAAAATTATTAAGAACTTTTCTCAAATAATAAATAATCTAACAAATGATTTAGAGGCAGTTATGGTTAACCCCAAGGGGACAGCAGGATTTTGGAGTCGGCGGCGGATGCTGCAATGGTCTTTAGCTGGGGTTGGTCTAACGGGAGCTACTTTGGGATGGCAACAGTTGCAGGCACAGCAGTCTAAGCGATCGATCGCCTTTCCCCCGCTACCAAAGCTACCCCCCGTCATGAATAGCCACAACCCCTTCACCGTCCTCCGGGACTTTGACTACGGCACCGTCACCCAAGAGAACGGCAGAACTGTCCGGGAGTTTCGGATCACGGCTCAGAATACTAATGTGCAGCTCAATAGTGCAGTGAGTTTTATTACTTGGAATTTTAATGGGCGAGTGCCGGGACCCACCTTGAGGGCAAAGGAGGGCGATCGACTGCGGATTTTATTTTTTAACCAAAGCGGTCATGCCCACACCATGCACTTCCACGGGGTGCATCCCGCCGCCATGGATGGAGTCAAGCCAGTCCGGAATAACCAAGCCACGATCTATGAATTTGATGCCGAACCCTACGGCGTGCATCTCTACCACTGTCATATTTCCCCCGTCACTCGTCATGTGGGCAAAGGTCTGTATGGAATGCTGATTATTGACCCACCCACACCTCGTCCCCCCGCTGATGAAATGGTGTTAATAATGGGGGCATACGATGTCAATGATGATGGCAAAAATGAACTCTATGCCTTTAATGGCATCCCCGATTACTATATGCAGCACCCCATCCCCATCTATCAAAACCAACTAACTAGGTTATACCTCCTGAACATGATTGAGTTGGAGGTGGCGGCAACTTTTCATATCCACGGCAATTTTTTTGATATTTATCCAACGGGAATGACCACCAAAGCTAATGGACGCAGCGATGTGGTGACCATGGGCACGACAGAGCGCAATATTTTAGAATTTGCCTATGCTTATCCCGGCAACTATATGTTCCACCCCCATCAGGACTTTATCGCCGAAGCAGGCTGTATGGGAGCGTTTGAAGTTATTGCCCCTCCATAGATATTCCTCTCGTAGGGCGGGCATCGCCCACCCTACTCAAATTATTCTTGATTTTTTGATAATAGTTATCAATAGTGTTACTATGACACAATTGTACTTATTGATAATTAGTCTTAATAATGAAAAAGATTCTCCGCTTTTTAGGGATCATGGCGATCGCCATGATGGTAGCCTTCTTGATTAGCTGCACCCAAAAACAAGCTAACACCCCGAATGCCTCAGGTAGTTCCGCTAATCCCCCAGAAGTTCAGCCCAGTGATGCTATGAGTGGACACATGATGTCCGGCAAAACCAAAATCAATCTCAACACTGCCCTCCTTTCTGAACTAGACAAGCTAGAAGCAAAATTAGCTAGTCCAGCCCTCTCCAACAAAATTCAAGCCAGCCGCCCCTACGCCAATGCCCAAGAATTGGTGACAAAAAAAATTATTACCCAAGGGCAATTTGAGCAAATCAAAGACTTAGTAACGATCGAAACTGTGGTTTTGACTGGCAGAGCTAAGGATATTGATTATCTAGTCAAGCTGGGGTTGATGAAGGGGCATTTATTAGTTGCCAAAGAATTGCTCGACCTGCAAAAACTAGGCCAAGCCGAACCCCACATTGGCCATCCCGTCGAAGAAATTTATGCCGACGTGGAAGACCAATTAAAGGAACGCGGTGTGACAGAATTTAAGACTCCCTTAACCAAGTTGCAAGATTTGGTCAAAGCGGGAAAAATCGTTCCTCAAATAGCTACAGAATTCACTACTTCGATGGTAGCGATCGATGGAGCTATTGCCAAACTTCCTGCCGCCGACCTCCAAGACCCCAAATTTATCCTGCCCGTGATTAATGGTTTGTTAGATACCGCCAACTCCGAGTATGGAGCGGCGATCGCCGATGGCAAAGTCAAAGAGATTGTGGAGTATCAAGACTCCCGTGGTTTTGTCACCTATGCTAATACTTTGTATGGGCAAATTAGTGCCGCCATGACCAAGAGTTATGGCAAAAATCACCAAGCGATCGTCCCAGCCCTTGAGAAGCTCAAACCGATTTGGCCAACAGCCATTGCTCCAGCCCAAGCGATCGCCAGCCCGGACGAAGTAACCAAAATAATTAAAGCGATCGAGGATGCCAGTAATGGACTTTAGTTTGATGCTTCCCACCTTTGTGATTACCTTTCGCGAGGGAGTAGAAGCGGCTTTAGTGGTGGGGATTGTCCTCGCTTGCCTGCAAAAAGCCCACGCCAGTTACCTGAATCGCTGGGTGTATGCGGGGATTGCCGTGGGGATTGCCCTGAGCGGGATGCTGGGGGTGACGATCAATTGGGGCATCCAAGCCCTAAATAATGCCTATCCCCAGTACACAGCGGTGATTGAACCTTTGCTAGAAGGCGGGTTTAGCTTAATTGCGATCGTGATGCTGAGTTGGATGCTGCTGTGGATGACCAAGCAATCCCAGATGATGAAAGCTCAGCTAGAAGGTTTTGTTAACCAAGCGTTGCAACATAACTCCCAAGCTGGTTGGGGCGTATTTAGCCTAGTTCTCCTAGCTATCCTCCGGGAGGGTTTTGAGTCGGTGCTATTCGTGATTGCCAAATTTCAGCAGGGATTGGCGGCTAGTTTAGGCACTCTGTTGGGGATTGCGGCAGCTACTGCGGTGGGGGCTTTGCTATTTAAGTGGGGAGTCCGGATTAATATCAAGCAATTCTTTCAAGTAATGGGAGTATTGTTATTGCTAATTATTAGCGGTCTGGTGGTCTCTTCCCTTGGACATTTTGATGCGATGATGCAAGTCCTCTCCCAAACTAATCGAGCTTCTTCAGGTTTGTGTTTTTTCTACGAAAAATTTACCAAATATCATTCCTGTGTCTTGGGGGCAAGGGTTTGGGATACCAGCAAGATTTTGCCGGAAGACCAATTTCCGGGAATTTTCCTCAGCGCTATGTTTGGCTACACCCAAAATCTTTACTTAGTCCAAGCGATCGCCTACCTGACCTTTTTAGTCACCATCGGCAGTGCCTATTTCCGCAGCCTATCGCAGGCTACACAAAGAAAACTAGGCAAGTCAACAATTACTTCTTGATGGTGTTGGGAGCTAACAACTTTGGCTACTTTTTTACGTCCTCTCAGCTATAAATATCAGTGGCTCTACGATACTTTCTCTCGGATTGCCGCCCTGCCTCTAGGGGGTGAGGCAAAATTTCGTCAGCTACCACTGGAAGGTTTAGCGATCGCCAAGGATAGTAAAATTCTTGATCTTTGCTGTGGCAGTGGGCAATCCACTAAATTTTTGGTGCAGCATTCCCTAGATGTTACTGGGCTAGATGTTTCCCCAGTTTCTTTGGCTAGAGCAGCCCAGAATGTTCCCCAAGCCAAATATGTGGAAGGATTGGCTGAGGAGATGCCCTTGGCTGACCAGTCTTTTGATCTTGTCCACACCAGTGCTGCCCTCCATGAGATGTCCCCAGAGCAGCTAGAGGCAATTTTGCGAGAGGTCGATCGCATCCTCAAGCCCGGCGGTAAATTTGTTCTCACAGATTTCCACCAAGCCACCAATCCCCTATTCCTACCCGGATTATGGCTCTTCCTGTGGCTCTTTGAAACTGAAACCGCTTGGCAGTTGATTAATTCCAGTCTTGGCGAGCGATTAGAAAAAGCTGGATTTACTATAATGACTAACAAACTATATGCTGGCGGAAGTCTTCAGATGATCCAAGCCCAAAAAACCTCACCCTAAAATTTCTTCAAGGATTTGTTCGCCCTTGCTCCGCCAATTGCCGCTCTGCTAACTGGAGGTTTCTCCTTGCGCTAGCATTAGCAGGATCCAAGCGAACAGCCGTTCGGAAATTAGTCACCGCTTCTGCCAAATTTCCTTGCATAGCTAAGATAATCCCCAAGTTATTGTAGACAGGAGCGTAGTTAGGATTCAGGCGAATAGAAGTACGGTAATTAGCGATCGCTTCTTCTAAATTTCCTATTTTTCTCAGGGTAAGACCAAGATTGTAGTAGGCTAGGGCATCGTTAGGATCAAGACGGATGGCTGTACGGTAGTTGGTAATAGCTTCTGTTGGATTCCCTTGATCATCTAGGGCATTGCCCAAACCCATATATGCTGAGGCATAGTTAGGATTAATCCGAATCGCTGCTCGGTAGTTAGTAATAGCTTCGGTAAAGTTTCTTTGATCATAAAGAACATTGCCTAAGTTATGGTAAGCCGGGGCATTATTAGGTTCAAGGCTAATTACTCTCCGAAATATCTGTTCTGCTTCTGAGAGATTTCCAGCAGCTACGGCGGCATTTCCTTGCTGAAATAGTTCAGGAATACTTTGAGCAAATACAGGCTGGGCTGCGAAGATGGCAGCAGCGAGGGCTAGGGGCAGAAAAAGTTTTGTCTTCATAATCTTCATAAGTTTTAGATTAGGTATGTATCGTTTTAGTTGTTTATTTCTATTATTTACTTCATGACTTAGAGAGTGGTTACGCACAAACTATTGGCGTGACCTTAAATAATTTCTGCCAACTCAGTGGATTTTATCGCAACTGCCAAGGGGGTTAAGGTGATTTACAGCAGTTCGTGTGTGGGCGGCGACAGCCTCCCACACACAAACTTAAACCTAGTTAAGTGTTTCAGGAAATATTTATAAAGTCCGATTTTCCGCCCCCGGCGGGGGTGGAAAATCGGACCTTCTAGCCACTGTCAGCCCCACTTCTTGTCCGTAGGATAGCTCAAGGGTATGACCATCGGGGTCTTTTAAGAAAGCCCAATAGCCGATCGGATATCCTGAATCCTTTGGTTCCTCTAGCAATATCCCCTCTGCACGAGCTTGATCACACAGACTATCAATATGTTCTCGACTTTTGCAGCCGACTCCTAGATGCGCCATGGGGGAGAGTACTGGATTAACTTTCTCTGTCTGAATCAGGACGATCGCAAATGGGCGGGTGCGATCGCTAAGCCAGACCACCTCAACTCCTGTTGCTTGATCAATTCGTTGGTGTATCACCTCCATCGCACCGTAGGTTGCATAAAACTCAACACTCCGCTGAATATTTGCAACAGGTAAGGCTATATGAGTTAGTCCGATATCTAGCATAGGAATATAGTTATGGATTGTTAGTTATGGATTGTTTCAATAGAATATTTTGTGCCTAGGGATAATTAAGGGACACAAGAATATTTTGTACCTAGGGATAATTAAGGGACACACGGCTGTTAGAATAGAAAAGCTCTGTTTTTCAGCCTTAGAAGAGCAGACTGTAAATTTTATAGGTATTATCTAATGAGGTTAACATGGCAAAGCGCCGTAATCTAAAGAAAGAAAAGGCGCAACGTAATCAAGCCTACGCCCGGAAATTTCGCAAGCGCAAGAATCTAGGTCGTTTTACTAAAAATCGGCGATTTAGCAAGCCGCCCAGAGAAGATGGTCAAGAGGATGGATCTGATGCAGATTCTCTAAATCGTGATTACTTCGCACCGTAGATTAGAAACATCTAATCAAACTTTATTTTATTAATTACTAGTTCTGCCCAAGGCAGGACTAGTTTTTTTAGGACTTACAGCACTTTGCGTTCAAATGAGACACACCACAACTATTGAAAGTCCTATCAATGTTGGGCTTGAGAGTAGGTGGCTGTAGCCACCTACTCTCAAACTGCTGTATCTATCAAAACATACAGGATACATAAGAATTACGCATTCGGAGGTTTTTGTGGGCTTCGACTACGCGCAGCCCACAAAAACCTTCAGCACCCTAGATAACTTGCTCACAGCGCGTAAGTCCTACAGAATTTACACATTTGGGCGTTTTTGCAGGCGCGGAGCACCGACAAAAAAGTCTACAACTCTCTATAATTTGATTTGTTGACAGTGCATAATTCCTATTCCTAGATTATAACCAAGTTTCTTGTCTCTAGTTTTCATTGGTCGGCCCGTCAATATAAGTATCTTTGTTTATTTCACCCATAGATGAAATGGACGGTCGCTTCTCTTGACCGATACTTTCCTTCACCACTCCATCGCCACCGCCAAGGCGAATTTGAATCTTCGGACCAGAACTAGCTAAACGAATGATCATGCCATCATCAACGGCAATCTGGACAATTCTTTTGCCGTCGATATAAGTGCCATTTGCCCCCAAATTAACAACCTCCCACTCAGCACCATCGAATCTCAATTCCACATGATGGCGAGATACTACAGCACTGTAGAGAATAACTTCGTTATCAGTGGAGCGACCAATCCGAATCACTGATTGGAGTCCAAAAGTCCAATTTTGTACCGGAACCGATTGTAGTGGATGTAATAAAGTGATGGTAATCAAGGGTCTGCCATTCGTAGAGTCAGTTTAGTTACTAGAAATTTATCTTAGGGGTTAAAGGTCGTAGTTGGTTCTATTTCTTCAATTTCTCTCAAGTTTAAGGACTAATAAATCTAAGAAAAATTATTACTAGTTGTATTTTGCTAGATATTAGGCGAATTGAAACAAGAAAGTTATCTTGTCTCCCTTACCTAGGCTGATGCGATCGCCCGGACGCAGACGATGACGATTCCCCGGCGACAAAGGATTATGGTTAACATAGGTTCCATTAGAACTGCCCGTATCTTCTAGATAATAAACCCCCGCTTCTACTCGAATATCTGCGTGGACTCGCGAGACAATTTCTGATTCTGGAAAACCTGATACATCAATATCTGGAGGAATTTGATCATTGGGCTTACCCAGATGAATTACCGTCAGATTAGGTAACTCAATCTTAGTCCCTGTTTGGACATGGAGCAGACTCGCTGTCTGAATTTGGAGCTGAGTCTTATTGCTTGTTTCTGCGACAGGGGTATTGGCTGGTGAGGGGATGGGAATGACCGGAGCAGTCAAAGGCTCTGGAGGAGGGGGAGTAACTGGGGTGGGGGGCATTTCTGGTATCCCAGCTACAGGTTCCAAAGAAACCAAGGGATCAGGCACAATTAATAATGGAACATCAGGAACCAAGTTGGGGATGGGTGTCCCTCCCCCTAGTTCAGCACTAGATTTTAAGTTAAACCCACACTGCCCACAGAAAGTAGCATCAGTCTGGACTGCTGCGCCGCAATTAGGGCAACTTGTCGCGATCGGCAGGGGCGTAAAGCAGGCTTCACACTGGGTCGCGCCTTCTGGGTTGGGATGGCTGCAATTAGGGCAAACGATCATAGGCTTTGTTCTAGGCTAAAAAAATACTAGAAAATACAGTAGTCCTAGGGAGTCCTAGGGTAATGCTGCTGGGTAGGAACATTCCTACCTTGGCACTACCAAAAATACTAACTTTGAGAGAGGCGTTTTACGGTGGCTCCTGCTAATAAACTATGGGCTTCGGCCAAAGCTTGAGGGATTTTATCAGCATGGGGGCTACGGGACAAACAATCCCGTAAATCTAATTCCTCTACTTGAGCAGCGTTACCACCGGGAAACCAGTGACCACCATTAGTTAAAAGATTGTAGCGCATTTTTGCATACTCCCACATATCGTAGGCAAGGGCTAGATTTCTTAACCAGAGAATCATGGGAATATTCACCCCAGCAGGAGTTTCTTCTATTTTGGGCAAGCCAACCTGCCAAGTTTTGATCCAATCTTCCCCTAGTTTATCAATAGCTGCCGCCTCCCACTTCGCCATGATTGGGGTCAGGATGGCTGGGGCTTGGTCTAGATATTCTAGAGTTAATAGATGCTCATCAAAATCCTCTGGTTTAGCAGCTCCTAAGCTGAGGGTGTGGACTTGGGGATGGCTGAGGCAGAATAGGTCATTAAAAACTAAGGGACTGAGAGGGTGGCAAATTTTTCTGAGCTTGGGAGATGGTTCGTAGAGCATTCCCCCTTTATTAGAAGGGCTAATGATAAATACCCCCATATCTAGTTCTGTGGCAGCGGCGATCGCCTGCCAGTTAGCCTGATTGATGTAGTACCAATGTAGGTTGACATAATCAAACTGGTTAGATTGAATCACCTCTAAAATCACATCTAGAGGAGCATGGGTCGAGAAGCCAATAAACCGAACTTTTCCCTCTTGTTGGAGTTTCTTTGCCTCATCCAAACAACCACCAGGGCGGAGGGCTTGTTCCAGCAACTCCCGATTATTAATTCCGTGGATTCCCAACAAGTCGACATAATCAAGTTGGAGATAGTTGAAGGAAATATTAAAATCTTGGCGAAATTCTGCCGCAGTTGGGAAGGGAGGGATTTTGGTTTGGATGATCATTTCTTGCCGGGGCAGGTGGGGGAGAATTTGCCCTAATTGCATTTCAGAAGTCCCGTAACCTCTGGCAGTCTCAATATGATTAATCCCTAGCTCTAGTGATCTTTTGATGGTTGCTTCGAGGTTTGCCTGATTATCTAAGGGGATATCTGCGGGTGGAACATCTTGCCACTTATATTGATACCTCATACCTCCACAGGAAAATACAGGCATTTGTAATTCTGTCCGGCCAAATCTACGATATTGCATGGGGAAATTGGGTGGTCAATCTTAGGTGGTCAATCTTAGAAGATTTTTAGAAGATTTTGGCTAAGGGTTTTGTTTATCTTGATTATTTGGCTGAGAATTATTAGCTTCTAAAACAATATCCTGATCAAAATCTGGCGTGTCTGGAAGGTTGCCTTTAATAACGATCTTGCCGATGCCCCAAGCGATACCAAAGGTGGCGAGGGTTCCCAACAAACCAGCAAGGGGCGTGGCGATCGCTTCCGGTGCTCCCCGCAAACTGTATTCTGCAAAAATACTCGCAAAGGGTAATTTTTTTGCCACCATCTCCTCATCTTTAGCAGCTTTCTCCTCAAACTTTTGATCCTGTGCTACCCGGTCTAAGCCGTCGGGATCCTGACTAGCCAGAGGTGAGAGAAACACCGCCACTACCAAAGACAAACCTAAACCCACAAGGATCAGGGAACGATTGCGCAATTTATTTTTGAGGGAACTCATAGGTTTAATTGACTGAAGCTAATTTACCTGCATTCTAACCTTGCAAATCCAATACTTCTAGATAATTTGCGATTGTTTTTAGAATCGCTCTATCCTATGCCACCACTGGAGGATCGTAATAAGTCTTAATACAAATTCTCAGTAAATCAGTTTACTCTAAAAATTTGGATACTTATTAAATCTGTAATTAAGAAAAGATACACGTAAAAACCTTACCTTATAGGATGGAACTTTAAAAATGAGTAGTAACCTAGCCACCAAACTTAGAGAAGGGACAAAGAAATCTCATTCCATGGCGGAGAATGTAGGCTTCGTCAAATGTTTTCTCAAGGGAGTAGTTGAAAAAAACTCCTACCGCAAATTAGTTGCTAACCTCTACTTTGTCTACACAGCCATGGAAGAGGAAATGGAGAAGCAGCGCCAGCACCCCATTGTGGGCAAAATTTACTTTGCCCAACTTAACCGCAAACAAAGCTTAGAAAAAGACCTGAACTACTACTACGGAGCTAACTGGCAAGAACAAGTTGCTCCTTCAGATTCCGCAAAGAAATATATTGCCAGAATTAGAGAAGTTTCGGCCACTGCTCCAGAGTTGTTGGTTGCCCATTCCTATACTCGGTATTTGGGAGACCTATCGGGGGGACAAATTCTCAAGGGGATTGCTGAACGGGCGATGAATCTCAATGATGGCAATGGTACTGCTTTCTATGAATTTCCTGAAATTGCTGATGAGAAGGAATTTAAGGTTAACTATCGTCAGGCAATGAATGATCTGGATATCGATGATGCAACTGCCGATCGCATTGTCGACGAAGCCAATGATGCCTTTGGCATGAACATGAAAATGTTTATGGAGTTGGAAGGAAATCTAATTAAAGCGATCGGGCAGATGGTCTTTAATTCCCTAACTCGCAAACGCAGCCAAGGCAGCACCGAACTAGCTACCGCAGAATAACTTAACCATAGCGATTGCTAAGTAGATTATGTTGATGGAACCCCCGCAGAGCGGGGGTTCCATCAACTAGTTTAACGTCAGTTCGATGAGGTAGGTTTCCCCTCACCCTAAATCCCTCTCCCAAGCGGGGAGAGGGACTTTTAAACTGCAATTTACAGGTCTTGATCTTGATTAACCTGCTAATTTTCAGAAATTCCCCCCTTCTCCCCTTTTGGGAGAAGCGATGCACTGAGCTTGTTGAAGTAGGGCTGGGGAATGAGGGTAAATTCACCGAACTCACGCTAGTTTAAGTAATTTCAACTACTTGAGCATCAACTTGGGTGCGTCCTAGTTCCCTGACTAGCCGCAGAGCTTGGTGGTGGTAGAGGGGCGATCGCAATACGCCCGGCAAGTTTGTCATCAAATCCCTTGCCATGCCTAGGGGACAGCCAGTAATTCTCGCCATCAAGTTTGCCCCCTCAAAAGCAGCATTGGGATTTCTGACCCGATCGACCTGCACTCGCCACCGCTTGGGAGAAATCCCTAGCCTACCCTGTTCAATTCGCCGTAAGCCATCGATAGTAGCTAAAACCACTAGGCGATCGCCCTCCGCTAAGCGCAGATCCTCCGAAGGCATTAATTTCCGGGAGTCTGCCCCCACGGCAATAGTTGCGGCAATCGTCGCTAAAATTGGCACAACGCCATAACCGTAGGCAACTTCACTCAACACCAACCCACAGAGGGTGTCCACCGCCTCAATATTGTATTCCGTTACCAAAATAGTTTGATTTTGCAGCCGAAACAAACTGAGAATTTTTTCCCCAAAAGCAGCTCCGGCAAAGGCTTCGGCGGTTAGGGCATAGGCACAAAGAATATGAGACTGGGGTAGGAGTTGAGCCAGATTATGGCTGAGGCGCTGGGCAAAGGTACGAATTACTAAATGGCTCTGGGGATTGCTTCTCCGTGCCATTAGCCCCACTTCTAAGTTCAGCATTTCATCGTTGGTGATGGCAATCACACTCTTGGCTGTAACCAAATTTGCCTTGGGCAGACTTTGGAGTAAGTTGCCTGTAATTAAGGGCATTTGGGGCAGAATATTTGCCTCCATAGTTCCCTCCAAAGCCACTCCGACAAAAGGCTGTTGAAACTCCTGTAATAGCTGTGCCACCTTCAGCCCCACCGCATCTAAACCAATCAGAATGACATGATCTGCCGAAGGAACCGGGGGACGGGGCTGGAGAAACTGAAACCGAGAACTGAGGAGAGATTGGGTCAGCAAAGCATAGAGAACCCCGACAAAAGCAGTGCCAGCTAGGGTCAAAATTAAGCCCAGTAAGCGAAACCACCAAGGTACACTGGGGTCATTAAAATTCCCATACAGGTCAGAATAGCCCCCTAGCAGGAGAATTGCGGACATCAAAAAGGCATTGTAAAGAGTAGCTCCGGGGTAATAAAAGAAAAATAGACCAGTACCGAGGAAAAGGAGGACAACTACTGTGATGCCACAAATTATGGCTACGCGGTAAATTTGGTTTTCGTAGTTTGATCGCCACGAATCTACTAGGGACTTTTGCCAATTGTTCCCCTTCTCTAAATATCTACCTAGTTGCCAGAATTTACGGCGTTGAGGACTGGAACTACTATTACGAATATTCTGACTATTACGAAAACTTGCCCGATTAGCAACAAAAGCCTCTGGAGCATTTTCGATAGCTTCTAGATAAACCACGCGATCGCCAGCCCGGATCACCGCCTCAGGATGCCAAGCATGAAAATCTAGCAGCGATAAATCCTTGGATGAATAAAATAAAATTCGTCGAGTCCGGCTATCTAGTTCATGGACTAAGCGACTATTGCACCAACGATGCTCCGGGGTAATCAGGCAATTAATCACCCGCAGAGACTGCCCTTCTAAGTGAAAAAATCCGACAATCTCGCTACCGATCGCTGCCAATGCAAAAGCTGTAGCTGGCAACTGGGTAGGTTCAAAGGCGATGAAATTTCCTAGTGCCTCTCCCAAAAGCTGATTCAGATTTTCCTGCTCTGAACGGACTACCAATCTAGTATCTGGATTGAGGAGGCGAATCGCAAAGGCAGCTTCGGCATTAGTGCGATCGGAGTCTGTGACTAATAACACTGCCCGGTAGGTTTGAATTTGTGCCTGCTCCAAAACTCTCTGCTCTCGACAATCCCCCAGAATTAGTTGTTCTAGCAAATCAGGAATCTGGGGAATCTCCCAAGTACTTGGGAGCGAGAGGTCGATCGCCGTCACTTTGATCCCAAATTCCTTCAACGCCACCACACAATGCTGTCCCAAACTGCCCAAACCACAGACGAGAAATTGGTCTAATTGGATGGGCGATTCCTGTTGATTACTAGCCAGAAACGGGGCATTAACCAAGCTCGACACCTCCTTGACGCAGAATTTGCCAACCTGTCCCCGTCCACTGGGCAACGGTAGAAGGGATGCCCGCCCCCAAAGAAACATTGATTAATTCTTGTGGAGCCGGAACTAAAACTTCAGGAAATTGGCGATTAATCTCTTCTGGGTCAACTAGGGCTGGCTGGCTAGAGCGATTCACGCTAGTTGTAGCAAGAGGGGTAGTCGCTGCCAAGATTTCTCTGGCGAGGGGATGGTTGGGGACTCGGATGCCCACGGTGGTGGGGTTGAGGGGATTCATCTGCTGGGGGAGGCGATCGCTGGCTGGCAGCACCAACGTTAAAGCCCCGGGAAAATATTTTGCCGCCACCTCTTGCCAGACCTCTACCTCGGCGATCGTTCCTGCCACAAAGGGTAACAAATCCTCAAGGGTTGCCCCCATCAGAATCAGGGGTTTATCCAAACTCCTGCCCTTCGCCGCAAAAATTAAATCTGCCCGTTCCGGCAAGCTGGCTAAAGCAGGAACTGTATCGGTGGGAAAGCTAACCAGTTGTCCTGCTTTTGCTCCGGCAATTAGTTCTGAAATAGACACTTTCATTGCTAATCTTCCTCGATCGGCAACCCAAACCGCACCTTCCCCTTGCCAAAATAGCGCCCAAACTGTAGCTCATAGACCTCATCCTCATCTTGGGTTTCTACCTTCAGGTCAGAGCGGGGATAACTGACGCATAATAGAGCGTAACCTTCCGCTTGGAGGGCGGTGGATAGCCCCATGGACTCTGGTTGATAAATTTCTCCAGAGATGACCCGCACGGCACAGGTGGTACAGGCTCCATTGCGACAGGCAAAGGGCAGGGTGACTCCCTGATTTTCGGCACTGTGGAGAATATAGCGATCGCTGGGAACCTGTACTTTATAAGTACTATTGGTAGCGCGATCAAGAATTTCGACTTGGTAAACAGGAGGCATAGGTTTAATTAATTCAACTAAGTTGCACCACTGGCTGGTCATTAATCAAGATTTCTCCGGTGAGGAGATCTCGGACGGTAATTCTCAGGGAGCATTGACTGTCTACCAGAAATTCTATCTTAATCCGATCGCTCCCCGGATTGCCCAAGGGATCAAGACGAGCAATGGTTTTAGCACTCTCATTAAGAATTTTGACCGCAGTTCCTCCGGTGCTTTTTTTTGTGACTAAGCGATCGCCCTCAAAATAGACCTCGGTAGCACGATCCTCAGCTCCCAACTCGCCAATGATTAATTCAATACTGGGTTGATTTTCTATCGATGCCCCCAAAACCAGAGGCACGGCTGTAGTCATCGGGTAGGGTTGCCCGGCTTTAATTAGGGGATGCCAACTATGGCAGTTTTGGCGGCGGTTCCAATAGCGAATGCCGTAACTATGGTAGAGAAAATCCTGTACCTGAACTCCCCGCCCCAACTGTAGAGCACCTTGGGCGATCGCTGTCAGAGGTTGATCAGATTTGATTTTCTCTAGACTAAAAGAGCCGCCAATCCAATCCTGCACTGCCGGAATTTGGGTCGTTCCCCCCACTAATAATACTGATTCAATATCCTCTATCTCTACTCCCTGCCGCCGAGCCTGTTGCAAGAGTTGGCTCATGGCAGTATCTAGCTGACTAAAAAAATTATGGCGGGTGAGAATTTCCACAAATTGGGAGCGATCGAGTTGGAGTTCATAGCTATCAAAGGTCTGTTCATTGAAATAAACTTCCGTTGCTTCTAGGGTACTAGAAAGTTGGATTTTAATTTTTTCCACCAATCTAGTCGTCAAGGGTGTTTGGGGAATTCCCTGCTGCTGGTGAAAATAGTCTATTAACCAATCATCAATATCCGTTCCCCCCAAATTCTGCCCCACCTTTCCTAATACCTTGGCGATCTTGACTTTTTGCTTGGAGTTATCCCCCAATTTTTGGTTTCCCCATTTGAGGATAAAACCCATCGGCTTTTGCTCTGGGGCGGCATCTAGTTTCACCAAAGATAAATCCAAGGTTCCTCCACCAAAATCCACCACCAAGACCAATTCCTGCTGGTTAGCTCCGTAACCCAAAGCAGCAGCAGTCGGCTCATCTAGAAGACGAATTTGAGAAATGGGTAAATCTTGGCAAATGCCCAACAGCCAGTAGCGATAGGCATCAAAGCTATCTACTGGCACCGTCAAAATTAATTCCGTTGCTGCCTCCCCAGCAAGGAAATCCGGCGGCAACTGGCGGAGAATAGTTTCTAAGAACCACTGCCCTACCTGCTCAAAGGTAATATTTACTCCGTCTAGCTCTGGTAAAAATCCTTGGATATCTGCGCCGATGCCCCTTTTGAAACTGCGAAAGAACCGGGAATCCGTGGTGATATCTAAACCTCGATCGCGCACAGCCTGCCCCACCACCACCTCTCTTCGCTCTGCCCCCGTCACATAGACTAGGCTAGGAATCACCGGAGGATTGCCCCCCAAAACCTGAGATAATCCGGGTAAGGTCATCACCTGCGGCTGCTGTGCTAACTCATCCCAGTAGGTGACGACGGTGTTGCTAGTGCCGAAATCGATCGCCATGGTGCGACCTACCGCTGATGCTCTATTGCTAGCCAAGGATGATCCGATCGAACTCATAAATGCAAAGGGAGAATTGCTGGATTCCTAACAGGTTAAGAGTGCTGAAAATACTTAAACATTCGGTAATTATAGAATAGTTCTGTAGAGGTTCAATTACCTAGATCTAGGTTTTCGGGACTATCTAGACTATATTGGATAGAATCATAAATAATTTCTTAAGTCAACATATATAAATGCATGATCCATGCATGAAAAGCGAAGGTTAGGATAACAATAGTATTTGGAGTGAGTGAGGCAGGAAAGTGGTTAGATTTATTCCCCAGAAGGGTTCGGGAGCTAAAGATGATAATAGCTCAATCCCCCCAGAGTTAGGCTCAGATTTGGGTTTAGGCTCAAACTCAGAAAATCCGAGAGACATTAGCCCAGAGAACTATTTGGCGAGTCTTTATGGCGAAATCAAGGCTGATCCCCAAATCTCTAAGCAATCGATCGCCCCCGATCAGTCTCCCCCCAAACCCAGCACCAATCACCAAGGGAAAGCCTCACCACCAAAGATTTTGGCACTTGCCCTAGGGGGCTTAAAAAATACGGGGAATGTGCTAACGTTTCGATTCCTCAAGGGCAGATGGCGCTGGTATATTTTGGGAAGCTTAGTTTTAGGGACAGCAGGAGCGGCGGCGGGTGGTTATTGGGCGTGGCTAGAGGTGGAATCTAGTCTGCCTACTAGTCAAATCCACGAGCGGGTGATGAACTATATTCGAGCGGATGCCATCACCATCAAAGCGATGGATGGACATATTATTCATCAGTCAGGACCTGTGACCCATGATCAGGTGAAGTATGCCCAGATTCCTCCTCGTCTCGGTCAGGCTTTTGTAGCGATCGAAGACCGGAGATTCCGAGAACATGATGGCGTAGATTACCAAGGGATTGTCCGGGCTGTTGCCTCTAATATCGAATCCGGGCGAGTCGTGGAAGGGGGCAGCACCATCACTCAACAATTAGCCAGAATTATCTTTCTCAACCAAGAAAGTACCTACTGGCGGAAACTGCGGGAATCGAGGCTGGCGCAGAAAATTGAAGAGAATGCCACCAAGGATGAAATTCTCGAAAGATACATGAACCTAGTCTACCTTGGCTCTGGGGCTTACGGGGTGGCGGATGCTGCTTGGGTATATTTTAGTAAGCCTGTCAATCAGCTTACCCTTGCCGAAATGGCTACTATTGCAGGTTTAGCTCCCGCTCCTACAGAGTATTCGCCCCTAGTTAATAAAGATATTGCCAAAAGGCGGCGCAATCTAGTCTTGCAACAAATGGCGGAGAGTGGTTTTATTACTGCCGCAGAGGCCAAGGAATCGATCGCCTCCCCCCTAGAGGTGAACCCTAGCCCCCACAAAGCCACGGAGCAGGAGGCATCCTACTTTGTGGACTACATCAAAACAGAACTGCCTAAATACGTCACCCCAGAAACCCTCGCTAACGGGGGATTGATCATCGAAACCACCATCAACCGGACTTGGCAGCAGGCAGCAGAAAAAGTGATTAAGGAAACCGTGGCTGATAATGGTCAGTCCGATGGCTTTAGCCAAGGCGCGATCGTGGCCATTGACCCCCGCAATGGCGAAGTTAAAGCCATGGTGGGCGGGATTGATTACCAAAAACAAAAGTTTAATCGAGCCACCCAAGCCATGCGGCAACCCGGCTCTACCTTTAAGGGTTTGTTATATACCACGGCGATCGCCGCTGGCATTTCTCCCAATAAATCTTACTTGGATGCAGAGCTAACCATCGATGATTACAAACCCAAGAATTACGGGGGCAGATTCCGGGGTGATGTTTCTATGAAGGATGCCCTGACCTCTTCCCTAAATATTGTGGCGATTAAAATTCTTCTAGATGTGGGTTGGAATCCTGTCATTAACCTAGCCAAAAAAATGGGGATTGAATCAGAACTCCTGCCTACCTATTCCCTAGCTCTCGGCGCCTCAGAAGTGAATCTCCTAGAATTAACTAGTTCCTACGGGACTCTAGCAAATAAAGGTTTACACCAGCCCACCCACGGAATTCGCCGGATCACTGACCAAACCGGGAAAATTATCTATGATGCTCCGGGCAGACCAGTCCAAGCAGTAGATGCCGATACGGCGGCGATTATGACTTGGATGCTTCAAGGAGTAGTCGATTCGGGGACTGGCAATGCCGCTAGTTTGGGCGATCGCCCCGTAGCTGGCAAAACCGGAACTTCTGATGAATCCCGAGATCTCTGGTTTATTGGCTATATTCCCCAAATGGTTACAGGTGTGTGGTTTGGCAATGATGACAACCAGCCAACTTGGGGCATGAGTAGTGCGGCTGCTAGAGCTTGGGGTCTTTTCATGACTACCGTAGCCAAGGACTTAAAACCCCAACCTTTTCCAGAACTCCCATCCCTAGACCGACAAGCAACTATCCAGCCTGAACCCATTCGCCCGTCAAAAATGACTGCTGCGGGATCTCCGGGAGAACGAACTCCTGAAGGCAGAAATAGCCGCGATCGCAATGAGAATAGTCCTAGCGATCGTCCTAGTAGCTCCGGCAGTGAAGGAACTGCGAGAGTCAATAGAAGCAATGATACCTCTACTCCCCCTGTAAGTAACGATAGCTCCGCAACTCCGCCAGCGGTGAATAGCTCCCCGGTACCTGCGCCATCAGAGCCTGTCACTGCACCTCCCGTATCTAGTGACCCGATCGTCCCTAGTGAACCTGCCGCCCCAGCACCTGCCGCCCCAGAGCCTGCCGCCCCATCTCCTGCCGCCGTCTCTAGTCCTTAGGTTTTGGGAAAATTCAGGAAGTTCGGGGAACTTCATATTTTTGTTAGGATTGATAAATACAGAACCTACCCAAGTCCCATAGATTCAATAAGGGCGCAAAGTATTGCGCCCTTACCAATAGTGAGACATGGCGGTATCTGCATTAGTCCTAAAATAGGATCAATATAAGGGAGTTAATTTTAATGACACATATCATAATTCAAAATTTATTAATGGAAATATCCCAAGCACCGGGAGTTCCGGTATATTTCTATGGAGTTTATGCCGTAGGATTTCTTGCAGCAGTGGCGATCGGTTCGATCGCTTGGTACAACTCAAAGCGTCCCCCCGGTTGGGAAGACAAAGACCGCCCCAATATTATTCCAGAAGTTAAGGAACCGAAGAAATAATATTCCTAGGATCATCATTTATTGGTAAAAAATCCCCCGCAGCGCGGGGGATTTTTTTACTTATTTAGAGCCATCGGCGTAGTTTTGATATATTTCTGGAAAACCAAACCACTATATAGCTGAAAAGCCGCATCCCACGGTGTATCTTCGGGACGGGCAAGATGAATATGCGGGGGAATACGCTTGAGAAATTCGCCAAAATCTACCGCAGTTTCGCCAAAGGTGGTGAAATCTGACCATTGGGGTTTACCGGGTAAGTGTTGGTTAACAAAAGCTAATAGGTTATTCCAGTTGGTGCGGACGGTGGTTTGTTTGCTGCCTTGCTGGGGTGAGAAAAATACCCCTTCGGCAAATTGGTAGTGGCGATCGCAGAGCCGGATCATGCTATTCCGCCCCGGCAGGTGCAGATCACAAACTTGAATATAGTCAAGGGTTTCGGTTTTATGTTGCATCTGGCGGCGCACATCCATAGAATATACTTCTTCAAACCAAGGCAGCAACCCCACCACTTGCTGGCTCACCTCCGACCATTGAAAACTTAGAGAACCCACCTGTCCCTCGGCGTTGGCACAAATCACTGTGGGGGGATTGTCGGATTGCAGATAATGTCCGGTAAACACATTGATTTGGTTGATATCTCCGGCAGCGGCGGCAAAACTAGGAAGCCCCACCGCTTCTAGTTGCTGGCGATAAAAATTCATCTCCCCCACTGCCCCAGTCCGGTAGAGTCGCCAGCCCGTATTGGGTAATTGCAACCTAGCACTGTAGGCATCTAGTTGCATGATTTTGGCAAATTTCTGGGCGGCTAACTGGCGCTGAGTTTGTTTCTCTGTAGGGGAACCAGCAGGATCAAGACCTTCTAGGATTAATAGCCCCACGTCTGTACCACCGGGATCGGCTTTGGCTTGGGCGATCGCTTCCTGTCTCTGGTTAGCTTCCCAATTCTCTAGCCGTTTCAACCCCTGTCTTGCTTGATTCATCACCTTGGGGTTAGAGGGATCCTGAAGTAACTGACGGTAGAGGGCTTGGGCTTTTGCTAGTTTATGACTAGCCTCATAGATTTGAGCCATGTATAGCTGGATCAAAGGATTTCGCCGCTCCCCTGAACCTAGCTGTTGGATCAGCTTGGTCGCAGTGCGGTAATCTTTGCTGTTCATTGCTTGGGTAATATCTGGCAAGCTCATGATTGTTAGGTAGGCTGTACTTGAATAGAATCCCCCTCAAAACCCTTGAGAAAAGGAAATTTAATTAATTCTCCCCCATTTTGTTGGCTTTGCCTTCCCGTTAGGGTAGGGGGCTAGGGGGATCCTTCGTATCAAAGGGATTGATCAATACTTATGGATACACACTAGCTCAAAAAAGAGAATTAGACAGATATCGGTTCTCCTAAGTTAATTTTGACAAAAGTAATTACTTCTGAGAGTCCGGTTTTTGTCTTCAGGTTAGTGAAAATAAATGGCTTGGTTCCCCGCATTGTTTTGGCATCCCTAGCCATAACTTCTAGGCTAGCTCCCACATGGGGTGCCAGATCGGTTTTATTAATGACCAACAAATCAGATTTGGTAATACCGGGACCGCCCTTGCGGGGGATTTTGTCTCCAGCGGCTACATCTATTACGTAGAGGGTCAGGTCTACTAGCTCTGGGCTAAAGGTGGCAGCAAGGTTGTCGCCACCGCTTTCGAGGAAGACTAAATCAAGATCGGGGAAGGTTTTTTCTAGTTGGGCGATCGCCGCCATGTTCATGGAAGCATCTTCCCGAATCGCCGTATGGGGACAACCCCCGGTTTCCACCCCCAGGATGCGATCGCTACTCAGTGCCTCACTCCTAACCAAAAACTGAGCATCTTCTTGGGTATAGATATCGTTGGTGACCACAGCTAATTGGTAATCATTCCGCAAAGCCTTACAGAGGGAATCCACCAAGGCAGTCTTCCCAGAACCTACAGGTCCTGCCACCCCGACTCGAAATGTACTCATCCCTTTCCTCCTGAAATCGTTTGTTTACTGGGGTGTACTGTGCGGCACACCCCAGCTTTTATGTCGCTAGTTATATTTCTCCACAGCTTAAGGTTACTGGGCTAGAATAGCGGCATCTTTAATAACCAATACTTCAATACCCAATATAAACTTTAAACCCAATATAAACATGAGTTCCTCTACAATCCTCCAAGACCTTGAGCAACACATTCCCCTTGTGGGGGATGTCCATCGTAAAAGCCCGATCGCTTACGGAGCCACTCGCCTAGCGGTTAGTGCTGTGAATACCTTACAAATGGCGGTGGCAGAATCCTATATTAATGGATTGGAAGTGCCGGATGAAGTTTTGCGATCGCTTTTTGATACCTGTATGCCGATCTTTTTTGAGCATTTTCCGGCTCTTCTTGCTCCCTACGAGTGGGTGCTGACAGAAACCGATCATACGGCTCCCGGCTCAAGGGATCTAATGAAGATTCAATATGATCTACCTCAAGCCATGCTCAACCCAATGTTAGGAGAAGGAAAGCTCATATATCCTAAATACAGCATGGGGCTATGGGAAAGGGGAGCAACTAATCTGGAAGAATCTCAGATCCACATGCTGGATGATGTGATTGCCAAGCTGGAGATCAAAGATGGTGACAATATTTTAGATTTTGGTTGTGGTTGGGGTTGTGTCGCCAATTATATTTTGTCTAAATTTCCCAATGTTCGGTTCACTGGAATTAATTTGAGCCACAACCAGTGTGATTATATGCGCCAGAAAATGCAAGACTCAGAAAGCTATCTAAATTCTGGTAGATTCACACTCTATGAAGGAGATTTGAATGATGCTCAATTCACAGAAAAGTTTGACAAGATTTTGTCGATCGGCGTATTTTGTCATGTAGGAAATTTAACCCAAGCCTTTCAAAAATTAGCCTCTTTCTTAAAAGAAAATGGTCGAGTTTTTATCCATATCATTACCGTGAGAACTCCTAACAATATCTCTAGTGTATTCACCCATGAATACATTTTCCCCCACGGTCGTTTTTGGAAATATGATGCAGTACCTAGCTGTAACAAAGACCTAAAAACCATAGACCAATGGTATCTGAATGGGATGAATTATTCAAAAACCTTTGCTAATTGGCTGAAAAACTTTGATGATGCTCAAGCGATCGTCAAGGATTTAGATTATGGTATGGACTACGCCAAGTTTCGCCGCATCTGGCGGTTTTATTTGATTTGGTTTGTGGCTAATTTTGCCAGTTGTAATGGTGAGTATAATGGCAATGGTCAATATCTCATGGTTCATGCCTAGTTGCTAGATTGCAGGGAAAACAGATTTATTAAACCATGCTCCAATAATTGAATATTGATTGTAAATCAATAATTCCACTGATTAAGGATAATAAATTGATTTTCAAGAGCATATTCTATCGACTCTAAATTTGCGATCGCCTTTACAATTTGCTGATAATTCATGTTCTTAGACATCTCCGCATCTTGATAAACTGCCAAAATCCCAGAGTGTACTGAGTTTATTTGATGTAACTCCTGAAAGTCATCACAGTTTCGTGTCAATAATACTCGGTCATTTTGTCTTGCAAAATCCAACACAAGTAAATCTGGACAGTGCATTAAATTTGCGGTGTTAACTGTCATTACATCATGACCCGCTACTTGTAAAAGATTAACTAAATACTTCGCTTGAGAATCTTCATCAAGCAACATTTGTAGACTCAAGGGCAACTCCTTTTGCTATCAATCGATCACCTTCTTCTTCAGCCTCTAGCTTGATCAATTCTTGATGACTTTCACAGTAATTGATTACTTCACGAACAGCCGCCAAAGGTATATCCCAGTTCTCCGCAGCTTCCTCTGGCGACATTTGATTGCTAATCATGTCTTGCCAAACGATCGAGGCAAGTAATTTCCGTCCCTTAAGATAAAGTTGTTTCCGCCAAGCATGGGGACGATAGACTAAGTACTGCCAATCCTCCATCGATGGCATATCTTGTAGGGATTGAATAACAGCACTAATCAGGGAAAGACGATCGCTCACAGAGAGTTGATATGCTCTCTCCTTAAGCTCTTGTAGAGACATAGAAAAACACTCCCACAAAAGTTTTTATCACTTCAATTTTAATAGAGAATTACTGGATCAAGGCAGTGATATCCTCATGGCAATCATCGGCTAGGTATGACAGCGCTCGGAACCGCAAGCCTACTAGTTGTTCGTAGAGAGGATTGATTTTGCACATCGGGGGAATGTGGACAAGCTTGCGTCCAAACAAAGTTACATCTCGCTCAAAAGGGCATTGAGCCGGGATTAGCTTGCACATAAACCTTGCCACCCGAGGATCGTGCATTTCCAATCCATCTAGCCATCCCCGCACCGGAGCTAAGACATCTACAGAGGGGTGAGATGCTGGATGATTAATTTCGGTGCGTAGCTCATCGGTTTGTTGATAAATTGTATGTTCCAAAGAATGCAATACCTCTAGGTTTAGCCCTAGGGCATTAGCAAACTGGTGGAGAATTTGCGCCTCGGAATGGGTATACACGCCATCAGCGATCGCTACCATCACAGCAGTTCGCATGAAATTATCAGCGGCGGGGGTATTTTTGCCAAGGAGTTGGGCGATTTCTGTGGGGGTCACCGGATCTAGGGAGCAGAAGTTTTTATTGCCGTGAGCCATTTGCTCCATGGTTAATTCAGCAATTAGTTCCTGTTCTTGAGGGTCAAAATCGCCATCAGACCAGGCGATCGCCAATAGTCCCTGCAACCAAGCTTCAATCTGTTCATCGGTATAGGTAAGCTCAGGATTATTAGTAGATTTAGAGCTAGTAGATAAAGTTGTTTCTGTCATCACACCACCTATTATTTAACCTGTTTTAAGCGACACCTGATTTAATTTTATCGCGCTAATTTTATTTTTAAGTTAAGGTTTGGTGCTAGGGGGGACTTGCTTGAAGTAATTGTAGGTGGTGCGGGAGATCTGCCGGACTAACTCTGGTGCTGCTTGATCATTGCGGGGACGCTTGACTATCACGACTAGGATGTATCGCTTCCCATTGGGCATATCAATTAATCCAGCATCGGCAACTAAAGTGCCAAGATTGCCGGTTTTGTGGGCGATCGTGGCATTTTTCTCTAGACCTTTGGGCAGCAGAGTATCATTCTCAGTGCGCTGCATAATACTCATTACCAAATCCCGCGATCGCCTAGAAATTAAGTCTCCCTGCTCCACCGCCCCGATCACCATCGCTAGTTCCTTAGGGGTGGTTAGATTTGTCCCTTCCAAATCTGGCAAAACTGCCTTTAGCGACGTATTTTTTAGTCCCCAGCTTTGGAAGCGTTGGTTGAGTACCTCTAGACCACCTAGGCGATCGATAATCATATTTGTTGCCGTATTATCACTCCCCGCCATCATCCGGGTAGCCACATCTAAAATTGTGTATTTAGTTCCCAAAGGCTGGTCTTGCAACTCCCCCGACCCGGTAGCCACAAATCTCTTTTCTAGAGTCAGCATTTCCCCTAAGCTAATTTTCTTGGCATCCACATCTTGAAAAAAAGCAATTAAAATTGGCAGCTTAATAGTACTGGCAGCGGCAAAGGAATTATCCCCTAAAAGACTCACCGCAGATTCACCATCTAAATCCTGCAAAAATACTCCCACTTGGAAATTTGGGCGGGCTTTGATCAAGGTATCTAGTTGTTCTTGGAGGGCGGGGATACCCTGCTGGGCTTTCATCGCTGTTATGGTAGGAGAAGCCACCGGAATGATGGGGCTAGGAGCTTTTGAGTTAGCCTCCATAGCAGCCAGATTAGCGGTCTTGCTAATGGGGCGAGCTGCGGGATCAGAAATATAGAGGACAGTCCCGGCGATCGCTCCTAAACCCACACCCAAAATCAATAACCGCAATCCATAAACTACTGGTGATCCTGCCCCCTTCTTTCGGTTGGATAGACGTTTGGGGTTTTTGTCTACAGCACTAGGTTTGGTTGTCTCAAACGATGCAGCAGCAGTTTTTTGTCTTCGAGGTAGGGGAGGATGAGATACAGGAAAAGAACGAGGTGCAGTAGGATTATTAGCAGAATTTGGGGAGGAATAGAGAGACTTTCGCCTTCCTCTGGCTGGGGAAGCATTAGGAGTAGATTCCACCACAGCCTCTGGAGCTACAGAACTTCGATTTGTTGGGAAATTTTTGGCAGTAGAGTTGCGTTGTTTCTGGCGAGATGCCCCCCCTAAGACCTGACTCAGCCAATTACCCAACCTAGGGGAAAAGCCACCTCTTCTGTTCCGTTTTCCAGAATTACTTTTTCTCTCCCCCTGAGGGATAGCCCTAGAAGCATTTTTAGCGTCACTTCTAGGCATATTTCTCTGTCGACCAATACTCAGCCTTTCCCCTTGAAAGGAATCTGGTGGGGAATTATCACCCAACCTTTCACGTTCTTTAGTTGAGTCGATCGGCTCAAAAATTCGGCGTTCTGAGGAAGAACGGAATTTCGGGTTGGGATGATTCCCTCCTAGAGAAGTTGGTGGTTTTCGCTGGTCTGGTTCTTCTTGATTAGTCATGCTTTTTGCTGAACTGCCCATTCTACTTGGCTTAATACCCCCCGCATCATTGATAGTTCTGCTGGCGTTAGATCTACTCGATTAAATAAATGCCGAAATTTAGCCATTTTTGCTGGGGCTGTATGGGGGTAAAGATAGCCTATTTTTAACAATACCGCCTCTAACTGCTGATAATACATTTCTAGGGCATCTAGGGAAACTAATTCTGCTTTTTTGGGCGTGATATTTGCATCAGTGGCTGAGGTAGTAGCTGAGGCGGTGATTAAGTTATCTAGCTCTCGATCGCTGCCGATGCTATCGACACTGAGATTATCGGCAATTATATTATCGGCACTGCTATTAAGCGTTAGCTGATACAACTCGTAGCAACAAATTGCCACTGCCTGCGCCAGATTTAGGGAAGGATAATCTTGATGGGAGGGAATGGCGACGAATCTCTGGGCATAATTTAATTCGGTATTGCTGAGACCACTATCTTCCCGTCCAAAAATTAGGGCGCTGGGTTGGGGGGTGGCGACTAGCCAAGGCAGCGTGGAGCGGAGGGGTTCTAGGGGAGTATCTAGCGATCGCGGTTCAGAGGTAGTGGCGATCGCTCGACTGCACCCCACCAAGGCGGTGGGTAAATCCGCAACTATCTGGGCATTGTTGAGAATATTTTTGGCGTGGACTGCCATATGTTGAGCTTCTTCGCTGTAGCGATCGCACTGAGGATTGACTAACACCAATTGAGATAGTCCCATATTCTTCATCACCCGCGCCACGGAACCCAGATTCAATGCTCCAGCGGTTTCTACTAAAATAATTCTGACCTGAGATAAAGTAAGCATTGTTTATTCTATAGAAATTTATATAGCAATCCTCAATAGGTTGAGAACAGATACCCCTCCGGGAGAGCCGTTCTCAACCCTCTAAAATTCTAAATTCATTTAGGATCGCTATAGCAATCCTCATATATCAATCCTCAATAATTTTATCCGCCTGCGGTAGATGAAATTATCTGCAAGACACAATTTAATACAGTGAATAATCCAGAATTACTATACAGTAATATATTCAAAAATACTCAAGATTTATTCCTTGAAATTCACTTGTTCAATCCGTAATGTAATTATATTGGCAGAGAAAAAGATAGACCACAAAAACCTCCAAAGGCGTAAGTCCTAAAACCATCTACCAGAGTCGGATTGACTTGGTAACTATTAGCAAATGATTTCAGACTGCTATAGAACATCCTCTGTACTTTTATCAACCTGTGTAGGTTTCATCTCTAATAAGCTGTAGTAACAGGAAAACATTATAAAGCTTCCCTAGTTTATCTCTTTTCCTTGATAGAGTAAATATTATAAAGTCCTATGAATATCTTCAATTTCTAGCGTGGACTACTTTATATAAATGCCCCTATTGCTTCAGGAGAAAAAATGGTAAATATTCATAGATTATTTAATCCCCATCATCTCAACAATTTGTTAAATAGGATTGATCCGGCAGAAGAGATTAAGCATCAATCCCAAGATGCACAGATCCCAGAATCTTCTTTTTACACAAATTATTCTGAGTCAGAAAGACTCTCGGTTCTACAGAGATATCACTTACTAGATACCTTGCCAGAACAGGATTATGATGATTTAACTACTATTGCTGCTCAGATCTGTAATACCCCGATCGCCTTGGTGAGTTTGATTGATAGCGATCGGCAATGGTTCAAATCCCGCCATGGGCTAGATGCTACGGAAACCCCCAGAAGTCAAGCATTTTGTAGCCATGCCATCCAGAAACCAGAAGAAGTGATGGTTGTGCCAAATGCCCTAGAAGATCAGCGTTTTGCAGAAAATCCCCTCGTCGCCGATAACCCAAATATTCGTTTCTATGCTGGTGCTCCCCTAGTCACGAGTGATGGCTTTGCCCTCGGCACCCTATGTGTGATCGATCAAGTTCCTCGGGAAATTAGTTCAGCCCAGATCAATGCTCTCCAAGCCCTCAGCCGTCAAGTGATGGCTCAGCTAGAGCTACGCCTAGTAGCAGAACAACTGCAACAGGAGATTAAACTTCGGGAGGAAGCTACTAATTTTGCAAATACTAAAAATATTGAACTAGAGCTAGCTATTCGGCAACTCCATGAAACTCAATCCAGCCTAATTCAAGCAGAAAAAATGTCATCCCTAGGACAATTAGTTGCCGGAATTACCCACGAAATTAATAACCCAATTAGTTTTATTTCCGGGAATTTAGATCATTGCAGAGCCTATTTGATATCCCTCCTAAATTTAGTGAAAACATATCAAGATATTTACCCAGAGATTATTCCGGAAATCGCTCAAATAACTGATGAGATTGACTTTGACCATCTCCAAGAAGATTTGCCTAAACTGCTTAACTCTATGAAAAATGGAGTAGTCCGCATCCGGGATATTATGAAATCGCTGCGGATTTTCTCCCATCTTGATGAGGTCGGGAAAAAATTTGTGGATATCCATCAAAATCTAGATGCCATTACTACTTTGCTAGAAAATCGCTGTCAAGCAACGGTGGCTCATCCGGAGGTTAAGATTATTAAAAATTATGGTGATTTACCCCTGATAGAATGCTATCCCGGGCTACTTAACCAAGCATTGATTAATATTTTTAATAATGCCCTTGATAGCCTCCAGCAACCAGAAAGTCAGCATACTCTAGCCGCCATCAACAGAGAACCGGGGATGATCGCCATTAGTACTACCATGACCAGCAAGAATGGGAACGCTGCGATCGAACTTCGCATCCAAGATAACGGAGCGGGGATCTCAGAGTTTGTCAGGCAGCGCCTATTCAATCCTTTTTTTACAACTAAACCTGTTGGTAAAGGTACCGGCATGGGACTAGCCATTAGCTATCAAATAATCGCTGAACAGCACAAAGGCAGTCTTGAATGTGTTTCTACTTCCGGCGCTGGCGCAGAATTCATTATTTATCTGCCTCTTACCCAGAGAGATTAGAGGTATCGGTACACAGCTTAAGCTACCCCAATAACCATCCAAATCAGTGATCCCAACAGTGATCCCAACAGTGATCCCAACGGTGATAGGATCGAAAGGCACAATGAAAAGGTTTTAATTCCCAGAAAAATATAACGGAAATATATTTTATGCGCCCTTACTTATCACGTTTAATAGCTCTGTTGTTAGTTGTTGTTGTTGGCTTAATGGGTTGTACAGAAAGCCCTTCTGCTCTATCGGGCAACTACCGAGAAGATACTCTTGCTGTAGTGACTAGCCTGAGAACTGCGATCGAAGTTCCTGACAAAGACCCCAGTAAGGCTGCTGCTCAAGCTGAAGCTCGTCAGAAAATAAATGATTTTGCGGCTCGTTATCGCCGGGATACAGCCCTAGCCAAACTTAGTTCCTTCACCACCATGCGGACAGCCCTCAATTCCCTTGCTGCCCACTACAGTTCCTACCCCAATCGCCCCCTACCCCAAAAACTCAAGGATCGCCTAGAGTATGAATTTAAGCAGGTAGAAGCAGCCCTCCGTCGGGGTAGTTAGTGGTATAGCAACTCTCGTTTTGCTGCGGTACATATTGAAGATACAAAGCCTTGCGTCCCTATGCCCAGTACTACACTGGATTGAGAACCGCTATAACAGAACTTATCTCAGTTTAAGAACAGGTGGCTATAGCCATCTGTTTTTAAGTCTACTTAGAGTGTAGAACGGCGCACCCAAAGGATTCGCCGTTCTACACTCTTTACAGTTCTAAAATCAATTACAGCCCTTTGCGTTCAAATGAGACACACTGCAAATATTGAAAGTCTTATCAATGTTCGGTTTGAGAGTAAATGGCTGTAGCCACCCACTCTCAAATTCCTGTAGGATTGCTATAGCAAGCACTTCGGATCAGCCTACCAAGAAAATATGTAAAGGATTCTCGCTTTCTAAGCTGTAGGTTTATACTATTTTATTAATAGACTTCTCCAGTTCTATTCTATAAGCGCATCACCCCAAAAGCCGATGAAAATTTTGCATGGTACTTGGATCCCCGATCGTACTAGTGGTTTTATCCAGAGTGGCAATTTTTATATTTGGGTAGAGACAAATGAGATCAATCAGGGGGCAAAGACTAAAGCCAAATCACGACAATCTGCTGCAACGAAAGCGGCGATCGCTTCTGAGCAAACTAGTGGACAAACTACTGGGCAACCTAACCAATCTGAGCAATTAGGACTAAGGCATCCTGCTAGTTTGGCGGCAAAAGAATTAAAGTCATTTTTATTAAATGATCTGGGGATTAAAGATAATCTTTTGCAAGGATTTAGTAATGGGGGTGCTAGCAAATATATTGTTAGGGATGAAATTGTATTCCCCAAATATTTTTTGTTGCCGACAAGTCTCAACTCAGGAGATGCTCCTAGTGATGGGGCGATCGATCGCCAGCCCCTCCCTTCTTTGGAATTAGCACGATATCTAGAAGCAGAAATTCCCGAAACTTTTGAGCTGCAATATTGGCAAATTGATTGCTATCAGGTAACTGCCGAGGTCAAAACTGGTGTCTATGAATATAAACGGGCAATTAATATTATCAAACTGCTGAATGACTTGCATTTTATTACTATTAACAACTTAGTAGATGTCCAATTGGGAGCAGATTTATTATTTTGGTATCACTACACTCAAGCATTTAAACAAATCATTCTCCGGGATCAATATATCCCAGCTTTTAAGTTTCGAGAGCAAGAAACTGAAATTAGCCCAACTGTTTCTGAAACCATAGATGCTGCTGCTAAAGCTTCGACAAAAACCAAAGCTGCTGCTAAAAAATCAACTAAAAAGTCAACGACAGCTAAACAAAGATCTCTCAAACCTCCTCAACTGGAAATTTATCCGGGATGGGAAATTGTTTCTGAAAACTACGAGGCAGAACTCCAGCAGTATGCAGAATATATGCCATTAGCTTGCGTTTGTGGCTTTAGTCAACCATTGGATTTATCAGAGTCAGCTCAGTTTTTTGATCGCCAAACCCTGCTCCGACATTTTTCCGAATCTCTCCTTCACAACATCCTCACCCACACCCCCTCAACGGCAAAATTTGACCAACAAGTGGCTGATTCTCTGCTGGAGCAATGTCTGAATTTTACCAAGGATAAATTCTCTAGCCCGATCGTCTCCAATCCTCAAAACTTAGCGCAATTAAAACAATGGCAAGCTTGGCATCAAAAAATTACCTATACCCAAGCAACTTTACCGTTTTATCTCTGTTTTCAACTAGAAGCCCCCCAAAGAGAATCAGAACCTTGGCAATTACTATTTCTGGCAGCGCCTAAGCAAGACCCTTCCCAGAAGATGCCCTTAGCCGCCTATTGGCTGATGAATACGGCAAGAAAGCAGGCAATACAGACGGATTTTGGTGCAGATTTTGAGCAAAATCTATTCCTCAATTTGGGGTACGCTGCCCGAATTTATAATCACCTTTGGTCTGGATTAGAAACCGATCAACCCTCTGGTTTAAGCCTTGATCTCGATCAATCCTTTGAATTTCTCAAGGAATCGGCTTGGATTTTGGAAGATGCTGGCTATAAGGTGATTGTCCCTGCTTGGTGGACACCGATGGGACGGAGACGGGCAAAAATGCGCCTCAAGGCATCGGGGAAAAGTCCAACCAGTGGCAAAACCAAGACCAAGAGTTATTTTGGCTTCGATCAACTGGTGGAATATCAGTACGAACTAGCGATCGGCGATGAATCTATCTCTGTTGAAGAATGGGAACAGTTAGTGCAGGGCAAGTCTTCCTTGATCAAGTTCCGGGGAGAGTGGATGGAACTCGATCAGGGCAAAATGCAAGAGATGCTGAATTTTTGGCAACAGCATGGTCAAGAGCACCCAGAAATGAGTTTGATTGATTTCATGAAAATGTCGGCTTCTGACCCAGATTTGGAGGTGGATCATGATGGGGTGCTGGCAGAAATGATGGCAAAGTTGCAAGATAAACAACAATTTGCCCCCATAGAAAATCCCCCGCTTTTGAACGGAACGCTGCGGGAATATCAACGCCGAGGCGTGGCTTGGTTGCAATACTTGGAAAACTTAGGCTTAAATGGTTGTCTGGCTGACGATATGGGGCTGGGGAAGACGGTGCAAATTATTGCCCGATTGGTCAATGAAAAAGCAGAATGGGATCAGGATGCAGCCGGTTCTCAAGCTGAAGAATCAGCGAAAACTACCCGCAGTCAGAAAACTAAAAAGCCTAGTTCTATTGAAGCATCAGCATCTACAGATTCTGCTTTGTCGGCATCTACTCCTATCTGCAAACCAACTCTGCTGATCGCCCCTACTTCTGTATTGGGGAACTGGCGGAAAGAAATCGAGAAGTTTGCTCCCCATCTACGGGCGATCGTGCATCATGGGGGCGATCGAACTCAAAATGCACCATCTTTTCAGGAACTGTGCCAAAGTCACGATTTAGTGATTACTTCCTTCACCTTAATTCGCAAAGATGAAGCTCTATTTAGCAAAGTCCAATGGCATCGCATTGTGATTGATGAGGCACAAAATATCAAAAATCCCAAGGCTGCCCAGACTAAGGCAATCCTAAAGTTAGAATCTAGGCATCGTCTCGCTCTTACCGGGACACCGGTGGAAAATAGATTATTGGATCTGTGGTCAATTTTTAACTTTCTAAATCCCGGATATTTGGGCAAGGAAACACAGTTTAAGAAATCCTTTGAAACCCCAATCCAAAAGAACAATGATCCGATTCAATCAGGAGTCTTGAAAAAACTAGTAGAACCATTTATTTTACGGCGACTAAAGACTGATAAATCGATTATTAAGGACTTGCCAGATAAGGTTGAGCAAAAGTTATACGCTAACTTGACCAAGGAACAAGCTTCTCTTTATGAAGCTGTGGTTAAGGATGTGGAAGAAAAGCTGAATAGTGTAGCAGGAATTGAGCGCAAAGGATTGATTTTATCTACTTTGATGAAACTAAAACAAATCTGTAATCATCCCCGGCAGTTTCTCCAAGATGGCAGTGATTTCACTCCAGAGCGATCGCATAAATTGAGCCGCCTATCAGAGATGGTGGAAGAAGCAATTTCTGAAGGGGAAAGCCTATTGATTTTTACCCAATTCACAGAAATTGGTGATGCATTAGAAAAACATTTTCGCCAAACTTTTCACTACAATACTTACTACATTCATGGCGGTACTAACCGAGATAAACGAGAACGAATGATTAGTGAATTTCAAGACCCAGAAACGGGAGCTTCGGTGTTTATCCTTTCCCTCAAGGCTGGAGGTGTGGGGATTACCTTAACCAAGGCAAATCATGTCTTTCACTTCGATCGCTGGTGGAATCCAGCAGTGGAAGATCAGGCAACCGATCGGGCTTTTCGGATTGGGCAAAAGAAAAATGTCTTTGTCCATAAATTTATTACCATTGGTTCTCTAGAAGAAAGAATTGATGAAATGATCGAAGATAAAAAGAAACTGGCGGGGGCGATCGTCGGTGCAGATGAATCTTGGTTGACGGAACTGGATAATGACAAATTCAAAAAACTGATTGCCTTAAATAGGAGTGCAATTATGGACTAAGGATCGCGATCCTTAATAGTTTTACCCGCCGAAGGCGGGTAAAACTATCTACAAAACTAATTATTAGTTATCAAGGGAAATTAAATGGCAATACATAGTCGTACTTGGTGGGGGCAAAAATTTATCAAAGCATTGGAATCTTTCACTGACTCAGGTAGATTGCAACGGGGCAAAGCCTATGCTGGTGAGAGCCGGATGCTGCATTTTGATATTGTTGATGGAGTAGTGACAGGGATGATTCGGGGCAATGTTAATCCTTATTTTGGGGTTTATAAAGAACCAAAATATTTTACAGAAATTGCCTTGAAGCCGATCGATCCCGAAGACTGGTCAGAAATTATTCAACACCTCTCCTCTAGAGCCAGCGTTGTCGCCAGACTATTGATTAATGAGGTTCCAGAGAATATTGAGTATAGCTTTCTCCCCGGTCAATATTTATTACCCCACAGTCGTAAAGATTTCAAAACTAAATGCTCTTGCCCAGATTATTCAGATGCCTGCAAGCACATTGCTGGGTTATGCTATCGATTGGCAAAAGAACTAGACCAAAATCCATTCTTACTATTTGAATTGCGGGGCTTATCAAAAGAGGCATTGCTAGAAGAATTAATCAAATCACCCCTAGGCAAAATCTTAGCCTCTGAACTAGATAGTTCTACAGATACTAAATCAGCACCTAGTCCTACTTATTTTACTAAGCCGGAAACTTTCTTCTGTACTGAAACTCCAACCCTCAAACAGTTTTGGCAAGGACAAAAGCATTTACCCCAAACTATTCCTTTATCTACACCAAGTAGTGTGTCGGCGATCGTAGTTAAAAAGCAGGGGGATTATCCTCCCTTTTGGCAAAAGGATCGATCGTTCATTGAAACTATGGAAGAGTTGTACGATCGAGTCAAAACTAAAAACTCAGGGTTACTATAGCGATCCTAAATTGTTCGAGAACAGTTACTAAGTCAACTTACTTCTGGCAGATGGTTTCACTCGCCTCCGGCGGGTGAAACCATTTAGGGTTGCTATAGTGAAATCCTAATCTTAATTAAAGCCCTGCCCTTGGGTCGATTTGCTCCAAATCAAAATCTCTCCTTGGTCTGTCCCAGCCGCCAAATAATCACCTTCGGGATGCCAACTCAGACAGGTAAACTCTAACTTGCCTCCCGGTAGCGTTTGTCCTAGTTTTTTGGCTCGATCCCAGAGGCAGATTTGACCATCAGCTCCGCCAGAGGCAAGTAAGAGAGTTCTGGGCTGAAAAGCAACGATCGCCACATTTTCTAGATGTCCCTCTAGGACAGCCCCACTCCAGCCCGAACTGGCTTCCGATTCCTTTGTCCAGGCTATGATCCCCTCCGCGCTGGCACAGGTGAGTAGAGGAAAGCCCTGCTTATCGTTTTTCTCGCTCCAAGCGATCGATCGCACCTTCCCCGGAAACCCTCGCATCACCCAAGGATGCTCCTGCCCCCACTCCAGCACCACTACTGTCGTATCCAGATTGACAGCGGCTAAATACTTGCCATCCCTAGACCAGCTTAAGACCTGAGTTGTAGAAGGAATACTTAGATGATAGGGATCCTCATCCCAGTCTGCCCCAGACCAAATTTTTACGCCTTGATAACCAGCGATCGCCAAATAATCTACCACCGGATGCCAAGCTACCCCAAAGACGGAAGATTCCTCAAAATTTAGGGTTGTGACTACCTGATTGGCGACTACATCCCACACTTGGACGTAGCGACCATTGCCAAAAGCCAATTTCTGACTGTCACTACTCCAATCTAGATGCTCAATCCACCGGGGGGAATTATCAAGGGCAATCACCAACTGCTGATCCACCATCCTCCACACCCGCACCCAACCATCTTGCCCGCCTGCAGCGAGGTATTGGCCATTGGGGGAAAAGGCTAAGCAATCTAGGGATTGCTCAGATATTACCTGAAGCTCGATCGATTCCTGTTTGCGATAGAGAATTAATTCTCCTGCTGCCGATGCTGCCGCCAGAAAGTTCCCCGTAGGCGCGTAGGCAAGGGCGGTGATGTATTCCTGTAAAGTATCCCGGACTTGCCGATTACTAAAGCGATCTACAGGAGTAGTTTTCTTGGCTTTCTTTAGGCTAGGCACTGCTGGAAACCCTCCCTGAGTTTGGTGGCATCAAGATTTCTGCCGATGAAAACTAGTTCACTTTTTTTGGTTTCCTCTGGTTTCCACGGGCGATCGCCATTACCTTCTAGCATCATATGCACCCCCTGAAGCACAAACCGATTCTCGTCTCCCGCCATGTTGATGATCCCCTTGACCCGGAAGATATCTGAGCCTTGGGTTTGGAGGATCTCGTTCAGCCAGTTATGGAGTTTTTGCTCATCCATTGGCTTGGTTTCCGTGATGGCGATCGAGCCAATTTCTTCATCGTGGTCGTGATGATGATGGGATTCCAAAAAATGGGGATCGATTTCTAGAGCCTGATCTAAATTAAAAGCCTGAACTCCTAAAATAGCATTCATATCTAATTGACTATTTTGGGTGCGGTAGATTTTGGCGATCGCATTCATCCCCCGAATTTTTGCCTCTAATGTATCTAGTTCTTCAGGGGTAACTAAATCAGTTTTGTTTAATAAAATTACATCGGCAAAAGCAATTTGTTCTTGAGCTTCTTCCGCCTCCCAGTGCTGGGAAATATGCTTGGTATCCACCACTGTCACCACTGCATCTAGGGATACTTTATCCCGTATATCATCATCGACAAAGAAGGTCTGAATCACTGGGGCAGGGTCAGCAATACCGGTGGTTTCAATGATCAGATGGTCAAATTTATGCCGCCGTTTCATCAAATTACCAATAATTCGCAGCAAGTCTCCTCGGACAGTACAACAAATACAGCCATTATTCATCTCAAAAATTTCTTCATCGGCATCAATAACTAACTGATTATCTATGCCAACTTCCCCAAATTCATTGATGATTACGGCAACTTTCTTGCCGTGTTCGTAGGTCAGAATATGATTGAGGAGGGTGGTTTTTCCAGCCCCTAGATAACCAGTCAGAACAGTAACCGGAACTGCGGTAGTGACCATGTTGATTTTCCTTTATCTCCAAATTGATACTGTCAAATTTGCTAAATCACAAAACCCTAAAAACCTAGTTTCAGTAATTTTACTTAATTTAGGCTATCAATTTAGATTCCTAATTATTGCCTAGACAAATTGATGGTTGATTGTGTTTAATATTGTAATTCTCTTCCGTTAATTTAGTTTCGTCTTTACACAATCTTGACATTAGCCAAAGAAAAACTATTAAGGGGGGTATGACCCCTCCTGATCAATACAACTTGTGCTTATACAAAATTAAAAAATGGTTTCGCCATTTTTTAATTTAAATCCCTACGCAGCAAGGTTTTCAGAGTCTTATTTGTATCAACTATTTGGCAAAATGGTATTAGGAGACCAAGAACATGACTAGGGTTGAATCCCCATATAGGTATAGCTGTCACTAAGATGATTTTGATTGTAGAACCCTCGCTTCGCGGGGGTTCTACAATCAAAATCATCTTACCCCCCCCGGCGGTTGCTATAAGCCCGGGCGACTAATACCAAATCAAAAAAATGGTTTCACCAGTTTTTTGATTTAAATCCTTACACAGCAAGGTATTTAAAATCTTATTGGTATCAACTATAGCAATCCTAAATGGATTGAGAGAGACGCACCCGGAGGGTGCATCTCTCTCAATCCTCAAAAATCCACAAATGATTTAGGATCGCTATATTTAGCAAAATGGTATAAAAAGTTTAAGATAGCGCCAACATTTCGGCGTAGGGAGATTGATGCAGGTGGGCTTTATCTACAGAGCCAAATAGGTGGAGCTTTTCGCCAATTACTTCTGCCATAGCGGCGATCGCTTCCCCCATCGGTTCCAGCAAATCTGCCGGAGAATTAATACAAAACCCTTCGGTGAGGGAATCCATAAACGCCATCCGCACTTCCGTATTTACATTGAATTTCGAGACCCCCAACTTAATAGACTGACTCACCATCTCTGGAGGCAGTCCCGAGGCTCCGTGAAGGACGAGGGGAATCGAGATCAAGTCCCGAATCTTGGCTAACCGAGGAAAATCTAGGTGGGGCGGACTCTTGTATTCGCCGTGGACATTACCGATCGTCACTGCCAGAAAATCTACCCCCGTGGCGGCGACAAATTCCACCGCCTGCCGGGGATCGGTCATCTTTGCCTCTTTCTCCGTAATGGTCAAACCATCTTCCGTGCCGCTAATTCTGCCAATTTCTGCTTCCACCGCTGCCCCTTTGGCGTGGGCGAGGTCGGTCATTTTCTTGGTGAATTTCAGGTTGTCGCCATAGCTCAGGGGCGAACCATCCGCCATGATCGATCGCACCCCCGCCTCTAGAGAAGTCTGAATATCACTAGGGTTGGTACTATGGTCAAGATGCACGGCGATCGGCATGGGGGACGATCGAGCGGCTTCTAAGCACAGGGCAATCAGGGGCAAACCCCCATAAATTAGGGCGCTGGGATGAATTTGCAAAATAGCTGGACTGTGATATTTTTCGGCTGCCCGGAGCACAGCCTGCACTCCCTCTAGGTTGTAGACATTAAATCCCCCGACAGCATAGACATTGCGCCGAGCAGTTTCCAATAATTCCCTAGTAGAACTGAGCATATAAATCCTCAATGAGTTGTGCTGGGCTTCGGCGACCCTCAGCCCCCAATTGACAATGGCTGAGCATACGATGGCTTCTATCGAGATGGCTTCGGCTTCGCTCAGCCATCGTACAACATTGGGGGCTGAGCGAAGTCGAAGCCCCATCTATTCGACTAAATTCACCACCAATTTTATATTGAATTCCTGCTCAAAAACTTCTTTCTTTTGATCTAAGCTCCAAAGTTCTAAGGCGCAATCATCATGGGCATAGGTAGGCGTGAGGTCTAGATGCAATTCTGTAGAGTTGGGATAGCGACAGGTAATATCTTTGATGGCACCGATTTGCCGTCGATCGAGGGCAACAGCCACCCGCAGGATCGCGCTCATGGCAGCCACTAGCGATCGCTGCTCTTTGGTCAAAAGACTTTGATAAATATCATGCTTTTTCCTAGGGGGAGCTTTGCGATGGTAGCGGGCAATATTGGCAATAATTTCAATCTCATTTTCTGTAAACCCCAACAATTCAGCATTTCTAATCATGTAGTAGGAGTGCTTGTGGTGGGAGGAGTGGCTGATAAATATGCCGCAATTATGCAGGATCCCCGCTGCCCAGAGGAGGTCGCGATCGTTCCCCGTGCTGTGGTGCAATTTTCCTTGGGTTTGGTCAAAAATGCTCAGGGCGAATCTGGTGGTGCGATCGGCGTAGGGCAGGTCTAGCTGATACTTTTGGGCAATACTTAAAACACTACGCTGGCGGACAGAATCTTGATACTTTAACCGATCTTCAATCAAGCCATGAGCCAACATCCAGTCCACAATCATCCCTTCCCGCAAAGACCGCTCGCCGATCGCTAGATAATCTAGATCAAGCATGGTCATGACTTGATACAGGATCATCGTCCCAGCAATGATAATTTCGGCTCGTTGGCTAGAAAGCCCGGGGATTTCACAGCGCTGTTGATAGTTCAGGGAGCTAAATTTTTGTAACATCTCCCCAATCTCAACGCAGGTCAACCGATAACCCGTCAGGGAGGAAGGTACTGTGCCTAACTTTTCCCTAGCGTGGATATTGGCAAGGGTTTCGATCGTCCCCGAAGTTCCAATCATCCGTACCATCTCTCCTTTGCCTAGAGAGGCTTTCAATTCGTCCACCGGGCGCTCTAACATGCCTCGAATATAGGCTTGGAGGTAGCTAAATTGGTCATGACTAATGGGGTCAGTGGTGACGTATTCTGCTGTCAGTCGCACGGCTCCCACCTTGGTGCTGCTGAGAAACCGGGGTTCATGACTGTCTCCAAGAATCAATTCCGTAGAGCCGCCGCCAATATCCACAATCACGTGGGGTTGGTTGTTTAATTCCATCCCCGACAAAACTCCTAGATAGATGCGCCGAGCCTCTTCCTGTCCAGAAATCAAGTCTACGTTGAGATTCAGTTCTTGTTGAATCCGTTGTAAAAACTCCCGACCATTGCTGGACTCCCGGACTGCGGAAGTCGCCACCGCAATTATTTGTTCGGCGTTGTAGCTGGTGGCTAACTGTTGACAACGAGAGAGGGAGGCGATCGCCCGCTCCATCAATTCTGGTTTCAGGTTTCCGGTCTCAAAACAGCGATCGCCCAAACGCACCGTATCCCTTTCCCTGGCAATAATTGTAAAAGTAGGCAGGCTAGGTCGCACCCGGACAATCACCATGTGGATAGAATTTGTCCCCATATCAATAGCTGCAAGGATGCGATCTTGCTTCGCAGCACTAACGCCAACGGGATCAGTCGGTTCATCCTGATCAGGATAGGGTTTGAGAGCCTGTAAACTTGCTATTTTTTCTATGTCCATCACTTTTTACCTGTAGTTTCTGACCTTAGACTAGACAGACCACACCCCAGTTATCAATTACTTGTGCTGAGCGAAGTCGAAGCATCAGTTATTTGTGCTGAGCGAAGTCGAAGTATCAGTTACTTGTACTGAGCAGTTCGATAGGCTCCCTGCGAGACTTTTTAAAGCACCAGTTACCAGATATTAGTTACCATTTACTTGTACTGAGTAGTTCGACAGTCTTACCGCAAGACTTGTCAAAACATCAGTTACTAGATAAAAATCTTCACTGAATAACTGATAACTGTTTACTGTTAACTAATTACCGTTTCAGACATAATTGACAATCCGGGCAAATTCCTCTGGATTTAGACTTGCACCCCCCACTAGCACCCCATCAATTTCTGGTTGCGCCATGATCTCATCTATCAAAGCAGCTTTGACCGAACCGCCATAAAGAATTGGCACATCAGGATTGCTGAGTTGGGATATTGTGCCATTCGTCAATTGCGATCGAATGATCCCCACTACTCGATCGGCCTCCCGGGCTTCACAGGTCTCCCCTGTCCCAATCGCCCAAATTGGCTCATAGGCAATAACCAATTGTGTTATATCTACCCCTACTAACCCTTTTGCCAATTGACCAATAATAATATCTTCCGCTTCCCCAGCATCCCGTTGAGCCTTAGTTTCCCCCACACAAAGAATTGGCTTTAGCCCAGCTTTTTGAGCAGCAATCAAGCGCTGATTCACCGTAGCATCGGTTTCCCCGAAATATTGCCGGCGCTCACTATGACCAACAACTACATAACGCACGCCAATTTCTGTCAACATTGATGGGGCAATTTCTCCCGTAAAAGCACCCTCCTCAGCCCAATGGACATTTTGCGCCCCTAAGCGAATCCGTGATCCGTGGAGGCTTTTAGAAACCACCCACAGGGCAGTTGCCGGAATACACAGCACCACTTCTCGTTTTTCTGGGGTATCTTCCAGATGAGGCAAGAAACCTTGGAGAAACTCCGAGGCCTCCCGCACTGTCTTATACATTTTCCAATTACCAGCAATAATAATTTGACGCACAGTTATTTTTTAAGTAATTTTTAATTAATATCAGGAATCATTGATAAAGCGGCTAGAAGGTATGATCTTCATCCCCCGCCGGGGGCGGAAAATCATACTTTACTAAATAGCCACTTAGCTAGCTTGCCATAGCAATACTCATTTTCTTATGTTTTGCCTCAATTGTCTCTTAGAACTTCCACAGCTTAATTATTTGCCAACAATCTTAAAGAAAACATTCCCATGAAAATCCCGCAGGAATTACAGCAGTTTGAGAGCAGCAACAGTCCTCTACTCTCAAACTCCACCTTGATATAGTGCTCCTAAATGAATTTAGAATTTTAGAGGGTTGAGAACAGTTCCCCTCCGGGGAGCTGTTCTCAACCCATTTAGGATGGCTATAGTATTTCAACAGTTGTAGTGTGTCTCATTTGAATGAAAAGTACTGTAAGTATTTACAGGCTTTTGCAGGGATTGGAACGCCAAGACCTCTACAAACCTAGATAATTCCCCGACAGTGCATAAGTCCTGTAAATTAGGGATATAATTTCATGGTGGCTGACTAGCAGTAGTTGGTTTACTGGGGTTGTAGCTCAGTTGGATAGAGCGGCCGCCTCCTAAGCGGCAGGTCGAGGGTTCAAGTCCCGCCAATCCCGTCATTTTTTATAGTTGAAGTATCGGCAATGATTTTAATTAGGCTCTAGCCAAATAGCCACATCCAGAGGGGGATCGTGAAGAGGAGACAGAAGCAGCCCAAGAAGACAGTGGTGACGGCAAGGTCGCGATCGAGCTTATAGGTTTCCGCCATTAATGTGGTGACAAACGCGGGAGGCATTCCCATTAGTAAAACCAAAGATAGGCGTGGAGCTCCTGTTACCCCAAAAAACATTAAGCCCGTCCCCACCACTAAGGGAGTGAGCAGCATCTTAATTGCCAGACAAGTAAAACCTTGCTTCAAATTTCTTAGAGAAGTCAGTTTACTCAACTGGATGCCAATCATAATTAGAAATAGCGTGACTACTACCCAGCCACCATTTCTAACTACCTGATCGATCGGCCCGGGTAGGGGTAAGGTCCGGAAAAAGAAATAGCCTAAAATAGATGCCCAGATCGCCGGGGCTTGCAAAATTGCCTTGATGGCTCCTCCCCAGCCTCTTTTCTTTTTAGTGTTCCCATAATAAGTAGCAATGGCTGTGCCAAAAATGTTAAACCCAATTACTGTGCTTAAGTCGTAGAATAAAGCCCAAGAAAAGTGTTCTGCACCTACTAAGGAAAGAATCACCGGAAATCCTAGAAAACTGGTATTCCCTAGCATCATGGCAAACATAAAACTTCCTTGAGTCCCCCGCTCCCAATTACTTTTGGTAGCGATCGCCATCTCTTGCGGATCATGTTCTAGGTGGCTAGCAAAGTCTACGCCACGGGAAATTGCTCGGAGTCGCTCATCACTAACACCCAAATCAATCCAAATCCAAGCTAATCCTGCACCTACCGCAATAGCTATCCAGGCTGTGATGGGGGCAATCATAATATAACCATCCAAATTAGCTCGCCGTAAAAAGGAGATAATACTAAAAGGCGCACCCACAAAAAACAAAAACTTGCCTAGGTAAGTAGAAGTATTCTTTGGTAATACTTTACCCAATACATACCCCAGAGATACCCAACCGATGAGAGTAGCGTAAAGGCGGATGAGAGGGCTGTCAAAGGTAATCATAGTTGCTAGGTAGTGTCACTAATAGTTGGCTTTGCGAAGAGAGTGATTTGCTTTGAGAAATTATAGGAGACTATCCCATAGTCTAAAAGGCAATGGAGCTAATAAAAAAAACAGTTAGTTTTTTTGCATAAAAATATAGCTGAGTGTTGATGGAAAAATCTTTGACTATAATTTTATTACTCCATTTTCTTGAGATTTTGATATACCTTAAAAGGTATAGATAATAATTTAAGGGAATTTTATGAATCAAAACAGTATCTATAATATTGCCCAAGAGTCACTAAAAACTCTATTCACTGATTTGAGAGCTAATCAGCAACCAATAAAGATTATTGTTGGTGCCCGGGAAACTAAGCAGTTGGGCTGGGTAGCTACTGATATAGATTCTCTTAGCCTTCTGGAGCCGCAGGACTGGGAGCGACTCTTTGCTCCAACAACGATCACAGCCATCATGGCAGAGCATGTTTGGGAGCATTTAACTCAGGAGCAGGGGATCCAGGCGGCTCAACTTTGTCATAAATACTTACAAGTAGGAGGATATCTACGTCTGGCGGTACCAGACGGGCTTCATCCTAGACAAGACTATCTGGATTGGGTGCGCCCTCAAGGCAATGGTCCTGATGCTGACGATCACAAGATACTTTACAATTATCACTTGCTAGAGGAAGTATTAACGGCTGCCGGATTTAAGGTGGAATTACTGGAATATTTTGATGAGACTGGTAAGTTTCATTACCAAGAATGGGATCCGGGTCAGGGATTGATTAAGCGATCGCAAAGATTTGACCCCCGAAACGATCCCTCCTTTGACCATGATTTTGACCATCAGGTTCCGGCTACCTTTGCTCAAGAATATTCAGCCCAACGTCTTACGGAATGTTGCTCAAGTCCTAGAAATACTTACTATACCTCTATTGTTGTAGACGCATGGAAACTAAGTTAGTATCAGTAATCATTCCTTGTTTTAATACGGAAAGATGGATCAAAGAGGCGATCGATAGTTGTTTAGAGCAGACTCATTCCCATTTGGAGATAATTGTCATTGATGATGGTTCCACTGATGGCAGTCTAGAAATTATCAAAGGATTTCAGGGGGCTATTACTTGGGAAACAGGAGCCAATCGGGGCGGTAATTATGCTAGAAACCGAGGATTTGTCCTATCTAAGGGAGAATATATCCAATATTTGGATGGTGATGATTATTTACTGCCAGATAAAATTTCCCAACAGTTATACTTTCTAGAGCAAATCCAGGCAGACATAGTATATGGAGATGTCCGATATCAATACCATACAACTGAGGGAGCGATTTACCAAGAAGATGCAACCTTCTGGGGTATTTCCGGGGAACATGAGGATTTCTTAGAATCTCTCCTTGCCTATGGTTGCCTACCACCGATGGCTTATCTACTCAAGCGGCAAGTGATTGCAAATAGTCTGGGATGGGATGAAAGTTTACCCGCAGCGCAGGATCGAGATTTTTTGATCTCCTTAATGCTCAGTAATCCTCATCTCAGAGTTAAGTATCAGCCCAGTGTCGGGTCAATTTATCGCCGTTACGGAGATATCACAGTTTCTACTGCCAGTAAGCCTCGCTTAGTCCACAGCTTTTGTCGAGTCTTGGCAAAGGCTGAATCTAGCCTGCAAAATAGCGATCGCCTCTCTGGTCGATATATCAAAGCCCTTGCCACTTGTTATTATAGAATGAGTCAAGAGTATAAGGGAGAGATAAGTTATTCCCTGTACCAATACATAATCAAAAAATATTTATCACTAGTTAGTACATTGTGGGAGAAGAAGATCGACCCTTTGATGGCTCCTCAACACAGCTAATCCAATCAAGTATTAGTGGTAATCAAGTTAAGAAACGTACGCCACAGCATTAGAAATAAATTTTTCCAGAGAATATTTTTAACTAATTTCTAAATCAATCTCTAAATTAATCTAAATAAACTAATATCCATGCTAAAACGGATTTTCCTATTACTGACCTTATTTTTTCTGGCTTTCGGCATCTCTACTTCCTGTAGCTCAGGAACTAATATCAGTACACCCCTAACTAGACCTGCGGCTACTCCGGCTAGTCCTGTTAACTCTGATAGTTCCTCCACTACAAAACTGAGAATTTGGTGGGCACAGGGCTTGATCCCTGAAGAAAACGCAGTTATTACTAAACTCATTGGTGATTGGTCGCAGATTAGTGGAGTCAATACTGAAGTTTCTTTAATGGTGGATGCGAATATAAAAGGAGAGGTGGAAAAATCCTTGGCTCAAGGTAATCCACCCGATCTTGTTCTATCTACTACAGGGGACTATAATCTTTACCCAAAATTAGCTTGGGATGGGAATTTGGTTGATGTTAGTGATGTGCTTGAGCCGATTAAGGATGAATACGTTCCAGCGGCACTGGAGTCGGTACGCTACCGCAACAATGTAGCTAAGAGTTTTAGCTACTATGGGGTTCCCATTGGGCAGCATGAAGTACATACCATGTTCTGGAAGGATCTACTGGAGCAGGCCGACCTGAAAAAAGAGGATATTCCTCCAGATTGGGATGGGTTCTGGAATTTCTGGAAAAAAGCCCAAGATAATCTCAAGGCTAAGGGTAAGAAGGATATTTATGGATTAGGAATGACGGTATCTGCTACTGGGACGGATAACTTTTGGCAATTTGAGCATATTTTGGAGGCTTATAACGTCAAAATTGTGAATGACAAGGGAGAATTAATGCTTGACAATCCCCAATCGAAGCAGGGAATAGTCAATACGTTGAAATTCTTTGCGGATTTACAAAAGAATAAATATAATCCACCAGAAGCGATCGAGTGGGGAGACCCAAATAATAATGTTAGTTTTCTGAGTCGGCAGGTAATTATGACCCAAAATTCTACCCTTTCTATTCCTCTAAGCCAAAAACAACCAGATAATATCTATAACAAAAATCCTCGCGATCGTTACTTTAACAAGATTGCTACTATCAAATTCCCTAATAAGCCTGATCAAACTCCCATGGTCTATCTGACTAGTGTTCGACAAGTAGTTTTATTCTCAGCTTCTAAAAACCAAGCCGCCGGGAAAAAATTCCTGAATTATCTAGTCAAGCCGGAAAACCTAAACATATTTCTTCAAGATGCCAACAAAGGAAGGTTTTTTCCCGTTCTGAAAAAACAATTAGCTGAACCTTTTTGGAATAATCCTGAGGATCCTCATATCTCAGCAGCAGCGGAGCAATACCGCCAACCTTCTAGACCATTACCTCTAGTGAATAATCCTGCCTACAGCCAAATTCCTGCCCAGCAGGTTTGGGGCAAGGCTCTAGTTAGCGTGATTAAGGATAATGTCTCTCCAGAACAAGCGGCAGATAAGGCAATTGCTGATATCAGAAAAATCTTCTTGGAATGGAAGTAAATTGCTGATTTTTGCCTACTAGGAAACGGATATCACTTACGCATTTGGAGGTTTTGCGGGTTGAGCGCAGTCGAAGCCCGCAAAACCTCCACCACTCTTGATAATTCGTTGGCAGTGCATAAATTCTAACGGATATTGGTGAGGTGATAGCCTTGAGATTAACTCTATAGCAACCGCTAAGGGTTTGAGGAAAATATGTGTTATGGAACCCCCGCATTGCGGGGGTTCCATAACATCAACATCATGTCTATAGCTATAAGTTGGATTTCGTTTTGATTTTTTGGGCAACCACTCCTCAATAAATTAACTAAAAAGTGATTATAGTAGGAACAGAAAATAACATTGGTTTTAAGCGTAAGTCTCAAGTATCTAAATTCAGATTAACCCATTCCCTAGCTCCTATGAAATTCTGGAAAACAAGTCTGTTGGCACAATTGGTAGGCTATTTCTCCATCCTTTCGGTGGTGACCGTGAGTATTGTTTCAACTGCTGCCTACACCAGAGCTAGAACTGCCCTAGAGCGCTCGGTCAGCGATCGCCTGACTGTCGCCACTTCCCTTAAGGATTACCAATTGGGGAAATGGGTGGGAAATCAACGCCAAGATGTGTTGTTTATCAGCCAACAGCCAGATATCCAGAAAGAAATTGAAGTTTTATTAACCCAAGAAATTACCTCTCCAGAATATATTGCCGCCTATGCCAGACTAGAGCGGTACTTTGGGGAATTGATTAAAACCAAACCAAATTTACAAAGCTTTTTAGTAACTGATAACGGCGGATTTGTCGTGTTTGCGACAGAAAAGTCTTTGCTTGGCAAGTTCCAGCCCCTCGGCTCTCCTACCACCTACTTTACCCGGCAAGGGGCTAAGGCTATTGTCCCGAATTTTTATAGTGTGCCGGGTACAGAAAAATCTGCGATTACTTTTGCCACCCCGATCGTCGATCGCCAAGAAGTGACTATGGGAGCGATCGTGATCAACCTAGACTTGGTAGAAGTTGATGAATTAATTAGAGAACGTACAGGTTTAGGGGAAAGTGGCGAAACCTATTTAGTCAATCAGGCACGGGGGAAGAATATTTTCATTTCTGGGGAGAAGACGATGAAAGATTTCCCCGAAGGTATTAAAAGTGTGGGAATTGAGGCAGCGATCGCCAAACAAGATGGGATTGGTTTATACACCAACTATGCCGGAGTCCCCGTGATTGGGGTGTATCGATGGCTAACGGATCAAAACCTTGCCCTCATCGCCGAAATGAGCCAAGCAGAAGCTTTTGACCCAGCTAATCGCCTAGCTAGGGATATTCTCTTAATTGGGCTAAGTTCGGCGGGGGTGTTGTTGGTGGCAGTCTATCTCATGTCGCGGCGGATTACTCAGCCCCTGATGGCGATCGCCGACACCGCTATTCAAGTTGCCGGCGGTAACCTCAAATCCCAAGCCCCAGTCCTCACTGAAGACGAAATTGGCCTCTTAGCCAGAGCCTTCAACCAAATGATTGGTCAACTCAGCCAATCTAAGGATCAATTAGAGATCCGCATCAAATCAGCTACTGCTGAACTTCAAGATACCCTCGCTAACCTCAGTTCCATTATTGACAACATTGCCGATGGCCTATTGGTAACAGACCCCCAAGGCAAAATCACTCGCTTTAATCCCGCCCTCTCTAGACTCTTTAACCTAGGAAATCTAGACTTGACAGGGGAAATGTGCTCAGAAGTGTTTAGTCAGGAAGTTGATGGTTTAATTACCAAAGCCAACAGCAAACCCGGTGAAATCTTCACTATCGAGGTTCCCCTTGCCCACAACCTAGTGGGCAAAGCAGTAGCCACGGCTGTACTGAAGGAAGATGAAGACCTCTTAGATGAATCAGCAGCAAAAGTTTTAGTCGGTACAGTAATTTTATTCCGGGATATTACGGCGGAGAAAGAAGTAGATAGAATGAAGACCGATTTTATTTCCACCGTATCCCATGAGTTGCGGACACCTTTAACTTCGGTACTAGGATTTGCCAAAATTATCAAAAAGAAATTAGAAGAAAATATTTTACCCTACGTGAACACTGAGGAGAAAAAAGTGCGGCGAGCAGTGGGCCAAGTGAGTGAAAATATCGAGATTATTGTTTCCGAGGGGGTGCGTCTTACTTCCTTGATTAATGATGTTTTAGATATTGCCAAAATGGAAGCAGGAAAAACCGACTGGCGCATGGAACTTATGTCAGTGGTTGATGTGGTCGAACGGGGAATTGCCGCCACCTCTGCTTTGTTCACCCAAAAAAATCTAGAGTTAATTCGAGATTTTCAGGAAGGAACACCTAAAAACCTAGGGGATCAAGACCGCCTGATCCAAGTGGCTATTAATCTCCTATCTAATTCGATTAAATTTACTGATCAAGGCTCCATTACTTGCAGAATTACCCATACTCACGAGGAGATTACCGTAAGTGTTATTGATACGGGTATGGGGATTAGTGAAGCAGATCAACCCAAAGTATTTGAGAAATTCAAGCAAGTAGGGGATACCCTGACAGATAAACCTAAGGGAACTGGTCTAGGTCTGCCCATTTGTAAGGAAATTATTGAACAACACGGCGGCAGAATTTGGGTAGAAGGTCAGATAGGTGTTGGGAGTACGTTTTCTTTTACCCTGCCTGTACTGGAGCAGAGCAAGACCGAAGTTACAACGATTGATCGCGAACAATTCCTTCTCAAACTCAAGCAACAAATTGCCCAACAAAACCAGCATCCTCAAAATCAAGCTAAGGCAGTTTTGGTAGTAGATGATGATCCTAGTATTCGGGAGCTATTGCGGCAGGAATTGAGCAGTGAGGGTTACGAGGTCCGTCAAGCCGTGGATGGGCGAGATGCGATCGCCCAAGTCAAAGCCAACAAGCCAGACCTGTTAATTTTGGATGTGAAAATGCCAGAAATTAGTGGTTTTGATGTCTCGGCGATCCTGAAAAATGATCCGGAGTATATGGATATTCCCATTATCATCCTCTCAGTGGAAGATGATCAGGAACGGGGTTATAGTTTAGGAGTAGATAAATACTTAACGAAGCCCATAGAAAGCAGCATATTGTTAAGTGAAGTTAAAGAATTATTAGATCAGGGCATCTCCAAAAAACGGGTTTTAGTAGTTGATGAAAATATGTCTACTGTTAATGCCATTTCCCAGTTACTCCAACAAAAAGGGTACATAGTTACGGAGGCTTATGATAGCCGAGAACTACTAGAAAGAGTGAGAACAGAAAGACCAGATATGATTATTGTCAATGATCTGATTTCTGCTGAACATGAACTAGTCCAAGCCTTGCAGTTTGACAATGGATTAAAAAACATAGTGTTATTTTTACTATCAGATAGGACACCAGACAATGGCGATACTACGATCCAGCACTAATTCAACCAGTCTTAAACGGATTGTATCGAGAAAGGAAAATGCCGCGCTCCTAAAAGAAATGCTCCGGTTAATCCCTACTGAGGTGAATATTATTGATCATGAAGATAGGATATTGCTAGGGGAACCGGAGGCGAGTATAGCTACCCCGTTGAGACTAGTTAATAAGTTTCCCATTCAGTCAGCGTCAGAAATTCTGGGTTGGGTAGTGGGGGATAGCAGTAGCCAATCGATCGCGACCCTACTTAACTACTTAGTTACTACTGAGGTAGAAAAGAAATCCTTAGCTACGGATACCTTAGAAAAATACAAAGAAATTAATCTACTCTATCGAGTATCCAGTGAACTTGGCTCCTATTTAGATATTCCTTCGATCGCTAATTTTATTCTCTCCGAAGCGAGGAGATTAATTGAATCTACTTCCGGCTGCTTATTATTAGTTAATCAAGCAGGAGACCAGTTAGAGAAAGTTTCTGCTTTTGGTCAGGATGCTGCCTCAACTATGGCTTGGGAACTAACATCGGGAATTATCGGCGATATTATTGCCCACAGTAGTGCAGAGATTATTAATGATGCGGTGGATGATCCCAGATTTACCCCTAGGGACTATCCCTTAGGATCTCTACTCTGTGCAGCTTTGAACGTTAAAGGAAAAGTGATTGGCGTGCTTGTCATTAGCAATGAATCCGAGATTTCTTACACGGCGGGGGATTTAAAGCTATTAACAGCGATCGCCTCCCAAGCCGCCGCCGCGATCGACAATGCCCTCCTCCACGAACATAAACTCCGGGAAGAACGCATTAAAACCAACCTCGGACGCTACGTTGCCTCGGAAGTAGTAGACGCGATTTTTGAATCTCGGGGAGAAATTTCCCTTGCCCCTACCAAAAAAGATGTGACGATCCTGTTTTCAGACATCCGCAACTTTACAACCCAGTGTGAACTCCTAGCTCCAGAGCAAATTGTGGAATATCTCAACGAATACTTCACAGCAATGGTAGAGGAAATATTTAGCTATGGTGGCACGGTAAATAAATTTGTCGGAGACATGATTGTGGCTATGTTTGGTGCACCTTCCGACCTAGAAAGTAGTGAACAAAAGGCAATCGAAACGGCGATCGCCATGCAGAAACGCCTCAAATGTATGCCCATAGATTGGATTCGCGACAATTTTAATACGGGAATTGGGATTAGTTCTGGAGATGTAGTGGTAGGAAATGTTGGCTCTCCGCAACATATGGACTATACTGCAATAGGGGATGAAGTAAATATTGCCTCCCGGTTGCAATCCCTTGCCAAAGGAGGGCAAATATTAGTCAGTCGGAGTATTTATGATCTAAATCAAGATAAATTTGAGTTTAGAACTGTTGGCAGTCTGAATATCAAGGGAAAGCATAAACCAGTAGAAGTTTTTGAAGTGATCTACTAATCGCAATCATGAGTAAAAAAATATTAATTGTTGATGATGAACCCCATATCCGACTTTTACTAGCTCAAACCCTAGAGGAGCTGGAAGATGAAGGTGTGGAAATTCTCACGGCAACTAATGGAGTCGAAGGTCTAGAAACAATTCAAGATGAGAAACCCGATCTAGTATTTTTAGATGTAATGATGCCGAAAATGAATGGGTTTGATGTTTGCAAGGCTGTCAAGAAAGAATTAGCAATCCCCGATGTTTTTATTATTATGCTCACAGCGAAAGGGCAAGAATTCGATAAGAATAAAGGCATAGATGTAGGAGCAGACTTATACATGACCAAACCCTTTGACCCCGATGAGATCCTTGAGAAGGCTCAACAAGTGCTTGGTTTATAGGATTTAGCTTAGCCATGAAGGATCCGGTGGAATCTAGTCAACAATCTCCTAACGTAGCCCCCACAACAGATGCAGAAGCTAACTGGGTCGATGAGGCTGTATGGGAAGAAGGTAAGGGAGGTAAAGGAGGTAAAGGAGATAAAAGAGGTAATTTATCTGGACTTTCTCCCCAGCAGGCAGCTACTCTAGCTACGGTAGAGACAGCCTTCTTAGCTAGTACTGCTAGCTTAATGTGGTTAATTGATTATTATTTTCCCACAGGTCCCCTACTGCGGGTATTTTTTCCTTTACCGATCGCCTTAGTTTATCTTCGCTGGGGAGGCAGATCCGCATGGATCGCCGCGCTGGTTTCTGCCCTGTTGCTATCAGTATTGATGGGACCGACTAGGGGGATTTTTTATACCATCCCCTTTGGTTTGATTGGGGTGCAGTTGGGAGTGCTGTGGCGACGGGGAGCCAGTTGGTTTTGGTCTATTACTTTAGGAGCTTTGATTTCGGCCTTTGGTTTTTTCTTCAGATTCTGGCTGTTATCTTTGTTAGCCGGAGAAGACCTCTGGTCTTTGGTCATAGTTCAGATTACCGAATTTCTCCAGTGGGTGTTTTTGCGTTTGGGTTGGCTGCAAGTTCCAGAAATTTGGTTAGTACAGGTTTTTGCCCTAGTAAGTGTGGTGATTAACAGTTTTGTCTATTTATTCGTGGTACATATAGTCTCAATGTTGACCCTCGATCGCTTACGCATCTCTATTCCTCGCCCTCCTGAATGGGTTCGCATTCTCTTAGACTATGATAATTAGCTATTAAAATATAATTTTTCACCCCCGGAGGGGAATGAAAAATTATCCCCTCTAGCAAATTTATAAATCACCTCTACGATGATCATTAACATCAATTGGCAGCGTCTTTTAATCGGTGAATTTTCCCTGCGGCGAGTGATTTCTTCGGTGTTGTTTATCTATGTTTGTGTGGCAATTTATGCCTATTTTTTCACCGATGGGATGATCTTTTTACCCCGTTCCAGCAGCTATAGCAACGTGCAGGAATTGGTCGGCTCTAGAGAGCAGGGACTAATGTTAAATAGTAGTAATAGCAATCAAATTGCGGCGGTTTATCTTCCCAAACCGGGAGCTAACTATACTATTCTCCACAGTCATGGCAATGCCGAGGATTTAGGGGATGTGTTATTTATTCTTAGGAAAATACAGGGGTTGGGGTTTAATGTCTTTGCCTACGATTACCAAGGTTATGGCCAGAGTGGTGGCACACCTTCGGAAACTAATGCCTACGCAGATATTAATGCTGCCTATAGTTATTTGACCCAAAGTTTACAAATTCCCGCTACCCAGATTTTGGTCTATGGGCGATCGATCGGCAGTGGTCCCAGTGTGGATCTCGCCAGCCGCCAGCCTGTCGGAGGCTTGATTCTAGAAAGTCCCTTTTTGAGCATTTCTCGATTTTTAGCTAGTTTTAATATCTTTCCCTTTGATAAATTTCCTAACTTGGCAAAAATTACCCAAGTCAGATCCCCAGTCTTGATCATGCACGGCAGGAAAGATCAAGTCATCCCCTTTGCCCAAGGAGAGGAACTCTACAATGCTGCCAACCCTCCTAAACAAAATCTCTGGGAAGACACGGCTGGCCATAATGACTTCATCGATGCAGCCGGCGAGAGGTACGATCGGGTGCTGAAAGAATTTCAACTGTTGGTCATCCAGCATTGGGCAGCTAATTAGGCAACTTAATCATGGCATTTGAGGTGCGAAGCGCCTCAAATGCCATTTACTCAAACCATTATTTTGCATCACTACCAACAAAACCCATGCCAAAAATATCTTTGGTGACCAGCTATTTGCCTATGTCCTAGCTCATGTATACTAAGAAAAGTAAATCTTAAGCAGAATAAAATCTATGATTCTTCCCGGTGCGATCGTCCGTGTCACCAATGTCGATGATACCTACTATGCCTTTGAAGGCTTAGTGCAACGTGTGGATGGAAACAAGGCGGCTGTCCTGTTTGAAGATGGAAATTGGGATAAACTAGTCACCTTTCGGCTATCAGAACTAGGCATAGTAGAGAAAGTTGCTAAAAAAGGCAAGTAATCAATTGCAGACGATGAAAATGTCTTAGCAAATGTCGTCGGGGCGCAAGGCTTTGCGCCCTCATATTTTAATCATAGTTGTGGAAACCACTGTGAAGCGATGATTTCCACAACTACAATCATCCCAACCCCATTGGTGGTTGCTATACATAACGATTAGTAAAAGAATTTGTATGACTAAACAAATTATTCGTACCGACCAAGCCCCTGCTCCCGTTGGCCCCTATAACCAAGCCATTATTGCCACCGGAAAAATGCTCTTCGCCTCTGGGCAGATTTCCCTCGACCCCATCAGTGGGGAAATTATTGGCGTAGGAGATGTCAGCAAGCAAACGGAGCAAGTCATGAGCAATTTAGCCGCCGTCCTCAAAGCCGCCGGAGCGACATGGCACGATGTGGTCAAAACCACGGTATTCCTGAAAGACATGATGGATTTCCCAGTCATGAATGGGGTCTATGCTCTTTATTTTGTAGATGGGCAAGCTCCAGCCAGGGCAACAGTAGAAGTGGCTCGCTTACCAAAGGATGTATTGGTTGAAATTGAATGTATTGCTGTAGTTTCTTAACTGGTAGTAGTAATAGTTAGCAATAGCATAGATTTGGGAATACGGCTATGGTTTTTCCGAAACATAGTATTCGCATCACTGAGACGGAGACTGAGTTTCTCCTGTCAATCCATGCTTCTCAAAAAGATCGTGCAAAAAAAATTCTTGGGTGTCGATGGGTTCCAGAGCAGCGATGCTGGGTTTATCCAAAAACAGCTAGGGTTTATGATGCCCTGATTGAAGAATTTCGTGATGATCTGGTAGGTGATTTAACAATCATTCGTCCCGGGAAAATAGTAGAAACTAAGGCAGAAAATATTGATGTAGAGGCTCAGGATATTAAACAGGAAATTGAGAAAATTCATAAAACCTTAGAATTGATTTCAGGAGTAAAATCAGAGGCAAAAGAATCTGAAACCATTATTCTTCGGAGAGATTTAGCTTCAAAAGACGATGAACTTACTAAGGTTCGTTATCGTGTACAAGAACTCGAAAGACAGCTAGAGGAGCAATGGATTAAAAATCAAGAACTTACAATCACATTTAATCAACTGCAAGAGACAAATAAATTACTAAAAATAAATTTGGAATCTCAATCAAGTCAAGCATCATTAGCAGATCAGAAGCAATGGATAAGGGAAAAAGCTAAAGAAGCTAGTGGTGGAAATAAGAAATTCTGTTTGTTAGTTGATCGACTAAGCTTTAATCACTCATTACCAATATCTCTCTTAGCAGAGATGGAAAAAGAGTTACGTAGGGCATTAAAGTGTCGCGATCATAGTGTAACTTTATATGATTTACTCATACAAGCTGAAAATGAAGGGATTTTAACATCAAAAGAACTTGATCTTGCTCATAGCATTCGGAAGCAACGTAATCTTTTAGCTCATGAGGTTATAGAAAAAGAAACTTTAGTAGCACGTCTTATATTTTGCCTATTTGCTGCTGCATTATTATGGTCTGAATTTTCTGATTAGAAAACAGGAGTTATTGATATAGTTGCGCCGCACGGAGCACGGCACACACATCTTTAGTTTTATTGAGTAGGAAATATTTCTTCTGCTTCGGAATTGTAAATATAATCATGATCAAATATTAAAAATCTAGAATTACGAATTAGGGAAAATCCTAGACTAATAACTACTTTAGTTGTGAAAGTTGCCATAATCAATGCCAATACCTTATTAGAGGTGATTTCTGGCTTTTGAATATAATAGTCTCGCCGGGCAAAGAATAGTTTTTCATGCTTGGGGACAATAATGCCATTGATTTTATGGGCATACTGAATTGGCTTGATATAACTATTAAAAAATTCCTCTTGGTTTTTCTGGACTCGGTAGAATCGCTCTTGTTCTAGCCAACTCATCTGGAAAATAATTTTGAGGATTTCAAAACCTAAAATATAGCTATAAACATTACTCCGTTCCTCAGATTTGCCAACTAATCTGAGAGCAGATTCTAGATATATTTCTGGCTGTGTGCGCACATCTTGGGCGGAGTGAATATAAAAACGCCGGATGTAATCTCTGAGGACTGATTCAGTAAGGGGATTATCGATTTGCAGAGCTTGGAGATGGGTTTTTACCTTCTCTAGGGTATCTAGATCGCTTAACATCCTAGATACTAAGCCATCCGCAGTATATTCATCGAGGAATTTAGCCTGAATCTCCGGGGTAGAGCCACTCATTAAGTAACAGATGGAAAGGAGATAGCGACGATCGTTCCACGACAAATTTTCTGCCCAAGTTCTTGCTTCCTTGGGCAATTTTCCGAGGATGTTTTCTTCAGAAGAATCAGGTAGAGGCTTCTTCTTTTTTTGCTTACCATTGCTCATGAATTTATTATGGCGTTTATTATAGTTTTAGATGCAATATTAATTTGCCGCTCTAAAGCGATCGCCATTCTGCTGACAGGATATGTAAACATAATATATCTAGTCAGGGCGCAAAGCCTTGCGCCCCTATCGATGATTGCTAATAGCAGAACTTGGTTAAGTCTTAACTATGCTGATGCCTGATTCATTGACGCTTTATTTATGCCATGATTTTACCTCCAGAATCCGTTCCTTCAGTGTCTGTGCCAAAAGCTGAAACAATCTCCCGCTCTACATCAGGTTTGCCAAAATCCCAGCGCATGGCAGCAGGTAAAGCTCTGAGAAAGCAAGTTCCTCGTTCGGTCCATAGTCAATGGCAGCCGGGGAGCGATCGCGATCCCCTCAGCCTTTTGGAACAATCTAATCAGGGCAGATTAACCAATCTTTTGCCCCTGCGCTACGAACGAATGGCGAAATCTCCCTTTGCTTTTTTGCGGGGGGCTGCGCTGATTATGGCGCAGGATGTGGCGACTACACCCACAACAGGTTTACGGGTGCAGGCGGTAGGAGATTGCCATTTGCTGAACTTTGGAGCCTTTGCCACACCGGAGCGCAATTTGATTTTTGATGTGAATGATTTTGATGAAACCCTTCCTGCACCTTGGGAGTGGGATGTGAAGCGGTTGGCGGTGAGTGTGTTGGTGGCGGGGCAGGATATTCGGTTGAGCGATCGAGAATCGGCGGCGGCGGTGTTGGCGACGGTGCAGAGTTATCGCCGTCACATGGCGGAGTTGGCGGAGATGACTGCCCTGAATGCTTGGTACACAAAGCTAACTGTGGAGCGGATTTTGGAGTTGAGTGCAGATTCTAGAGCCAAAAAGCAAAGGCTATTTAACACTCCCAAAGTTAGCCACCATGCCGCTAGTAGTATTCTGCCAGAGATGACGCGAGTGGTGAATGGACAGCCCCGGATTTTGGACAAGCCCCCCTTGGTCTATCACGTTGATGGCGATCGCACTCTTGCAGAAATGCAACAGGCTTTGCCCCAATACCGGGCGAGTTTGCGGGAGGATGTGCGGGTGTTGTTCGATCGCTATGAATTGGTGGATTTGGCGATGAAGGTTGTGGGGGTGGGTAGTGTGGGGACTCGCTGTGCGGTGGCTTTGTTTATGGCGGGGGAGGAGGATGCGTTGTTTCTACAAATCAAGGAGGCGAGGCGATCGGTGCTGGAACCCTATACGAAACCTAGTGTGTACGATCGGCAAGGTCGGCGCATCGTCACGGGGCAAAGAATCACCCAAGCAGCTAGTGATATTTTTCTGGGCTGGATGCAGAGTGAAGGGGGGCATGATTTTTATGTGCGGCAGTTGCGGGATATGAAAAGTTCGGTGGATTTGGATGACTTGGATGGGACGAGGTTTCTGGAATATGTGGAGTTTTGTGGTTGGGCACTAGCTCGCGCCCATGCCCGTGCTGGGGATGCGGCGCAGATTTCTGGTTATCTGGGGCAGGGAGATGGGTTTGATCAGGCGATCGCTAAGTTTGCGGCAGCCTACGCCATCCAAAATCAACAGGATCACCAAGCTCTGTTGGCAGCTATTAAATCTGGCAGAATTAAAATTTTAAGTTAATTGCCATATTGATTGAACTCCTATATCAAGAATTTATGAGTGTAGAGCTAATATTTTTGCCTGATGAAATATCTATTCAGGCGGAGGCTGGGGAATCGGTACTAGAGGCAGCGCGGCGGGCGGGGGTGGAGATTCCGACAGGGTGCTTGCGGGGTTCCTGCCATGCTTGTGAGGTCGAAATTGATGACGGGGAAACCATTTGTGCTTGTATTACTTCTGTACCTTTAGGCAAAAAGCAGGTAACGGTTACACTTTATAGCGACCCAACTTGGTAGACTAGCGGTAGTTATCTAAATCTAGGACTTACGCAATGCCAACGCATTATCTAGAGTTGTGGATGTTTTTGCGGGCTGAGGGTCGTCGAAGCCTGCAAAAACATCAAAAGGCGTAAGTCCAGTAATCTTTAATCAAGGCAGTGAGGGCATATGGCAAGTTTACAGGGAAGGGATTTGCTGAGTTTGGCGGATTTGAGTAGTGAAGAAATTGCAGAATTACTCAATTTAGCCATAGAACTAAAGTCGAAAGAGATAGAACCCTTGCGGCGGAAGGTTTTGGGCTTGTTATTTTATAAAGCCTCCACTCGGACACGGGTTAGTTTTTTGGTGGCGATGTATCAACTGGGGGGGCAGGCGATCGATCTCAACACCAACGTCACCCAGATCAGCCGAGGTGAACCCCTCGAAGATACTGCCAAAGTCCTCGACGGCTACCTAGATATTTTGGCAATTCGTACCTACAAACAAGCCGACTTGGAAACCTTTGCTGCCTGCTCCCAAATCCCCATTATCAATGCCCTGACTGACCTAGAGCATCCCTGCCAAGTTTTGGCAGATCTCCTCACCGCCCAAGAATGTTTTGGCTCCCTCGCTGGCTTGACCTTGACCTATCTGGGGGATGGAAATAATATGGCAAACTCCCTCTTGTTGGGCTGTGCCTTGACGGGGATGCATGTGCGAATTGGTTGCCCCAAGGACTATCAACCCGATGCCCAGATTGTGGAGCAGGCAAAGAAAATCGCCGCCGGGAAAACCGAAGTATTAGTCACCGAAGACCCGATCGCCGCCGTTCAAGGTAGCCAAATTCTCTACACCGATGTTTGGGCAAGTATGGGGCAGGAAGACCTTGCTGAATCAAGGATTCCCATTTTTCAACCCTATCAACTAAATCAAGCTCTGTTGGAGAAAGCCGCTAAAGATGCGATCGCCCTCCATTGTCTCCCCGCTCACCGAGACGAAGAAATTACCGAGGAGGTCATCGCCGGTAGTCAATCCCGCATCTGGCAGCAAGCCGAAAACCGGATGCACGCCCAAAAAGCCCTCCTCCTCAGCCTTCTGGGAGGCAATTAATCTTGCTGCACTTACTTAATTTAAGACTAAAAAAAGAGTTTGCTCAAAGTTCTCATTTTGTTGGCGTTGGGTTTCGCTTTGCTCTACCCAACCTAATGGGTGTGTCTCTTGGTGTGTTTGGTGGATTGTTGAGCAGTTATTTATTTTTGCAAAAACCTGCTTTGGCTGAAGTGACGGCAGAAACAGCACCGTTAGTAACTGCTACAACCACAGATTCGATCGCCACACCTACAACTTCGATTGTGGCAACCACAACTTCGATCGCCGAAACTCCAAACACCACAAATCCAGTTATCACACCCCCGGCTCCCCAACCCAGTTGGCAGAATAGTCCCGTCCTTCAGCGCTGGCAGCGACAGATCCCGAATGTGCTGGAAGACATAGAAAACGATTCTAGCTTTCGGACGCGATGGCGGTTGGGCTATGGAGAAAGCACTCAGCAGGGTCAGGTCACTCTAGGCGTTGAAGATATTTTTCTGGGGGAACGGTTAACCCTCAGCGGTGACTATCAAACTGGGAATCTGGGTAACTACGGAGCCGAGTTACGCTACTATGCACTGCCCTTGGGTAACTATGTCAATGCCGCCCCTGTTTTGGGTTATCGGCAAATTAATTCCCAAGATTTAAGCACGAGGGGCATTAGTGTGGGGGGCAGGTTGCAAGTAGTTCTCTCTCGCCCCAGTGCGGCTGATCTTGCCCTGAGTCAGACTTGGGTGGCTCCCGGTAGCAGCCAAGAAGTGGCGATTACAAATCTAGCTCTGGGCTATGCTATTACTAGGAATCTCCGCGTGGGAACCCAGTGGCAGCTAGAAAGCAGAGTCGGAAAAAGCGATCGCCGCTGGGGAGTTTTCTTAGAACTTTATTAGGGCTTATGCACTACCAACAAATTACCTAGGATTAAGGAGGTTTTTGCGGGCTTCGACTCCGCTCAGCCCGCAAAAACCTCCTCGCAAATTTTAATATGACGATAAATATGACTCCAAATAATCCCCCAGAAAGTGATCTGCAATCTACCCGTTATGGAGATGAAGCAATTATAAAGGCTACGGATCAGCCCTTAGAAATTTGGGAAAATTCATCCCCGGCTCATGACTATTTAATTCATATTGAGCATCCAGAATTTACTGCCCTCTGCCCACGATCGGGCTATCCAGATTTTGGAACGATCGTCCTTGATTATTACCCTGATGGTTGGGTTGTGGAACTAAAAGCCTTCAAGCTCTATATCAACTCTTTTCGCCAGCAGCATATTAGTCATGAAAAGGTGATTAATGTAATTGCTGATAGATTAATGGCAGAGATCAAGCCCAAAGCCATGAGAGTGATTGGTGATTTTACTCGCCGGGGCAATGTTAAAACAGTAATTACCACCCATCGGGGGAAAGAAATGAATTTTCCTGAGTATCGAGCAAATCCTTTATGATTTGCGATCGAATAAATCCATTAAAATTGTTATGTATAGTAACTATTAAGGGATGTATATAGTTATCCTAAATGAATTTAGAATTTTAGAGGGTTGAGAACGGCTCCCCCTCCGGGCTACGGTGCACACACAAGACCACTCCGACTACGTTTCAGGATTTGATCCCCCCCAGCCCCCCTTTTTAAGGGGGATTTAGGGGGATCCTCCCCATTAAACGAGATGATCAATACTTGTGTGTACATGGCAGCCCGGAGGGGGAGCCGTTCTCAACCCATTTAGGATCGCTATAGCAACTATCAAGGGAACGAAAATGATTTCGGCTATAGAATCTTCTCTGCCTCGTGATAGTTCTATAACCTAACTTGATCGGCGACAACTATAGAATAGGAATTATGCATTTAGTAATTTTGTGGGCTTCGATGACCTTTAGCCCGCAAAATTTTCAAAACTCTAGATAATTCATGAGCAGTGTATAAGTTCTATAAAAGATGATTTGAAAGATGATTTTAGGAAAATCTTGGTTAACTTATTCGCTATGGCAGAACAATATCCCCACAGCCTTGAGCAGATTCCGAGCGCAGACTGGGAATCCACACCCACTAGTGTCAAGCACTTAGTCTCATCTCTCCTAACGCAGACCTTAAATCATATTCCGATCTCTGAGCAGCATCATGAAGGTAATTATTTGACTCAATTTCTTGATGCCACCTCTGTAGGTATTGCTGTCCATAATACTACCGGGGATTTGGTGTATATCAATCAGGCTGGCCAAGAACTTTTAACAGATATTTCTAGCTCCGTCCCCCAGATAGGGAAAGTTGCCGAACTTTCTCAAGCTTTTCAACTCTATCGATCAACTACCCATGAACCCTATCCCCTAGAAGATCTGCCTAGTTACTTGGCGTTGGCAGGAGCGAAAGTCCAAGTAGAGGATATAGAAGTACACCATCTCGATCGCATAATTCCCCTAGAAGTACTAGCAAGCCCGATATTTAACACCCAAGGGCAAGTGGAGTACGTGATTGCAACTTTTCAAGATATTACTACTCGTCGTAATTCAGAGCAGGCTTTGCGAGAAAGTAAGATGTCTTATCAGCGGGTAGTTGAAGCTCAAACAGATTTTATTGTGCGATCGCTCCCAGATACAACCATTACCTTTGCTAACCCAGCCCGCTGTTGTGCTTTGGGTCGTTCTCTAGAGGAAATAGTCGGAAAGAAGTGGATAGAGATTTCCAACCCTGAAAGCTTGATAGATACTCTCTGGCAAATCAAGGAATTAACCTTAGAAAATCCTAGTTTCTTGGTAGAAAATCGCCACGTGAGGGTAGATGGAACGATCGGCTGGACACAATGGCTCAACCAAGGAATTTTTAATACTGAAGGGAAATTAGTAGAAATTCAGTCTGTAGGGCGAGATATAACTGCCCTTAAACAAACAGAATTGGAACTCCAAAGCCAAAAAGAAATTCTACAACTGATCTTTGACCACATGCCAGTCATGGCGAGCCTCTATTCCCAAGACAATCAGGTCTTAATGAGCAATCAATATTTAGAGCAATTATTGGGTTGGACAACAGCAGATTTTCAGTCCACCGATGTCCTGCGAGAATGTTACCCTGATCCAGCAGAATACGAGGCAGTGATGCAACATATAATCACCGCAGATTCTACTTGGCGGGAATCCAAACTAAAAGCTAGAAATGGGCAAATACTAGATACTAATTGGATGCATATCCGGCTTTCTGATGGCAAGAGTGTTAGCTTTGGGTTGGATATTACGGAGCAGAAACGCCTAGTTGTCTCCCTAGCGCAGATCAATCAGGAATTAGAGATTCGAGTTGCTCAACGGACTGAGGCTCTCCAAAAACAGGAGACAATCCTCAGGGAGGCACAGCGAGTTGCTCGGTTGGGAAGTTGGGAATTTCTTGTCACTACGGGGGAAGCATATTGGTCGCCAGAACTGTTTCAGATATTTGGTTATAATCCAGACCAACCCGCCCCTAGTTTTCCTCAGCAGAGTCGGAATTTTGTTCTAGAAGATTATCAGCGTCTGAATTTTCTGGTCGATCGAGCGATCCAGTTTGGCGAACCCTACGAGTTAGATATCCCAATCATTCGGGAAGATGGCTCCCTTGGTTATGTATTTGCCAAGGGGCAGCCCCAGATAGATGAGGATGGGGGAGTGAGTCGTTTGGTGGGAATTGCGATGGATATTAGCGATCGCAAAGCTGCTGAAGTTGCCTTGGCGGAAATTGAGGCTCAAAATCGGGCAATACTGCAAGCTATTCCTGACCTGATGTTTCGGGTGAATCGAGCCGGGATTTATTTAAGCTACTCTGGGTCAAAGGAATTATTGGTATCCCTTGGCAATGATGAAATAGTTGGTCAACTGATGATAGATTGTCTCGATCCAGAACACTATCAGCGCCAAGTTCACCACATGACTGTTGCTCTAGAAACAAGGCAAACCCAAGTTTATGCACAAGAAGTGACGATCGCGGGAATTCTTCAACAAGAGGAAGTGCGGGTCGTGCCGATCGAGGACAAGGAAGAAGTCCTGTTCATGATCCGCAATATTAGCGATCGGAAACGCGCCGAGCAGGAAATTATCCACCGCCGGGATTTGCAGGAAGCAATCTTTAATGAATCCACCGATGCCATCTTTCTCGTCAACCCTCACACTGGACTGACTATTGATTGCAATCGCCAAGCCGTGGAAATTTTTGAAGTAGATCGCAAAGCAGAACTAATTGGCATTGATGGTTGTCAGTTACATCGCTCTCCCTTTACCTCTGAAGAAACTTTGATGATGAATAAAGAGGTAATTACTAAGGGGATTTGGAGCCAAGAAATTGAGTATGCAACTCGGCAAGGACATTATTTCTGGGGCAGCGTTGCCATTAAAACTATTACGGTTGCTGGTACAGAAATGCATTTGGTACGGATAGCCGATATTAGTGATCGCAAACGCACCGAGCAGGAAATTATTCGGAATCGGGACTTGCGAGAGGCAATTTTCAATGAACTAGCTGATGCTCTATTTCTGGTAGATTCAGAAACCTTGCTTACCCTTGATTGCAATCAGAAAGCGGTGGAAATTTTTAGGGTAGCCGAAAAAGCTGAATTAATCGGTATCGAGGGGCATACTCTCCAACGGAATCAATTTACTAGAGATGAACTGGCAGCGATCGGTCGAGAGATTGTCACTAAAGGGTTTTGGAGCCGAGAAATTGAGTACGTTACTCGGCAGGGGAGTTACTTCTGGGGAAATATTGCGGCTAAACCGATCGTGGTGGCAGACAAAACCATGAATTTAGTGCGGGTTACGGATATTACTCACCGCAAGCAAGCCGAGGCAAAAATTCAACAAACAGCCAAGCAGCTAGAGACTGCCAACCGAGAATTGGAGGCATTTGCCTACTCGGTTTCCCACGATCTCCGTGCGCCTCTGCGGGCGATCGATGGCTTTAGCAAAGCCCTGATCGAAGACTATGGCGATCGCTTTGATGAAGAGGCTAAGGATTACTTTGATCGTATCCATCGAGCCGTCGAACGCATGGGAGATTTAATCGATGATCTCCTGCGCCTCTCGCGGGTATCTAGGGCAGAAGTTCAGTATGGCAGGTTAAACTTAAGTAAATTAGTCCGAAAAATTGCTACTAATCTCCGGGAGTTGGAGCCGGAACGCCGGGTCGAATTTGTGATCGCCCCAGAAGTGATCGTCTATGCTGATCACAACCTGATGCAAATTGTTCTAGAAAACCTCCTGCAAAATGCTTGGAAGTTTACTAGCCATCATGCCAACGCCCGCATCGAATTTGGAACTATTTTCCTCCAGAGTGAATCTCCGGTTGAACCTCAGAGCGAATCTCAGAGCGAAACAGTGTATTTTGTCCATGACGATGGAGCAGGTTTTGATATGGCTTATGCCACCATGCTTTTTGGGGTATTCCAAAGACTGCACAACACCAACGAATTTCCCGGTACAGGCATTGGCTTGGCTACAGTCCAGCGCATTATTCATCGTCATGGTGGGCGAGTATGGGCAGAAGGAACCGTAGAAGCAGGAGCCACCATTTATTTTACTCTACCTAATCAGATCAGGATCAGTGCTTAAGCCATGAATAATACCCGTTCTATTCTGCTAGTTGAAGATAATCCTGATGATGAAAAGTTGATCATCCGGGCATTACGCCGCAACAGCATCGCCAATGACATCACAGTAGCTCACAATGGGGAGGAAGCCTTAAATATTTTGCTGGGCAATGACCCCCTGCCCACGGTAGTGCTTCTAGATATTAAACTGCCCAAAATTGACGGACTCGAAGTATTGCGTCGTCTCCGGGCAAACGATCGCACCCGATTGCTACCCGTTGTAGTGTTGACCTCCTCTAGCGAAGAAAGAGATATCATCGACAGTTATCACTTGGGAGCAAATAGCTATGTCCGTAAACCTGTGGAGTTTGACAAATTCACCGAAGCCGTCAAGCAGTTGGGATTATACTGGGTACTAGTCAATGAGCCGATCATAAAGAGTCTATAAGCCATGACAGAACCTTTGAATCTCCTGCTAATTGAAGATGCAGAAGACGATGCCCTGTTAGTATTACGCGAACTGCGTCGGGGAGGATTTGCCCCTATATGGCAGCGGGTACAAACTAGTGAGGAGCTAAAATCTGCCCTTCAAGAAAAGTCTTGGGATATCATCATCTCTGATTACCGTCTACCCAAATTCAATGCCCCCGCTGCCCTAAAAATAGTTCGGGAATATCATCCAGAGATTCCTTTTATTTTGGTCTCTGGGACGATCGGCGAAGTTTTGGCAGTGGAAATGATGAAATCTGGAGCCAATGACTATGTAATGAAGGAAAACCTCAAGCGGCTACCGGAGGCAGTCCGGCGGGAACTGCGGGATGCCCAAGGGCGTTGCGATCGCCAACAAGCAGAACAACGCCTTAAGGACAGTGAGCAAAGATTCCGACATCTGTTTGAGTTTACACCTTTGATCGCTGTCCAAGGTTACAATCTCCAACGTCAAGTTATTTACTGGAATAATGCCAGTGAAAAATTCTATGGCTATACCAAAGCAGAAGCTCTGGGCAGGCAAATAGAGGATTTAGTTATTCCTCCAGAAATGCGGCAATACGTTATTAACGCTATTCAGGCTTGGCATACAGAGGGACAGGAAATTCCAGCTAGTGAATTAGAGTTACTATGCAAAGATGGCTCTAGAGTGACGGTCTATTCCAGCCATGTCATGCTGACCAATACAGAAGGTAAGCATGAAATGTATTGTATTGATATAGATTTAACAGATCGTAAACAAGCAGATTTGGAATTACGAGAAAGTGAAGAACGCTATCGGCTTTTGGCAGAAAACACCAATGATTTAGTTTGTCTCCATGAACCAGATGGTCGCTATCTCTACGTTAGCCCTTCCTGTGAAATGCTCCTAGGCTATCACTACAAAGAATTACTTGGTCGGGATCCCTACACATTTATTCACCCAGAAGACCACACTATTGTTCAAGAATCCCATGATCATGCCTTAAACCTAAATCCCATTCCTGTTACCTATCGCATCTGCCATAAATCTGGAACCTATATTTGGTTTGAAACCCTGACAAAGCCGATTATGGGTATGGATGATCAAGTAATTAAATTGCAAACCACCTCTAGGGATGTCACGGAACGGATTGAGACCCAAGAAAAGCTCCGGTACGATGCTCTCCACGATCAATTAACGGGGCTGCCCAATCGGAGCTTGCTCATAGAGCGCTTAGAATTGGCAATTAATCGCTCTAGGCGTTTAGATACCTATAACTATGCGGTTTTGTTTCTTGACCTCGATCGCTTCAAGGTCATTAACGATAGTCTAGGACATTTAGCTGGTGATCAGCTTTTAACAGTAGTAGCCCAGAAACTCAAAAGTCACCTCCGGGATATTGATCTAGTCGCTCGCTTAGGAGGAGATGAGTTTGTTATTTTATTAGAAGATGTGATCGGCGTGGAAAAAGCCATCCAAGTTACCGAACGGATCTTAGCAGACCTCCAAAATCCCTTCTATATTAATGATTCAGAAGTAGTTATTAGTACCAGTGTGGGGATTGTTTTAGGCACAAGTCATTACCATCAAGCCACGGACTTGATCCGGGATGCAGATATTGCTATGTATCGAGCGAAGGCCGCAAGCAAGGGTTCCTATAAAGTATTCAATGTGGAAATGCACACTCAAGCAGTAAATCGCCTTACTCTAGAAACAGATATTCGGAAAGCGCTAGAGCGAGAAGAGTTTTTTATTTATTACCAGCCAATTATTGCCATTACTGGTGATGCCCTAACCTCTGCTTCCTCACCGGGAAGTTTGATGCTAGGAGAGCATCGTTTAGTTGGGTTTGAAGCTCTGGTGCGGTGGCAACATCCAACCAGGGGGCTGGTTTCTCCAGATCAATTTATTCCCATGGCGGAGGAAACTGGCTTGATTGTGCCGATTGATTACTGGATGTTACGTACAGTCTGTCAACAACTCGTAGTTTGGAAAAACAAGTTTCCTAATTGCCTACCCTTAAAGATTAGTGTTAATCTTTCTGCCCAAGACCTACGCCAAAATAATCTCCTAGCAGAGATCGATCGAGTTCTTGCTACTACCGGGTTAGCAGGCTCTGACCTCACCTTAGAAATTACCGAGAGTATGCTAATTGAGAATATTAATAAAACTATTAGCTTACTAAAAAAATTTAAGGAAAGAGATATCAAGATTAGTATTGATGACTTTGGTACTGGTTATTCTTCCCTCAATTATCTACATCGATTACCTGCCAATAGCCTGAAGATCGATCGCTCCTTTGTTGGTCAGATGCAACAAGGCAATCGCAACTATCAAGTAGTCAGTACAATTATTGCCCTCAGCAATCAACTAGGTTTAGCAGTAGTGGCAGAAGGAATTGAAACTCCTCAGCAGCTACAATGGTTACAAGAGATGGGCTGTGAGTTTGGGCAAGGACATCTTTTCTCTCGACCCCTAAGTAAAAAGATGGTAGAGGTTATGCTGCGATCGCCAGCGAACAGTTAGTAGTTTCCCAGCGATTCTTAATCGTAAAGCATTGCGTTTGGAAAGCACCTCCGTAGCTCCTCCTTCTGGAACTGATCAACAAAGCGGCTGTTGATAATAACGACGAACCTTTCTAATGGGTTATCAATATTTTGCCGTGTTACCTCATCCACGCTGTGAAATAGTTTGTCGTCCCTTAGATGTAAAACATCACCCGGATTCAGATCAATGTCAACTATAGGCTGCTTCCCGGCTTTGTCATGGTACAGGTGATTGGTAGAACTATAGACATTTTTGCGAGATAGCACGACAAGGCTGAGTGCTTTGCCTCCATCGGCATGAATACCTTGTCCCTGAAGTGGATCGATGCATCCATAGCCTTTTACACCAGTAATTTGCATCAAAATTGGCTCCTGCGGCTTAAGCTCCCAAAGCTTTGCCCATGATCGCACAAACGCTTGAACATCAGCACGATCAAGAAAAGCTCGTTCTAGAGAAGGGTAAAAGCGCTTCTTGTTTGCCATTGTATCAGCATCATTGTATCTGCCACTCTGTGCCATGCTACATAGTCCCATGTCTTGGACATCGCCATTTTCTAGTACTTCTAGCCATGACATGCGCTTCCAGCGACATTCCACATAGGGATCTGGTGGAAGGTTGGGAAGGAACGACTGCCACATTGGGAGATTTATGTTCTCCGAGATGTTGCAGACACTCCAGTACCGGCTGTCTAGTTCGTGTTTTACTTCAGTTGACCAGAACTCACTCCTGACTCCAACAGTTTGGAGCAATTTACCATAACTCTTTTGATAGACCATACCTTAATCTTAATTATTTTTTCGGCTATTTTTTGAGCAACGTATTATGCATTAAGATACCAATTTTATCTAAGGAAGGTATAATTTTATATCTAATGAGAGGTGATAATCCTACCTCAAAGCCATTCGCTAAATAGATAGACTTTATCTAAAAATATTTATTCCTTAGGACTTCCGAGATTCTAGATAATTCGTTGGCACTGCGTAAGTCCTAATTCCTAGAGTGTAGATGGAGGGAATATCAAAAATAATTATGCTCGATCGCTTAACAGTAATAGCTAAAATTCCCTTACCAAAAATGATAAAATTCCTCAATGTTTGACAATACCTGTAAGTTCCTAGCCGAAACATTTTCCACGGATTTTGCTAGTTGGATTCTAGGGGAACCTATCCCTCTTACCGAACTGAAACCATCAGAACTTTCCACCGAACCGATCCGGGCTGACTCTCTCATATTCTTGACCTCCGCAGACATCATCCTCCATATCGAGTTCCAGACTAGAACTGATGAAAATATGGCATTCAGGATGTTGGATTACTGGGTCAGACTGCGGCGTAAATTTCCCACCAAGAAAATTCATCAAGTCATAATTTATCTTTGCCCGAGCAATTCCCCGTTGGTACTGCAAACTAGGTATACTTCAGAGCAAACTAATCACCAATTCCAAGTCATCAGACTCTGGGAACAATCCCCCCAAGCGTTACAGCAATACCAAGGACTCTTGCCTTTTGTTACCCTTTGTCAAACTGATAATCCAGAAGAAACTTTAAGGCAGGTAGCTCAGCAAATTGAAGTCATTCCTGATAGGGAAATCCAAGCAAATCTTATGGCTGCTACCTATGTTATTTCTGGGTTAGCATTAGATCAAGAAATTATTAAAAGACTACTGAGGAAAGAAATTATGCAAGAGTCAGTAACTTATCAAGAAATTCTCCGTGAAGGTTTGGCTGAGGGTAAAGCGCTTGGCAAGGCTGAAGGCAAGGCTGAAGGCAAGGCTGAAGGCAAGGCTGAAGCTGTTAGGCAAATTGCCTTAAATATGATTCATTCTGGTATTTCTGTAGATTTAATTGCTCAATTTACGGGATTATCCCTCGAACAAATTCAAAAATTACGATCTGAATAATTGCCTATGTTAGCAGCCCTCCTTTACGGTCAAGAAGATTTACGCTTAGAACATGTCCCGGAACCTGTCCCCGATGTAGGGGAAGTTGTCCTGAAGGTGACAACTGCCACTACCTGTGGCACTGACCTGAAGGTGTGGCGACGGGGTGGTCATGCCAAAATGCTACAACTGCCTACTTTATTCGGTCATGAGGTGGCTGGGGAGATTGCCGCGATCGGTCCGGGGGTGATGGGTTGGCAAGTGGGCGATCGCGTGGTAGCGAATAACTCAGCTCCCTGTATGCAGTGCTTTTTTTGTCAGCGTCAGGAGTATTCCCTGTGTAGGGATTTAAGTTTTAATAATGGCACCTTTGCCGAATATATTAAAATCCCTCCCGCGATCGTGCATCATAATTTACTGCCCATTCCTGATAGTTTGCCTGCGGATCTAGCAGCCATGACGGAACCCCTAGCTTGTGTTTTGCATGGGGTGGCAAGGTCTAATCTCCAGGAAGGTGATCGCGTAGTGGTGCTGGGGGATGGGGCGATCGGCTTAATGTTCATCGCAGCCATGAGTTTAACTAGAGGTGTAACCCCGATCTTGTTTGGAGGGAATGATCAACGCTTGGAAATTGGCAGAAAGTTAGGAGCAAAACAGGCTTTTAATTACAAAAAAGTTACTGATGTCCCGGGTCAGGTGCGGCAACTTACCGAGGGCTGGGGGGCAGATATTGTGGTGGAGGCTACTGGAGTTCCGGAGGTGTGGGAGCAAGCGATCGCCTGTGGTCGCCCCGGAGCAACGATTAATCTCTTTGGTGGTTGTCCGAAAAATACGACAATTAGTGTGAATACTGAGCAATTGCACTACAGCGAAATGACCCTCAAGGGGGTGTTTCACAATACTCCAACCTATGTGCGTAATGCCCTATCTCTCCTGAGCAGTAGGTTATTACCCTTTGAATTGCTAATTAGCGATCGCCGCCCCTTGGCTGATCTAGAGGCTGTGTTTCAGGATATGAAGCATCGTCGAGTGATCAAAGTTGCCATGATATAGCAGTCCTAAATCATTTGCTAACCACTTGCCAAATTAATTTGCTTCTGACAGATGGTTTCACCCGCCGAAGGCGGGTGAAACCATTTAGGATTGCTATATAACCGCCGTTTTGCAGTAGTAGAGCCGGGAGAATTATGAGATGACTAACCACAATATTATTGGTCAAGACCAAGCAATCGAACTTCTAGAACAGGCTGTAGCTCAAAATCGGCTGGCAAATGCCTATCTCTTGGCGGGGGTCGCTGGGGTGGGCAGAAGTTTGGTAGCTCGATATTTTATTGAATTATTATTCAGTGTGGGCTTAGCCCAGTCCCAGCGATCGCTTCTTCAGAAAAAACTAGCCGCTGGTAATCACCCAGATGTGTTGTGGGTGCAGCCGACCTATCTCCATCAGGGAAATAGGATCTCGATCGCCGAAGCTGCCGCTACCGGATTTAAGGGCAAAAGTTCCCCGATGATTCGCCTAGAACAAGTGCGGGAAGTGACGGAATTTCTGAGTCGATCGCCCCTTGCTGCCCCCCGCAAAGTTGTGGTGCTGGAGCAAGCAGAAACCATGCCAGAAACCGCTGCTAATGCCCTGCTGAAGACCCTAGAAGAGCCGGGCAAAGCGACGATTATTCTGATTGCTAGTGCAGAGACGGCTCTGCTCTCCACTATCGTTTCCCGCTGTCAGAAAATTCCCCTGCGGCGTTTGGATAAACAGCAGTTAGAAACTATTCTGCAACAGCACAATTACTCAGAAATTCTCAAGAATCCAGTTATTTTATCCCTAGCCCAAGGTAGTCCGGGGAATGCGATCTCCTCTTGGCAACAATTACAAGATATTCCCCCAGAAATTATCGAGAAAATCAACAAACTCCCGACTAAACCCCTACAAAACCTAGCCCTCGCTCGTGATTTAGATAAAACCCTAGAACTAGAACAACAACTGTGGCTGTTGGAGTATCTACAGCACCATTACTGGCACAGTCATTATGTAGCGAATAAATCAAGGAATAAGTTAGATTATCAGTCAGTTAGTCAATCAATTAGCCATGTTTATATTGACTGTCTAGAAAAAGCCAAAAAACATCTCTTGAGTTATGTCCAACCCCGCTTAGTTTGGGAAGTGACCTTGCTCAAACTCCAAGAACTAAATACTCCCAAAATCTATTCTTAAGAGGTCATTTATAAAGTGGCTAGAAGGTCTGATTTTGCGCCCCCGGAGGGGGCGCAAAATCAGACTTTATAAATATTTATAAGGAGGTTGTTTCAAAACCACGGCGTAGTTTTTTGGACATAATTTCTGCATGTCGCCACCATTGAAAACCACCAATAAATCTCCGGGAAGGTAAGTGTCCCCTAGGGGCTTTATCTGTAAATACATAGCCAGCATTAAGGATGGCAGAAGCATAGGATAACCAGCCGATCGCTTGACAAAACTGTTGGTAATCATTTTCACTATTTTCATAGATCAAACTCTGGACTGTAAAGCCAAACTTCTTTTTGCTATAGTTTGACCACAACTCATCAATTTTATATAGGTCTTCTGCGGGAATCCTTTCAATATCTCCCAGATCCAAATAAATTCCATGCAGTTTCCCAGATGCTTTCCTCAACAAATCCCAAGTTTCGACATCAGCTTCTTGCCACTTTTTTCTTAATAGGAGAACTTGTAATCTGCTGTAGTTTAATCCCTTACTCAGAATCGGATTGCGGGCGCTGAGGTTTAAAGCTAAAGAGGGGGGATTATCAATATTTTTTTTGACAATCTCTATGTCTGAGGTGGAATATTCTGGGACAGGGGCTGGAATTGTGGGAGTAAGTCCTGTCGCTGAAGTAATCTGTGTAGCTATTGAAGGATCTGCGATCAACAGTTGCTGATTAGAGCTAGTCACCAGTAGTTGATTGTTGGCTAGACTCGTCGCTATCTCACTGGGGAGATTGGTTTGGAGATCGCCGATCGCATCTTGGGCAGATTGATATCGTTGGCTGAGTTTGGGAGCAACTAATTTATTCAGGATCATTTCTAGGCGATCGCTCACCCTCCGCCCCGCCGGTAAATATCGCTTCCACAGCCATTGATCTTCCAACACATCAAACATTTCTCCCGGTTTTTCTCCGGTGAGCAAATACAGACAAGTTGCCCCCAATCCATACAGATCACTACCCGGAAATACCTTGCCGTAGGCTTGTTCTGGAGGCATATAATCGGGAGTTCCCACGATCGTTCCTGTCTGGGAAATACTCCGAGAAACCAATACCTTTGCTACCCCAAAGTCAATTAAAATCGGCAATTGATCTGTAGCTCTCACCATAATATTGGCTGGCTTAATATCCCGATGAATAATATTTCTTTCATGGATAAACTGCAAAACTGGTAATAGAGAAGTTAATAATTGCCAGATTTGTACCTCGGAAAATTCTCCCCCGTGGAGAAATAGATGTTCTAGTGTTTGACCAGAAATAAACTCTTGAACTAAGTATAGTTGTTCACTTTGTTTGAAATGGGCAAGGAGGCGGGGGATTTGGGAATGGTTGCCTAGTTCATCTAATCGTTGAGATTCCTGCTGGAAAAGCTTGGTTGCCTTGCCGATCGTGTCCCCCATCAGATGGTCAATATATAGCTGTTTGACGATACACCGGGGTTGGGAGGGAATTTGTTGATCGATCGCTAGAAATGTTTTCCCAAATCCTCCTTTGCCAATTAGTTGCATCGGCAAATATCGCCCCCCAAGGCGTAACTTCGCCCCACAAGAACTACAATTCTCCTGATCGTCATCATTAAGGGGTTGTTGGCAGCCCGGTGCTACACAAAAGGTCATAGGTACTCACCTTCGATAATTCCTTAGAGGATTTCTGAAAAGGGATGATCTGGAGTATTTCGTAACTAGCGATCCCCCTAAATCCCCCTTAAGAAGGGGGACTTTGAATCCAGTCCCCCCCTTTTTAAGGGGGGCTAGGGGGGATCGAAACTTTTGCCACCCACAGTAAAACTTTTCAGACATCCTCTTATGCAAATTTTATCGCTTTTGTGGTTGGTAGCTATAAAAATTGTTAAAGGCACCAACGGTTTCAATCTGATAGGTGGGGGCAAAGGGGATAAATTTGTTCAAAGGTAGATTGGTTTGGTAAATACTAAAAAAAATAAAGTTTTGGCGTTGGGTATTTTCAGTGATTAGGGGGGGAATCTGGGGTTTGAGATTCTCCACTAAGGAATTGCAGGGTTGTTGCATCAAGTTGCCAAGGATGTTTTGCCCTTGGGTACAAATATTAGTTTTTAGGTAGTTGGTCAACAGTGCCGTAGCGTATTGCTCATAGGCTTGCTGGTCTGGGTTCGAGATCGCCATTGCTGCCCCTAAACCGACTACTGCCACCCCACCCACTGCGATCGCCACCGAAAGCCCTTTCATAAATCTGCCACCAAATTTTTTGTAAGATTGAATCCCAATAGTCTTCTTCTATAGCAACCCTAAATGGTTTCACCCACCTCTGGCGGATGGTTTCACCCGCCGGAGGCAAGTTGACTTAGTAACTGTTCGTAAATGATTTAGGATTGCTATAGTTTCTACTATAGTTATCCTAAATGAATTTAGAATTTTAGAGGGTTGAGAACGGCTCCCCCAGAGGGGGAGCCGTTCTCAACCCATTTAGGATCGCTATAGTAGCCTAGCTAATTTCAACAGATAATAGCTCTGAGCTGGAAGCAAAATGATCCGAAATTTTCTATAATCTCTACTAAGTTAAAATCAATTATGGTATAGTTACTATATACGGCGAGTGTAGCCAAGTGGTTAAGGCAGTGGTTTGTGGTACCACCATTCGTGGGTTCAATTCCCATCATTCGCCCTTTAATATTTCATACATATTTCATCCATGTTTATGCATATAGTTATCCTAAATGAATTTAGAATTTTAGAGGGTTGAGAACAGTTCCCCCGGAGGGGGAACTGTTCTCAACCCATTTAGGATCGCTATATTTATGAAAAGCTGAGATTCTGAACTTAAAGAAAAACTTTAAGAGATGCTTGAAGAGAAACTTTAATTAGGATTCCTTATGAATTATTAATCAAGTTAAAGTTTTCCTAAAGTTATAACCAGATAAATCTCAAAGCTAGAATATCTTCTAACCTGCCCTAGGCATAGTTTTGTAGTAGCTTCTCGTCAAGAATCAAGGCGGGGTTACCAAGTTATGATGCAAAAAAATAATGCGCAGCATTAACGCAATCAAGTCTGGATCCCATCCAGCAACCTAGGAGATGCAGTTATGACCACAATTAAAGTAGGTATTAATGGTTTTGGGCGCATTGGTCGCCTAGTATTTCGGGCTGGCTTAGAAAATCCTCATATAGAATTTACCTGTATTAACGATCTAGTTCCCGCCGATTGTATTGCCTATCTGCTCAAGTATGATTCCACCCACGGTAAGTTTCCGGGGGAAGTTGTTGCCAAAGAAAACGGCATTGAAGTCAATGGCAAGTTTATTCCTTGTGTCTCGGTGCGGAACCCCGAAGAATTACCTTGGCAGGAGTATGGAGTGGACTATGTGGTGGAATCTACAGGTTTATTTACCGACTATGAGGGAGCTAGTAAACACCTGAAGGCAGGAGCCAAGCGAGTGGTGATCTCTGCCCCCACCAAGGAACAAAACCCAGACCTAGTGCCTACTTTGTTGATGGGAGTCAACCATCATAATTTTAATCCTAGCAAACATACCGTAGTTTCCAATGCTAGTTGCACAACTAACTGTCTAGCTCCGATCGCCAAGGTCATCAACGATAAATTTGGTCTTGTCGAAGGCTTGATGACCACAGTTCATGCCATGACAGCCACCCAACCCACGGTAGATGGTCCCAGCCGAAAAGACTTCCGGGGCGGTCGGGGTGCAGCTCAGAACATCATCCCTGCTGCCACTGGAGCCGCCAAAGCCGTCACCTTGGTTTTACCAGAACTCAAGGGTAGACTGACAGGAATGGCTCTACGAGTACCTACTCCTGATGTGTCGGTGGTAGATCTCACCTTCCGCACCGAGAAAGCCACTAGTTATCCAGAAATCTGTCAAGCTATGAAAGAGGCAGCCGCTGGTGAACTCAAGGGCATTTTAGACTACACCGAAGAAGATGTGGTTTCAACAGATTTCCAGGGCGATCGCCACTCTAGTATTTTTGATGCTGGGGCAGGCATGGGGCTGAATGATCACTTCTTCAAGGTTGTTGCCTGGTACGACAACGAGTGGGGCTATTCTAACCGGATGGTAGACCTGATGCTCTGGATGGCGGAACGGGAAGAACTCCTGAATATCAGCCAAATACAAAATGCAGCTAAACCCCTAAGCGCTCCTGTCCTAGAGCCTGTATTTAGCTAACTTTCTCCACAAACTCGAAAAAAAATTTGTGGGATACCCAGAGCGTGTCCCACAAATTTTTTATTGCAAGACGAGAACAGATTTGACTGCTCTTTGGACGCGATCGCCTTCTGCATTTACCTTGCCATAGAAGGTCTGCCCTTGATAGTAGAAACTAGATGAACTACCGCCATCTAGGTTGAGGGCTTGGGTTGCGCCTAGTTGGGTCATGAATTTAGCCAGATCTGGTAGAGAAAGCCCAGAGTTGCGAGGATTTTCTGGTTTTTGTGCCACCATCACCCAAACTAGATCACCATTGGCTTTGATGCCTACAGCAGTGCGGGCGTTAGGTTGGTTGAGTCCGATCGCATCCCGGACGACAACTCCATTCTCGGTAGCCAGAAAACCTTCTGCTGTAGCGGTTAGTTCGGGCAATAATTGTGGACCCCCACCGATCGCCTCTGTCAATTGGCAATCTGCGGGGATGGGCTGGTTATGGTTGGTGATGGCATAGCGTTTATTTTGCCCACCAGCCTGTCCACAGTTATAGAGACGGAGTTCCGATCGATCCAATATCCTATCTATATAAGTCGCTAACTGAGGATTATTCATCAACCTAGGATTCTGGCGGGGGTCGGCAACTAGCTGCCCTTGGGAAGTGACAAAAGAAGTAGATAGCTGGTTTTGGGGATCAAAAAAACCTCCATTCAGCAGAGCCGTTAGCCTTTGGTTAGCCGCAAACCGGGGTAGGGTTTGTAGTTCATTAGCTACGGCGGTTTTTACTTGATAGTTCTGAGGAATTTCTAGGCTATGCACCACAGCTTGGGACAGATTGTGGACTTGATAGCGCAGTTCTGGCGTAGGTATGGGGGCTGGTTGCATTTTAGACCCAGATTGCTGAGGCTGGAGACTTTGACTAAGGCTACCTTGACTGAGATTCGTAATCAAGTTTCCTACCACTGCCCCAACACCCAAATTAAAGAATAAAACTACTCCTAGGGTGACTAAACCCACTAAAACTAACCACCATCTTTTCTTTCTAGACATAATTCATGATTTCCCTATTTCTTCACTTTTTCTCTGTATTATGAATTGTTAAGGGCTAAATAAAGTTAATGTTAATTAAGAAGTAACCATAATCTACCTAATCTAAACACTTGGTCTAAATAAGGTTGACTTGGAAATAATCCTAATTTAAGATAAGTTTTAACATGCATTTAGATAGAAACAAGTCTATCCTAAGTTAGCCTTGGCTAGCATAATGAAGTGTCTATAAAGCTTAATAGGTTAGTCTCTCTAATTCAGCAAGATTGCATTATGCCTGACTATTAATCATGATGCTTTTATGGCAACAAAACTATACTATTAAGATGCCCTAGTATCTGTTGTATAAGGAAATAGGTGAAGATGTGTTTAGATTGACTGAATTATGAAAACTTGCTTAGTTATTGGTTTTTCCCTATGGAAAAATAGCAGGTTAAGCCCCATGCAAACTCTATACTTAGAACCCTATGAAAAGTTTAGCCTCAGAACTGGCAATCTGTGTCAAAAGTAAATTTACTGGCAGATTAGATGTCTCTACTTATAAAGGTAATTATAAGCTTTACTTTGGGTTAGGTAGTTTGGCTTGGGCGACTGGAGGATTGCACTCCAATCGGCGTTGGCGCAGAATTTTACGACAGATTTGCCCAGACATAGACCAGGGTAAGATTAAGATTCGGCAAACTGATGAGATGGACAATTGGGAGTATAGTGCTTTAGTAATTCTGTTGCAGCGCGGCATGATTAATACGAAACAGCTACTAGAGGTCGCCAACTCCTACGCTACAGAAGTACTCTTTGACCTGATTCAAATTAGTGTGTCTCATGAATCGATCGCTTCTTTGGATACAGATTTAAGCGGCACAGGTAAAAAATCGGGTAGTCTCCAGAATCAAGTCAATGTTGATCAAAATAGCGTTAAGATTACTCCCTATCTGGGGATCCGCCCTGCCGGGAACCATGCCCTACCTCGAACTTTGAATTTGGCATTGGGCATAACCATTGCTGATGTTCAGCAAGATTGGAATGCTTGGGTACGGGTAATTGGGTCTGAGGCAGTAAATCTTTCTCCTGACCACGTTCCAGTAATTAAAAGACCAGAGACCTTAGCCCGAAAAATTACCCCCAAGGCTTACAAAAATCTATCTATTCTGGCTAATGGCAATTACACAATTCGCGATATTGCCGAGGTTCTCCAGAAAAAACCTTGGGAAATTATGAACTTATTTATGCCTCATATTCGCCATGGAGATATGGGATTAATAGAATTGCCAGATCTAGATAATGTCATCTCTGGGGCTACACCCAAAGCAGCTAGTCACGCGGCAGAAACTTCAATTCTCTTTAAGGAACCACCGGGAACCCTGAGAGATGATGATGGTAATTCGAGTATTAGCAAATTTATTTCTAAGCCATTGGTTGCTTGTATTGATGACAGTCAGCAGCACTGTAAAATCTTGGGCAAAGCTTTGCGGGAACTAGGTTGTGAGTTTATGCCGATCATCAATGAGGTCGAAGCTTTGCCTCAATTAATTACCAATATTCCGAGGATGATTTTTCTGGATCTATTAATGCCGGTGATTAATGGCTATGAATTATGTATCCAAATTCGCCGAGTTTCCCGCCTAGAGAATGTTCCAGTGATTATCCTTACAGGGAAGAGCGGGATTGTTGATCGAGTCCGCGCCAAAATGGTGGGAGCAACAGATTTTGTCACTAAACCAGTTAACCCAGAACAATTGCAAGAAATTCTCCAGAAATATGATGTAATTGCTCAAGGGTGATATTTTTTCTGGCAATAGGGGAGTTTCAAGGGAGGATTTCGCTATGGTTTTGTGAAATGTGGATTAAAGTTTACAGTAATTTATACCGCAGACAAGCTTTCTTTGCCAAAATATTAAAAATACCTAGTTAATTGATTACTACCTGTCCCTCATGTCTGCGTAAGTCATGATCAAAACTTGGCAGGTAATTGAGGGGTTCAGGGGTTAGCCCCTAGTAAAAATTCCCATTTTGGACTAATTTAGAGCTTAACTTGGGAATTAACTTTACGCTGTATTTAGCGCTGTTATGTCAATCAATGGAAATAGGAAATTCGCTGAAGGGTAAAATATACAATGTCGCAATCGGATAACCAACCACTGACAAATGATCCAGATGCTCTGGACACTGGTGCTTCATTCTTGGGGGAATCGACCAAAGATCCGACCCAAGATGCTCTCAGCACCATGACTAGTGAACTAGAAAGCTTGAGAGTAGATTTAGTCGCTCAGTTACGGCAAGATTTAGACCGATTGCAAACCGACAAATCCCGCTTAATTTACGAAATCACTGATCTCCAAGAACAGCGCCAGCAAATCCTCGCCCAGCAACAGGAACTTGTGCAACAATTTAGTTCGGTTCTTGTCTCTCAGGTCGAAGAACTACTCGCCCAGCGCCTGAATCAGTTGCTAGATGCTGTTAAAACTTCCAATGGAGAAGCCCAAACTTCTGCTAACAGACTCAACGGAGGTTTGGGAAGTTCTGCCAATGATTATAGTGACAATGCCTACAAGATCATTGCGGCTCTTGATAATACCCTGCGATCGACCTTCCGTTCTCTGCAACAGGATTTGACTAGTTACCAAAGCTCCCTATCGCAACAAATTGGGCAGATGTATAGCTTAGAGCAGCAGGGCGAAACTATTATCGAGTCTTTGGTCGATCGCCTGCGCCAAGAAGTTCCGCGTATTGAAGAAGCAGGAAGACCAAACTCTGGCTATGCACCCTACGGTTTAACCCACAGCAACACTGGCAGCAACACTGGCATTACTACACCAGTGGCTCCCAACGGTAATGGCGGCAGAACCTATCCAGAAACTCGGATAGACTCTACTCCAGAAATTAATTCACAAATTAGTCCAGAGGTTAATCCAGAAACTAACCTCACAACTCCAGCCGTTCCAGAGCCAGCTCCAGCCCCACCAGTCAAAAAAGGTGCGTCTCTCCAGCAAATTGGCTTGCTCCTAGCTCTCTTGTCCTCCGTGGCGCTTTCCCTCCAGAATGTGATCTTCCGGGTGATGCTCCGCAAATCCACAGTCCTAGGAATTGAAAATATAGGGGGATTTATTCCGCCGGGAGCGGGGAATTCCCTACTGATCCTATGGATGCGGATGTTGGTGGTGGTACCCATGATGTTGGTGATTGGCTGGGTGCGTTACCCTAACCTATTTAGCGACCTGCGCCAGTTTGCCACCTTTGATGACAAAGACCGAACTTGGAATACGATCGGCAGTGGCTTTTTCCTGTTTGTTTCTCAGGTAACTATTTTCCTTGCTTTTGGGCAAGCTCCCACCGGGGTAGTGACAACCATCTTCTTTATCTACCCAATTGTCACGGTGCTGCTAGCGTGGGTCTTATTTGGAGAAAGACCGACTTTGGTGCGATCGCTGATTACCGCCACAGTATTTGCTGGCGTGGTCTTAATTTCTCTGCCCACTGGAGGAGCAGCCGCGAACCTAACCATTAGTGGTGTCATCCTTGCTGTAGTATCAGGCATTGCCTTTGCCCTTTATGTCACCCTGACCCAAGCTGCCCAAAAGAAAGTCCATCCTGTACCCTTTAGTGTAATTAATTTCATTATTATTCTCCTCCTGTCAGGATTTACCCTGATGCTACCCCTACCTGCTGCCTTTGCCGTAAAAGTGAATCCCTCCATGTGGGGAGCGATCGTCGTCACGGCATTAGTCCTTGGCAGTTTGACTTTAATGGGTTATCTGATGACTAATATTGGGATTGGCATGATTGGAGCCGCTCCCTTCTCAGTAATTGGTGCTACAGGTCCCGCCTTGACTTCCATCATGGCATTTATGATTATCAAAGAAGCTCTGAAGATTAACCAAATCTTGGGAATGCTTTTAGTGACGATCGGTGTAGTTGCCCTAAGTGTGGAGCGGCTGCGCAGCCAGAAGAAGAAACCGCCTTTATCTCCTAATGCTAAATAGTCAATGCAAATAAGCTACTGGCGAATTCTAGGTTTGTTTTGGAGTACGGCGATCGCCGCAGAACTGGAGTATCGTCTCAATTTCTGGATTGCTGCCTGCACTAGTATTGTTAATCTAGTCGGCAGCATTTTTGGTTTATTTCTGTTTTACCGCACGGGATATAACTTTGCTGGTTGGCGTTGGGAAGAAGCGATTATTATCTTGGGGGTTTTTACCCTGATGCAGGGTGTAGCAGCAACCTTGCTAGTGCCGAACCTAAATAAAATCGTCAGCCATGTGCAGCAGGGAACCTTAGATTTTGTTCTCCTCAAGCCTATTAGCAGTCAGTTTTGGCTATCCACTAGGGCGGTGTCTCCTTGGGGTTTGCCAGATTTGCTGTTGGGGGTGATTTTAATTGCTTATGCCGGACAAAAATTAAATCTAGGGCTGGGAAATTATCTCTTGAGTTTGCTGCCCTTGAGTTGCGGTATTATCAGCCTCTATAGTCTTTGGTTTATGTTGGGGGCGACAAGTATTTGGTTTGTGAAAATTTATAATGTCACCGAAGTGCTGCGGGGCTTGCTTGATGCGGGCAGGTTTCCCTTGGCTGCCTATCCTGCCGCCTATCGCTTTTTCTTTACCTTCATCGTTCCCGTAGCCTTCCTGACCACAGTTCCAGCGGAGGTGATGCTGGGGCGGGTTTCTTGGCCTTGGTTGGCTGGGGCAATATTTTTGGCAGGGGGGTTATTGATCTTGTCCGATCGCTTCTGGAAACTAGCCCTACGTTTCTACACAAGCGCCTCTAGTTAATGTCAGTTCGGGATAAGTTAAATTTCCCAGTTTTGCGTGCGCTTCGCGCACGC
>CALRPI020000012.1:0-87211 GCA_943370025.1 Phormidium lacuna HE10JO | reverse complement strand
ACAATCGCCTGTTAGCTCGATTGCGGGTTATGGTAGAACATGTTCACCGCAAGTTGAAGGTCTTTCGGATTCTGTCCGAGCGTTATCGCAATCGTCGCAAGCGTTTTGGCTTACGCTTCAATTTGATTGCGGCTATCCTTAACTTTGAGCTTGCTTCCGCATCTTGATTCACGCAAGAGGTCTACTAAAATAGTCTTAGACTTATCACGGAATCTATAGAATATCTCATGAACAAAGTTTCAACTAATATTTACGATGAATCATGAACAAAACAAATGTGTGTTGGTCGCTATTGTGGAGCTTACCCTTAAGTCTTTTGAGTAGTCTGGGTGCAGTTTCTTTTGCCTCCACGATTAATCTCAGTGTTTTACCATTAAGCAGCAGCAGAGCTGCCCAGAGATGCCCTGAAAAACTAATTGCCTACCAAACGCCACAACCTTACAGGGAGGGTGGATATGCGAGAGATGGCATGATCCAATTGAGCGAAATTGCCACAGATATTACACTTTCTCAATCGGATATTTTTAGCACAACTTGGATAGGAAAGCTCAAGCCCGAATATCAAAACTGCCAAGCATCAGGCGGTATGATCAGTATTGATGGAGAGGCTTATCGAGGGCATTCCTATCTCCGAGTCCAGATGATTGATGGTCAAGTAAAGGTAATCCTTGATATGACAGGGATGAGTGATGCCAATGGTTCTACAACGACGATTACTTATCGGGGTGTACGTGATGGGAATCCTCGCTGGACGTGGGGTGGGACAGATTAGTAACTGATGAAAAACTATCAGATAGAACAATACTGGCAGGCATATTTAGCAACATTGCCACATCCAACAGCTAGTGTTGGCACTTACGAGGCGGATCAGTTTGGCGATCGCGCTGATCTGGCAGATGAACTGGGAAATTTAGTCTTAAAAGGCGTTAAAACTGCCACCTGTTCAGCCTTATGGGAATGGGAAGCTGAGGGCAGTGAACTGCCTGAATTAGGATCAAAAAGTATTGTGCTGGATGGTCATGGCAACCCACTTTGTATTATTGAAACCATAGAAGTGATGATCCGAGCATTTAATCAAGTAGATGCCGAGTTTGCCTATGCAGAGGGAGAGAACGATCGCTCCCTAGAATCTTGGAGAGAGGCACATTGGCAGTACTTCTGGCGAGTATTACCTAAAATTGCTAAACAGCCATCTCCTGAGATGCTTTTAGTTTGTGAACGTTTTCGTGTTGTGTATAAGGAGGAGTAATTTATGAAGATCCTAGTTACAGGTAGTGCCGGTCATTTAGGCGAAGGATTAGTGCGTACCCTCCAAAACACAAACCACGAAGTGATCAGCCTCGATCGACTGCCTTCAGACTTCACCAGCCACGTCGGGTCAATTATCGATCGAGATTTGGTTACGCAATGCATGAAAGGGGTAGATGCAGTTCTGCATACTGCTACTCTCCACAAACCTCATGTTTCCACCCACAGTTGGCAAAACTTTATTGACACCAACATTACAGGCACCCTCAACCTATTAGAAGCATCCTTGGCGGCTGGGGTCAGCTCCTTTGTCTTCACCAGCACCACTAGTGCCTTTGGCTACGCCCTCACACCGCCTGCTGATGCTCCTGCAGCATGGGTCACCGAGAGTGTCACCCCCATTCCCAAAAACATCTATGGCATTACCAAGACCGCAGCAGAAGATCTGTGCGAACTATTCCATCAGAAACACCGCCTCCCCTGCCTTGTCTTGCGAACCTCACGCTTTTTCCCGGAAGAGGATGACCACAAAGAGACGCGACAAACCTATGAGGATGGCAACCTTAAGGCAAACGAATTTCTGCACCGCCGGGTTGATCTCGAAGATGTGGTCAGCGCCCATCTCCTCGCCCTCGAAAAATCCCCCTCGATCGGCTTCGATCGCTACATCATCAGTGCAACTACCCCTTTTACAACTGACGATCTCTTGGACTTGCGAGGGAATGCACCCTCGGTAGTGAAACGCCAATTCCCGGACTATGAGGAAGAATATGCCCGCCGAGGTTGGAAAATGTTTCCTAGTATTGAAAGAGTCTATGTCAACGATCGAGCAAGGAACAACCTTGGTTGGCAGCCTCGATACGACTTTCGGTTCATTCTCGATCGACTAAAAGCCGGAGAGAATCCCCGCAGTCCACTATCGGTTGCGGTAGGTTCTAAGGGATACCACGCCCAAAAATTTGCCGAAGGTCCCTACCCTGTGGAGTGATAAAGTTTTTTGTCAAGAATTATGTCAAATACCAAATTAAAAAACTGGTGAAACCAGTTTTTTAATTTAAATTCCTACACAGCAAGATATTCAAAATCTTATTTGTATCAACTATTTAGCAAAATGGTATAACTATGAAGTGGTGAGTCATACTTGAACCTGATCCAGAGACAAGAGAATGGGCTATTTGGTATCCAGAACTTTCCGGATGTACCTCTTGCTAGTGTTACACAAGAAGAAGTCCTCAATAATAGACAGAAAGTGATCGAACTTTATTTACAACCAAGTACTATTCAACTTATTCCCAGAACAATAATCTATGAGATGATGCTCGGATGAATCGACTCAGGAGAATGAAGGAAGAAATAGGATGCTCGCACAAGAACGAGACATGATGGAAAGGAGAGATATAGCAATAAGGTCTATTGATGCACCCCGAACTCCGGGATGGTTGCGGTTAGTTATTATTTCTGACACCCACAATGTTGATATGCCTATCTCTCTTTTTCCTGAGGGTGATTTATTGATCCACGCAGGAGACCACACGAAGAATGGACTTTTTTCTGAGCTTACTGATGCGGCATTATGGCTACATTCGCTGGCAGTTCGGTTTACCTACGGCGTTGTGTCGATCGCTGGAAATCATGACAAACCACTAGACGTAGAGACATGGATCCAAGCTGCTCCTTTTTCGCAACCGGGAGAACTATGGAGTAGTGAATTGATGACCACTACACAGGATTTATTCAAGGGCAAGTGCATTGATACTCCCTATGCTCCCATGCGCCTGCTTCAGCATTCTGCTGAAGAGATAGCAGGATTAAAGTTCTTTGGTTCACCATACATAGGTCTGACACCTCGCCGACAGGCAATGAAACAAGACAACCCTCTGCGCTACGAGGGTTTTGCTCGCAACCCTCAGCGTTTGATGGAACTATACGCAGATATTCCCTCTGGACTGGATGTGCTGATCACCCATAGTCCACCTCTGGGAATTCTTGACTCTAGTGTGCAATATGGTGGAGTCCTGCGGGACAAGCCGATCGCCATTGGCAGTGTGGCTCTGCGGGATCGTTTGCGAGGGATGCTACCAGATGAGCGCCCTCGGCTACACATTTTCGGTCACGAGCATGACTCTGGTGGGGTCTTCTGGGATGAGGAACTGGGGATTCTCTTTATCAACGCGGCAGTTGTATAGTAGTTGCCGATTTGATTAGGACGTTTTTGAGGGCGCGCGGAGCGCGCCCTCAAAAACGTCCCCGTCCTAACTAAAATGGAGCTTACTATAAATGGCGATCAAGGTGTCATTAAACAGGGAGGCAATTATGTCATGAAGGAAAATTTTTTCCCCTGGCTCATCGATATCAAGGTGAGTTCCTAGTTCTAGTTATCGGCATTAAGATAGGCATCAACAGCCCAACAAGTGACGTGCAGCGGACAAAACTATAACTAGCGCACTTTATTTAGGACGTTGTTGCGGACTTCGACAGCCCTCAGCCCACAACAACAAGAGGGATAAAACTACCAGTGATAACTATCTAGGAAAAGGTTGATAGCAATTTTCTGCATCGTAGAGATGACATTTGGTAGTGATATCTCGCATCAACTGCCAAGAAAATTTAGATCGATAGAGTTTATCTCCCCAAATATCCAATAACGCCGCATCAGCTAAACGCAGATTGTAGGAGGGAATCGCTGTGGAAATGTGGTGGGGAATGTGGACATTGATGTCATGACATAGGTATTCCACCCAAAGCGGATAGTCACAGTGGACAGTGCCAAATAGTTGAGATTCTGCTTCATTCCAGAGTTCTGGCTCCCGGAAAGGAATATCTGAAGCAGTGTGGTGACAGATGGTGAAAGTACTCATCCAGAAGTGATACACCAGCCAAGGCATCAGCCAAAAACTAATTACTCCCCCTACTCCCGTGGTGAGCAACAAAGTCGGAAACATGACTAGGGCAAAAGCGATGACTAAGCCTACTGATAGCTTAATATCCGATCGCTCTTTTTCCTTGAAGTTGCGGGTGTCAAAGTGAACACTTGCCCAGTGAGCGATCGAAGCCAAAAACCATAAATTACCCCGCATCAAACGATAGAACTGCTGGAAACCAGAATTTTGCGCTGCATAAAATTCGGGACGGAAGGGCTGCCATGCATTATCTTCTTCCATCTTGTTGGTGTGCTTGTGGTGATGGTTATGCTTAATCCGCCAACTATGGAAAGGATAGAGCAACGGCAGCAACAAGACATGACCAACTAAATCATTCACCCAACGGCGATCGGCAAAAGACCGATGGCCAGCATCATGGGCAATCACAAAAAAACCTGTTAGCGCCGTGCCGGTAAAAATCCACGCCAGGGGCAACAGATACCAAGGGGCGATCGCAATACTGGCATAACCCAATGCCACCAACAAAACATTGATTACTACCTGAGTCCAAGCTTTCGATCGATTCTTGAGAAATACTTCACGGGGCAGAGACCGAACCACGTCTTTCAGTTGCAGGCGTTCAATATCTAAGGCTGCTAGGTCGAGGGAAGTTGCGCTTTTAATTGCCGATATAGTCATATTTTAGTTAATTGGGACAGGAGAAAAATACTCATCGTAATACCCTATCGCAAAATCTAAAAAATTTCTGAAAATCCTACTTAAAAAAACTTAACTATTAACCCAAGATGTTTCTTATTTGCTTATATCCCAATCCTAAAATCCTTCTCTCATCGGACTTACGCACTGCCAATGAATTATCTGGGGTTTTAGAGGTTTTTGCGGGCTGAGGGTCGTCGAAGCCCACAAAAACCTCTAAATGGATAAGTCCTGTGTCAACAAAATTATGTCAATACAAATTTACTATGATATATTTTTACTATAGTATTCTTGAACCACAATTCTCAGTACAAAATTACTGCAAAGTCAAAGATTAAGAAAAATTAATAAAAAATTAATAAAAATTTGCTTGTGGAAAACTGCCAATTATCTGTGGAAAACTCTGGGGAAATCGCTTCTTAGTACAAGGTTACTTGAGGAAAACCCTGTGGAATACCTGTGGATCCGTGGGGAAAACTTTTCTTTTGTTGGGGATAACTTTCCCTAAGTATAAATACCCTGTGGAAAAGTCGGGGGTTTTTCCACAAGTTATCCACAGAAAAATAATCCTGTAAACCATGATTAAAACTACAAAAATAGAAGTTTTTCCACATTTTCCACAGCCCCTAATACTAATATTAATATTTTAAATTTAAAAAAGATCCGGATCCGGAGTTGCCAGCAAAAAATTCAGAAACACAGCAAATCAAAACGGAGTTAAAAATTTAACCAAAAGCTAACCAACAGTGCTAGGATTTTTGTTCTAAGCTAGAAGTTCGAGCCAAACACCCCAAGACCCTGACTAGGGATTTTCCTATGAAAGTAATTTGTAACCAGAGTGACCTCAACACCAACCTTTCTCTAGTTACGAGAGCAGTCCCTTCTCGTCCTACCCACCCAGTCTTGGCAAATGTACTACTGAGAGCTAGTACAGATACCCAACAGGTAAGTTTGACAGCTTTTGACCTCAGTTTAGGAATCCGGACTAGTTTTAGTGCCACTATCCTTGAACCGGGGGAATTTACCCTGCCAGCCAAACTGCTGAATGATATTGTTTCTCGGTTGCCTGATGGGGAAGTTACCCTAGAAGTTATCCAAGGAGAAGCAGGGGAAGAAGATGCCGGAATTGCGACCCTGACTGCCTCTAGTGGTCGCTACGAAATGCGTGGCATTGGGGCGGGAGAGTTTCCTGAACTGCCTACGGTGGAAGCAGATGGCATGACGCTGCATTTGCCCGTAGAGGCGATCGCCGAAGGTTTGAAAGGAACCTTGTTCGCCACTAGTCCAGATGAAACGAAGCAGGTATTAACCGGAGTGCATTTGAGCTTGCTAGCCGATCGCCTAGAGTTTGCCTCCACCGATGGGCATCGCTTGGCGGTGGTGTATACCAACAACCCCGAAGATATCAAGGAACTCAACACCGAGGAACCCCTAGAGTTAACCATTCCGGCACGGGCTTTGCGGGAACTAGAGAAAATCCTCTTCATGCTGCAATCTGAAGGGGTAATTGCTTTGCACTTTGATACGACCCAGATTATTTTCCAAGGCGGCGAACACCAGCTCACCACCCGGACTCTGGAAGGACAATACCCCAACTATCGGCAGTTAATTCCGAAACAGTTCCAAAGAACCGTCACTATTGATCGCAAATTACTGATGACTTCTGTAGAAAGAATTGCGGTGCTGGCGGACCAAAAAAATAATATCGTCAAATTCAACCTTGATAGTGAAAATCAGCTCCTCTCCCTCTCGGTAGAAGCAGCAGATGTGGGTTTTGGTCGTGAATCCGTTTCTGCCCAAATTTCTGGGGAAGATATGGAAATTGGCTTTAATGTGAAATACCTCCTAGAGGGCTTAAAAGCTGTTCAATCCTCAGAAGTACAAATCCAACTAAATACCAGCCTCAGCCCGGTAATTATTACCCCCTTGGGTGGTAATCAAATGACCTACCTGATCATGCCCGTTCAAATTCGCAAATAGAGGCTATTTATAAATGGCCTCTTAGACGTTTTTAATCGTTAATGTTAATGTTATTGAGCCAATTGTGTAAGTCTGCCAAACTTTCTAAGTCAAACAAGGCTTCACTCAATGCATCTAATAGTTCTGGCGCTAGCTGATGCAAGAGAACTTTAATTTCATCAGGGATGGTTCCTAGTTTGCGAGAAAGTTGTTTGAGCAAAAGCGATCGTTTACCTTCCTCTCTACCTTCCTCTCTGCCTGCTTCTCTACCTTCTTCTCGGGCTGTTTCTATGACTCCTTTCATATCTCGATAGTACTTTAAGCTATTTTCATAAGCATCTCTTTCATCTTGGGAAAAGCTAGTAATCTGGGCAACTTCAAATAGTTGCATAAATACATTCTCTTGCAATGGTAGAGGCGGTTCATCTAAATCGGGTAGATGTTTCAGCAAAAATAACCACTTATCAAAATGGTTGTTTAGTTGATCAATTGTTTTTTTGAATTTTGGTAATTCTAGATAAATAAATTTCAGCTTTTCGTAGAAAACTTGGCAATCTTGATCTTTTAGTTCAACGACATGTAAGAGAGTGTCGTCGTTTTTATCTTCATCAAAAACAAAATCTAAAATACCTATGGTATAAATTGGCGCAAGCTTGTAGTTCCAATCTCCTTTTTCTGCTTGGTCTTGGATGGGAAAGGAGGCGTAATAAATACTGCGGTCTTTAAAGTAATTATGTTTGGCTTTTTGCATTTCGACAATGAATTTTTCGCCTTTTTCGCTTTGGCAGTAAAGATCGAAGACTGCCTTACGATCGCTTGGGGTATTGCCAAGATTTTCGGTACTACGGTAGGTAAGGTCTTTGACTCGATGTTGGGGTGGCAATATTACATTGAGGAAGTCAATCAAGAGATTTTTGTTTGGCTCTGTGCCAAATAGTCGCTTGAAGCCAAAATCCGTGAGGGGGTTGATATAGCGATCGCCGCGAGGACGTGGATAAAACATGATTAGATTCCTCAAAAGCAGAACTTTTTATGATTCTTGATAATCACTGAGAAGGATAGGCTCTTTGTTCGGTACTCTGACAATAATTTCGATGGTTCCACCTAAAGCGTTGACCACAGATCGAAGGGTATTTAGTTCCAAATTTTGTCTACGTTCAAGCTTAGATATAGCTGGCTGTTGTACTTCAAGGCGTTCGGCTAGTTCTGATTGAGATAAACCAAGCTTTTCTCGCAGATGTCTAAGCGTAATTTCTTCGAGATGAATTTGAGAAGCTCTTGCTGCAATGAGTTCTTGACGCTCTTTAGGAAGTTTGTTTAATTCTTTGGATAGGGTTGTATATTGGGTCATTGTTTTTCTTCCTTTAGTATTTCCAGATATTTAATGTTTCATCTTGAAGTCCTTGTTCTTGTTGATAAAACCAGATTTTAAAGTCTGGGTCGAACATGATATTCCATTTCATAGCCTAATTATATTCTATACATGGAATATTTCCAGTATTTGATTTGCAGCGATCGCCTCTTTTTGTCAGATATGCTAAATGATTAAGTCAATCAACTCTATAAGTTAGCGAATATGGATTTAATTGCAGCGATTTTAGTAGCATTTTTTCTCCTCATCTTTAGCGTGATTCGGGGATACTATATCGGGTTCCCCCTGTTGATAACTCTGGGGATATTCTTAATAACTTTGCAGAGACGGGGATTTGCCCTGAAGGATTTGGTGCAGATGGGCTGGCGGGGATGCCAGAAATCCGCCGGGGTGATCGTCATTCTTTTGCTAGTAGGGGTAGTGACCGCTGCTTGGATTGCGGCGGGGACAGTGCCAGCGATCGTCTATTATGGCGTGCAGATTATCCAGCCCCGGTATTTTGTCGTTTCTGCTTTTTTGTTAACTTGTTTTGTTTCTTTGCTGTTGGGGACTTCCTTTGGCACAGTGGGAACCGTAGGCACGGCTTTGATGGTGATGGCTAGGAGTAGTGGGGTAGATGTAAATTTGACGGCGGGGGCGATTATTGCTGGGGCGTATTTTGGCGATCGCTGTTCCCCCATGTCCTCTAGTGCTCATTTAATTGCCACCCTCACCAACACCAAAATTTACCGCAATATCAAATCTATCTGGTGGACTGGCTTAGTTCCCCTGATCCTCGCTACGGGAGTTTATCTGCTCTGGTCTTTGGGTTCCCCGGCGGCAACAACTCAGCAAAATATTACTGTTGAGATTGCCAAAACTTTTACGATCAATCCCCTAGTCATGGCTCCGGCAGTGGTGATCTTTGGCTTAGCCATGATCCAAGTTCCCGTCAAAATCTCCATGCTCCTGAGTCTTAGCACTGCCCTAGGTTGTAGCTTAATTTATCAGCCCTATTCCCTAGTTGAAAATCTTAAATTTCTCATCTGGGGCTTTAGCTTAGACCCAACTCATCCCCTAGCTGCGATCGTTAAGGGCGGGGGATTAATTCCCATGATGACTATAGTGCTGATAGTGATTATTTCCACCGCCCTCGCCGGAATTTTCAATGAAACTCAGATTCTCGCTCCGGTGAAAAATTGGTTACTAGGAATTAAAAATCATAGTCAATTATTTCTAGCAACTATTCTCCTGAGTATTCTCAGCAGTGCCTTTGGTTGCACGCAAACGATCGGGATTATTATGACCCAACAATTAGTAGAAGATAACTACTTAACCCCAGAGTTGGGCAACTACAAATTAGCTACAGATCTAGCAAATTCCGTGATTGTGATTTCTGCTCTGATTCCTTGGAATATTGCTGGATTAGTTCCGGCGAAGCTTCTCCTCGTGGATGCAAATTTTATTCCCTACGCTGCCTATCTTTATCTTTTACCCTTGGTTAATTTAGTTTATTATTGGCTGAATGATAAATTTATCCTCAACTCTAGACGATGCAACTAACACCCCAAGAAAAAGATAAGTTATTGATTTTCACTGCGGCTCTGGTGGCAGAGCGTCGCAAAGATCGGGGCTTAAAGCTCAACTACCCAGAATCCGTGGCATACATATCAGCAGGAGTCCTTGAAGGGGCGCGGGATGGGCAGACTGTGGCGGAATTGATGAGTTATGGAACGACTCTTCTGAAACGAGAAGACGTGATGCCGGGAGTCCCAGAAATGATCCATGAGGTGCAAGTGGAGGCGACTTTCCCTGATGGGACTAAGTTAGTAACAGTGCATAATCCAATTCGTTAACAAAAATGAAAAGTTGCCGCGCATCGCGCGGCAACTTTTCATTAAATTCAATTTGCTAAGGAGAAACACTATGATACCGGGAGAAATTATTACCCCAGAGGGAGAGATCGAGCTAAATGCTGGGCAACCAGTTTTAACTATTACCGTAGCTAATGCGGGCGATCGCACTGTGCAAATTGGTTCCCATTACCATTTCTATGAAGTTAATGAGGCACTGGAGTTCGATCGCGAATCCACTAAGGGAATGCGTTTGGATATTCCTGCCGGGACTGCGGTACGTTTTGAGCCGGGGGATACCAAGGAAGTAAACCTAGTTCCCTACAGAGGCAGCCGTCAGGTCTATGGTTTTAACGCTAAGATCGAAGGTAAATTACCCTAGTTCTGAGTTGAGGATAGAACCATGCTTCTGAGAAATCGATCGCTAAATCTAGATTTTTTGCAGACTCTCAAAGGAGCGATCGTCCTCCTCAAGGATCCCACCCAGACGGATTCTGTCTATGATATTGAAGATGGGTTGAGCAAAACCAAAGCTACGCAACAGGCGATCGCCTTTGTAAAATCCAATCCAGAAGTGGCACAAATTATCGAAGAACGTTATCTTGCCCCAGCTCCAGATATTGAGACTCTGCTTACCTATCCCCCGGAATCTCTAGGAGCTATCTATGCCCACTACATTACCGATGCAGGGTTTGACCCTAGTTTCTATCGCAAAATAGAAATTACTGATGATGTGAGTTATGTCCTATTTCGCCTCCGGCAAACCCACGATATTTGGCATATTGTTACGGGTTCTTCTACCGATGTAGTGGGAGAGTTGGCACTAAAAGCCTTTGAGATTCCCCAGACCCGCCGTACTATGTCCGTAGTGCTTTTGGCTGGGGGAGTGTTGCGAACGATGTTTAACACTCCAGAAGAGATCGATCGCCTCATGGATCGAGTAGCAGTCATGTATCGTATGGGAGCTAGGGCAAAACCTTTCCTCGCTCAAAAATGGGAGCAAGCATGGGAAAAACCCCTGACTCAATGGCGTACAGAACTAGGGGTGGAATTAGTGGATAAATACTTACCGTGAAGTTGAAAGAGACGCACCCGAAAGGTGCGTCTCTTTCAACCCATTTAAGATTGCTATAATTCTAAAATGGTAGTGCTAAAGAACTAAGAATTCCCCCCGCAACGCGGGGGAAATTCTTACCCCTAAATCCTTAGATGGAAGTAAAAATATGATTCAAGCCATATCTAAGTTATTAACTTTTGATGAATTTCTAGAATGGAAGCCAGAAGCTGGATTTTATGAGTTGCATAATGGGGTTATTGTTGAAATGCAAACGACAGGAAAGCATGAAGAAGTTGTGGAGTTTTTACAGACAGAAATGATTTTGGAAACTCGGAAACAACAACTTCCCTATCGATTCCTCAAAAATGCTTTAGTTAAAGCTCCTCATCAAGAGACGGGTTATGCACCAGATATTTTAGTAGTTAACCGTGATGCCCTAGCCCTAGAACCCTTGTGGGCAAAATCTTCGACAATTACCCAAGGATCATCTATTCCCCTAGCCGTTGAAGTTGTCAGTACCAATTGGCGTGATGATTATGCGTACAAAATGGTTGATTATGAAACATTAGGCATTTCTGAATACTGGATTGTTGATTATCTAGGTTTGGGTGGCATTCGTTACATTGGTTCTCCAAAACAGCCTACTTTATCAGTTTGTCAGTTAGTGGCGGGTGAGTATCAGGTAAGGATATTTAGAGAAAACGAAAGAGTTGAGTCCTTGGTGTTTCCAAATTTGAATTTGACTGCACAACAAATTTTTAGTGGGGGTTCAGAAGACAATTTGCAGTAAAATATTCAGGTTGGATTCTAGGCAAAACATTGATCGATCGCTATACCCTGCCCGAAATGGGCAACCTGTGGACAGAAAACTATAAACTCCAGACTTGGCTGCAAGTGGAGATCGCTGTGTGTGAAGCACAGGCAGAATTAGGCTATATTCCCGCCGAAGCTGTAGAAGAAATTAAAGCCAAGGCAAAATTTGACCCCCAACGGGTGTTGGAAATTGAAGCAGAAGTTCGCCATGACATGATTGCTTTCCTGACCAATGTTAACGAGTACGTGGGGGATGCCGGGCGCTATATTCATGTGGGTATGACCAGTTCCGATGTGTTGGACACGGCCTTAGCGTTGCAAATGGTGGCGAGTTTGGAAGTGATTCTGCAATGGGTAGAAGCGCTGAGTCAGGCAATTCGCTATCAGGCACAGCAGCATAGGCATACTTTGATGATTGGTCGATCGCACGGGATTCATGCCGAACCGGTCACCTTTGGGTTTAAATTAGCTGGCTGGTTGGCAGAAATTCTCCGTCACCGCGATCGCCTCTGCCGTGTTTCTCAACAAATTGCTGTGGGTAAAATCTCTGGGGCGGTGGGAACCTACGCCAATGTGGATCCCCGGATTGAAGAATTAGCCTGTCAATACCTAGGATTACAACCAGATACTGCTTCTACTCAGGTGATATCCCGCGATCGTCATGCCGATTTCATGCAAACCCTCGCATTATTGGCTGCCTCGATCGAGCGCTTTTCTGTGGAAATTCGCCATCTGCAACGGACTGAAGTGCTGGAAGTTGAAGAATATTTTGCCCCCAAGCAAAAAGGCTCCTCTGCCATGCCCCACAAACGCAACCCCATCCGCAGCGAACGCCTGACTGGGATGGCAAGAATTATCCGCGCCAACGCTGGAGCCGCCCTAGAAAACGTTGCCCTCTGGCACGAACGAGATATTTCCCATAGCTCTGTAGAGCGGGTGATCATGCCCGATAGCTGCATTCTCACCCATTTCATGTTGGTGGAAATCACCGACTTGGTGAAAAATCTGTTGGTCTACCCGGAAAATATGCAGCGCAACCTGACGGTCTATGGTGGGGTCACCTTCAGCCAACGAGTCATGCTCACCCTAGTAGACAAAGGCATGAACCGGGAAACCGCCTATAAAATTGTCCAATCCTGCGCTCACCAAGCATGGAACAAACCCGATGGAGATTTCCGAGCATTGATCAGCCAAGATGAACAGGTCAAGGCACAGCTTACTCCAGAGGAACTAGCCCAATGTTTTGATCCTAATCATCACTTGCGGAATCTAGATACTATCTACCAGCGCTTGGGAATTTGAAACGGGATACATAGAGTAAGATTTTCCACTTCCTCCGAGGGGCAGAAAATCTTACTCTATCTAGCCCTTACTATCGACGTTCTTCGATGGTTTCACCAGAAGCGATCGGCATAGTTCATCTTCACATTTCGCAATCTTTTTTTAGAAAACTACTTAAAACTAATAGCACACTTAAGGCATAGTTATAGTTGCGTGACAAACCAAAGAAGTTGTCCCTGCAACCGATTGTGAACTCATTACTAAACATCATTGCAAAATTATGCTGCTAAGTCACAGAGAAAGAACAGTGAATCTACAATCCCCCTCCTATCCTTCCTGCTCTCTCCAAGAAAATATCAGTGAATACGTAGCTCATCTTCAGCTACACATGACCCTCCAAGCAAAGAATCTTGTCCCCAATCTCTCGCAAACCCCCGACAGCCGAGAGCAAATGCTCCAACAAACCCAAGCCCACTTTGAAAAGCTGGTTTCTCGCCAAGGATTTTTCTAACATAAAACCAGCGGCAAAACAATCATAGAAAAGAGTCCCTTGCAATGCAAGGGACTCTTTTTTACAGGACTTACGCATTGGTGTTGGTTTTGGAGGGCTGAGGGTCATCGAAGCTCACCAAAACCTTTTTTACTCAAAACCTTGGACTACCCAAGAGAGTTAGGGAAATTAGAAAATCCATAATAAAAATTGCGATCCAAGTCGTGACCACAGCCGTGGTGGCTGACTCCCCAACTTCCCTTGCTCCTCCTCTCGTGGTCATCCCCCAACTACAACCATTTACTGCCACCAAAGTGCCAAACACTATCCCCTTTAGGATAATAATCTCTAAATCTGCGGGTTCTAAAAAGTTTCTAATCGATTCTAGAAAGGTTTCTGGCACAATTTTATAGATATGGAGAGCAATAAAAGCTCCCCCTGCTACCCCCATCACCAAAGCAAAAATCATCATCAAAGGCATAATTAAACAGCAGGCAATGATCCTTGGCAGGATCAAGTAATCAATGGGGTTGGTTTTGAGAATATGGAGGGCATCGATTTGCTCGGTAACTTGCATTGAACCCAACTCAGCGGCAAAGGCAGAACCCACCTGCCCAGCGATCACACTTGCCGTAAGAATTGGCGCTAATTCCCGACAAAAAGCTAGGGCAAAGGCTCCTCCCACTGCTTCCACAGCCCCAAACTTCCCCAACTCCCTAGCGGTTTGAATAGTGAAAATCATCCCGGCAAAGCCACTGACGAGGAGGACGGGAGCGATCGAACCGGGACCGACCTTGACCATGTGTTCCATAATTTTGCGATAATAGGTTTTACCTTGGAGTAAGCGTAAAAAAACTTGCCCCAACAGGAGGACTGAGGACAAACAGCGGAGGAAATATTTTTGCTGCAAAGTTCTTGGCGGTGGTGATTGTATAACCATTAATTATTAAATTAAATATTCATAACCTGTTGATATTGCTCTGCAACGTTGACAAAAAAACTAATCTGAAATCAAATCTATGCCAACTATCCACCCTCATCAATCACTTATAAAGTCAAGAATAATTGTCTATGGGCGGCAGTTAATCATGGGACTAAGTTTAGGACTATTAATATTTGTGGGATTTCTAGGAGTAACTGCGACTCCGGCAACTGCCTTAGATTATGTCCGAGAATCCCTGATCGGCGCAGACTTTTCTGGCAAAGACCTAAGGGATTCCGAATTTACTAAGGCTAATCTGCGTCAGAGTAATTTTAGTCATGCAGACCTGCGGGGAGTCAGTTTCTTTGCTGCTAACTTAGAAGAAGCCAATCTAGAAGGAGCAAACCTGAGCGGTGCGACCCTTGATTCAGCTCGGTTCAATCGGGCAAATCTCACCAATGCTATTCTGGAAGGGGCGTTTGTGGCTAATGCTCGGTTTGCTGGGGCAATTATTACCGGAGCAGATTTTACTGATGTATTACTGCGCTCCGATATTGAGGCGCAATTGTGCAAGATAGCTGAGGGAACCAATCCCACCACAGGGAGAGATACACGGGAAACCCTATTTTGTCCCTAAGGCGAATCTCTGCTAGAATCAATAAGCTCAATATAGAGAATTGCTAAACATAAAATTACTAAAATTATGCCAGTTACACTTGAACTTCAAAAGCGATCGGAAGGTAGTAAGCCCAGAGCGCTCCGCCGGGAAGGGCTAATCCCCGCTGTCCTCTACGGTCACAATGGGACCGAATCCATTAACCTGACTTTACCTGCAAAAACTGCGGAAACTCTCCTCAAGCAAGTTAATGTCTCCAAAACCCAAATCGATGTCAGTATCCCTGACCTCTCTTGGCAAGGGAAGGCTGTATTACAAGAAGTCCAAGCTCATCCTTGGCGGAATTATTTATATCACCTCAGCTTCTGGGCTGTCAGTAAATAGGTTTAGGGTAAGTAGAAATCCTAGAGATACTTTCTTTAGTAGGGGCGCAAGGCTTTGCGACCCTATTTTTGATAGTTACAGCGATTTGAGAGTGGGTGGCTGTAGCCACCCACTCTCAAATCGCTGTAATTGTTGACAGACTACTAGGTGTTTTTGGGGGGACGGAGGAGGCGGGATTGGATGGGGCTGAGGATTTGGTTGAGTTGTTGGAGTTGTTCGGCGGTTCCCATGCAGATCAGGAGATCACCTTCCATTAACTTTGTGTCTCCGGTGGGACCACCAATTAACTCGCCATCGACCCGGCGGATGGCTAGGACTAGGGAACCGGATTTCGATCGCAACCTTGCCTCACTCAGGGTCATCCCAGTACAGGGACAATGCTCGGCATCGATCAAAAATTCCTCCATATAGAAGGCTCGATCACTACCTGTCAAAATGCCATCGACAAAATCCAATACTTGAGGTCTGAGGGCGGCGGCAGCAAGGCGTTTGCCCCCGGTAATATAGGGAGAAACCACCGCATCGGCTCCCGCCCGTTGTAATTTCTTGAGAGCTTCTTCGGTGCTGGCTCTAGCGATCGCCCGGATTTGGGGATTGAGGGTTTTGGCAGAAAGGACTGTGTAGAGATTTTCCGCATCTGAGGGCAGAGCTGTGACCAGACAAATTGCCCGTTCAATGCCCACCTGAAGCAGAGTATCATCAAGGGTAGCATCTCCGAGAATGGCGATATAGCCAAGCTCTTGGGCAATTTCTACTTGATGAAGTTCAGAATCAATGACCACAAAAGGAATGCTCTCTGAGGCAAACTCCAAACCAATCTGCCTGCCAGTACGTCCGAAGCCACAAAGAATGTAATGATCTAACAAATTATTCACAAGACGTTTCCGTTGGCGAAAGAGAATACCTTCCTGAAAATAGCCTTGAACTACTGCTTCTGTAAAGCGATTAACAATATACCCGATCGTCATAATTCCCGTAAAAATCAGGGCAATGGTAAATAATCGACCATGAAATCCGAGGGGCTGCACTTCCATGAAACCAACGGTGGCAAGGGTAATCACCGTCATGTAGAGGGAATCAATCCAACTCCAGCCCTCGATAAATTTGTACCATAGGGTGCCAAGTACCCCCGTCAGGCAGAGAACAGCAACACCGTTAGCTAGCTCTTGTTGTAATCGAGCATATTTTTTTTCGAGAGTGGGGGAGAACATGAGGGGAAGGAGGTAAGGGGAGATACAGGGAGGTAAGGGGAGGTAGAGGGAGATAAGGGGATTATAAAAGTTAAGGGCTGGAGGATTTCTTGGGGAATGGTAAGTTTTTTCTGTGCTAAATATCTAGCATAGGCTGATGTTCTCTGATTAACTGATTTATTAATGTATTTAATCTAGTGTCGATCTAATTTTGCTCTATCTTCTCAAGCTAAACTCCCTTCATAGCTATAGTAAGCTCCATTCTAGTTAGGACAGGGACGTTTTTGAGGGCGCGCTCCGCGCGCCCTCAAAAACGTCCTAATCAAATCGGCGACTACTATAACTCGTAAATTCCCTAACTCCCTGTACCTTCTCTATCTCCCTTTACCTCCTTCCCCCATGCCCCCAATTATCTCTGTAATTATTCCCGTTCATAATGGCGATCGCGATCTATCCGCCTTATTGGATTGTTTAAGATCGCAAACTTTGCCCCCAGAGCGGGTGGAGTATTTAATAGTTGATAATCAAAGTAGCGATCGCACTTACCAATTCCTTCAAACTGCGGCAAAAACTAATCCCCAAATTATTCCCCTCCAAGCCACGAAAATCCAGAGTGCCTATGCAGCCAGAAATGTTGGTGTCAAGGCATCGCAGGGAGAATTTCTGGTTTTCACCGATGCCGATTGTCGCCCCCAACCGGATTGGTTAGAGCATTTAATTAGTCCTTTTGAGCAACCCCAAGTTAATTTAGTTGTGGGGGAAATTCTTGGGTTAGCTGGCAATAATTGGCTAGAGGTTTATGCAGATCATGCCCAGACTCTTTCTCAGCAGCATACTCTGAATCATGAATACTTACCCTATGGACAAACGGCAAATCTAGCAGTTCGGAAATCAGCCTTGAAAAATACAGGCTTATTCCGTCCTTACCTAACTACAGGGGGAGATGCGGATCTCTGTTGGCGAGTACAAATCCAGTTTCCTGATTGCTTAATGTTTGCCCCTAGGGCGATCGTTCACCATCGCCACCGCTCTAATTTGCGAGATTTTTATCATCAATGGTATAAGTACGGTTCTTCTAATCGCTATCTCCACCAACTCCACGGGGTGAGTTTGATGCGATCATTCAGCACCCAAGAATACCTCTACCGCCTACTCCGTTGGCTAGTCCGGGAGTTGCCGCCCAAATTAATTGCTCAAATAATTACTCGAAAACTAGGCACCAATCTGCTGGCGACTATCTTTGCCACACCCTTAGGATTATGGGGGACTTGGGCAAGACTCAAGGGACAAAATTCCTGTGAAATCTTGCCACAAATGTTGGAGATAGAATGGCTAGACAGTTAACTGATTACTGCATCCGACTCATTGTTTCTAGATCAAGTACCTCAGCTAAAGCTTCCTCGGTCATTAAGCCCTTGTCTAGGACTATCTGCCGCAGGGATTTCCCCGTTTCGAGGGATTCTTTTGCCACATTCGCTGCATTTAGATAACCAATGTGGGTATTGAGGGCAGTGACCAAAGCTAGACTTCCCTCAGCATATTCAAGACATCGATCGCTCTTTGCCTCAATACCGACAATACAATTTTTGCTGAGAGCGAGAATGGTATTCCCCAAAATCTCCATACTGTGGATGAGATCGTAGGCAATCAACGGCATCATCACATTCAGTTCCAACTGTCCGGCTTGGGCAGCAAGGGCGATCGCACTATCGTAGCCCATCACCTGAAAACACACCATTGAGGTCATCTCCGCCATCACCGGATTATATTTTCCCGGCATAATCGAAGAACCGGGTTGCACGGGCGGTAATTGGATTTCCTTGAGTCCAGTTTTTGGTCCCGAATCCAAGAGCCGGAGATCGTGGGAAATTTTCACTAAATCTTGCGCTAAGTTCCGCAGACACCCAGAGACACTGACGAAAGGAGCCATACTCTGCATCGCTGCCATCAGATGGGGAGAAGATTGCAGGGGCTGCTGGAGAAGTTCTCCTAGGAGTTCCACCACTCTAGCCCGGTACTGGGGATGGGTATTTAGACCCGTTCCCACGGCAGAACCACCAATTCCTAAGCTCATTAGTTCCCCGGAAGCTTTAGCTAAACGGATGATGTGGGCAGAGAGAATTTGTGCCCAAGCTTGAAAGTTTTCCCCCAATCTTACGGGAACCGCATCCTGCATGTGGGTTCTGCCAGAACGAATTATGTCCTTAAATTCATCACTTTTACGATCGAGCACCGAAACGGCGTACTCCAAGCTGGGGTAGAGGGTATGGGTGAGAGCTAAAATTGCTCCAATCCTAATCGCCGTAGGGATCACATCATTAGTTGATTGTCCGTAGTTCACATGGTCATTGGGATTGACCCGATCGTAATTTCCCTTGCGATCGCCCAAGATTTCTAAGGCTCGATTTGCCAACACTTCGTTTACATTCATGTGGTGGGAAGTTCCGGCACCAGCTTGGTAAACATCCACCACAAATTGATCCCGCAGGCTCCCTTGCAAGATTTCATCCGCCGCTTGAACGATTGCCCCACTCACCTCAAGGGGAATGCAGCCCAACTCCCCGTTGGTAATTGCTGCGGCTTTTTTAATTAATAAACAAGCATCAACGTAGGCAGGAAGGGGTTTGATGCCACTGATGGGAAAGTTAGCGATCGCCCGGACTGTCTGGATGCCGTAATAGACATCTTGGGGAATTTGCTTCTCCCCCATGGAATCTTTCTCTGTGCGGTAGCTGGGGTCACTCATGAGCAGGTAGATTGTAAAGAATTTCCTTAGATAATACCTTCTCTCAAGGAGTTATAGCAACCGCCAAGGGGGCTGAGATGATTTTGGTTGTGGGAACTCCAGCGAAGTGAGGATTCTCAGTTGAGTTTGAGAGCGGGTGGCTACAGCCACCCGCCCTCAAAGTTCGGAAGTCCTGTTTATGCCTCAATAATGACCCGGAGATTCCCTTGTTTTTTGACAACTCGACAGGAAACTGCATCGCCAGATTGATATTGCTCTGTTGCACCAAGGCGATCGCCAGCCCGCTCAAATTCTAAATCTAATAAGGCTGTGCCGATGCGGAGATTTTTAATATTCAGACGACCGATCGAACTAATTAGTGCTGGATCGATGATCCGCAGTTGTTGACTAGGAGCATTGGGCACCAAGTTCACCATCATGGTGATTAGTTGGAAAATTGTCCCAGTTGCCCAAGCTTGGGGAGAACAAGCGACCGGGTATTGGACTGGAGTACTAAAGCCATCATGCTCATAGCCACAGAATAGTTCTGGAGGGCGCTGGTAAGGTTGGGATAGGGTCATGTCGATTAAACCTTGGGCAACTCGCAGGGATTGATCTACCCGGTTGATCGATCGCAAACCACAGGCGATCAGGCTACTATCATGGGGCCACACCGAGCCAATGTGATAGCCCATAGGGTTATAGGCTGGAGAAAGACTACTCAGGGTACGAATGCCCCAGCCCGTAAACATATCCCTAGACTTGAGCCGAGTGGCTACCTTGAGGGCTTTGTCATGGTCAAGAATCCCTAGGTTTAAGCACTGGCCAGCATTGGAGGTGATACTATCCACGGGGTTGCCCACTCCATCGAGGGCAAGGGCGCAGTATTCTTGGTTTGGCAGCCAGAAATCTCGATTAAAGCGGGTCTTGAGATCCACGGCTTGGGAGTGCCACTGGTTGGCTAGATTAATTAATCCTTTTTTCTCTGCCAGTTCACCCATGCGAATTTTGGCAGCATAAACATAAGCCTGCACCTCACAGAGGGCGATCGCTCCCTCAGCTAATTCCCCTCGACTATTGACAATACAATTTTCTGAATCCTTCCAACCCTGATTAGCCAAGCCTTTGGTAGATTTTCGGCTATAGCTCAAGTAGCCCGTTTGTGCCATGGCAGTATCAATCCAAGCCATTGCTGCCAACGCATGATCCCAGAGTTGATCCAAAGTTTCCTCATCCGCAGTCCAAGCAAAATATTCGGCGTAGAGCATCAACCATAGAGGTGTGGCATCCACTGTGCCGTAGTAGGGAGTATGGGGGACTTCTTGACAACGCGCCATTTCTCCGAGGCGGATTTCGTGGAGAATTTTCCCCGGTTGTTCATCCCGCCACTCATCTTCCACCTTTCCCTGATAGCGGGCGAGGATAATTAGGGTTTCTTTGGCGATCGTCGGATCCAGCACCAAGGTCTGGGAAGCCGCAATTAGGGAATCTCGCCCAAACAAAGTCGAAAACCAAGGCACTCCTGCCGAGAGAAATCTGCTCCCCTCAAAGGTTTGGCGTAATAGATAGACATCCTGCACCGCTCGATCGATGACCTGATTTAGATACTTATTATCCGTTTGGATTTGGGTAATCTGTTGTCGCCATTGGTGTTCCTCTAGGAGTTCTTCGGCTTTTGCTTGGTTAAAAGATAGGGGAGCGCTGACGGTGGAAGTGAGTTGGTCATTAGTAAATAAATGAATCCGGTAGCCCAGGATTACTGAGCTACGGGGTTCTAGGTGGAGATGCCACAGGGCAGTACCATTGTTGACTTGATCGGGCTGGCGGGAGTTGAACTGAATCCGCGACTCCATCAATGCCCCATCTAGACCTTGGTAGGCAAGGAGAATTTCGGTATTTTGACTAGGGGTAGTTTGACTATGTGTCTTGTCTACATTTCTTTTGGCTGCATCTAAGCTGGTTTGCAGGAATTTCCCCCGATCGTGCCGGACTACGCCCCGAACTTCAAACAGGTCAGCAAAATCAGCCTCAAAACTCAGGCTCATGGCAAAATCCACGGGTTTAGTATTGTGGTTTGTCACCTGGATCTCTTCAAATAAGCCGCCTTTAATAATGATGCTCCGAAAGATGCCAATGGTTTCCGCAGGGATGAATCTGGGGGGAACCCCGACACCAAGATTTAGGGGGGGAACATTAGTCTGGCTCTTATTTTGAGGATTATCCTGAGCTGGGGCATCAGCTTCGAGGTGAAGTTGAGGAGTAATTTGGTTATTAAGCTGAGGATCAAGTTGAGCCTCAATCGGGGCATCAATTTGGGGATTGGCACACAACACCGACATGGCAAAACCTTGGCGGGCAGTGCTACTAAAAACAATGGGCGATCGCCCTTCAATCTGCAATTCTAAACGACTCAAGAACCGAGTATCCTTGCAAAACAGCCCCATACTGCTTTCCATGCTGTCCAATCTGCAACCAGCACCAGAGATATTCCCCAAGGTATCAGTCACCAAAAATAGGTCATCGTCCTTGAGGGTGACGGTAGAAATGGGGTGATCGCTAATCACACAACTCCAAGCATCCCTGGGCATCTCGTTGGTGGAGACAAACTTTTTGCCATTAATTTCGATTAATTCTGCCATAGGTTTGTCTTAAGGGTTTTTGAGTAGGGATTTTGCTAAGGACGGGGGCGGGATGATGGGCTGAGGTTGTGTCACCTTGCATGGGCGATCGAAAACTCCAAGGACCATCATGCATCAGGGATTGAGCAAGAACATGGCGGTAGAGTTCACTAAGTTGGACTGCTACCCCAGACCAACTAAAACGTTGATGCACATTGGCTGAGGCTTGTTTACTCAGTTTTCTAGACCACAGTTCATCAGAAAGGATGCGATCGATCGCATCAGCAAAGGCTGGCACATCTTGGGGCGGCACCAATAGTCCAGTTTTTTCTGGTACTACAGTAAAATTTAATCCCCCGACGGCGGATGCTACCACTGGAGTTCCGCAAGCCATGGCCTCGATCGCTACCAAGCCAAAGGGTTCATAATGGCTAGGCACAACGCAGACATCGGCGGCTGTGTAGTAGTAGGGCAGGGAGTCATGGTCAACCTGACCGACAAAAATCGTCTGGTCTTGCAAACCCAATTCTGCCACAATTCCGGCAATCCGGGCTTGCTCTAACCCATCTACAAGATGGGGAGAGCTACCACCGACAATCACTAGTTTGAGATTTTTCAGACCCCGTGACTGCAATAAAGCCCCAGCCCGAACAAATGTTTCAATTCCTTTGCGAGGGTCGAATCTGCCGACATAAAGCACCACTTGATCTTGCTCCGATACGCCAATATGTGCCCTCGCCTCTGCCCTAGGCAAAAGCCGGAAGTTACTCACATCCGTGCCACAGGGGATAATTTCAATCTGTCCTCTGGGGGAAACTAAGGTTCTCAGTGCCTGCATTTCTTGGGGACTGGTGGCAACTACACAATGGGCATTTTCCAGAATTTCTCGCTCCACAGCTAAACGGGTGGGGGCGATCACTGGCAACTCAGGCACCGATTGGTACTTGACTGCTCCGAGGGAATGATAGGTATGGATTAATTGGGTACCGTTTTGTTTTTGTAATTGTAAGCCAATCCAAGCCGAAAGCCAATAATTACTATGCACCAAGGGATAAGCCATCCCCTGCTGACTTTGAAAAGCTTGGAACGATCGCACAAACTCCGGCATATAGCCAAACTGTTGATCCCTAGGCACAAATTCAGCGGGACCAGCGGAGAGGCGAATTGTCCGACAGTGGGGGGTGTGTTGGACAATGGCAGGGTCTGTGGGATTAACCCGGCGAGTAAACATATCAACTTGCCAACCCAATTCTGCCAAGTGTTCTCCGACTTGCCGGACATAAACATTCTGTCCCCCAGCTTCTTCGCCACCAATGCTGGCAGCAGGATCCGCATGGTTAGAAATTAGAGCGATCGCTTGTCTATACTGACCATCTTTATCCGCTTGGTACATATCATGAACCTCCAAGTTGTATTCAGTTATCAATCAGTCATCAGTTACTTGTGCTGAGCGAAGTCGAAGCATCAGTTATCAATCAGTTACCTGACTCTAAACGTAGGGTGGGCATTGCCCACCTTCCCCTACTAAAGACGTGTGCCGGATAAATCGGCAATGCTCAGTCGAGTCGTTGCAGCTATAGGGACAAAACCTGCTTACGCAGATTCAGAAAGTTTTAGACTTTTCTTCGTCCGCGCACCATCCGGACTTTGTTCTTATAGTCGCGGTTTCAACCGCCAGAATCTTTTTAGATATCGCCTTATCAGTTATTCAGTTAAGGATGAATTACTGATGCTTCGATAAGTCTTACAGTGAGCTTGTCGAACTGCTCAGCACAAGTAACTGATAACTGTTCACTGACTCAGACTGTCAGCAGAGCTTTGCCATGGTAGCCATTCTGAGCATGGCGATCGACCATCAACTGTCGATAAACTGCCTCATAGCCATCGGTCATTCGCTGGGCTGTGAAATTCATCAGTACATGGTCATGGCAACCACGGCGATCGAGCCGCACCGCCTTGTCAATAGCTGCCACGCACTCATCCACACTGGAGCAGATAAAACCACTTTTGCCGTGGGCAATGATTTCGGGAACAGAACCCAAATTCATAGCGATTACTGGAGTTCCCGTCACCATGGATTCAATCATCACCAAACCAAAAGGTTCTCGCCAAGTAATTGGGAACAGCGTTGCTACCGCCCCGCCCATGAGGACGCTTTTTTGTTGGTGATTTGCTTCTCCCAAAAACTCAATTTGTTGGCCATTAATATGGGGTTTTACCTTTTGGTCAAAATACTCTTGATCGACCGGATCTATTTTTCCCGCCATTTTCAGATGCCAACCCGATTTCTGGGCAATCTCGATCGCCAAATGCACTCCCTTTTCTGGAGACATTCTGCCCAGAAATGCGAGGTAGGGCGGGCGATCGGGGTTGGGATGAAATTCGTAGGTACTAGCATCAATGCCGTTATGCACCGTAGCCACATAATTTAGGCCCAGCCTTGGTTCTCGCTGAGAATCAGAAATGCTCACAAAGGGTTGCTGGCGAGCGTAGGTGAACATTTTCTCATTGTCAGCCGTAAAAATTCCGTGGAGAGTATGCACTGTAGGCGTTTTCACCAAAGGGGCATAGGATAGAGCACCGCAGCCGACATGGGAGTGAATAACGTCAAACTCGGCTGCTCTGCCATAGGCTTTACTAAGATTCAGCATCTCGTAAATCCCACACTCTTTTACCTGAGAATCTAGGCGCAGAGCTTGGGGGTGAACAGATTCTAACTGGGCAGCCGTAACTGAATCGCCGGAGGCAAATAAAGTTACTTCATGACCACGACGGACTAGCTCCTCGGTGAGTAAGCTAACTACTAATTCGATCCCACCATAGGCTGGTGGTGGTACGGTTTCCCAAAGGGGAGCAATCTGAGCAATCCTCATTACAACCTCCTGTATCTTTAATCAAGATGATGGATAATGGTTAGTCGCAGATTAAAAGAAACTAAGTTCTATTTAGGGTTCTATATATGGTTCTACTTAGGTTCGTGCTTTTGGGTTAATCTGGCTTAAGCACTTGTCTGTAACGTTAATATAAAATTTATTCTCTGAGAAATCTTTATTGGTTCGGTAATCCGTACTGATAACCCCAGAAATCTTTCTGAGTAAGCTTTTTGGCTTTCGATTATGGTAGGAAAATCTCCCCAATTTCTACCTAATTAGATAAGATATTTTTGTTAACAATTATTTCTTAAGGTTGCGATCGGCAAGCCATATTTAGCCATTTTTCAAAATTTCACTAGAAAGGTCTTGCCTATTTTAGAACAGTCAAATCTCTTCATTAGATAAGCCAAAATCTTTTAGATAAACACAACTAAAATTAATTAACTTATATTTGCTTTTGTTATTTTACTTACTGCCAGAAGTGATAGAGATCACAGGAAGAATGAATATCTAATCACAAATAATAAGTATATATTGTCACTTATTTCTCAATGTCATATCACCATCTAAAGCATGAAACTACTTCATGATGTTATTAGTTAGACTTTACAAATAACGCCTTGTAGTAAGACGATTAGAGGTAATAATTATGACAGCTAGACAAGCATCTTTCTCCAAGAAAACAGCCGAAGAAGTCATCAGAAATATTGCTTCCCGGCACATCATCAATCGTACCGATCAGAAAATTTTTATGTCAGCCCTACTATCGAAAGGGACTATTTCTCAAGAAGATAAAGAAACAATTGAGAAGATCCATCAAGGGCTACAAAGTGGTTTGATCAAAGTCATAGACTAGATGCCGAGGCTATTAATAAGTTTCTCAGGGCATCTTAAACAGGAAGAAAATATTTAGTTCTCTACAATAGATTAAATTATGGGTTAGATTATGACATGATTCTCTAATTACTTAATCTGAATCCTAAAAGCTATGAACGCTCACGATTTCTTCACGTTGGTTTTATTACTTACTCCGGGATTATTGCTATCCGCTGCTGTGATGGCAGCCTTTGCCGCAGGAGGTTAGGCAGTGCTCAGCTATGTTGTCAGCAATCCCGGCATAGTGGCTAACTTGCTATGGCAACATTTGCAAATGGTGGGGGTTTCTTCTCTGATCACCGTTTTGTTGGCGGTACCTTTAGCCTTGCTAGTTAATTACTATCCCCGCTTCAGTATTCCTGTTATGGGATTGTTGGGAATTGTATACACAATCCCTAGCTTGGCTTTGATTATTTTCTTCGTACCAATTTTAGGTTTGAATGCTTATCCAGTTATGCTGGCGATGGTGTTGTATGGTCAGGTGGTCTTGGTGCGGAATCTGGTAGCAGGATTGCAGGGTATTTCTCCAGAAATCTATGAAGCTGCTCAGGGGATGGGGATGAATGGCTGGCAGCGCTGGTGGTGGGTGGAAGTACCGCTGATTTTGCCCTTATTCCTCGCTGGGTTACGCTTGGGGGCAGTGGTGGCGATCGCCGTAGCCACCATTGGAGCCAAATTCGGTGCTGGAGGTTTAGGCACTCTCCTGTTTGATGGCATCGCCCAGACCGATCGCTACGACAAAATCTGGGCAGGGGTAATTTCGGTAGTTTTGTTAGCTCTTGTGATCAATACCGGATTACTCCTTCTAGAAAAAAGCATCACTAAACACCAATCAGTCCAATGATACCAAACCAAGAAAATGGTTTCACCATTTTCTTGATCTAAACCCTTACACAGCAAGTCATTCAAAATCTTACAGCACTTTGCGTTCAAATGAGACACGCCACAAATATTGAAAGTCCTATCCATGTTGGGTTTGAGAGTGGGTGGCTGTAGCCACCTACTCTCAAACTACTAGACCTCTTGCATGAATCCATTTTTAGCACGAGTTTCTAATAGTTTGACATACCTAATTTTCTATTCACGCAGGAGGTCTACTGTATATATAAATTTTGTATATGGACGTGAATTCGATGAGATTCCCTGAAACCCTACAGTTTCGTTCTCACGTTGTGCAGGATTTTCTAAGGCTGGTGAGGGTCGTCGAAACCAGCCCCCTAGAGTTGGACTTCGACGACCCTCAGTCCTCATAATTTTATTGCCAAATTAAAAATACCAAAAAACCATTCTCTAGTCATCAGGCTTTAAAAAACCATCGAACTCCTGTATATGGAGCTATTTCCCTGAAACTTGTTTTAAAAATAATCCTTAAGCATACGCTGATTAATTATTCAGACTAACGTTCCATCTCGGCTACAGATTTGGGAACCCCAGTGGTTAATACTTCATTCCCAGTTTCAGTGACTAACACATCATCCTCAATCCGAATGCCAATCCCTAGCCATTGTTCGAGGATCACTGGTTGTCCGATCGCTGGTTGCAGGTCGGCACCGATATAAATTCCCGGCTCCACGGTTAAAACTTCCCCCGGCTGGAGGAGTTCTCCCTCTTCACCCCGTTTATAAATTCCCGTATCATGGACATCCAAACCTAGCCAGTGACCAGTGTTGTGCATATAGAAGGGTTTGTATTTTTCGGCTTTGACCAATTCTTCCACATTGCCCCGGAGCAAACCCAACTCGACTAAACCTTCGGTAATCACCTGCACCGCTGCCTCGTGGATTTGATGATAGGAATTACCCGGCTTGACTTGGGCGATCGCCTGTTTTTGTGCCTCTAAAACTATTTCATAGATAGCTCTCTGGGGGGCGGTGAATTTGCCATTGACGGGGAAAGTCCGGGTGATATCGGAGTTGTAGTATTGATAACTACATCCGGCATCAATCAGCAATAGATCCCCATCCTGCATTTGTTGATTATTGGCTATGTAGTGGAGGATGCAGGAGTTTTTGCCAGAGGCGACGATCGAGGGGTAGGCAATGCCCCCGCCACTTTTATTAAATAAATACTCGATCTCAGCGGCAATCTCGTACTCATAGCGGCCGGGGGCTGTGATTTCTCTGGCGTAGTTATGAGCCTTTGCCGCTATATCTGCCGCTCGGCGCATTAGGGCAATTTCCCCCGGACTTTTTACCTGCCGTAGTCGGGAGAGGATGGGCATGGGGTCTTCGATCGCGATCGGTCCCACGCCTTTCCTTTGATAGTGGCGCAGTGCCGTCTGCCAGTGCTTGACGATCGTGCCATCAAAACTAGCATTCCTGCCCATACGATAATAGATTTTATCGGCTGTCTGGATGTATTGAGGTAGCTTTGTATCTAATTCCCCCATGGGATAAACCGCATCCGCCCCAAACTTTTCCTTCGCCCCCTCCACACCATAGAGATAACCATTCCAGATTTCCTTATCCCGATCCTTGGGCTGGACAAATAAAACAAATTTATGTTTCTCATGGTGGGGAGCCAAAACTAAGACAGCCCCCGGTTCATCGAAGCCAGTTAGGTAATAGAAATCACTATCTTGGCGGAAATTTCTCTCCCCATTGGCGGTACTACGAAATATGGCAGTGCCGTTGCCAATTGCTGCCATGTAGCGCTGGCGGCGATCGCTATACTCAGTTTGTGTAATTTGCATAATTCCTACTCTGGTGCTGGATACTTATTTATACCATCAACCAAAACGATAGTTAGGCACAATGATTACCGAGCCTTGGCTGGGGATATTGGATTGATTGAGGTTAATCGTATCACTACCACTTTGTTGAATAGTTGTCCCCGCCATGGTGGTCAGAAATTCATCCACGGCGGCAATATCACAAGCAGCGGCATCGGCGGCTTGGGTGCGGAAATGGGTGGGAATAATTACTTTAGGTTCGAGGACGGCGATCGCTGCCCTAGCTTCTTGGGCAGTATAGGCTTTTGTGCCCCCACCAATGGGAATCATCAACACATCGGGGCGACCCATAAGAATTTTTTGCTCTGCTTCGATCGGGGAAGCTAATGCCCCCAAGTGGAGAATATTGATTCCTGATTGAGTCCAGCGCCAAGCCACGTTTCGCCCAAATCTTCTCCCACCGATGCGGTCTTTGACCACGCTAATCCCTTGCATCTGCATTCCCGGTAGCTGATACAATCCCGGCTCGGTCAAAATTCTCGTGCCGCTAGGAATGCGATCGACCGCCCCTTCATCAAACAACAAACTACTAGCAATCACTAAATCGGCGCTGATCTGGGGCAAGCGATATCCGGCGGTACAACCGACAGTCCGAAAAGGGTTAGCCAAAACTCGCATTCCATTGCCACTAATCAAAAAGCAAGTATGCCCCAGCCATTGCAAGGTTAGATTCCCAATTGCTGGTCTAGGCTGTGCCTGTGCCACTTGCCGACTACCCGCCACGGTCAGTGCTGAAAGAAAACCTGCGCCTGCGTATTTAATTAATTGTCTTCGCTTCATGATTTTAACTTTTTAATATATTTGATTATTGATTTGATGATTGTAAGGGCGATCAAAATCGCAGCTACAAGAACAAAGTCTAAGACGATTTCTAAGAAGTCCGGCGGTTGAAACCGCGACTACAAGAACAAAGTCCGCCGTCGCGGACTAAGAGAAGCTGATAACCGTTAACTGATAACCGTTAACTGATAACTGTTAACTGATAACTGTTGCTTAGTTTACTACTAGAGACGATAAAAAGTTTCTCAGAAGTTCCTTGCCGCAGGTGGTGAGGATGCTCTCTGGGTGAAATTGGACTCCTTGGATGTGGGGATACTGGCGGTGTCGGACTCCCATCACTGTGCCATCGGCGACCCAAGCGGTGATTTCTAGGGTGTCGGGACAGGTAGGGCGATCGATCACCAAGCTATGATAGCGAGTGGCGGTGAAGGGATTCGGTAAGCCCTGAAATACACCAACTCCGCTGTGGGCAATCTCTGAGGTTTTACCGTGCATGAGAATTGGCGCAGCCACCACATCGCCACCAAAAATCTGCCCAATGCTTTGATGCCCTAAGCACACTCCCAAGATGGGTAAATCTTTGCCTAACTTGGCAATAATATCCAAGGATATGCCCGCATCATCAGGACGACCGGGACCGGGGGAAATTACCACGGCATCGGGTTTGAGTTGTTGAATTTGCTCTAGGGAAATTTGGTCATTGCGATAGACTTGGACTTCTTTAGCTACGGGCATGGTTTGCCCCAATTCTTCTAGGTACTGGACTAGGTTGTAGGTGAAACTGTCGTAATTATCAATAACTATAATCAAGGCGATCGCTCCTATTCATTCCTTGTAATGGACTAACATACAGCACTTTGCGTTCAAATGAGACACGCCACAAATATTGAAAGCTCTATCCATGTTGGGTTTGAGAGTGGGTGGCTGTAGCCACCCACTCTCAAACTGCTGTAACTTCTCTAAGAGATTATTTATCAAATGGCTAGAAGGTAAGATTTTCCGTCCCCGGCGGGGGCGGAAAATCTTACGCTATAAATAGCCTCTAAACCATAACTTGAGACCAGGTAGTTAGCAAAAACACGATCACCGTTGCTAAGGCTAATACTCCTTGGATGATATTACCAACGATCGTGCCGACGATAATCCCGATAGTGGCTTTGAGCGAGACTAGCGATCGCTCCTTGAGTGCCAACTCTCGGCGATAGAGAAATTCTCCCACAAATGCCCCCATCAAAGGACCAAAAAACATGCCAATCAAGGGACCACCTACAGGCAAGGCTGGCAGCAAGCCCAAGATACCTAGCACCAATCCAATCATCGCCCCCCATTGTCCCCAGTCGCTGGCACCGGCTTTCTTCGCACCGAGATAGCTACTTAAGAAATCTATTAATAAGCTGAGGAGCAAAACAGCGATCGCTACCACCAGCGCTACTGTCACACCGCTGAACCCTTTGATTGCCCCCCAGACAATAATTGCTACCAAAATCAGGCTAGAACCGGGTAAAGCTGGGATTACTGCCCCAGCTATTCCCACTACCATAACTAAAACTAATAAACAGTAGAGAACGATCGTACCTATTTCCATAACCATGAGGAGTAAAAATTTAGCTCTTTATCTTCTATGGTAAGACATTCTGCTTCTTCCCAAGGGTATGTTTATCACCAAATTAGCCTGATTGTTTCTACAATTTCCTTTGACATTGGGGGCAAAAATGGGACGATCGCCCGCCTAATTTCACCCTCATAATTGGCGTGGAGCAAACCTTGCAGGGTGATCCGGTGCGGTTGTAGACATTTGCCACACCACCATAATTGCCATTCACACCCTGAACATTGAGGAAATTACTAAAAGTTGTGCCGCCGTGTTTGATGCTAGTTTCTAGAACTTGGACAATGGCTTGATGTAATTTACTAATCTCTGCAAAGGTCAGATCCATCCCCCGAACATGGGGATTAATCCCACTTAAAAACAGTGCTTCATCGGCATAGATATTGCCGATCCCCGCTACGATCGTTTGATCCAACAAGGCAGTTTTAATCACTCGGCGGCAGGAATGGAGCTTTGCTGCTAGATGCTCTGGGGTGAAATCTGCTGAGAGGGGTTCAACTCCCATGAGTTTTAATCCAGAAATAATCTCTGGTATCTCTAGATGAGGGGGAACCCACCATATCTTGCCAAAGGTGCGTTGATCGACAAAGCGTAATTCTTTTTGGTTGGCAAAGGATAGTTTGACTCTGGTGTGTTTATGGATCGGTTCTGATCGATCGACCCAGAGTAATTGTCCGGTCATTCTGAGGTGGACTCCTAACCAGCCTTGGGGTTGCTGCTGCTGATTGACGAGCTTCCCTAAAAGATACTTTCCACGGCGCTGCCATTGTTGAAGCTGGGTTCCGGTAATGCCCGTTAGAAATTCTTCTAAAGAAAAAGGGTAGGCGATCGATCGCCTAAGCAATACCTCGCCTCCCTTGATATTTTTATTAGTCGTGACCTGATCTAGTCCAATCCGTACTGTTTCAACTTCTGGCAGTTCTGGCACGATGAGAAATTTCCTTGTTAACTAACTATTTAGCCGCAGCTTTCTTGGCAGGAGCTCCAACTTCGACAACTTCCTCTAGGCTGAAGTTATTAGTGTTCACACCAGAGTAATTTACCTTCTCAAACCGGACAATCACGGGATATTTGATGCCGCTTTGATCAACTGTAGCAACGGTGCCTACGTCTTGAAACCAGTAGGATTCTTTTCTGAGAATGCGGACTTTTGAACCACGCTGAACCATAGTTTTTTTCCTTATGCTTATCCTAACGATGATCGAAATCAAAGCCTAACTAACGGATAAATTAAGCCTTAATCCTACTGTTCAGGTTACTACAGCACCGACCCTTAACCATAGGTTAAGGGTTTAAGTTTTATTAACTTGCCGCGATCGATCCCTAGCGCCATTCTCCTTGCAAGGTAAAAGCAGCCCAGTAGTAGGGAGCGATCCAAGGGCGAGAGCGAAACATCTCTAACTGTGCAGCTCTCAAAGCCTCTGCCGGAGGTTGATTTTGCTCTAGCATCTTAGTATAAAAAATACCCATCAAAGTTGCCGTTTCATCGTCTGGTACTTCCCATAAACTAGTTACCACCCTAGGAGTTCCGGCATACATTAATCCCCTAGTTAAGCCGATTAAACCTTCCCCTTGAATTACTTCCCCTAAGCCTGTTTGACAAGCACTCAGGACAACTAGATCAGCATTAAAGCTTAGGTTAAAAATATCTCCCAACAATAAATAACCATCCTGCTGTTGGCCATTTTCCTGCACTAAAGACATAACTATGCCTGATAATTCTGGTTGCTGGGCATTGGCAAAACCGTGGGTAGCCCAGTGGATGAAACGATACTGAGAAAGCTGGCTACTCAGGGCATTGGCTCGGTTGGCTTGGAAATCAAACAGGGACAGGCTTTGATTCGGGGGAACTAGCCTGAGGATTGTCTCTGATTCCCGGCGAGTACCGAGAAGACGGCTCCAATCCCCTCTGGCATTGCGGGCGGCTTGATCGAGATTTTGGGCTGCTAGGGGTAATTCATTATTTGGGACGGGAGTAGAGCTCTGGGTTACTCGTTGGTCATCGATCGAGAATACTGGATCAGCAAGGACGGCTAAGGTTTTGGGGGCAGGGGTGCGATTTTTGGTTTCGCTGCGGATGGTTTGCAGAGTAGAAGCTGAAGGTAGGTAGACAACTTCGTTATTGACCAATAGAGGTTGGTATTGATTATTTTCAGATCTAGGATCGGGTAAAGCTCCAAAAGGTAGGTATTGTAATGCTCCATCACCGATCGCAACTATCCGTTTATTGCCAATCTTCTCTAGAACTGGCTTTAGGAGAATATTACTTAGTTCAGAAGTTGCGGAGAGGAAGCCATAAAGATTAGCACGGGGGTTGGTGAGTTGGGGGCGAACCTTTTTATTGATGATATCTTCAATGGTTTTTCCTGAAGGTAATTGGTAGCTGGTCATCTGATTTTTGCTGACTAACCATAGGTAGCTGCGTTCTTCTCCTAGGGAATAGGAGAGAATTACCGTGTTGTCATCAAGGATTTGTTGTTGGATTTGCTCAAGGGTTAAGGGTTGGGGATACTTTAGGTCGGCGTATTTGGGGCTAGTGGCACGGATTTGGGATTGCAGGTCACGGAATTGAGTTTGCAGGGTGGTTCGTTGGGTTTCCAAGGTGGCGATCGCTTCCCTATTGCCATTGCGACTACTGGCAATTTCAAGGCGGCGTTTATCGATCGCCCCCAATTGGTTCTGAAGATTCTGTTCCTTGGCTAGTAATTGGGGGTCAACTCCGGTACGAATATCAGCTTTAGATTCCGTCAATAGTTCCAGTAGAGTTCTTGCTTTCGATCGCTCGGTGACATTAAAAGCCTGAGCCGCATAACCTTGATCAGGTTTTTGTTGGTGGAGTTGCATCAGGAGGTTAATTTGCAGTTTGTAGTATCTCTGCACCGAGGCAAAGTAGGAAGTACGAAATTCCGGGGTGATCAATTGCCCTCGAATATCTTCCACGATGGCGATCGCTTCTTGAATATTTTCTAGAGCAACGGGCAGATTGTTTAACCTCTGTTGGATGTCGGCTAGATTAGCTAGCACGTTGGCGGCTTCAGATCGATTATTAGTTGCCCGATGAATTGATAGAGATTGCTGATAGTTAGTTAAGGCTTGCAGTGGTTTCCCCGTACTGGCATAAACAAATCCAATATTATTCAGGGCGGTGGCTTCTCCAGCTTGATAGCCGATTTCCCGCGTTATCGGTAGGGCTTGTTGCAAGAAATTTAAGGCTTGGGAGTACTGTCCCAAACTGGTGTATATTTGTCCCACATTAATCAGAGTGGTCACCTCTCCTAATCGACTGCCGACTGCCTCCATCACTAACAAAGATTGTTGATAAAAATCTAAGGCTTGTTGCAACTGTCCCAGAGCTTTGTATAATGTCCCTAGGTTATTGAGGATCGCCGCTTCGCCCCATCGATCGCCCACTTCTCTACTGATGGCCAAGGCTTGTTGATGGTAACTTAAAGCCTGCTGTAGTTGTCCCAGTTGTTGATAGATACTCCCCAAGGCACTGATGGTTCTAGCTTCGCGGATGCGATCGCCCATTTCTCGATTAATTACTAAGACTTGTTGATGGTAATTTAATGCCTGTTGTATTTGACCCAAGCTCTTGTATGCTGCCGCAAGCTTACTTAGGATATCCACTTCTCCAATGCGATCGGCTACTTCCCGGCTGATGAGTAGGGCTTGTTGCAATAGGTCTAAAGCCCTGGGTATTTGCCCTAGATCTGTATATACCGTCCCCATATTACTCAGGACTCTGGCTTCTTCCAAACGGTTGCCGATTTCCCGGCTAATTACCAAGGCTTGTTGGAGAAAATCCAAAGCTTCTTGGGACTGCCCCAGATTGCTATAGGTATAGCCAATATTATTTAAGGAGATCGATTCCCCACGACGATCGGCTAATTCTCTTCTAATGGGCAAGGCTTGCTGATAAAAATTTAATGCCCGTTGCAGTTGACCCATATCACTATAAACATCTCCTATACTATTCAGGGTTCTAGCTTCGCCCCGGCGATCGTCCAAGGTTCTTCTAATTGATAAGACTTGTTGATAGTAACTGATGGCTTCTGACGATCGCCCTATATTGCTATAGACGGAGCCAATACTGCTTAAAAGGGTGGCTTCTCCAGTGAGATCTTCTATTTCTCTTCTAATTACTAAAGCTTGTTGATAGTAATTTAAAGCCTCTTGAGGTTGCTTGATATTGTTATAGACAAATCCAATGTTATATAGGGTTGTGGCTTCGTCTCGCTGTTGGCGTAGCCTTTCTTCGGGCGAATTATTGTCTACTTCCCGAAGAATTGACAAGGCTTGTTGATAGTAATTTAACGCTTCTTGGGGTTGGCTAAGATTGCTATAAATGAGTCCAATATTATTTAAGGTCGTGGATGCATTCTGAAGTTCGCCGATTTCTCTTCTGATCGCTAAAGCTTGTTGATAGTAATTTAAAGCCTCTTGGGGTTGTTTAATCTCGTTGTAGATAAATCCTAGACTATACAGGGTCGTGGCTTCTCCGGGGCGATTGCCGATTTCTCGTTCGATCGCTAAAGCTTGTTGATGGAAATCTAAGGCTTGTTGGGGTTGGTTAAGATCGCTGTAGGATAGGGCAATATTACTCAGGGCGACTGCTGTTTGAGAGCGATTCCCCACTTCCCGGAAAATTGGTAAGGCTTGTTGGTAATAATCTATGGCTAGTTGGGTTTGTCCTAGGCGACTATAAACATTCCCAATGCTGCCAAGGTTCTCGGCTTCTGCCGATCGATCGCCTAGCGCCCGAAATAAAGCTAAAGCCTGCTGAAAATTTTCTAGGGCTTGCTGCAAAGATTCCCTAGTTCCCTGTTGGCGCAGAAGTTTTCCTTCCTCATATAATCTCTGCGCTTCAGTTTGTCGATCGCTCTGGCTACTTTGTGCGATCACTATCGGAGTAACCACTGCTTGTGGCATCAAAAATCCTATCCCCAAGAGCAAAGGAGCAACTTGTCCCAAATTTATCCATCTCATAGCAGTACCTTTTAGTTTATTGTCAGAAATTTCTTTAGCCAAAACTAGAGCCATTCTCCTTGGAGGGTGAAAGCTGCCCAAAAGTAGGGAGCCATCCAACTGCGAGATCGCCACATCTCTAATTGTGCCGATCGCAACGCCTCTGCTGGTCTGAGATTTTGCTGCAACATATTTTCATAGAATTTCCCCATCAAGTCGGCAGTTTGACTATCTGGCACTGCCCAGAGGCTAGTTACAACCCTCGGAGTCCCGGCATACATCAAGCCCCTAGTTAAACCTATTAATCCCTCGCCCTGGACTACTTCCCCCAAACCAGTTTCACAGGCACTCAGGACTACTAGATCGGCATTGAAACTCAAGTTGAAAATATCCTCTAAGAGTAAATAACCATTACTTCCTGCCCCGGTTCGATCGACTAAGGACATAACTATCCCAGAGAGTTCAGGTTTCTGGGTGTTCGCAAACCCATGAGTTGCCCAATGAATGAAACGGTATTGGGAAAGCTGGTTGCTTAGGGCATTGGCTCGGTTGGCTTGGAAGTCAAACAGGGCAAGGCTCTGATTTGGAGGAACTAGTTTGAGAATCGTCTCTGATTCTTGGCGTGTACCGGGCAGACGGCTCCATTCACCTCTGGCATTCTGGGCGGCTCTGTCTAAGTTTTGGGCTGCTAAGGGTAATTGACTAATATCAGTTGCAGTATTAGGGGCAGACCTAGAACCAAAACCAACTCGCGGATCATTGGTGGAGAAAACTGGATCAGCTAGGACTGCTAGGGTTTTGGGAGCAGGGGGACGGTTTTGGGTTTCGTTGCGGATGGTTTGCAGAGTGGAAGCGGAAGGCAGGTAAACAACTTCGTTATTGACTAGCAGCGGTTGGTATTGATTACTTTCGGCTCTAGGATCGGGCAAAGCTCCAAAAGGTAGGTATTGTAATGCTCCATCACCGATCGCAACTATCCGCTTATTGCCAATCTTCTCTAGAACTGGTTTCAAGAGAATGTTACTAAGCTCAGAAGTCTCGTTAATAAAGCTGTTACGACTAGTGCGGGGGTTAGTCAATTGGGGGCGGACTTTTTGAGTTACTAGGTCTTCCAAGGTTTTCCTCGGTGGTAATTCATAACTACTCATCTCGGTTTTGCTGACTAGCCAGAGATAGCTGCGTTCTTTACCTAGGGAATAGGAAAGAATAACTGTGTTGTCATCAAGGATTTGTTGCTGGATTTGTTCAAGAGTCAGGGGTTGAGGATATTTGAGCGCAGCATATTTAGGGCTGGTGGCACGGATTTGAGATTGCAGAGTTCGGTACTGGGTTTGTAGGGTTTCCCGTTGGGCTTCTAGGACAGCTATTTGCTCTTTGTTTGTGGAGGAATTAGCAAGCTCAATCCGTTGTTTATCAAGGGCTGTCAATTGGCTCTGGATTGCCCGTTCCTGTTGCAATAGTTGAGGATCGACTCCGGTGCGAATATCAGCTTTAGATTCGGTGAGGAGTTCGATGAGGGTGCGGGCTTTGGAGCGTTCAGTGACATTAAAAGCTTGGCTGTTATAGCCTTGATTGGGGTTTTGTTGATGAAATTGCATCAATAGGTCTATTTGTAGTTTGTAATAGTCCTGAACAGTGGCAAAGTAAGAAGTGCGGAATTCTGGATTGACCAGTTGCCCCCGGATATCTTCAACTATGGCGATCGCATCCTGAATATTTTGTAAGGCCGTGGGTAGATCCTTCAGAGTTCTTTGTAAGGAGGCTAAATTATTCAGGATAGTAGCTTCACCTGATCGATCTCCTACTTCCCTACTAGTTGTCAAGGCTTGTTGATAGAAATTCAATGCCTGTTGGGATTGCCCTATATTGTCGTACACTAACCCAAGATTATTCAGGATAGTAGCTTCACCTGATCGATCGCCTACTTTCCTACTCATTGTCAAGGCTTGTTGATAGAAATTCAATGCTTGTTGGGGTTGCCCTATGTCGTTGTACACTAAGCCGATATTATTCAATGTGGTTGCTTCCCCGGCGACATCGCCTACTTCCCTGCTAATTGTCAAGGCTTGTTGATAGAAATTCAATGCCTGTTGAGGTTGCCCTATATCGTTGTACACTAAGCCGATATTATTCAACGTGTTTGCTTCCCCAGCACGATCGCTTATTTCTCTCAGAATTGGTAAGGCTTGCTGATAAAAATTCAATGCCTGTTGCAGTTGCCCTATGTTGTTGTACACTGATCCGATATTGTTCAGGATCACTGCTTCTCCGGGGCGATCGCCTATTTCCCTACTAATTGGTAAGGCTTGCTGATAGAAATTCAATGCCTGTTGAGGTTGCCCTATAGTTCGATAAACTTCACCAATATTATTGAGAGTTGCCGCTTCCTTAGTGCGTTGGCTTAGCCTTTCCTCTGGAAAATCACCTACGTCCCTCAGAATTGGTAAGGCTTGTTGAAAGTAATTTAATGCTTGTTCTGGTTGCCCTAGGTTGTAGTACACTGCCCCAATATTGATGAGGGTATTTGCTTCTCTAGAGCGTTGACTTAACCTCTCCTCGGTTGAATTGCCTACTTCTCTACTAATAATTAAGGCTTGTTGATGGTAATTCAATGCCTGTAGAGATTGTCCTATGTTGTTGTAGACAACCCCAATATTTGATAGGGTGATTGCCTCTCCAGCACGATCGCTTATTTCTCTACTAATTGATAAAGCTTGTTGAAGAAAACTCAATGCCTTTTGTGGTTCTCCTAGGTTGTAATACACCGACCCAATGTTGCTCAGAGTAGTGGCTTCTAGATTGCGATTTCCTAATTCCCTGCGAATTGGTAAGGCTTGTTGATAGTATCTTAATGCCTGTTGTGGTTGCCCGATACTTTCGTAAATATTGCCAATGCTCCCAAGGCTATCAGCCTCACTATTTCGGTCTCCAGTTGCCCGAAACAAAGGTAAAGCCTGTTGATATTTTTCTAAAGCTTGTTGCAAAGATTCCCTAGTCCCTTGCTGATAGAGCCGTTCCCCTTCATTGAATAAACTTTGAGCTTCCGTTGTTTGGCTGCTCTGGCTATTCTGGTTAGTTTGACCATTCTGCGCCAATACCAAAGGAATTACTACCATCTGCGGCACAGCAACCATTATCCCCAGCAACAAAGGACTAACTCCCACCAGATTCACCAAGTGCCTTGCCATCCCCATACCCCTCAAAATTAATATCTATTCAGACCTATCCTACAAACAACTCATCTAAAGTTTCGGAAGTTTTTAGGGGCGCAGATTGAGAGAAGCCGGACTTCAACTACGCTCAGTCCTCGTCTTCTCTGCCCAGTCCTCATCTTGAGCAGGGTTTCCTCAGGCTGGTTGAGCGAAGTCGAAACCAGCCCCTCACGCCGGACTTCGACGATCCTCAGTCCTCGTCTTGAATAGAGCCGGACTTCGACTTCGCTCAGTCCTCGTCTTGTGCGCTCAGTCATTATTTTTCTTGTGCAGGGTTCCATAAGGCTGGTTGAGCGAAGTCGAAACCAGCCCCTCACGCCTGACTTCGACGATCCTCAGTCCTCGGATTGTAGCACCGGACTTCGACGATCCTCAGTCCTCGTCTTGAAAAATCAAAAATGTCGGTTAGCGAGGAGTTTGCAAGCAAATATGCTTCTCCACCACTTGAAAACTATACCCTCCCGGAAAAGTTGCAGTCTGGCTGCCGTTGGGGGCAGTAATTAAACTCACCAGTTCCTCAATTTGCTTGAAGTTGGCAGGACTAAGTTGGCAAGACAACACAAATTGCCGGAGAACTTGGCGCTGGAGGGCTAAAGGAGTTTGTTGCAAAATAGAACATTGCAAACAGCTTAAGTGATTAATTTCTGTTTTTGCTTGGTCGAGGATTTGTCCGGCTAAGGTTTCTAGGTAGGCGACTTCTGCGCGTAAAATCTCAGCAGTTTGAGCTAGCGCCACCTCTACTTGTGGATTAAAACTATTTGCCAACAGGGGCAGGAGTTGGTGGCGGATGCGGCTTCGGGTGTAGCTGAGATCTTGGTTGTAGGGGTCGTCCCACACCGGCAGATCGTGTTCTTGACAAAAAGCTCCGGTTTCTTGACGGCTGATATCTAACAAAGGGCGAATAAGCTGAATGCCTGAAGCGAGGGGGCGCTCCCATGTTAGGGCTTGGAGACCGTCGGCTCCGCTGCCTCGGATCAGATTGTGGAGGAAGGTTTCTGCCCGATCGCTCTGGGTGTGCCCCGTGACTACATAACCATAGTTATGGACTTGGGCAATTTCTGTGAGGGCTGCATAGCGCCATGTTCTAGCATTGGCTTCGGTGGGTTGCAGAGAAAGGCTTGGGTCAGCGATTTGGAGGTGAAATTGTGCCCCCGCAACCTGAGCAAATTGAGCCACATGGTCGGCTAATCCCACGTCTAGTTCCCAGCCATGATCGCAGTGAGCGATCGCTAGTTCCCAGTCCCATTTATCCTGAAGGTCTGCCAAAAGTTGCCATAAACAGAGGGAATCCTGACCTCCAGATACTGCGACTAATAACCGTTGTTGGGCTGGCAATAGTTGCCGTTGGCGTAGCATCCGGTGCAAGCGATGATGGAGGCTACTGAAGTGTTTCACTGCTTATTGCACCTAACTATTTCACTTGAGTTTTGTTGATATCTCCCCAAACATCCTTAAACAAAGCATCATCTTGATCGGCAAACATATTTTCTGTCAGCCCATCGGCATCTCCCAATAAATCTAGGTCATCATCCAAAGCTGATGATAGCTGTTGGTCGATCGCATCCATGGCATCATCCCCAGCCAAATCAAAATCTAGACTATCCAATCCATTGTTTGCTTCCAACTCCAAGCCAAAATCCTCATCAAAAGCCTGAGAAACCTCTGCCGCCGCCTGTTCAAACTGCTGCTTATCTTGATCAGAAATACTTAAAAACTCCAGATCATCGCTGCCAGCATCATCTCCCATTAAATCACCTAAACCAAAGTCCTGATCCTCCATAGCTTCTGGAGCAGCAGCACTAAATTCTGGGGTTTCTAGACCAAATTCATCATCCAGACTGCTTACCTCCAAATTCTCGAAACTACTAACCTCCGCTTCCCCTGAGCCAAAATCAGCATTCTCTAGTCCAGAGAAATCCGTATCTAGGCTATCTAAACCAAAATCTTCATTATCTGAATCTGAACTAGTAAATTCATCCAGTCCCCCCATCTCCTGTTCAGAAGCAGGAGTCTCTAGGGCAAACTCCTCATCTCCAAAATCAGATAACCCCCCACCTTCTAAATCCCCTAATTCCATCTCTGGAGAAGATTCCAACCCAAAGTCCTCATCTAGGCTCGTAAATTCCTCGATGGAATTTTCCACACCAAAATCAGGGGTCTCAGAATTTCTAGACTCTCCCCCCATGGTATCTAAGCTAAAATTATCTTCGCCCAAATCCGACAAGTCTGCCTCTGTTGTCCTTAGAGCAAAGTCATCATCTTCTAGACTATTGCTTGCCTGATCCTCTAGGGTATCTCCTAAAGTATCTTCTAAGGCAAAGTCAGTGTCTTCTAAGCCCGATAGGTCAATCTCATTAGTTACCTGACTAGATTCTAGGCTAAAGTCTTCACTGCCAAGGCTGGATAAATCTGCATCTGCAAACTCTGAGTCCAGATCATTATCAAGATTCCCATCAAGTAAGCTAGCTTCGGGCTGATCACCAAACTCATCTGCCGCAAAATCCATGTCTCCATCCACATCTCCGAAGGCAGTGGTTTCGGGACTGGCAAAGTCATCCTGAGGAGGGTCTAGTTCAAAATCTTCGTCATCTAAACCGGCTATTTCAGACTCTTGGTTAGGCACTTCTAGATCAAAACCTTTGTCCAGTAGGCTCTCTTCTGGAGCAACTTCTGCTGCCGCAGCATCTCCTTGGCTAGCGATACTCGCCGCCACCGCAGTACCCACCACCGCAGTGCCGACAACAGCCGCGATCGGCAATGCTGCCTCCATGAAGTTGCCAGAATCGCCAGCACCTTCTGTTCCCTGAGCATAGCTGGGAGGAGCCACAGTATCTGGCATCGAAACTGCTGAGGGCATTTCCATGCCTCCAGATACTGGTTGAGTTGCCGCCCCCGGAGTACTACTAGAACTACCATCATCGGGGGAAAACTCTAACCGCAATCTAACCTTGCCTTTCTGCCAGCCACCAGAGGTAAAACGCAGTACCTCGCAATCAACACCTGTATCGGTAAACCAAGAGTTCTTTCCCTCATTCCAACCTTCGGTATTGTGTTCTAGTTGACTACGGACTGCTTCAGAAAATTCTCCGACCCGAAAGGTAGTATGCCCAATATAGATCAGGGCAGATTCACTAATAGATAAAACTTCACCGTTGTCTAGTGGCTCAAAATGATTGTTCACGCCCTTCTCCCAATATGATATTCAGGTTTATTACTAACTAATTCATCCTAACCAAATCTATAGCAATCCTAAATCCTTCGCTAAATCAAATCGATTTTTAGAAAATGATTTTACCCGCCGCAGGAGGGTGAGAGATTATTTGAGAGGATCGCCATATCTGCAAACCTACTTATAAGAACCAACCGTAGGAGTGTAATCCCTTCCCCAGTAGATTTACTCCAAGATAGCAAATCCAGACCACTACGAACCCGGTTGCTGCCAGAATAGCTGGTTTTTTTCCTTGCCAGCCGCGAGTGATCCGGGCATGGAGATAAGCAGCAAAAACTAACCAAGTAATCAAAGCCCATGTTTCTTTAGGATCCCAACTCCAATAGGAACCCCAAGCTTCATTTGCCCAGACTGCTCCAGCAATAATCCCAATGGTCAGGAGGGGGAAGCCTAGACCAATAATTCGATAACTGATATTGTCTAGGGTTTCTGCTAGGCTGAGTCTTTGAGGAGTCAGGGTCTGGGCAGTAGTGACTAAGACTGGAGAGGTAATATTAACCATCGTTGCCGTGCTTTGAAGAAAGTTAACCGGAGCTAAGGTGGTTAAGTCTGGTTCTCCCAAATTCGACAATGTAGATGCTGTAGTTGCTTGAGCCTTGTTTAGGGATATGCCTTGCTGGCGATCGCCTCCACTGCCCCAAGAACTGCCTTGGAGGGGAACATCTCGCCCCCAAGTGATCACAAGGTAGGCGATCGCCATCAGAGCACCCACCAAGAGAGCCGAGTAACTCAGCATCATCACGCTGACATGCATCATCAACCAGTTGGATTTCAAGGCCGGAACTAGGGGTTCACTGACTCGCATGTCCGCAGGCAAAGTCAGCGCTGCAAAAGCCGTAATCCCCATCGCCACAGGAGCAGTGACCACGCCGACTAATTTGCTTTTACTCATACCCTCGGCAATTAGGTGGGCAGTAGTTAGTCCCCATGCCAAGAAAAATAGAGATTCGTAGAGATTACTAATCGGAAAATAGCCTGCTTCAATCCAGCGAGCCGAGAGCAATGCCGCCATGACTAGATTAGCGATCGCCATCCCAGCGGTGGCTAGATTGGGTATATAAGTAAGATTAGGAAAAGCTGCTCCCACCCAATACAGCAGCATTGTGCCAAATAAAATGGCAAAGGAAATATTATCTAGTTGGTTTTCTAGTGTCACCAAATCCATTCGGTGTTCTCCCTTAGGGTCTTGATAAGAAATTGTTGATTTGTAGCTGAACCCAATTTTAGCCTAATAAATATCTCTGCACCTATTAATTAATTCTAAGGATCAATCCCCCGCATTCTAGGTTTGAGTTTGGTGTAGGGGGGCGATCTCTGTCCAAATCCAACCAAATCCAAACTACGGTAAAATAGGATTCAAATCGATCGGGGTACACTCTGACGAAAAGCCCTAATAATCAGCAATATGTGCTATTAGGATCGCTATATAGAAACCATTTGATATCTTTGGATTTCAACCAATTATTCTTGTAGGATGCGTTAGGCAGTAGCCGTAACGCATCAGAATCAGGGAAAGATGCGTTACGGCTGTCGCCTAACATATCCTACTTTGAAGATATCAAATGGCTTCTATAAGATTTAATAAATTAATTAATTATCTTAGAGGTTGGCAGTGAAGGGGAAGTTTGATTACGACTTGGTGATTATTGGAGCGGGGGTGGGTGGCCATGGAGCAGCTTTGCACGCTGTCAGTTGTGGACTAAAAACTGCCATTATTGAAGCTGGGGATATGGGGGGAACCTGCGTGAACCGAGGTTGTATTCCTTCCAAAGCTCTGCTTGCTGCCTCTGGCAGAGTCCGAGAACTGCGGAATGCCCATCATCTCAAGGCTCTAGGCATCCAAGTTGGTTCGGTAGAATTTGACCGGGGAGCGATCGCCGACCACGCCAACAATCTTGTCTCCAAACTTCGGGGTGACCTCACCAATAGCCTCAAACGTCTGGGTGTGGATATTATCCAAGGCTGGGGTAAGGTGGCTGGCAAGCAAAAGGTTAGTGTGAAAACCGACAAGCTGGAAAGAAATATCACTGCTAAAGATATTATGATCTCCGCTGGTTCCGTGCCTTGGGTTCCCCCCGGCATCACCGTAGACGGCAAAACCGTATTCACCAGCGATGATGCGGTGCGACTAGATTGGCTACCCAACTGGGTGGCAATTATTGGCAGTGGCTACATTGGCTTAGAATTTTCTGATGTCTACACCGCCTTGGGTTGCGAGATCACCATGATCGAGGCGTTGGATAACCTGATGCCCGGCTTTGACCCTGATATTGCCAAGTTGGCGCAACGAGTCCTAATTACCCCTAGGGATATTGAAACCCATGTGGGAGTTTTGGCGCAGAAGGTAACTCCCGGCAGCCCAGTGGTGATTGAATTAGCCGACATGAAAACCAAAAAAGTCATCGATGTTCTAGAAGTAGACGCTTGCTTGGTGGCTACGGGCAGAATTCCGGCAACTAAAAATCTGGGCTTAGAATCCGTCGGCGTGGAAACCGATCGCCGGGGCTTTATTACCGTCAATGACAGAATGGCGGTCTTGATCAACGACAAACCCGTAGACAATCTCTGGGCGATCGGCGATGCCACAGGCAAAATGATGCTGGCTCATGCAGCCTCAGCCCAAGGGATTGTGGCGGTGGAAAATATCTGTGGTCGCAGTCGAGAAGTCGATTATCGGAGTATTCCGGCGGCGGCTTTTACCCACCCAGAAATTAGCTATGTGGGCTTGAGCGAACCTGCTGCCCAAGAGCTGGCAACCAAGGAAGGGTTTAAGATTGCTACCACCAAGAGCTATTTCAAGGGTAATTCTAAGGCGATCGCTGAAGGCGAAACCGATGGTTTAGCCAAGATCATCTACCGTGAAGATACGGGAGAATTGCTCGGTGTGCATATTTTTGGACTCCACGCTGCGGATCTGATCCATGAGGCGGCTAATGCGATCGCCAGCCGTCAATCCATCCACGACCTCGCCTTCCTTGTCCACGCCCACCCCACCCTCTCTGAGGTCTTGGATGAGGCATACAAACGGGCGGCGGGTTAACAAGTTAACAATCAGTCCTATTTGAGTTAAAAAAGGTGCACCCACTGGGTGCGCCTTTTTTTTTGAATTGTGTAGGCGATCGCTAATCTCAAGGCAAAATCACCGGAATTACTACATTTCGATGCTAACGATAAATAGTGAAATCGCTATCAAGGGTTAAAACTTCACTGTTTGCATACAATTCACTCATCCTAACTAAACATCCATCTGCTAAAGACATGGGTACAGATTCCTAGCGACTCATCAATTCAGCCACAGCTTTACTTTCTTCTTCTAAGCGAAAGGGATTTTGTAGCAGCTTATCGTTGAGTAGCCCTATTACTGCATCTCTAGCACCATAGATATTCTTGAGCAAAAATTAGGCTTCTGTCATCACAGCCTCACAGGTAAAAAGAGGAGCTTTTTCCTTTGCTAGGATACTTTTTGTCCATTCGTGATGAATATCATGCTTATTCAACAAGGAAACTATTGTTGAAGCATCAATAATTATATTTCTACTCATTCTCCAAATCCTACAAAATATTTCTTATTTGTAGACGGGTCTTTTGGTGCTTCCACACAACCTACATATTTTTGGGCAAGCTCTAAAAATGACTGCGACATTGCTGCTTCCAGCACTTCTGCCGTGTTAGCGCTGTCTGCTGTCGTGGTATCGCCCCCCTCTACCCTTATAGCTGTTGGGGGATTAATTTCAGGAACGGACTGAGAGACTGCGGTCGCTTTCGTTAATGATTGTGACACCAACTTCGGTTCGGGATTTTTTTCGGCAGTATCAACTGATATTTTGGTATTAAGAAACTCAGCAAAATCTAGGATTTGCTGTTGTCTTTCCCTTGGTAGTTTCCGAACCTTGGCAGCGATCGCTTCTTCTAGATTAATTTCCTCTAGATTAGTAATTTCTAAATTAGTTGCTTCTAGATTAGTCCCAGTGAGATTGGATACTTCTGTAGTTAGATTGTTCATATATTAAACTCCTTAATTGCTTTCACCTCAGACTGTTTTGATCCTAACTCAATCCTCTGACTCAATAGCTTTTCTGCCAATTTTGTTCTATAGACTTTTCGGGTAGTGCTGCAAAGTAATGGTTTCGATAATGGTGCTTGGGGCGCTTCGCGCCCCAAGCACCATTACAATGCATGACTACCGACTTTTCGTGAAAATAAATTATAAAATAGTTAAATACGTATCTACAGATTCTGATGGCAAAACTCTCAGAGTTTGATTTTGTAAATCTGGTTCTAACCCCAGTGCCTCTAAGGGAATCACTCCTAACAAAGCATCCCTACCACCGGGCAACTCTAAGCATTCAAAAGTTCCTTCTCGTCCACAAACAGAAATTTTTGCATCTTGAAAAATCCTCGCTTTGCTCACTCCCGTAGCTGTGGAAACATCTACTTCTTTAAGGATTTCTAGACCTAGCTGAGCAATAACTTCTGGTGGCAAACACAGGGTTGTGGCTCCAGTATCTATGAGAACATTTTTGAGAGTAACAGAGCGGAGTTCTTTCGGGGAGATGACTCCTCGATCGAGTAAGGCTTGATCAATACGATTAGTAATTTTTACAGTAGCGAGAACTTTACCCATAATGGCTGTGGAATTATCCATAATGTTCATACCCGGTGAGGTGGAATACTACATCCATCATACTCTTAGGCTAGAAATTACTCTGGCAGACCCCAGTATTTGATTCTTTCCTGTAGCCAACCTTCCTGTTGATAGCGGCTAATTAAGATATTTATTTGTTGGCGCAGGTCTTGGTATTGTTCTCCCTTGGGCATGGCGATCGCCAAACTATTGCTGTAAAGTTCAAGGCGGGGTAATAAACGATACTCTGGATAGGTTTGCACCCAACCAGTTAACACACTTGTATCCCCAGCAAAGGCGATCGCCTCTCCCCGGTCTAATATTTCCTTCGCTTCTTGATAAGAATTAACCAGAACTAATGGAGCTTGGGGAAACCGGAAGCTCACTTCCCCAGCAGTACTAGAGCCGTTAAGAACCGCAATGGATTGGTTAGTAATCTGGAAAATATTACTCAGGGTTTTTGTGACTAAGCTAGTGCCATCGGCATAGTAGGGAATACTAAACTCCACTAGGCGAGAACGGGAGTTGGTTACAGTAATCTGAGCGATCGCTACATCTACCCTGCCAGAAATCACTACATTTAGCCGATTGCCATTATTCACCGGTTGAAGGTCGATCGCCTCGTCTCTGGCACTTTCTCTACCGAGCAAATCCCGTGCCAAGCGTTTAGCTAAATCAATTTCCAAGCCTTGCAAATTTCCTCGATCGTCTCGAAAACCCAAAGGACGCACATTATCCTTCACCGCCACCACCAAAACTCCCCGGCGCTGAATATCCCGCAGAGTTGCCGAATTAGCCGGGTGAACAGTAATAACTTGGAATCCTAGAAAACCTAAAACTAACCACAGAATTAGTAATTTGCGTTTGTGCATGGTTAATTACCAATTAATTGCTTGATTATAGCCGTCACCAAGCAGATTGTGTTGTGGAATCCCCGCTTCGCGGGGGGTCCACAACCACCAAAATCATCTCAATCCCCTTGGTGGTTGCTATATATAGAAATTAACTACAAAAAAGGCTGTAGCCACGCCACAACCTTTTTTTGCTAATCTAAAAATCAAGATAATTACCGACCTGCTTGAGCCACCGCCACTACTTTTTGGAAACTGGGGTAATCCAAAACAGCTAACTGTGCCAACATCTTCCGGTTGATTTGAATATCAGCCTTCTTGAGCAGACCCATTAGTTGGCTGTAGCTCAGACCTTCTTGGCGAGATGCGGCATTAATTCTGGTAATCCAGAGGCGACGGAAATCTCTCTTCCGACGGCGGCGATCTCGATAGGCGTTCCGCAAAGCCTTCATTACCTGTTGGTTAGCTGTCCGAAACAATCTGGAATGAGAACCCCGAAAGCCCTTCGCTAGTTTTAAAATCTTATTGCGACGCTTCCGCGCCACATTACCACGTTTTACTCTCATAATAATTTCCTAAATTACTAGATATTTACACTGAATCTACTTGTTGATCTATTTGCTCAAATATACTTGCTCAAATTAAAAACATCACCGATAAATCGGTAGTTGGTTAGCGACTATCAAAGATAATTACTTGCTTAATCTCTCCTCAAGCTCTTCTCAATCTCTTAGAGGTAGGGCAACATCAAACGTACATTCCCTGCATCTTCTTCAGCAACTAGAGATAGTTGAGAAATTCTCCGCTTTCTGGTGGAGGTTTTGTGTTCTAGCATATGGCTCTTGAAAGCCTTGCGCCGTCTGATTTTGCCGCTTCCTGTAGCACGAAAGCGTTTGGCTGCTGCCTTGCGGGTTTTGAGTTTTGGCATGAATTTAAGAATATAGATTAAACATACAGTCCTTTATGGTATCAGTAAATCCCCATTTCTAGCAATAGGGGGATATTTCCCAACGCGAATTCGAGTTAGTGGCTTTTGTGAGGACGGCGGGTTGTGCGGCTCCTTAAAAAGTCCACTGTTTCAATCGCCAGAAACTTTTAGACCAATCCTTGCACAGAGAGAATATCAATACAAAAGATTAGCCTTAATACTAGCCATTTTAATCAACCGCTGACAGCGTTGGAGATAAACTTCCACGACCTGATCTCCCGGATTGCGTTGTAGACAATCCCTAAATACCATAGCAGCTTCAGTAAAATTACTTTGGTTATACAACAGCCATGCCTCCATAAAAGTAGTTAGGGTAGCTAGCTTTCCCTCCCGAATTTCGGGGGGATCAGCGTCAAATACCTCATTAACTGTTACCCATTCTGATTTACCCTTGACTTGGACTCGATCGATCAAGCGGATGCAATACTTATTGGCATCTGCCAACTGCCAAAAAGTATGGTGGGAGATCAACAGTGGTACCGTATATTCTTTGGTTAACCCTTCCAGTCGAGAAGCTAAATTTACCGCATCGCTAATGACTGTACTATCCATGCGATTCTTTCCGCCCACAGTTCCCAACATCAAAGAACCAGTATTGATCCCAATCCCAATATTGATCGGTGCATAGCCAGAATTAGCCCGGTGTTGATTATATTTCTTAAGGGTTTCTAGCATACTAATTCCAGCTTTGACTGCATCATCGGCTGAACTACTTGCCGATCCACTAAAAAGAGCCATGAGGGCATCGCCGATATACTTATCAATAAAGCCATGATTAGCCACAATCTCTGGCTCCATCCGGCTCAGATAGGAATTAATAAACCGAAAATTCTCAGGCAGACTCATTTTCTCGGAGAGAGTTGTAAAATCTCGGATATCAGCAAAGAGGATGGACATCTCCTTTTGGACTTGATCTCCCAACTGGACATCAAGAATACTCTCCCTTTTGAGTAACCTTAGAAATTGCCGAGGCACAAAGCGGCTATAAGCTAGATTGATCTGCGAGAGGTGTAGCTGAGTACTAATTCTGGCTAGGAGTTCATTTTTAGCGATCGGTTTAGTTAAATAATCATTTGCCCCTAGATTTAATCCTTCTACGAGATTAGCAATCTGTCTTCTACCCGTGAGCATGATGATGGGCAGTTCATCAGTGGGGTATTTCTCCCGAATTTTCTGACATAGTTCATAGCCAGACATTTCTGGCATCACTACATCCAGCAAAACTAAATCTGGAGTGAAACCACCATTAATAATTGCCAGAGCTTCTTTGCCATTCAAAGCTTGGGCGATCGCATAATTACTTTTTTTTAGGTAATTACTCATGACTTGTAAATTCACCCGATCGTCATCTACAACTAATATTTGGTATTGGCGGCTAGATGTCTGATCGCAAAGGGCTAGGTCTCTAGAGGCAGAGACAGGCGATGGATCATCTATGATGATCTGACGTTTGAGGAGGGTCTTAATGGAAGTCTGCAAAGAAGGAGGCTTGGTTTTCTCTCCCGGAGCAATCGGCAAGGTAAAAGTAAAAGCTGACCCCTGTCCTACTATAGATTCTAGCCAGATAGTACCGCCTTGAATCTCGACTAACTGCTTGGCAATGCTTAACCCCAAGCCATAACCCGTGGATGTTTGTGGCAGGTTCTGGGGGGAATTCTGGGGAGAATTAGAGGAATTTTCTAGTTGAATAAAAGATTCAAAGACTCGATCGAATTGATCTTCAGGAATACCTCTGCCCGTATCTCTGACGGTAATTGCTATAAAGGGCAGAACTGTCATATCTGCATTCGTCTGGGAAGGATTTTCGGGTAGGTCTGGGTTGCCGTTGCCTTGAATCAGTGCCGCCGTAATCTCGATTTTTCCCTCGATCGTAAACTTAATCGCATTACCCACCAGATTGTAGAGAATTTGCTGGAGGCGGTTGGGATCAGCCTTGACAGGAGGTAAATCTAAGGAAATGAGGTTAACTAGCTCTACCTGTTGATTGGTGATCAGCATTCGGCTCACCGTTACCACCACATCCGTAATTTCTTTGATAGCAACTGGCTGGAGTTGGATATCTATCTGGCGAAACTCCATCTGCGAAAAGTCCAAAATGTCATTAACCAGCTCTGCCAGCCGATAGCTACTTTCCATCACCAGCATGAGGTTTTTTGCCTGCTGCGGAGAAACCTCACCAGCTACCCCATCTAGTAAAGATTCAATAATGCCACTCATGCCATGCAAAGGAGTCTTAAGTTCATGGGTAGTATTAATCAAAAACTCATTTTTGAGGCTACCCAGGTGCTGTAAATCTTGGTTATCCTTGACTAATTCTGCATTTTGGCTACAGAGTTGTTGTTGCTCTGTTTGTAATTGCTGAATAAGTTGCTTCTGCTCTGAGAAAATACTCAGAGCAACCATAATTACTACTAGCAGAAGAAATATCAAAGCTAACGATAGCCAAACTAAGCTACTGGTCTGTGCCGTATTCAAGGAAGACCACTCATGTATCATTGGCAAGAATAGAATGAAGATATACAGAGTTATATTTCTAAGAGAAAAATAAGGTGATGAGGAACTTAACAAAAAGGGGTGCAATTCTCAATTACAGCAGTTTGTGTGTGGGCAGCGACATCCGCCCACACACAAACCTAAATACAGTCAGTATTTGAAGAAATATAGAGTATTTCATTCATATGACAAATGCTGTAAGAATATTATTGCCATTCTGTTCAGTGCTACTGCCAAATAATATCGTGAAATTCTTATCTAGAAGCGATATTTTCCGGCTACAGTCAGAATTGTTAGTATCTACTTGTTGAAATTCAATTTACTCTAATCCATAATTTCCATGCCATACCTCAGTCATTCCCATACACGTTTATCCTTAGGCAAGGTTTTTTGGCGAGAAACAGGACAGGGGGCAGCAATTATTTTTCTGCATGGTACATGGCAGGATAGCAGTCAGTGGTCTGAAGTGTTGACCTATTTGGGAGCAGATTATCATTGTTTTGCGCTGGATTTGCTGGGCTGTGGAGAATCAGAACGCCCCCAAATGGGTTACTCGATCGCGCTCCAAGTAGAATATCTTCGGGAATATTTGGCCAGATTAAACCTGCATCAGGTTTATATAGTGGGGCATTCCTTAGGGGCTTGGGTAGCAGTTAGCTATGCTCTCCAGCATCCAGACCAGGTTAAAGGGTTAGTTTTACTAGCTCCTGAAGGAGTTCAACCAAGGGAGTTGGGGCAACGGTGGTTAAAGGCAAGAATCTTGAGCAATCCTCTGCCCTTCATTTATTGGGGCTTGAAATTCATGGCGGCTGGGGCAAAGCTCTTCGGCATAGCCCCACAAATTCAAGAATTACTTAAACTACGCCAGAAACTAAAACTAAATCCTATCCCCTGTCGTTTGTTGTTCCAGCGTCGTCCGGCAGAAATTCGGGAAGAACTAGTCGATCGCTATCTCGAAAACTTAAAAGTGCCGATTCTCCTGTTGCAAACAACATTAGATGAACCAGAGGCGATCGCCCTCATCCATACCTATGCTTCCCTGGCACCTACCGCCGAACTCCAGAAGCTACCAGCCCCCGCAAATAATTCGGTGGTTTCCGAACAGGAGTTGGCTAGAGAAATTCATCGGTTTTTGGGAGATATTTCTAAGAATAATTACCCGAACCAAATTACTTAAAGAAACCACCGAGGAAACCCTCAATACCTCCCTTGCCAATGCGATCGCCTCTAATCTTGGCCAACTGTTGCAAGAGTTCTCGCTCTTCGGGCGTGATGCGGGTGGGAATATCGATCGCAATCGTAATCAAGTGATCCCCCCGTTTGACTGGATTACCCAAAATAGGCACCCCGTGTTCTTCCAAGGTCAGCACCGTCCCCGGCTGAATCCCCGGAGGAATAGTTAACTCCTGTGGGCCATCTACAGTATTCACCTCTAAGTTACTACCCAAAATTGCTTGCAGATAACTAATTTTTAGTTCGGAGAGGACGCTAATTCCCTCCCGGCGGAATTCAGCATCTTCTTCAATGAATAAATAAACATATAAATCCCCCGGAACCCCGCCCCTGAGACCGGCATCTCCTTCCTTAGATACCCGGAGCCGGGTGCCATTATCAACCCCAGCGGGGATAGAGATTTCCAGCTTTTTAGTTTCCTGTTTCCGTCCCGCTCCCCCACAGGCATCACACTTTTCTTCAATGATCTGCCCCTCTCCATTGCAGGTAGGACAAACAGAAACCTGGGTAAAGCTGCCAAAGGGAGTTCGAGTAGCCCGGCGGACTTGGCCACCACCATTACAGGTAGGACAAGTGCGCGTGCTAGTGCCGGGTTTTGCACCAGTGCCATTACAGACAACACAGGTTTCTTGATGGGGAATGCGAATTTCTTTTTTGCCGCCAAAAATTGCTTCTCGAAACTCTAGCTTCAAGTCGAGGCGGAGGTCTTCACCTTTGACTGGTCCACCCCGGCGCCGCTGTTGTTGTTGGGAAGCAGCACCGCCAAACCCACTAAAGAAGCTCTCAAAGATATCGGCAAAACCGCCCATATCTCCCATATCGCCGAAGCCCCCAGCTCCAGCCGATACTCCAGCTTCCCCAAAGCGATCGTACCTCGCCCTAGCTTCTGGCTCAGAAAGAATCTCATAAGCACGGCTAACTTCCTTAAATTGCTCCTCTGCCCCCGGTTCCTTGTTGACATCCGGGTGATACTTTCGAGCTAGGCGACGGTAAGCTCGCTTTAGCTCTTCCTTGTCAGCATCACGGGAGACACCAAGGGTTTCATAAAAATCACGTGCCATAGTAGGTGGATTTGAATTATTTTGTTTGTTTTTGCCCTTTCATTCTGCAAGTGGTCTTGACTTGCTAGTCTGCGGCGGACTTGCCTATAGTAGTTTTAGGTGTTTAACTGCTAATTCTAGCTCTAGCTCGTCACTCCTTGATCTAAAGAGCGGCAAATTGGATATTTATTATCTTAGGCTATAGCAATCTTCAAGGATTTGCTTAGATCAATTTGTCTCTGGTAAACGATTTCACCCACCTGCGGCGGTGAAGTCATTTAGGATTGCTTATCCTATTTTAGTCTACTGGCTCATAATCAGCAGTAATGGTGGCATCATCATCAAAATCAAAGACAAAATCATCATCACCCGTAGCCGAACTGCCACTAATCTCTACACTAACTGTGGCATCATCGTAGCCATCAAGATACTCCGTCTCTTCCATAGCATTGCTGGGAGTAATACCGGGGGATTTTTGATATACCGCAGTTCCCACAGCAAAGAGCATTTGTTGGAACTCATCAACTAGGGCTTTAGCAACATCTAGATCACTGGAGTCATCGTTAAATACTGCCCGTAATTGCTCTAACTTCTTATCCATCTCCACTTTGAAGGGGGGACTGATCATATCAGGATTATCTACCAAGGTAGATTGATAGCTTTGGATCAGATTCTCTGCTTGGTTTTTCACTTCTACCATTTGCAGACGGCGACGATCGACATCGGCATAGCTTTCTGCCTCTTGACGCATTCGCTCAATTTCGGCAACGCTTAGTCCACCAGTGTTGGTAATCCTGATACTCTGCTCTCTGCCAGTACCTCGATCGGTCGCCGACACCTTGAGAATGCCATTGACATCAATTTCAAAGGAAACCTCAATCTGGGGCACACCTCTAGGAGTGGGCGGAATTCCAGTCAGCAGAAACTTACCCAGACTTTTATTATCTCTGGCCATGGCTCTCTCCCCTTGGAGGACATGGATTTCCACTGTGGTTTGACCATCGGTAGCCGTAGAGAAAATCTGGGATTTAGTCGTCGGAATCGTGGTGTTGCGCTCAGTAATCTTGGTAAACACTTCGCCTAGGGTTTCAATGCCTAGGGATAGGGGGGTGACATCTAGGAGCAGTAGGTCTTCTACTTCACCTCCAAGGACTCCCCCTTGAACTGCCGCCCCCACAGCCACAGCTTCATCGGGGTTAACGGAGCGATCGGGCGCACGACCGCCAAAGAATTTCTTAATTGCTTCTTGAACCGCTGGAATCCGGGTAGAGCCGCCCACAAGAATAATTTTTTCAATATCACTGGGTTTGAGTTCAGCATCCTTCAGAGCTTGTACCACTGGCTGAATGGTACTTTCCACCAAACTTCTCACTAGTTCTTCAAACTGCGATCGTGTCAAATCCATTTCTAAATGTTTTGGTCCACTAGCATCGGCAGTAATAAAAGGCAGGTTAATGGAAGTAGTACTCATGCTGGAAAGCTCAATCTTGGCTTTTTCTGCCCCTTCCCGGAGGCGTTGCAGAGCCACCTTATCTTGGGCTAAATCCACGCCTTCCGTTTCTTGAAATTTTTGCCGCATCCATTGGACAAGGACATTATCAAAATCATCTCCACCTAAGTGATTATTCCCAGAAGTAGCTTTGACCTCAAAAACCCCATCACCTAGTTGCAGGATTGACACATCAAAAGTCCCTCCACCCAAATCAAATACTAGAATCAATTGATTTTGTTCTAGTTTATCCATGCCGTAGGCTAGGGCAGCAGCAGTCGGCTCGTTAATAATTCGCAGCACTTCCAAGCCAGCGATCGTCCCCGCATCCTTCGTGGCTTGACGCTGGGCATCGGTAAAGTAGGCTGGCACAGTAATTACGGCTTGAGTAACAGTTTCTCCGAGAAAGTCTTCTGCATCCTGCTTTAATTTTTGCAGTACCATGGCGGAGATTTCTTGGGGAGTGTAGTTTTGCCCCCGAATCTGCACATCGACGGTGTCATCTCTTCCCCGCACACAATTATAGGGAACACGCGATCTTTCTTCGACGGTATCATCCCATCGGCGGCCAATAAAACGCTTGATACTATAAATAGTATTTTCAGCATTAGTAACAGACTGACGCTTGGCAGGATCTCCCACTAAGCGCTCGTCCCCTTTACCAAACCCAATAATACTAGGCGTTGTCCTTTCCCCTTCTGAGTTGGCAATAACAATGGGCTTGCCGCCTTCTAGTACCGCAAGGCAGCTATTGGTGGTTCCTAGGTCGATACCGATGACTTTTCCCATAGGATTTTAGAGTTAATTTCCTTTTTGGTTAACAGTTGTGAAGTAATGGGTGGATTACTTGAATTTACTTAAACCTACTTAGCTATATCATTCCCCATATTATTCACTTTTTTACTATTTTTCGCTATTATGTTGAACTTTGATCATCAACTTGCTGCCCCTAGTCGAGGAATGATCATCGCCAAATAACTAGCCAAATGGTGATTAATTGGGGTTTTGGGTGTTTTCTCTAGATGAATTTTAGTCTATAGAGTTTAGCTGGCTAACTTCTTAGCCTTAGGGAATAATTACCTAGGTTAATTCTCGGATGCCTCTTCGCTAGCAGGCGTTGATGGTGTAGGCGCATCCTCTGGGGGCGCAGCGACTTTGACCATGGCATGGCGCAGGACGCGATCTCCTAAGGTATATCCCCGCACTAGTTGTTCCACCACTGCCCCTTCTGGATATTCCGCCGTAGCTTCTCGCATCACCGCCTCATGGAAATTAGGGTCAAAAGGCTCGCCCTCGGGTCGCATGGGGGAAACTCCCACCCGCTTGAGGCAGTCCACTAATTGTTTATAGACACTCTGATAGCTTTTATGGATGTTCATTTCCCCATCATTCTGGGGCTTGATATGGGATCTAGCCCGGTCAAAGTTATCTACTACGGGCAACAGCTCTTTAATAGTTGCTCCTTTGATCTGCACCTCTGCATCTTCTTTTTCCTTGAGAGTGCGTTTGCGAAAGTTCTCAAAGTCAGCTCCTAGACGGGCATACTGAGACTTAACACTCTCTAGTTGCTGTCCCCTTTCTTCTAACTGAGTTTTGAGAATCAAATTCTCTTGCTGGATAGCCGCTAGCATGATCGCCGTCTCATCAGCTTGGGTGACATCTGCTGCCATAGCTTCCCAGTAAGCAGCCTCAGAGTCAGCGGGCGTTGGATTAGCACTAAAATCTGGCAGGTCTATGTCCGCTGCTCCACTAATATCTTCCATATCTTCGAGTGGGGTGGCAATAGCCTCTTTACCCGGCTCCTGTATATCGTTATTGACATTATCTAGCTGTTGTTCTTGCTCGTTCATAGTTCCCCTTGATTCAATTTTGCAAAACAGCAAACCATAGCATTATCGCCGCCAGTACTAACACTAGATCAAAATGGAGGAGTCCTGCCGCATAACCCCAAATACCCCAGAAAAATTTAGTATTAGAACAAGCTGAAACGGATTTTTTATATACTATCATCGAAAATGTCTTAATCCTGCTCTTCTTAGGATACCCAACTTCCTCAACAGAAAGTAAGCTAGTTTCCCTGATGTCAGTTATGCTAGGGAATATAAATCTTGATAAACTAGTAAAACCTATAAATTTTGACTAGGATATAGCGATCCTAAATGGCTTCACCAGCCGCAGGCTGGTGAAGCCATCTACCAGAAGCAAGTTGACTTGACAACGGTTAGCAAATGATTTAGGACTGCTATGGTCACTGGATTATTGGGAATGATGACGATAAGGAGATATCTACATCCGGCTCTATGACTCAATCCTCCTCTCAAAGACGCGCATTGGTAGTTCGCAACGAGTTTTCCCCCTTTGGGAATAAACTAATTCAAGCTGGCTACGTCGAGCCAGACCAGATGAAGCAGGCTCTCACCGAATCTCGTAAATCTAACCGCCCCCTAGTAGAGGTGTTGGAAGGTCTTACGGGCAAGCAACTGCCCCCAGAATTACTGCGGCAGTACAAAAAACAGCAGTTATTTGAATTAAAAATTCTCTACGGTGTAGAATCCCTTGATCCAGAAATTCGTGATATTGACCCCGTTACAGTCAGTAGTTTAATCGAATCCCTGATCCCTTTAGATATTTGCCGGCGGGCAAAACTATTGCCTGTAGCCAGAAATGATGAAGCTACGCCGCCGATCGCTCTAGTGGCCATGGTGGAGCCAGACAACCTCAGTGCTCAAGATGACCTGAACCGGATTCTTCGTCCCCAAGGTGTTTCCCTGCAAAGAATGGTAATTAGCATTGAGGATTACCAAAAATTAATTTCCCACTACCTTGATGAAAAGGTAGAAAAAGAAAAAGCTACCGAGATTGCCAAATCTGTTGATGTGTCTAAGGATTTGGAAGGGTTAGATCTCTTAGATGGCGGTGATGAATATGATGCTACTGGTGATGACCTAAACACCGAAGAAGCTCAGGCTGCACCGATCGTCAACCTTGTGAATAAGATATTAGCCAGAGCCATCCAAGAAGGAGTATCGGATATTCACCTTGAACCCCAAGAAGAAACCCTGCGTATCCGCTATCGCAAGGATGGGGTGCTACAGGAATCCTTTGATCCCCTGCCGAAGAAAATTGCCTCTTCTGTGGCGGCTCGGTTTAAGATCATGGCGGAGTTAAATATTGCAGAGCGACGATCGCCCCAAGATGGCAAAATTCGCCGGGTCTTCCAAGGCAGAAAAGTAGACTTTCGGGTCAACTGCCTCCCCAGCCGTTACGGCGAAAAAATAGTTTTACGGATCCTTGATAACTCAGCCACCCAACTGGGCTTAGACAAACTGATCACAGATCCCGATACCTTGCAAATGGTCAGGGATACCGCCAGCCGTCCCTTTGGCTTGATTCTGGTGACTGGGCCTACCGGCTCTGGGAAATCCACCAGTCTCTATTCGGTATTAGCCGAAAGAAACGATCCCGCTGTCAATATTAGTACCGCCGAAGACCCGATCGAGTACGCCCTGCCGGGGATTACCCAAGTTCAAGTAATTCGGGAAAAAGGGATGGACTTCCCGAATATTCTCCGGGCTTTTATGCGTCAAGACCCAGATGTAATTCTGGTGGGAGAAACTAGAGACAAGGAAACAGCCAAGACGGCGATCGAAGCAGCGTTGACTGGACACTTGGTATTAACTACCCTACACACCAACGATGCGGCAGGGGCGATCGCCAGATTAGATGAAATGGGCGTAGAACCTTTCATGGTGGGCGGGGCATTATTAGGGGTCTTGGCTCAAAGACTGATGCGGAAAGTCTGTACCGACTGTCGTGTCCCCTACACTCCTACCCGGGAGGAACTCGCTAGATTTGGGCTGTCGGCTTCCCTCGACAGCGAGATTACCATCTACAAAGCAAATACTGTTCCTAAGGATCAAATCGCAGCTCTCCGGACTAAGAATGCCCTCTGCAAAAAATGCAATGGGATCGGCTATAAAGGTCGGGTTGGGGTCTACGAATTCATGCGGGTGACCGAACGCTTGCAAGCCCTAATTAATGAAGCCGCCCCCACTACTACGATTAAGGAAGCTGCCGTGGAAGATGGGATGAAAACCCTCCTTGCCTACAGCCTAGAGCTAGTGCAGCAGGGACATACCACCTTAGAGGAAGTGGAACGGGTGACCTTTACCGATTCTGGTCTAGAGTCGGAGCTAAAAGCAAAACGTAAAGCGGTGCTAACCTGTCGGACTTGCCATGCTGAACTCAAGCAAGAATGGGTCGACTGCCCCTACTGCATGACTCCCCGCTTCCAAGACCAGCATTAGAGTCAAACCTAGACAAAATTAATTGAGGAATGGGATCAGAAACCAGATTTAAAGCAAGATCAAATCTCAACTCGGGGCATATTAAATTTATCTAGTTAACTTATCTGGGTTCTCCAGAGATTTAATCTCAACCCACACCATTTCCGAAATATAACGAGTGTCAGGAACAGTTGGCAATTTCTAGGTACTAATCACTATTAATCAAACATCATACTCAAGGATATCTACGCGCTATGGAACTAATGATTGAAGACATTCTCGAAAGCCTAGTGGAGCAAGGCGGCTCCGATGTCCATATTCAAGCTGGAGCGCCTCTTTATTTTCGGGTTAGTGGTAAATTAGGACCCCAACCCCAGTTTGGTGAAATGCTCACCTCCCAAGATGCCCAACGCTTGATTTTTAGTATGCTCAATAACCAGCAGCGGAAAGATTTGGAAATGAACTGGGAGCTAGATTCCTCCTATGGAGTCAAGGGTTTAGCTAGATTCCGCTTAAATGTATACAAAGAGAGGGGTTCCTACGCTGCCTGTATGCGGGCTTTGTCGTCTAAAATTCCTAACTTTGATATGTTAGGGTTGCCAGATATTGTCCGAGAAATGACTCACCGCCCTAGGGGATTGGTGTTGGTGACAGGGCAAACTGGGTCTGGGAAGACAACGACAATGGCTGCCATGCTAGATTTGATTAATCGCACCAGAGCCGAGCATATTCTGACTGTTGAAGACCCGATCGAGTATGTATTCCCGAATGTGAAAAGCCTATTTCACCAACGAGCTAGGGGTGAAGATACCAAAAGTTTTGCTAATGCCCTCCGGGGGGCACTACGTCAAGACCCAGATATTATTCTTGTGGGAGAAATGCGGGATTTAGAAACTATTGCTCTAGCTATCTCTGCTGCAGAAACAGGACACTTAGTGTTTGGGACGCTCCATACCAACTCCGCAGCTAGTACGATTGATCGGATTCTTGATGTGTTCCCGCCGATCCAACAGCCCCAAATCCGCGCCCAGCTATCCCAATCTTTATTAGCAGTATTTAGTCAATGTCTCTGCCCCAAGAAAAACGTCAAGCCCGGGGAGTATGGACGGGTGATGGTGCAAGAAATTATGATTGTCACCCCAGCGATCGCTAACCTGATGCGGGAAGGTAAGACCAGTATGATGTATGGCTCGATCCAGACAGGGATGAAAATGGGGATGCAGACGATGGAGCAAGCCCTAGCCGGCTATGTCAAAAACGGGGCAATTAGCTTTGAAGCTGCTATGGGCAAAGCTGCCAAGCCCGATGAACTACAGCGCCTATTAGGCGGTAGTTCTGCTTCGATCGCCGCCTCAAAAATGTAGAAGGCTTATTTATAAATAAAAGATAGGGTTTTCTCGCCGGGGGTGGAAAATCCTACCCTCTAGCCACTTTATAAATAACTTCTAAAGGATTGACTAGAGCTATTAAAACTAAAAACCACTAGGATAGAGCTAATTAGCCAAGGAATGTACCTATGCCTACCTATATTGCCGAAGTTAGAGACCAAGCTGGAAAAACCAAAAAAGAACAAGTAGTGGCTCCGACCCTGATCGAAGCTAGTGCCATGCTCCGTAGCAAAGGCTACTCTGTTCGAGAACTCCAAGAGAAACAAGGTTTTAAATTTTCCTTTGATTTCTCCTCCGTAAGTGTCAAAGATAAAGCTGTATTTTCCCGACAATTTGCAGCGATGGTCAATGCAGGGGTGGCAATGGTACGTTGCTTGGGGGTTTTATCTGAACAATGTGCCAATCCTAAACTAAAAAAAGCCCTAATGGCGATCAGTGCGGAAGTCCAACAGGGGACGGATATTTCTGTAGCCATGGCGAAACATCCAGAGTGTTTTGATAAGCTGTATATCAGCATGGTACAGGCTGGAGAAATTGGCGGGGTACTAGACGAAGTATTAAACCGTTTGGCAAAAGTACTAGAGGACACTGCTCGTCTCCAAGGGCAAGTTAAATCAGCCATGGCTTATCCTACAGTAGTGGGCTTTATTGCCTTTATAGTATTTATTGGGATGACAGTATTTTTACTCCCTATTTTTGCTAATGTGTTTGCGAGTTTAGGGGGAGAGTTGCCCCTCCTAACTCAAGTAATGATGAATATCAGTGAAGTGCTGCGGGGACCATTTCTGCCGCCACCGAAGCAGAATTACTGGATCATTATGGTTATCGCCGTGATTGTTGGGACTATTAATGCTTTTAAGCTCTACTATAAAACTCCCGTTGGTAGATTGCAAATTGATGGGCTATTGCTCAAGGCTCCTATTTTAGGGGATTTAAATGAGAAGTCAGCGATCGCTCGTTTTAGCCGTACTTTTGGCACGCTGACCCGCTCTGGAGTGCCTATCCTTACCTCCTTAGAAATTGTGAAGGAGACCGCTGGTAATCAAGTAATCACCAATGCCGTAGCTGGCTGTATGGCAGAAATTGAACAGGGGGGGATGATGAGTATTGCCCTACAACGGGCTAACGTCTTCCCGATCATGTCGATCCAAATGATTTCTATTGGCGAAGAAACGGGGCAACTAGATGCCATGTTAATGAAGGTGGCTGATTTCTACGAAGAAGAAGTAGAACAAGCTGTCAAAGCTCTGACGAGTATTTTGGAGCCAATTATGATGGTGGGTCTGGCAGGGATGGTAGCCGTGATCTTGTTATCAATGTACCTGCCTCTCTTTGGCATGTTTGATAAAATGGGTTAAGAAGCCATCTATAAGAGTGATCCGGCTAAATAGTTTCACCCACCAAAGGCAGATGAAACTATTTACCAGAAGCAATTTAATTTAGCGAATGATCTAGGATGCCCATATACCGAAATCAAGCTCATGTATTATAAAAAATCCAATTACGAACAATTACTGGCAGAATATTGCCATCATGAAGGGGCGATCGCGCTGCTGAAGCAATTCCGCCCTTACCTAGAAATGTTGCCCAGTATGCGCCGTCCAGAGTCGAGTATGGTCACCATTCCCCTGCCAGTAATTAAAACCCGGGGTAAAAAATCTAACTCAGAGACAAGCTATTTAGGTGGAGAAAAAAGTGCCATTCAGTTGCCCTGTGATCTGGCGATAATTCTCTGTGACCCAGAGTGGCAGGTAAAAATGGATGGGGAGATTTTTATTTTTATTCACCGCCCGGAGGAAGATTTTTCTGACCTGTTGGGACGCTGGCGGCAGACTCAAGTGCTGCTGGAACAAGAGTATGAGTGGATGATGCCCCATGGCTATCAGCATATTTATAGTGAAATAACCGATCGCCTCTATCCCCTATTCGTGATCTTGCCAGAAACTCCCCAGCGCATCTGTAGAGGTCTGCAAGGAGCAAATTTACCCTTTGTTATCTCTGTTGTTGGGGAAGAAAGCGAGGATGTGCCCATTTTAATCCCCGAATATTAATCAGGACTTACGCCTTTGGAGGTTCTTGCGGGCTTCGACGACCCTCAGCCGGCAAGAACCTCTAGCATTATGAAAAAAGTCAGAGATTCCCCACGCTGTGGGAAATCTCTGAGAGGACATTTATAACAGTGGCTAGAAGGTCTGATTTTGCGCCCTCGGAGAGGGCGCAAAATCAGACTTTATAAATAGCCTCTAATTAAGCAATCAAAAATGGTTTGAGGATATGGGATTTGCTGATCTATCGATTACAGAATTGGCGGCTGACTACAACGTTAGTCCAGAAGAAATTTTGCGTTTATGCACCAAATTGGGGATTAGCTATCGGTCTCCGGCAACCCGCCTCCCTCTAGAAGATGTGAAGGCGGTAATTTTAGCTCTAACAGCCCCTTTAGACGATCCCTGTGATTCCTCAGATAAATTGACTACATAATGTCTTAAAATTTACTTAGTTTACCGTCAAAATTTCGTTGTGGTAACTGGGAGAAAGTTTGAATAAGATTAGAAGAGGAAACATATGTTAAAGCGATTGATATTACTCGCTGTAGTTACAGTTTTTTTTACATTCCATATAGCTGTCGGTAGTGCTAGAGCGATCGAACTCAGCACAGAACTACGGACTGTTACTTTAAATGACAAGGGAGAAACCACTGTTCTTAGTTTAGAAGATGTCACGAAGGGTAAAGAATTATTTAACTTTGCCTGCGCTCAGTGCCATGCTGGGGGCAAAACGAAGACAGACCCTAACGTGAGCCTAGGTCCCGATAGTTTGGCTGGGGCAACTCCCCGCCGGGATAGCGTTGCCGGATTGGTTGATTATATGCAGCATCCTACTACCTACGACGGGGAAGTAAATATTGCAGAATTACATCCTAGTATCGAAAGTGCTGATATTTATCCCCGGATGCGCAACCTCAAAGATGAAGACCTGAAGGTAATTGCTGGTCACATTCTCTTGCAGCCTAAAATTATTGGCAAAATGTGGGGCGGTGGCAAAGTCTACAACTAGGTCAGAACGATCGCTTGAGGAGAATTAACTTAATTCTTTCTTTGATAAACGGCCTAATTTAGCTCTTAAGTCTCCCAAGCATTTTTTAGTATCTTTAGATAAAAATCCATAGCTATTAAGGGTTTTAGCTTAATAGCTATAGCTAAAATCCTTAACTTTAGAGGTCATTTATAAAATGGCTAGAAGGTCTGATCTTTCGCCCCCGCTGGGGGCGAAAGATCAGGCTTTTATAAATAAATAGCCTCTCAATTTAATCAATGCTCAGAAAAATAACTATTTTCATCCCTTGTTTGTTAGCTGCTCTGAGTATTATCTTCGGGTTATCGATGCCGCCGGCAATGGCGATATGGGAACCCAATGCTACGGCAGTCGATAGTTATGTAACTCGCTACCTGCAAGCCAGAAAACCGATTACTCTAGAAAAAGATAGTCAAGGTACTCTGCAAGAATTTTCGCCTACGGATTTGTCCGCAGGAAAAGTTTTATTTGAACAGCACTGTTTGAATTGTCATGTTGGCGGAGCCACCTTGCCGGATCCTACAGTACCGTTATCTCTAAAAGCTCTCCAAGGAGCTACACCACCAAGGGATAATATTGGCGGTCTTGTAGCTTTTTTGCGGGAACCCATGACCTACGATGGGAAAGATTTTACCTATTGGTGTCGCCAAGTCTCAGAAACATGGATGTCTCAAACCAAAATTGAAAATCTAGCAGCTTTTGTTCTCCGAGCTGCCCAAAAAGCACCGGGCTGGGGAAATGCTGATTTTGATTTGTAGTAGAAATTAGGGGTATTTGGGCGTTTTTTAAGGCACTATACATTTCAGATTTTTAGATTTAATTTCTTAATGTTTGACCAGTTGTAGTACTATAGAAGCTTGACTAGGCATAAACCCTGTCTCGATTCTCCAAGGGAGAGGCTACGCCAATGAGCAAAATGTTAAAATTAAATCAAAAATAATTTCCAATCCTAGAGGGAACCATGAAATTCACCGTAACCATGCCTCGCTTGATGGGCATATTTCTATCTACAATCTTTTTAATTGTTAGTAGCTTTGTTTTTTCCGTAGCTCCTGCGGCAGCAGAAACCTTCACTGTGAAGATGGGTGCTGACAATGGACAACTTTTATTTGTACCTGCTAGTGTCACAGTTAAGCCCGGTGACACTGTGAAGTGGGAAATGAACAAACTTGGTCCCCATAATGCAGTCTTTGATACCGCAGGCATTCCCGGTGGTGATGCAGCTCTAGCGACCAAGCTATCTAAGTCTAAATTGATGTTTAATGCGGGTGAGACTTATGAAACTACAATTCCTGCTGATGCTCCAGCCGGAACCTACACCTACTTCTGCCAACCCCACAGAGGCGCGGGAATGGTTGGTAAAATTGTTGTAGAAGGTTAATTACTAGTTTTATTTTCAATTCTTCAAATTTTCAGGGAGAACTAGTCAATCTAGTTCTCCCTTCTTTGTGGAAGTTTTAGCAGATAGCCTAAGACTGCTATATGATCTGAGAAACTATCTAAAATATAACAATATAAATTTTTATGACTTTTTCTGGCTTGCTGATGGCTTTGATTACTGGGGGGTTGTGGCTAGTTAGTTGTGTGTGGACTCCGGCTGCTTTGGCTTTAACCCAAATTCCTCTCTCGGATATTACCTACCATGAGTGTCCTGCTGAACTGGCAGAAGGAACGGTTACGCCGGGGAATTTTACTGCGGCTAAGTGTTTTTTGGTGACTGGCACGGCAACAAATACTTCTAAGCGATCGGTGGTCAATGCGGATATTTTTGGGCGGATCTATGATGCAAATGGTAATTCGGTGATGGAAAATCGAACACGGTTGGGGGCGATCGAGGAAATTCCTCCCGGTACTAGTGAGTTTGAACTCCGGATTAGTGTCCCAGCCAATCAGCCAGAACCTCTGAAGTTAGAACAATTCAAAGCTGCTGGCTTTAATGGTTCTGTCCGCCGTTAATGATCTACTTAACGCCTTACGACATCAGAGGTTTTAGCACAATTAAGAGTGTGTTGGTCAGTGCCGGAAGTGAGTTCTACTTAACGCCTTACGACATCAGAGGTTTTAGCACAGCGGGGCTTGGAAACCTTACCCAGCTTGTGCTGATAACTGATTTTACAAGCACCTCCTGAATAAAGCAACTCAAAAGAGAAAAATGCAAATTTTGGGGCATGTTTTTGCGCATACCAAGCCTTGAAAACCTTGCTGGACATGAGTTAGAAAAAAATGCAAGCACCTCTTTAAGTATTGTTAAATCCCAAACCCTTGCCCAGAGAGAGATAGAGTCACTTTTGCCTTGAGAAACCTGCCGACAAGCGGAGGTGCTTGTATTTTTTGTGCCGTTCCACATCAGGATTTAGATTAGGAAGAGGGTTTCACCCTTTTCTTGACTTGGGATTAGTTGCGCTGAAGCAAAACCCAAGATAGCTCGATCGGCGGCTTTTGCCCCTCTGGGAGGGCGAATAACCCGCCTCCGCCTGACCATAAATCAAACCAGCCAAGATTTTCTGGCAGCCATGCATCCGCAGGTTGGTGGGCTTGTTCGTATTCTATTTGAGATTCTGACATCACGTACTGGAGAGGCAATCCCTCTAGAGCCGTGAGAATTTCATCCTTGGTAAATAAACTACAACAATGGACGACAGATAGCTCCCGCACCGTGCGATCGGGCACATAGTCCCCTATGGGCAGCAGCGTATTAAACAAAAATATGCCCCCCGGCTGGAGATAATCCGATACCTTGGCAAACATCAGCCGCAGTTGATCTTGATTGTGGAGGTGGGGAATTACTTCCGAGGCAAAAACCATTTGGTAGGAGACAAGGGGAAACCGCACCAAGGGATCCAGAAAATCTCCATGCCGAGCATTCACCCTTAAGCTCTCCTTAGCCACTTCCTGCTGGATATGCTCAACAAACTCGGCGGTGATTTCTAGGGCATCAACTTGATAGCCCAGCCTACCCAACGGCAAAGTATTCCGCCCCATGCCGGGACCAATTTCGAGGATTTTTACTTGGGCTGGCTCCCCTAACTTGGCGGCAAGATCGATCGCTTTAGCATCAGGATAGGGGCGAAACAGAGGCGGCTCTCGCTCTTGTAGCCAGCCTTGATATTGTCCTGCTACAGAACCAATACTCGTGGAAACATTATAGTTCAAGGCTCCAGAAGGGTAGGGAGCAGGTTGGTATTCTAAGACCAAATTGGCATGGGTAGAAACGTTGTATCCTTCCTCCAATTTAACGGCGATTAGTTCCTTAAAAGCATTTAACTCCTCAGGAGAAAATGCCTTGCCCACAGCAATAAATACCTGATGGAATTGCTCTACATACTCTTCCAAAAGGCTAGGTACACAGGGCACAACTAATCTGCCACTGTAATAGAAGCGGTACTGGTGACGAGCGATCGCTGCCTGTCTGAGAATTTGCGGATCAGTAACATACTGCATAGATTCAATCAGGGTGGTAGACACTTATAAATCGATATCAAACTAAAGTCGGCGGCAAACAAGCCAGCGTAATTCCATGGGTGGTTTTTGGTCTGGGAGCCAGAATAGATCCCGGCCATTAGCCCAATTATCAAACCAACCTGTGGGGGGCCAAGCCTCAGTAGGTAAATTCGCCTTCTCATACTCATAAACAGGAATTTCTTCTAAAAGTTGCAGAGGCAAATCATGCATAGCGTAGGCAATATCTTCACGAGTAAAAATAGTAGACCAATTTACTTCCGACATCTCTCTAGTTAGTTGGTCTGGTTCATAGCCATTGATCGCCAAGAAAGTATTAAACAGGAAAATTCCCCCCGAATGCAGCCCATCACACATCTTCGCCAGCAGCAACCGCAACTGATCGGCATTTCGGAAGTGGGACACCACCTCGGCTGCCACCGCTAAACTATAGTAGGCGGGAGCCATCCGCACTAAAGGACTGAGAATATCGGCATTGTATACTCGTACAGCCAGTTGCTCGGCTTGGGCAGCGGCTTCAATCTGCTCGGCAAAAATTGGAGTCATTTCTAGGGCATCAACCCCGTAGCCCAGACGTGCTAAGGGCAAGGTATTACGGCCAGTCCCGGCTCCAATATCCAAAATATTAATTTTATTAATCTGATGGGGGCTGCCCAGAGATTTGGCAACTTCTATCAGCTTAGTATCAGGGTGGGAGCCGAACAGGGGCGGCTCTCTGGTATCTACCCATGTCTTGTACTGGTCAGTCATGGAAGCAACTATATTGGAGACAGTGTAGGTAATTCCTCCGCTTTCGCTGGGTTCATAACGGAGGATTACATTAGAGTGGGGAGAAGCTTGGAATCCTTGTTCCAATTGGGGCAGAAGAATTTCCCTCAGGGTTTGTAATTCTTCGGAGGTGAAGGCTTTGCCGATCGCCACAAAAACTTCCGCAAAACCCTCCACAAAATAATCCACCAAGGAGGGTACTGAGGGGATTACCATCTCACCTCTGGCATAGATGCGAGTTTGGAACCTAGCCATGATTGAGTCTTTCAATACCTCTGGATCTGTAATTGTCTGAGTTGTATAGGTGGGAGCTGGGGTACGGGCTAAGGGAGAGCCAACTTTAAATTCTATGACTTCTGGTTTCATTCTGTTTAAGGTATGCGATTTAAGGTCTTCAATATAAGCTGTTCGATAGAAAAATCTCAGGATATTGGGGGTAAGAAGTTTCCCCGTAGCACGGAGGAACTTCTTATTTCTTGAGCACTAATAATCTAGGAAATATGTTGTGACTTGCAACAAGTCTTTTTAACTCATTCAATAATATCCTGAACTATCGTGACACATTTGGGCATTTTCAGCATAGTAAAACTTAACTGGAATAGCACCAAGGAACTTGTTGGCTGATTGCCTAGTCCAAAGTTTGTGGTAGGATCTCTAGCCTAACTGGTTAAGATGGTAGACTCACCGGGAAGGAGAAAAGTTTTGGCATTATTATTTTTGCAGAAAATGGGGAGCAGAGTCGCCGGATATTTGCCCATAGATCAGGGTTTGTGGCACAAAATAGATCTATTAAAGGCTCTGGTACAGAGGGATCTAGAGGGTAAATATCGGGGATCTTTTCTAGGAAATTTCTGGACAATTCTCAACCAATTGGCTCAGTTATTGATTTTTACCTATGTCTTTTCCATTATCCTCAAGGTTCGGCTGACTAATCGGGGGCTGCACGACAATGACAACTTGGCTTTTGGGCTGTGGCTGTTTGCTGGTTTATTGTCTTGGAGTGCCTTTAGTGCCGGATTCTTGCAAGCGGCTACTTCGGTAGTCAATCAGCCCAATCTAGTAAAGAAAGTGGTGTTTCCCTTGGGGTTATTACCCTTGGTGCCAATTTTAACTGCCTTTGTGGAAAGTACCTTTGGTTTGTTAACCCTGTTGGGGTTTATGTTGGTGCTGACGGGGAAGATTCCCGGTACGATCGCCCTCTTGCCCTTAGCTTGGATTCCCCAATTGCTGATCACCGCTGGTTTTGGCTATCTAGCAGCAGGATTGACGGTCTTTATTCGAGATATTCCCCAAACCCTAGGGGTGCTGATTAACCTCTGGTTCTATGTCACCCCGATCGTTTACCCTACAGAGGTGATTCCTGAAGCTTGGCGAAATTGGGTATTTTGGTTGAACCCCTTAGCTACTATTTCTACTTTTTACCGAGAGGCAATTCTTGACGGCAAAATCACCCATTGGAGGGAATTGGGTTTTACAACCTGTGTAGCAGTAGCAATCTTTGCTCTTGGTTTGTGGGTTTATCGCCGTGCCCGCCCAGCCTTCGCCGATGTCCTTTAAAAGTGGCTAGAGGGTCTGATTTTCCGCCCCCGCCGGGGGCGAAAAATCAAACTTTATAAACTGATAACTGATGCTTCGACTTTGCTCAGCACAAGTAACTGATAACTGATAACTGATGACTGACATTGCTATTGCCTTGACTAATATTTCTAAGTGTTATCGGCGCTATGTTCATCCTAGCGATCGCCTCAAGGAATTGCTGTTTCCTCAGCGCAGTTATGCTCAGGAATTTTGGGCATTGAAAGATATCAATTTAGAAATTCCTAAGGGCAAAACCGTGGGCATTATTGGCAGAAATGGCTCCGGCAAAAGTACTCTATTGCAAATTATTGCCGGGACTGTCACACCTACCACAGGAACCCTAGGGGTTCATGGCAGAATTGGTGCTTTATTAGAATTAGGCAGTGGTTTTAATCCAGATTTTACGGGGCGGGAAAATGTATTCTTGAATGGGGCAATTTTGGGGATTAGTCGGGAAGAAATGATGGAGCGGTTTGATGCGATCGCCAACTTTGCCGACATTGGTGATTTCTTAGAACTACCAGTCAAAACCTACTCTAGCGGTATGATGATGCGGTTGGCTTTTGCCGTTTCTGTGAACCTAGAGCCGGATATTTTAATTATTGATGAAGCTCTTTCTGTGGGGGATGCAGTATTTCAATTTAAGTGCTACGAAAGACTAGAAAAGCTCACGGCTTCTGGGGTGACAATCTTGCTAGTTTCCCATGATATTAAGACTGTTAAAACTTTTTGTGACCATGTAATTTATCTCTCCAAAGGACTAGAAGTAGCCTCAGGTACAGCGGAAGAAGTGGCAGAATTGTACTTTATGGATCTGCGGGATGAACAGCGTAAAGTTCTCACCGACAAGGCGGCAGTTAAGGCGAAACCAACTCTGAATCAAAATCAAAGAACAGCCTTTGGGACTGATGAAGGGCAGATATTGAAAGCTACTTTTACTAATACGGATAGTGACACTTCGGTATTTACTGTAGGAGATGACGTTAAAATCGCCGTAGAGGTGGAATTTCTTAGTAATCTCAAGTATCCAGCCCTGTGTATTATGGTGCAAGATCGGAAAAGTATTCCCATTGGCGGGAAGTATATTCGCCTTGACGTAGATGATCCAGATCAGAAAAATACAACTAGAACTGTGTTTTTTTCCTTTCCTTGTAAACTCTCGGAAGGTAATTATTTTATTACCCTCAGATTAGAAAATCGCCAATCTGATAAAACCTCTTTTTTGATTGACAAACAGGCAGGAACTCTTTCCTTTGAGGTGATGCGAACTACAGATAAAAAGTTTTTGGGAATGGTAGACCTAGAAATTGACGGTGTAAGCCTTGAGGACATCTCATAAAATCTATGGGCAGAGTTTTATTCTATAGAGATTTTCATGGCTTTACTGGTGGTCATCTGAAGGTATGGAATTATTTCAACCATACTTTGCAGAGTAAAAACTATCAGCCCTATATCAGTTTTACTCCTAATTCTGTTTGGGATAGTACTAATCCTTGGAGTTTATTTCCTGAGCAAGTTATTATTGGTGAAAATTTCCCCCGCAACGCGGGGGAAATCCTTTATTCCTCACAGCAAGTTATTGGTAAAAATTCTCCCCACAGCGCGGGGGAAATCTTTAATTCTTCACAGCAAGTTATTGGTAAAAATTCTCCTCACAGCGCGAGGGAAATCTTTAATTCCTCAGAAAAAGTTATTCAAGATTCCTCGAATCCTGCGGGAGATATTTTGTTTTTAGCTGGGTTGGATTGGCTGCGATTGCCAGAAGAGATTAGGCGTAATTCTCCTGTGCCAATTATTAATTTGATTCAAGGGTTTCGTCATGCAAATCCAGATCATTCGTGCTATCAATTTCTGCAATATCCGGCGATTCGGATTTGTGTCAGCCAAGAAATTAAGGCAGCGATCGAGGCAACCGGTCAACCACAGGGAGAAATCTTTGTGATTCCCAACGGGATTGATCTAGAAAAATTTACCTCACCAACAACTAGCGATCGCCCCAAGTCCCTTGTTTCAAACCAAGTAACGATCGTGGGACTGAAGCAACCCCAGTTAGCCCATCAGCTAAAATCACAACTGCAAGCAGCCTTCCCAGAAACTCAGTTCCAAATGATTGATGCTTTTCTGCCCCGCCATGCCTTTATTCAGTGTCTGCAAGAAAGTCCGATCACGATATTTTTACCCTCAGCTACGGAAGGATTTTATCTTCCTGCCCTCGAAGGGATGGCAGCGGGGACTTTGGTGATTTGTCCAGATTGTGTGGGGAATCGATCGTTTTGTTTGGATAATTGGAACTGTTGGCGACCAGAATACAAGCTAGAAAATATTTTTCAGGCTGTGGAGCAGGCTCTGACCTCTGATCCCAGCCAGCGACAGGAAATTCAGCATCACGCTCAAATAACGGTAGCTAAACATGATTTAATAGCAGAGCGGCGGGCTTTTCTAGAAATTTTGGCTAAGGCATCACAATTATGGCAGGAACTTTAGAGATTAAAATATGGCAGGAACTTTAGAGATTAAAAATATCCATCAACAAAATCATTACAATAATTCCCATAATATTCTTCTGACGGGTGTGCCGCGATCGGGGACAACCTTGACCTGCCATCTGCTGAACAAAATTCCCAACACCGTTGCCCTCCACGAACCCATGACGGTGCGACTCTTTGCCGATCTGCCCAATCACGAGGCAATTTGTGATCAAATCGATGGTTTTATGAATCAGGTGCGCCACTTAGCTTTAACTAAAGGCACGGTGATTTCTAAGCATATCAATGGGCAAATTCCTGATAATCCCATCTCGGCGAAATCTGCGGAAACAGGCTTAAGACCACCTCTGGCAACCCACGGCGAGATTCCCATTGAGAAAAAGTTAGATACAGATTTTGATCTGGTGATCAAGCATCCGGGGGCTTTTAGTGCTGTAATCGAAGGTTTGGTAGATAGGTTTCCCTGCTATGCGATCGTTCGTAACCCTCTATCGATTCTGGCATCTTGGAATAGTATCGCCATGGCACACCGGACGGGTCATGCCCCCGCTGCTGAGAGGTTGGATCAAAAGTTGGCGGAGAAATTAGCCAGCATAGAAGATAATACCGATCGCCAGATTTATCTACTTTCTTGGTTTTTTGATAAGTTTCTCCAAGTGCTGCCAGATACTTCCATTATTCGCTATGAAAATATTATTGCTTCCCAAGGGAGAGCGATCGAGATAATTACCCCCGCCGCCCAAAATTTAGCCGAACCCCTCGCCAGCAAAAACAAAAATCCCGCCTACGATCAGGAATTATTTCAGGTATTAGGGCAGAAATTACTAAAAAGCTCTGGTGCTTATTGGCATTTTTACGATCGAGAAAGTGTCCAGAAACTATTGGAAAAATAAACAGTGAACAGTTAACGATGATTACTGCTTATGGATACGTAAATTCGATGAAAATCCCTGAAACCTTATGGTTTTGTTCTCAAGTTGTACAGGATATCCTAAGGCTGGTTGAGGGTCGTCGAAACCAGCCCCCTAGAGCCGGACTTCGACTTCGCTCAGTCCTCATAATTTCGTTGCCAAATTAAAAATAGCAAAAACTATTCTCTATCCATCAGGCTTTTAAAAACTATCGAACTTACGTTATGGATAGTCCCTAACCGATAACTGATAACTGATTCTATGACTGATTTTTTAGTTAATTTCCTGATAGTGGGAACCCAAAAAGGAGGAACTACTGCCCTAGCAAAATTTTTGGCACAGCACCCGGAGATTTGTTTTGCTCCCGTTAAAGAAGTCCATTTTTTTGATGGTATCAATTACGATCCCGGTTGGTCTGAATCCGGCAACCCAAGGCTCACGATCTCAGAACTAAACCATCATTACCAAAAGGCATTTCCCAATTGGCAGGGACAGAAAATAGTCGGGGAAGCTACGCCGATTTATATGTATTTACCTTTTGTGGCGGAGAGAATTTATCGCTACAATCCCCAGATGAAGCTGATTTTCCTGTTGCGGGATCCGGTGGAGCGGGCAATTTCTCACTATCAAATGGAGTTGGGCAGAGGATTGGAACGGTTGCCCCTGCCTTTGGCGATCGCCCTAGAACCCTACCGACTGAGACGCGATCGCCACAACCTCCAAGAAAAATCTTCTCTGCGTTGCCATTCCTATGTTGATCGAGGCTTCTATGCCCGACAAATTATCAATATGCAGCAATACTTTCCGCCTAGCCAAATATTATTTATCAAAACCACCGATCTCCGGCAAAAGCATCAAGAAGTTTTACAAAATATCTATAGTTTTCTTGGATTAGTTGACCGGAGCTTGATGCCCGAACCAGAATTAGTTTTTAAGCAAGAAAACTATCCCAAGTTTCATCCTGTGAGCTATGCCTTGACTAAATATTACCTGCAACAAAAATTTAGGCAGGCTAATCTGTTATTATCAAAAACTATTGGCTGGGATCCTCAAGAGTTATGACAAATCAAGTTTTAGTAATTACAGGTATGCACCGTTCTGGCACCTCCTTGACCACTTCTCTGCTGAAGAGTGCAGGATTGGATGTGGGGCAGAGGTTACTCATGGAAAATGATAGTAACCCCAGGGGACACTACGAGGACTTGGATTTTGTCGATTTTCATGAAGATGTTCTAGATGCCCAGGGCTTGCATACTGCCGGATGGGTACTGGATCGATCGATTCCCATTTCAGAAATCCTCCTACCCCAAGCCATAAATCTAGTGGAGAAGAACAACTCCAAACCCCTCTGGGGCTGGAAGGATCCCCGGACTGTATTGTTTTTAGATTTCTGGCAAAAATTAATCCCAGAGGCAAAATTTGTCTTTGTCTATCGCCAGCCTTGGGAGGTGATGGATTCCCTATTTCGCCGGGGCAACCCCACCTTTGTCAAGAACCCCAACTTAGCCCTAGAAGTATGGCAACACTACAATCAACTAATTCTCGAATTTTGCCAAACTTTTCCAGAGCGATCGATTCTGCTCAGCCTTGATAGTGTTATTCAAGACCCAGTGAACTTGATCAAAGGGATCCAAGAAAAACTAGCGATTACCTTAGAAATGCCTGAGGGCGACCTCTATGATAAATCTCTCCTCAAACGAGAAGCCTCCCACCATCCCCTGTTGATCCAAACCTACTTCCCTGAAGCGATCGAACTCTACAACCAACTCTGTCACCATTCGCTTTATCCTACTATTGCCTCCTCTACCTCCCTGTATCTCCCTGTACCTCCCTGTACTTCCTCTCCCACCTCCTCCTACAAACCTTGGTTAGCAAAGGATTGGGTTGATTATGCCAATATGGAAAGACACCGCAATGGCCTAGAAGTTGAAATCAAAAAATTTCATGGACAGATGATCAAAGCCATGACGGAGGCGGCTCAAGCTCATGCAGAAATAGCTCAGGCACAGAACCAAGCCCATGCAGAAATAGTTCAAGCCCATGCCCAAGCCAATGCCGAAGTGACCAAAGCCCGTGATATTTTCCAGCAAACCCAAGCCGCATTACAGCAGCAACTAGATATCGCCCATCAAGAGCTAGAACAAACTAAGCTTAGTCACCAGCAGATCCAATCACATCTGCTGGCTACTCAACAGGAACTAGGCAAAGTCCAAACAGAATTAGAGCGGCTGCGGGGCATCCTCCGAGGCATGGAGAGTAGTAAGTTCTGGTTAATGCGCCGGGTTTGGATTAAGTTCAAACGATTATTGGCGATCGAGAAAGAGTAAAATAGCCCGATTATGATATGATTTACACCATTTAGTTCCGGATTAAATTGTTGTCACCTCACCTGCCCTAAACACTCCTTAAATACGATCGTAATGAGTCAAGAGAAAAATTCAATTGCCCCAGATGATGCCAGTCTATTGAGCAGTCTGGAAGGACATTTAGATTCACCAACTGCCAGTCAACATAACTCTGGCAATCCTCTCCTCATTGTTGGTTGGCTATTTAGTACTGGTGAACCAATCCAAAAATTAATCCTCACTATCAACGATCGACAGGAAGAAAACCTTCCTTATCCAGCGTTTCGACCAGATGTAGGAGCTGCTTATCCCCAGTACTCCCAAGCCGGACTGAGTGGTTTTATCTTAAAATATCCCATTCCCGCCGACTTCATTGGAGCATTAAACCTCAAAATATGGGCGATCTATACAAGTAGTAACCAAGTATCCACAAGAAAAATATGTGTTTGGGAACAACAAGTAAATGTTAGACCAGAAAATTTATTAGATCAGCTCAAGAAACAATCTCAATCAATTAAAAACATAGCTATTCTTGGGTTTGAGAAAACCACTAATTTACTTCTTGCCGCCCCCAGAACTATTAATAAGATTCATACAGCTTGGCAGAAAGGAGGGATTAATTATGTCAAAGATAGAGCTTATCGGCGCATAATCAGTCATCCTTTAAGTGATTATATATTGCCAGATAGTAAGCGGGATTGGAACTATCATATTACCTCTAGCAAGGATACTGACTATCAAATATGGCTGCATAAAAACTATCCCAGTCAAGATAGTTTGCGGGACATGGTGAGGAAATCGAGGCTGCTATACTATCAGCCGACTATTAGTATTATTCTGCCAGTTTATAACCCTCCTGTTGAATTTTTGCAGAGAGCGATCGCCTCGGTGATAAATCAAGCCTATCCCCGTTGGGAACTATGTATTGCCGATGATGCTTCCACCGATCCTCAGATCAAAGACTTGCTAAAAGAATATGCAGCGAAAGACCCAAGAATCAAGGTAGTTTTTAGAGAGAAAAATGGACATATTTCTGCCTGTTCTAACTCAGCCTTAGAAATAGCCACTGGAGAATTTATAGCTCTGCTTGATCATGATGACTTGTTAACCTTAGATGCTTTATACGAAGTAGTGAGATTACTAAATCAGCATCCAGAAGCAGATATGATCTATTCGGATGAAGACAAAGTTTATCAAGATGAGCAGAGTCAACAGCATGAAATAATCTCTGATCCTTATGAAATAATCTCTGATCCTTTCTTCAAACCTGATTGGTGTCCTGACTCTTTCTTGTCTCGGATGTATACTTGCCATTTAGGAATCTATCGGCGGGAATTAGTTCAGTCTCTAGGAGGATTTAGATTAGGTTATGAGGGCAGCCAAGATTATGATTTAGTTCTCAGGCTAACAGAAAAAACTAATCGCATCTTTCATATTCCTAAAGTTCTCTATCACTGGCGAGACCACCTCCAATCTACGGCTGGCAATTCAGACCAAAAACCCTACGCCGCGATCGCCGCTGAAAAAGCTTTGTTAGAAGCCCTAGAAAGACGAAAAGAACCGGGACAAGTATTGCCGGCACAGGGCTTAATTAAGCATCATATTGTTCGCTACAAAATTAAAGAGTATGGACTAGTTAGTATTATTATCCCTACCAAAGATTTAGGCGATATTCTAGATCAATGCTTGACTTCTGTGTTTGAGAAAACCACTTATTCCAACTACGAAGTGATTCTCATCGATAATAATAGCGAAGAAGAATATACTCAAAAAATTATTGCTAAATGGCAAGCCAAAGAACCCCAAAGATTTAGATGCCATGAATATCATATTCCTTTTAATTATTCAAAAATCAATAACTATGCAGTTAGTTTAGCAAAGGGAGATTATCTTTTATTCCTCAATAATGATATTGAAGTAACTACGCCTGATTGGGTTGATGCCATGGTGGAGCAAGCTCAAAGACCTTCTGTAGGAGCCGTAGGGGCTTTACTTTTATATCCTGATGATACCATCCAACACGCTGGGGTTGTGGTTGGCTTGGGGGGTGTGGCTGGCCATAGCCACAAATATTATCCAGTAGATGCTCCGGGTTACTTTAGTCAACTGCTGACAGTTAATAATTATTTGGCTGTCACCGCAGCCTGTTTAATGTGTCGGCGGGAGGTTTTTCTGGAGATAGAAGGATTTGAAGAAAAGATGGCAGTGGCTTTTAATGATGTGGATTTGTGCTTGAAGATGATCGATCGTGGATACAGGAATCTTTATTTACCCCATGTTGTTTTATATCATCATGAATCCAAGAGTCGGGGTCATGAAAATACACCAGAAAAGCAGGCAAGATTTTTGCAAGAAATCAATTATATGCGCTACACCTGGAAAAAATATATTGACTATGATCCTTGCTATAGTGTCAACTTAACCCTCGATCGAGAGGATTATAGTATGAAAATATAGAAATACAATAGTTTGTGTGTGGGCGGCATCGCCGCCCACACACAAACTAAAACTTACCTGAGCCTATGTCATCACCAGAAACCACTTCTTTTATCTTAGATAGTTATATTAAATCTGCCCCAGACCCACAAAATGCTCTGGATATTTTTCAAGGAGAATGGTCTTCCAAACTACCACCACCTTTCCATAATTTATCAGCAGGATCGGCTCTACTATTTGACGATCCTCGGATCAAATGGTTCATCGCAGAAATTGGCGGAGTTACCGGAAAATCTATCCTGGAATTGGGACCTCTGGAAGGGGGGCATACCTATTTGTTAGAGAAATCTGGAGCAGATGCAATTACGGCGATCGAAGCTAATACTCGCTCCTATCTTAAATGTTTAGTGGTCAAAGAATTATTAAAACTCCAGAAAGCAAATTTTCTCTGTGGAGATTTTATGGAATACCTAGGACAAAAAGGCGCATCTTTTGAAGCTTGTATTGCCAGTGGTGTTCTGTATCATATGCAAAAACCAGCCGAATTAATTGCTCTTTTAACTAGTCGTTGTACTCAATATATTTTTCTTTGGACACACTACTATGACCACAAAATAATTTCTGCTGATCCCAATTTATCCCACAAGTTTAGTGAGCCAATTCAAGGAGAATACCAAGGATTTAAGCATCAACTATATCGCCAAGAATATAAAACAGCTTTAGGGTGGTCGGGTTTTTGTGGTGGCAATGCCCCCATTAGCTATTGGATGACTCGTCAAGATATTTTAGATTGTCTCCGCTACTTTGGATTTGATGATCTACGCATCAATTTTGATCAACCAAATCATCCTAATGGTCCCTCTTTTGCCATTACTGCTATTCGCTCAGGCAAATCAACTCCAGTATCTCTAGAAACACCTTTAGAAAAACCTCCAGAAACAGCAAAAAAAAAGTCTGATTCAGTAGAAGAAAATCACAAACCAGAAATAGATTTTCATATAACCCGCAAGCATGTTGCTGATACCTATTTATCTGGAGATGGGATTGAGGTAGGAGCTTTACATTCTCCCTTAATAGTGCCAGAACAGGCGAGGGTGCGCTATGTCGATCGCCTATCGGTGACTGACCTCAGAAAACAATATCCAGAACTGGCAAATAGCCCTTTGGTGGAAGTTGATATTATCGATGATGGAGAATCACTGTTATCGATCGCGGATAACTCTCAAGATTTTGTGATTGCGAATCATATGATTGAACATTGCCAAAATCCGCTGAGGACGATCGAGAACCATTTGCGAGTCTTGAAACTGGAGGGAATTCTCTACCTCGCAGTGCCAGATAAGCGGTATACCTTTGATTGCGATCGACCAGTGACCACCCTTGATCATTTAGTTCAGGAATATCATCATGGGGCAGAATCGTCCAAGCTCAGCCACTTTGCAGAATGGGCTAGATTAGTCAATAAAGTTCCTGAAGAGCAGATAGAAAAGCACGTCAAACATTTAGTGGAAATTGATTATAGTATTCACTTTCATGTCTGGACTCAAGTTGAATTTTTAGAATTGCTTTTATATAGCAAACAGCAATTATCAATGGATTTTGAAATTGAACTAGTTCAGAAAAATGGGATGGAGTTTATTGTCATTCTCAGAAAGGCTGATAGTTCTAAATCGTAAAGATGTCCACCGCAATGTGATGAAAATTTTATCTCCAAATCATTACCTTGTTAAGAATACTAACGAACAATAGTAATTAATGAAGAAACTTAGGGATGTGGTGCTATTTATACCCCGAATACTCAAGAAAGTATATCGGGTTTGGCGGCGGGGAGGAATCGCAGCTATTAATAACTCTATCAATATTAAAGTTAGATATTATTACTATGAATATTTCTTAAATAATAATTCTATTTGGTTAGCTAGTCGGCGCAAATTCTCACGGCGAATAGCTCCGATGATCAAAAAGAAAATTGGTCAATTCAGTTATCAACCGAAAATCTCTATAATTATTCCTGTTTATAATACTCCAGAGAAATGGCTAAGAGAAGCGATCGCTTCGGTGCGATCGCAGCTATATCCCAACTGGGAATTATGTATTGTTGATGATGCTTCTCCATCTCCCCATGTCCAGAAAATCCTTCAGGAATATGCTGCTCAAGATGATCGGATTAAAGTGCATTTTCTGACAAAAAATAGTGGCGTTGCCCTTGTGTCTAATCAGGCACTGGAGTTAGTAACTGGAGAATTTGTGATGCTGATGGATCATGATGATCTGATTACGGAAGAAGCTCTATTCCGGGTGGCTGAAGCAATCATTGGTGATGATCCAGACATGATTTATTCCGATGAGGCAATCATGGATGCCCAAGGAAAAATCAACACTTTCACCTATCGCCCCATGTTTTCCTTGGAGTATTTGCGATCGCATCCCTATATCATTCATTTTGTTGGTTTTAGGACAGATTTATTAAGAAAGATTGGCGGATTTAATCCCAATTTAGAAATTTCTCAGGATTATGACCTGATTCTCCGAGCAGTCGAGCAATCAAGCACTATAGTGCATATTCCTCAAGTTATTTATCTCTGGCGAATTCATAGTACTAGCACTGGTTCTCGGAAAATGCAGCAAGTAATGGATGTATCTAAACAGATTTTGCAAGCACATTTAGATCGCTGTCAAGAATTAGCTCAAGTAGAGGATGGAGTAAGTTTTAACTACTTTCAAGTTAGGTATAAATTGCAGCCTCAGCAACGGGTGGCGATTATTATTCCCACTAAGAATCATGGTGCATTAGTTCGTCAATGTATTGATAGTTTGCAACAGACTATTAAACATATTGCCTACGATATTATTCTGATTGATCATGATTCTGATGATCCAGAGTCTATTAAATATTTTAAATCTTTAATGAATGAACATAAAGTTCTACATTACAAGGGCATATTTAATTTTTCAGCTATTAATAATTGGGCGGTGAATCAGATCGATCGATCAAGATATAGCCACTATTTATTTTGCAACAACGATATTGAAGCCATCCACATAGATTGGTTGGAGCGGATGGTGGAACTAGGGCAGCAGCCAGATGTGGGGATTGTTGGGGCAAAGTTGCTGTATCCCGATCGAACTATCCTCCAGCACGCTGGGGTGGAAGTGGGGATGTTTGGGGCGGCGGAACACTACGGCAAGTTTATGCTCAATTCTCAGCCCGATGGCACTCTCTGCCCCGGCTATATTGGGGCATTGTTTGTGAATAAGGAAATGTCGGCGGTAACGGCGGCTTGTTTGTTGATGCGGCGGGATGCTTTTGAGCAAGTGGCGGGATTTGATGAGAAACTAGCGGTGGGGTTTGGGGACGTAGATTTGTGCCTCCGCACCAGAGAGGCTGGCTATCGGGTGATATTTTGCTCCCAAGCTGCCCTGATTCACCATGAATCCTACTCGCGGGGTAAAAGTAGCGGTGATGACCCTCATCCAGAGGATTCCCTGTTGTTTGTCACTCGATGGCGGGAATTTATCCAAACGGGCGATCCCTACTACAATCCCAATTTATCTTTAGCCTCTACCCATTGGGATTTTGTTAAACCAATTTGTGTGAATTTAGAAGTTCATCGCCGAGTTTATGTTCAGAAACCAATGAGAGATCATTTGTAAAGTTGCTAGGAGGTTTAATTTTTCGTCCCCGCCGGGGACGAAAAATTAAACTTTATAAATAGCCTCTGATAAGTCCAAAAAATAAGAGTATTTTTTGTATTGCAAGAGATGCTTTTACTCAATCTATAATCAGGTAATTTTAGAAGAAATATTATGCAAATTATATTTACACCAATTCCAGAAGTATTAATTATTGAACCGCAGGTTTTTGGGGACGATCGAGGCTTTTTTCTGGAAAGTTATAATCATCGGAGATTTCAAGAAAAGACTGGGTTAGATATGGAATTTGTGCAGGATAACCATTCTCGATCGATCCGGAATGTGTTGCGGGGTTTGCACTATCAAGTCAAAGAGGTTCAAGGTAAATTAGTCCGGGCTGTGGTAGGAGAAATTCTGGATGTGGCGGTGGATTTGCGCCAGAGTTCGCCTACTTTTGGCAAATCCGTCGGCTGTATTTTAAGCGCAACTAATAAGCGACAATTGTGGATACCCCCCGGTTTTGGTCATGGCTTTGTAGTATTTTCTGAAGTAGCAGAAGTTCTTTACAAAGCCACCAATTATTATGCTCCAGAGTACGATCGGGCTATTCTCTGGAATGACGCTGACCTCGCTATAGATTGGCAACTTCAAGGGGAACCAATCTTATCTGCTAAGGATCAAAATGCTTCCCCCTTAAAAACAGCAGAACTATTTCCTTAGTAAAATATGAGTTCAATGGAAACCCATAAAAATCTGATAGCTTTGTTGCCAAATTGAAATTCAGGAAAAAATAATTTGCTTCTCATCAGGATTGGAGAAACTGTCAAACTCAGGTTAGTCTAAACTATTGTCAAATCGTCGCATCTAAAAAATGAATACAGCAAAAGACCACTATGACCAGCAACTGGCTTCGATTTACAGTTGGATGGCAGGAACCCCAGAAGCTGCAATCAACCGCAATCACGAACTTTTTCGCTATCTTCAGCTTGACTCACATTCAAGAGGGTTAGCTGTTGATTTAGGAGCGGGGACAGGATTTCAATCCATTCCCCTAGCAGAACTAGGCTTTTCAGTGATTGCTGTTGATTTCTGTGCAACGCTCTTGTCTGAATTGAACGATCGGGCAAAATTTATTTCTATCCAAACCGTCCATGATGATATTTTGAATTTCTCTAAGTATGTTGATGAGCAAGCACAAGTTATCGTTTGCATGGGCGACACATTGACCCATTTAGAGTCACTCAATGCAGTTCAGTCTTTACTTTTGTATGTTGAGAATGCGTTAGCAACCAATGGAAAATTGATTTTAACCTTCCGTGACTATGTTTCTGTGGAGCCGCAGGGAACAAGACGTTTTATTCCTGTCCAGAGCGATGAGTCTACCATTCTTACTTGTTTTTTGGAGTACCGTGAAGATGTTGTAGAAGTCTACGATCTCATTTATCAAAAAGAGGATGATCGCTGGACGCTAAGTACAAGTTCTTATCCAAAGTTACGCATTAATAAAAACTGGGTTTGTGACCAGCTAAAAAAAGTAGGATTAGAAATTGTTCGGAATGAGACAATTAATGGCATGATTTGTATTGTTGCTGAAAAGCTCTAATACCATTTTGCAAAATGGTATAAGGCTGGTTGAGAGAAGTCGAAATCAGCCCTATAGAGCCGGACTTCGATTTCTCTCAGTCCTCGTCTTATCCGCACTCAGCCCACATAGAAAACCAAGCCTAGTCTTGATTTTCTAGGCTATTTTCACTGGTGAAATGGTTGAATTTGAGAACTTGCCAAATATCTGAAAAGTCATCAGTCCAAACTGTAGGTTTTGAATTAGTCTTACTAGCCATTTTATTAGAATTATGCCAGCGAGAATCAGAGATTAAAGTGCCTAAAGATTCGGGAGTTTTAGCTAAGATTATCCACTGGGAAGCAGTTTTTCCTTGGATTTTTTGTTCAGGTGAGATGGTACGATCGATCTGGCTATAGCTGACTAATTTTAGTTGTTGAGATAAATTCGTTAATATTGGTTCTAGGTTAATAAAACGGTTGGAAATATTAATGGCAATAATGCCATTGTCTTTGAGTTTTTGCAGGTATAGCTGGATTGCTTCTAGGGTGACTAAGTGGGTAGGAATCGCATCAGAACTAAAGGCATCCATGATGAGTAAATCATAATAATTATCGTTAGCTCTTGCTAGTTGCAATCTACCATCACCAAGGATAATTTGATGCTTGATCGGGTTAGCTGGATTCTGTAAATTATCTGTCAGGAAACTAAAATATTCGGGATTAGTAGCAATTTTCACCACTGCCGGATCGATTTCATAGAAAATCCATTCCTGCCCCGATCGAGCATAGCTAGCAAGGGTTCCCACTCCTAAACCTAAAACAGCTATATGAGTTGGTTGATCTGATAATTTATCTGATGACTTAGGGGCGGTTTTGCTAGAGATATAACTAAAAACTTGCCCGATCGGGCCAGATCGAGAAAAATAAGTTAATGGTTCTAGTTGATTTTTTTGATCACGACTTTGTTTCCCGTGCAGAGTTGTGCCATGAAATAAACTATAGTATCGTCCCTGCTGTTGACTCACGACTCGATAGACTCCGAAAAAACTGCGATCGCTCACCAAGACCTTCCCCATAGTAGTCAAGGAAAACTGCCCCATCAAACTAAAGATTAATATACCTACAACTAAGCGGATTTTACTTAAATTAAAAGCTTGATAAACTCCTACCCAAATCCCCATGACTAGGGCAATTCCTAGCCAATCTAACCAGACAAAACGGAGGGTAAATCCGATAGCTAGGGTAGCAAGAATTAAACCCAGACTAATAGGCACACTAAATCGGAAAGTTGGTTGATTTTTATCTACTAAATCCTTGTCGATTAACTTGGGTAATAACAAGAAACTAATCATGAGAACTAAAGGATATTCGAGAATCGAAGTGAATAACAAAGGGGAAGTGATCGCATTAAATATTCCGCCACACAATCCCCCGACAGAAATCCAGAAATAAAACAAAGTCAAATAATTTGCCTCTGGTCTATCTTTTGCTAATTCTCCATGGCAGATGTAGCTGACTATGAATAATCCTAGTAAGTGTAGGGGAACTAGAAGTGCGATCGGGCGCATGATCTGGAGCAGGAAAGAAATAACTAGGGCAGTTAAGAATGCTGGGAGTAGAGGCAGAAGTTTTTGATGATTAAACCAAGGATTTTTGGCGAAAGCTAGGATAAAAGTTATCAAATAAACAATTAGGGGAATTGCCCAAAATAAAGGAACTGCGGCAATATCGGTGGTGATATAAGTCGTAGTTCCCAGTAGCAAGCTAGCCGGGAGAAAAGCTAAGACGATCCAACGCAATTGTTGACTTTTGGTAGGAATAATTGTGGGTATGAATGTCGAGGCACTCAATTCAGGATTTCCCATAGTCTGGACATTCTTAGTGTCGATAAAATCAATAGTTATAATAGCTTCTTCAATAACTTCTGGAGATGGTATAGAGAGGTTTGGGAACTGCTTTTTTTTAGATGGTAAACTGCCTAAAACTATCGCACAAACTCCTGTTAACCCGGCTAAAATTCCATAGCCGATCGCCCAGAGGATACTTTGTTGACTCAAACTAAAATTAGTTTCTAGAAATAAGGGATAACTAACTAAACTAAGCAAGCTGCCAACATTACTAGCACTGTAAAGAAAATAGGGATCGCTATTTTTGGTGACTATAGCAAACCAGCGCTGCATTAAGGGTGCAGTAGTGGCGATCGCTAAACTTGGCAAGCCCACAGTAACGATTAGGATTCCTAGCAACCAAACTAAGGGATTATTATTACTCGGAGGACTGATGCCTACGGTTAAACCCAAGGGTAGCAGTGTGAGGGGAATTAAGATCAAAAAAGTGTGGACGATCGCTTGATATCTGGGTGTTAAACGGGTACTCAGAATATGGGCATAGCCGTAACCTAATAATAATATTGCCTGAAAAAATACCATGCAGGTATTCCAAACTCCCGGCGCCCCTCCAAGGAGAGGTAAGAGTAATTTCCCTACCCATAATTGCACCCAAAATAAGAGGAAAGCACTGATAAATAGGGTTAATGAATAGATGGCAACCATAGATTTATCCTAGAAAGAATTTCAATAATTTCATTTTGGTTTCGTTGTAGGGAGGATAGCGGAAATCAATATCTAGGAGGAAAGATCGATTCAGAATACTTTTAGCATGGGAGAAGGTAGTGAAACTGGCTTTACCATGATAGCTACCTAAGCCACTGGTACCAACACCACCAAAGGGAAGCTCTGGCGAAGCGAGATGCATAATCGTATCATTTAGGCACACTCCACCGGAAATAGTTTGGTCAATTACCTGTTGTTGATGTTGAGAATTATCAGAGAAAAAATAGAGAGCTAGGGGATGGGGATGGGCATTAACTTGGGCGATCGCTTCACTTAATTCTGTATACTCCAACACTGGCAGAATCGGTCCGAAAATCTCCTCTTGCATGATTGGATCAGCCCAAGTTACTTGGTCAATAATTGTCGGGGCAATGTAGCGATCGCTCTGGTCAGATTGACCACCAGTAATGATTTTTCCTGCCTTCATTAAACTAGCTAATCTTTGCCAATGAAAATCATTAATAATCCGGGGATAATCATTGCTAATAGATGGGTTTTTACCATAAAATTCGTGTAAATAACCTTGAATTTTGGTTAATAGTTCTTGTTTAATATCTCGGTGGACTAAAAGATAATCTGGGGCAACACAGGTTTGTCCAGCATTCATAAATTTGCCCCAAGCAATCCGCTTAGCGGTGTAATCAAGATGGGTCTGTTTATCAACAATACAGGGACTTTTGCCACCTAATTCTAGGGTGACAGAGGTTAGGGTTTCGGCAGCTTTTTGCATGATAATTTTGCCGATCGCTGTACTGCCAGTAAAGAAAATATGGTCAAATTTCTGGTTAAGTAATGTTTGAGTTGCTGATTTGTCACCTTCTACTACAGCAATATATTGGGCATCAAAGTATTGGGGAATTAGTTGAGCAATCAGCCCTGAAGTATGGGGAGCAATTTCTGAAGGTTTGAGGACGGCGCAATTCCCCGCAGCGATCGCTCCTATTAAGGGGGAAATTAATAACTGAAAGGGATAATTCCACGGGGAGATAATTAGCACCACACCCAAGGGCTGATGGATGATTTGCGATCGGGCAGGAAACAAGCTCAAGGGAGTGGGCATTTTTTGGGGCTTTGTCCAGCTTCCCAAATGTTTCAGGGTATATTTAATTTCTTCTAGTAACAACCCTATCTCTGCCTGATAACCCTCTAGGTAAGGCTTCTGGAGGTCTGCTTGCAGTGCTTTCAGGATTAAGGTTTCATTCTCAGTAATTAGCTGTCGTAATAACTGGAGTTGTTGCTTGCGGAAACTTATATTCCTAGGGGTTCCCTGCTCAAAAAAGTGTCTTTGTTGTCTGACAATTGCTGGAATATCCATAGATTTTTATCCTGATTTGGCTAGGTGCGATCGCTCTCATCAGTTAATTATGACTTGATTTCTAGCAATATTGATCGATTTGCCAAGGGGCGGGGAGGAGTTTTTGATTCCGGAAGCTGGGTCAGGTGTCGAGGTCTGGGTTGAGTGGAAGTGGAGTAGGCGACTATGGTAATGAAATGATTATTACTCAATGGTTTTACTTTATAATTATTGGTAAATTAATATAAGATATCATTTACAAAGTGGCTGGAAGGTCTGGTTTTGCGCCCCCTCCG